>JAYRMR010000053.1:0-30936 GCA_041912595.1 Burkholderiaceae bacterium
GCAGCCAGTCCACGGGCAGCATGTCCATGGCGTTCATGAAGAAGATCCACACGAACACGGTCAGGGCGACGGGGCCCACGACCTTGCGGCTCTTCTCGTTGTGGATCACGCCCTTGGCCTGGTTGTCCACCAGCTCGACGAGGATCTCGACGAAGGCCTGGAAGCGGCCCGGCACGCCGGACGTGGCCTTGCGGGCGGCACGCCACAGGAAGAACAGGGCGATGGAGCCCAGCACCACGGAATAGATCAGCGAGTCCAGGTTGAAGACGCTGAAATCGACGATGCCATGCTGCTTCTGGTCGACCAGAGCAAAGTTCTTCTGCCAGTGCTGCAAATGGTGAGTGATGTACTCACCAGCGGTCGGCGCGTGTCCTTCTGCTGCCATGTTCAGGGTTCCGTCTAATTTTTGTTTCGGCCCCACCGAAGCAGGACCAGCCAGTAAACCTTGAGGCACACGACCATCGTCAGCAGCAGAGCCGGCCAACGCAGGTCAGGCACCCCTTTGATCACCGCCAACAGGATGACGGCGACCAAGAGAATCTTGATCAGCTCCCAGACCATCAGCGAGAGCAGTGCAGCTCCCGCCATCGCGGCCGGGCGCCGGGTCGTCCCCCATGCCATCAAGGCATTGGGCCCGACCACGGCCAGGGCGCCGAACAGCGCCGAGTACCCGTGGCGCGCCGACCCGAAAAAGGTCCACAGCGCCACCATCAGCACCGCCGCCACCGCCTGGAACAAGACCACACGCCAGGGCGACGTCGCTCGATGCCCGGCCCGCCAGACTGCCGCCTCTTCAGGCGTCAGGGGCTCGCGGGCCTTGAAATCTTCCTCGCCGGCCTCATCCCAGGAATCAGGGCGCGCGCCGGTGGGCGCGACGGGAGCCTGCGGCACGGCCTGCGGTACAGCAGGGGCCGCTGCATGGGTCACCTCAGCATTGTCGGCCGGGGCGGCATCATGCGGTTCAGGGCTCACGAATCCTTGGGGGTCGATCGGCAAAACCCAAAGATTATATGTGGTTTCCCCTTACAAGGGCTTAACAGACGCCCAACAATGCATCAGGACTTGCCCTTGACAGACGTCAGCAAGTGCCTTTTGTCATCGGGCTGCACCAGAACGGCGCACAGCGCGCAGACGCCCACCCCGGAGGGCATGGCAGGCCGCCGGAGCGACGGCCGGCCCGGGCGGCGCGGCTACAGCTCCACGGCGGGCACCGGCAGGCCCGGCACCTCGACGCGCATTTGCAACACGCAGCCGGCCAGCGGCTGGGCCGCGAGCTCGTCCGCCGGACGCCCGAGGCTCGCCGTGGTGACGTACAGCGTGCGGAGGTCCGTGCCGCCGAAGGCCGGCATCGTCGGGCAGCGCACCGGCAGCGGGACCTCGGCCAGCACCTCCCCCGCCGGCGAGAGGCGCAGCAGGCGCTGCCCCTCGAACAGGGCGACCCAGTAGGCGCCTTCCGCATCCACCGCGGCGCCGTCCGGCCGCCCGCCGTAGGCTGACAGCGGCTGCCCGGCCACGCGCGGGGCAAAGCGCGCCAGCACGCGGGCCTCGCCCGGCACGCCCGTGGCCGGCTCGTAGTCCCGCACGAAGATGGTGTGCGCCTTGGTGTCCGAGTGGTAGAGGCGCCGGCCGTCCGGGCTGAAGGCCAGGCCATTGCCCGTGCTCACGCCTGGCAGCACGGCGGTACAGCCCTGACGGTCCACGCGGTAGAAGAAGGCGTCCGGCGCCCGCGCGTCGTCGATGCCGCCGATCCACCAGCGCCCCAGCGGATCGGCCTTGCCGTCATTGAAGCGCTGGCGGGCCGGGTCGTAGGGCGGGGCGATCAGCAAGGTGGACTGCCCCGTCGCCGGGTCGAAGGCATGCACGCCGTCCCGCCGCGCCATGAGCAGGCCGCCACCGGCGCGCCGCGCGATGCAGCCGGGCTCCGCGGGCAGCGCCCAGCGGTCGAGGGTCGTGCCGTCGGCCCGCAGGCGCAGCAGCGCCTTGCCCGGGATGTCCACCCAGTACAGCGCCTGCTCCTGCGGATGCCACAGGGGCGATTCGCCCAGGCCGGCGACATGCGGATGAACAGGGGTGAGCGCTGGCAGGGCAGTCATGACGTCGCAAAAGGAGCAGGCAGGGCCCGATGCTAGCGGCGTAATCTGCCGTAACCGAGCTCCGAGCTCCGAGCCAGCCGCCCGGCACCCTGCCCCGGACTCAGACGAGGTCGACCTTGAGGTAGTGCGCGCCCGGAATGGGGTTGAAGTAGTACGGCGGCACCGTCTCGAAGCCAAGGCTGCCGTACAGGCCGCGCGCGGCCTCCATGTCGTCCAGCGTATCCAGCAGCATGGCGGAGTAGCCGGCCTGCGTGGCCTGGTCGATGAGGGCCTGCGCCACGATGCGGCCGAGGCCGAAGCGGCGGAAGGCGGGGCGCACGTAGAGGCGCTTCATCTCGCAGGCATTGGCGTAATCCACATCCGGCAGGTTGCGGAAGGCGCCGGAGCCGGCCACCTGCCCGTCCACCAGGGCCAGCAGGAAGCCGCCCGCGGGCGCCACATACTCGCCAGGCAGCTGCAGCAGCTCCTCCTCGAAGCCCTGGAAGTGCAGGTCCACGGCCAGGCTCTGCGCGTATTCACGCAGGATCTGGCGGGCTTCCTCCCACAACGGGGGGCTATCGGGGCTGATCAGTTCGATCCGGTTCGAAACGTCCATAGGCCGGCCAGTGTACTCAGGCTGCCGCCCGCTGCGCTGCCCGACGGCGATTCCCAGGGCCGCCCACCCGTCCTGCCCGGCTCATGGCACCGGTGTGAGCGTGACGAGCAGGTAGACCGCCGCCGCGCAGGCCACCAGCAGCGTCAGCGCGAAGAGGCGGGTCGCCGCGGAGTCGCGACTGCCCGGCAGGTGCGCAGGGGCCAGCTTGTCCCCCCGCAGCATGGGGCCAATGAGCTGGCGACGCCGGTACCCCTGGTGGAACAGCACCGCCCCGATGTGCAGCGCCAGCATGGCGTACAGGCCCCACTGGCCGAGGTGCTCGTGGTAATCGGCCCAGGCGAGGCTGGTCTCGCTGCTCACCCAGGCCGCCAGCGGGCCGGTGGTGGCGATCTCGTCGTCGGCAATCAGGCCGGAGCCCACCTGCACCGCCAGCCACGTCAGCATGACCAGCACCGACAGCGCCCCGAGCGGGTTGTGCCCCACGTCGAAATGATCATCCGGCAAGGCCTGACCCCGCAGATAGCGCCAGGTGGCGGCGGGCCCGTGCAGCATGTGCCGCCAGCGTGACCAATGTCCGCCCACGACGCCCCACAGCAGGCGGAAGGCCAGCAGCGCCAGCACGGCATAGCCGCAGCGCAGGTGCCAGGCCATGGCATTGCCACCGATCTTGGCGCTGAGCACCGCGCCGCCCACGCTGAGCACGAGCGCCCAGTGGAACAGCCGGGTGGGCAGGTCCCAGACGCGCAGGGGGCGCCGGTCGAGGTCGGGGCGGGCATCCTTCATCCGGCAACGATACCCGAGGCGGGGGCCGTCCCCAAGCCGGCGGGCCACAGACAGTCGGCCGGGCCCTACACTGCCGCACCGCCCGCGCCTCGCGGGCCTCTCGCCACCCTCACACGGAGATCCCATGCGCTCGACCCTGACTTCGGCGACCCGCCGCTGCCTCCTGCCCCTGCTGTGCCTGTGCAGCGCCGTGAGCGCCCAGGCGCAGAGCGCCTTCCAGCGCCCGGGCGATGCCGTCGAGTACCGCCAGGCGGGCTTCGAGCTGATGGGCACGCACTTCCGCCGCCTCAACGCCATGGCCCAGGGCAAGGTGGCCTACGACGCCAAGGCCGTCGAGGACAACATGGCCGTGATCGCCGTCGTCTCCAAGCTACCCTTCACCGCCTTCGTGCCGGGCAGCGACAAGGTCAAGGGCACGGAAGCGCTGCCGGAGGTCTGGAGCCAGCCCGCCAAGTTCCAGGAAGCGGCCGACAAGTTCCAGACGGAGGTCGGCAAGCTGCAGGCCGCCGTCAGGGGCGGCAAGCCGGAAGAGGTGAAGGTGGCGGCCGGCGCCGTGGGCCAGAGCTGCAAGGCCTGCCACGACAACTTCAAGCAAAAGGGGCACTGACGCCCCCGGCGGCCTAGCCGCCTGAGCCCGCGACCGGCGGCGCGAAGCCCAGCACGACCCGGCGGGTCATGGCCGACTTCTTCTCGATCTTGGTGACGAGCAGCGGCCCGATGTCCGCCGTGTTGGCCACGTGGGTCCCGCCGCAGGGCTGGAGGTCCACTCCCTCGACGTCGATGACACGCACCCGCCCGAGCCCGCGCGGCGGCTGGACGCTCATGCTGCGCACCAGGCCGGGATTGGCGTCCAGCTCGTCTTCGCTGATCCAGCGGTGGCTCACCGGATGAGCCGCCGCCACCAGGCGCGCGAGGCCGGCGGTCAGGGCGTCCTTGTCCAGCGGCTCGGCGGTGTGGAAGTCCAGCCGCGCATAGCCCGCGGTGATGGAGCAGCCGTCGACCGGATGCGGCACCAGCGCGCACAGCAGGTGCGTGGCGGTGTGGAATCGCATGTGGGCGAAGCGGCGCGCCCAGTCGATGCGGGCCTGCAGCGGCTGGCCCGGCTGCAGCGCGGCCAGCGCCTCGGCCTGCGCCGGGTCGATCAGGTGGCGGATCTCGCCGCCCTCGCCCTTGCGGGTGTCCAGCACGCGCAGGACGCGCCCGTCGGCCAGCCGAAGCTCGCCGGCATCGCCGGCCTGCCCGCCGCCCAGCGGATAGAACACCGTGCGGTCCAGGATGACGGCATCGGCGTCCACGCGCAGCACCGTGGCGCTGCACTCGCGCAACTGCGCATCCTCGCGGAACAGGTCCTGCGTGCTCATGCGATCGGCTCCCGGTTCGTGATCAAAGCAAGACCTGACCCTGGACCAGGGTGACCACGTCACCGCCGATCCAGGTGTGCCCCTGCTCGCGGTGCACATGCACGCGGCCGGCCCGCTGCAGCGCCGCGCCCTGGGACGCGATGTAGCGCGCGGGCGCCTGCCCGCTGTCGATCAGCCACAGCGCCAGGCCGGCGTTGAGGCTGCCGGTGACAGGGTCCTCCGGCACGCCGATGTCCGGCACGAAGGCGCGCACCTCGAACTGCAGCGCGTGCCCGGCAGGATAGGCGCCGACGACGCCCAGCTTCAGGCCCTGCATCGCCGCGAAGTCCGGCTGGAGATCGAGCACGTCCTGGGCGCTCCGCAGCTGCGCGGCGACCCACTGCGGCCCGTTGTCCACCCAGACCACGTCGAGCAGCTCCGCGTCCGCCACCCGCAGCGAACGGGCCACCTGCGCGCGCATGTCAGCCGGCACCGGGCCGCTGCGGACCAGAGGCGGCGCCGCAAAGGCGAGGCGCTCGCCGTCCAGGCGCAGCGTCACGGGGCCGATGGCGCATTCCTGCACCACGCGGCCGGGCGTGCGGGGCACGCCGCCGTGCTGCAGCCACACCTGGGCCGAGCCCAGCGTCGGGTGGCCGGCGAAGGGCAGCTCGCCGCCGGGGGTGAAGATGCGCACGCGGTAGTCCGCACCGGGCAGCGTGGGCGGCAGCAGGAAGGTCGTCTCGCTGAGGTTGGTCCAGCGGGCGAAGGCCTGCATCTGCGTCTCGTCGAGGCCGGAGCCATCCACGACCACCGCCAGCGGATTGCCCTTGAGCGGCTCCGCGGTGAAGACATCGACCTGGGCAAAGGGGCGGGAACGCGGGCTCATCAGGGCACCTCCGGCAGTGGCAGTGAAACGTGGGGGCCGGGGCTCAGCCCGGCGGCGGGTCGGCGGCGGCGCGCAGGTACAGGCCGGGGCGGGCAATCTCCATGCCGCGCTCCGGGTGGCCCAGCGGCTGGAAACCGTGGCGCGCATAGAGCGCCTGCATGTCCCGCGTGACCAGCTGCAGGCGGCGCAGGCCCTGGAGATCGGGATGCTGCAGCAGCGTCTGCATCATCCAGTCGGCCAGGCCCTGCCGGCGGTGAGGCTCGAGGACGTAGACATCGCAGAGATAGGCGTAGGTCGCGCGGTCCGTGACCATGCGCGCGAAGCCGACCTGCGCCTCGGGCCCCTCCTCCGCCGCGCAGCGCAGCGCGATGCACAGCGAATGCTCGATCGCCCGCTGCACCAGCGCGAGGGGGATGCCCTCGGACCAGTACGCCCGGCTCAGGTAGACATGGGCCGCGAGGGCGTCGATGTCCGCCGGCTCGCAGCTGAGCCGGTAGCGCCTCGCGCCGAGCTGGCGCTGCAGGGCATGCGGATCATCGCCGGCCATCAAGGCGCCTCAGGGCGTGGACTGGGCGCCGGCTTCCAGCGCCTCGCCCAGCACGCGGCCGAGGATGGCCACGCCCTCGGTGATGAGGTCGGGCGTCAGCGTCACGAAGGACAGGCGCAGCGCGCGCAGGTCCGGGTTGGACGCGTAGAAGGCGGCGCCGGGCACGTAGGCGATGTTGGCGTCCACGGCCTTGGGCAGCAGGGCCATGGCGTCCAGGCCCTCGGGCAGGCGGATCCAGAAGAACATGCCGCCCTTGGGGCTCTGCCATTCGCAGCCGG
Source organism: Burkholderiaceae bacterium (assembly GCA_041912595.1). Taxonomy (GTDB): domain Bacteria; phylum Pseudomonadota; class Gammaproteobacteria; order Burkholderiales; family Burkholderiaceae_C; genus Roseateles_B. Next base: position 6,523 of record JAYRMR010000053.1, read on the forward strand.
CCGGCAGGTACTGCTTCAGCGCCGCGGCCATGGCATCGCGGTTGGCCTTGTAGCGGGCACGGATGTTGGGGATGTGCTGGTCCAGGAAGCCGTCCTTGATGACCTCGTAGACCACGCGCTGGTTGAAGCCCGGCGTGTGGAGGTCGGCCGCCTGCTTGGCCTGCAGCAGCTTGGGGTACAGGGCCTTGGGCGCCACGATGTAGCCCAGGCGGAAGCCCGGCGTCAGCACCTTGGAGAAGGAACCCAGGTAGATGGAGCCCTCGGGCCACATCGACGACAGCGAGGCCGGCGGCTCTTCGTCGAACCACAGGTCGCCGTAGGGGTTGTCTTCCACCACCGGCACGTTGGCGGCCTTGGCGGCGGCCATCACGGCCTGGCGGCGCTCGAGGCTCATCACGCGGCCGGTGGGGTTCTGGTAGTTCGGCAGCAGGTAGGCGAAGCGGGTGCCGGGCGCGTCATGGGCCAGGCGGGCGAAGGCTTCGGGCAGCGGACCTTCGTGGTCGCTGGCGAGGCTGGTGAAGATGGGCTCGTAGGGCGTGAAGGCCTGCAGGGCGCCGAGGTAGGTGGGCGTCTCGACGGCCACCGGGGCGCCGACGTCGCACATGATCTTGCCGACGAGGTCCAGCCCCTGCTGCGAGCCGCTCGTGATCAGCACCTGGTCCGGCGAGACCTCGAGACCCAGGCGGGCCATGCGGGCCGCCACCCACTCGCGCAGCGGCGCGAAACCCTCGCTGGCGGCGTACTGCAGCGATTCCTTGGCGTTGAGCGACAGCACCCGGTCACAGGCGGTCTTCAGGGCCTCGACGGGGAAGGTGTCCGCCGACGGCAGACCGCCGGCCATGGACAGGATGCCCGGCTTCTCGGTGACCTTCAGGATCTCGCGAATGATGGACGGGTTCATCCGCGCAGCGCGTTGGGCCAGGTTCCAGGGGGAGGTGCTCACGTTCTTGTCTCCAGCAAATCGACGGCGGGCGCCGCGGGCAAATCAATGACGGAATTTCGACGGAATTTCAACGGACTCGACATCCATTGTGAATGGCTTCGGGCCAGTCTACGACCCGCAGCCAGTACAGAACCAATACACTTGTCCGGACAGCACTAGAAACTGTACTGGCATGCACACCGACACAGCCGCCACCGCCGCCCTGCAACGCGATGCCGGCCAGCCCCTGGCCCAGCAGCTCGCCCAGCGCTTCTCGCAGCGCATCCAGCAGCGCCTGCTGCTGCCCGGCAGCCGCCTGCCCTCGGTGCGGGAGTGTGCGCGCCACCACCGCGTGAGCCCCTACACCGTGGTCGCCGCCTATGACCAGCTGCTGGCCGCCGGCCTGGTCGAGGCGCGCAAGCAGCGCGGCTTCTTCGTGCGGGACCTGCGCCCGCAGGCCGCCGCCGATGGCCGGACCGCGCCGCAGCGCCCGTCCGTGGGCATTCCGCAGGGCGTGCCGCTGGACGCCACCGCGCTCATCCGCGGCATGTTCCAGGCCGACGCGCGCCATGCGCCGGGCCTGGGCACGCTGCCGGGCGACTGGCTGGACCTGCCCCTGCTGCAAAGCGCCATGCGCCGCGTGCTGGCCCAGACGGACGGCGACGACCCGCTCGCGCTGCAGTACGGCGAGCCCGGCGGCGACCTGCGCCTGCGCCAGGCCCTCGCGCGGCGGCTGGACGACCTCGGCATCAGCGCGCCGGCCGAGCAGATCATCAGCACCGTCGGCGCCACCCACGCGCTGGACCTCATCACGCGCCGCCTGCTGCAGCCCGGGGACGCCGTGCTGGTGGACGACCCGGGCTGGTCCATCGAGTACGCCCGGCTCTCGCAGGCCGGCATGCGCCTGCTGCCCGTGCCCCGCGGCGCCGACGGGCCCGACATGGCCGTCATGACGCAGCTGGCGCAGGAGCACCGGCCGCGCATGTACGTCACGGTCTCCGTGCTGCACAACCCGACCGGCGGCACGCTGTCGCTGTCGCGGGCGCACCAGATCCTGAAGCTGGCGGAGGCGCACGACTTCCAGATCGTCGAGGACGACACCTACGCCTCCATGGCGCCCAACCACGCGCCCCGGCTCTCCGCGCTGGACGGCCTGCGGCGCACGCTCTATGTCTCGGGCTTCTCCAAGATCCTGACCCCGGCCTGGCGCGTCGGCTTCGTGGCCGCGGCGCCGGAGATCGTGGCCCAGCTCACCGAGCAGAAGCTGCTGACCACCCTCACCACCAGCCCGCTGATGGACCGCGCCGTGGCGGTGTGCCTCGAACAGGGCACGCTGCGCCGCCATGCCGAGCGCGTGATCGCCCGGCTGGACGCCGCGCGCCAGCGCGTGGTGCCGCTCGCCGAGGGCGCCGGCTGCCGCTTCGTCACGCCGCCGGCCGGGCTCTTCGGCTGGCTGGAGGTCGGCATGGACACCGAGCGCCTCGCGCAGCGCATGCTGGACGAGGGCTGGCTGATCGCGCCCGGCGTGCTGTTCAGCGCCACGCGCCAGGCCGGCAGCCTCATGCGCATCAACTTCGCCACCTCGCAGGACGCCCGCTTCTGGCGCCGCCTGCAGGCCATGCGCGAGGAACGCCAGCGCTGAGCGCGGTCGCGGGCGCTCAGGCGCACTCGATGCGGTCACGCCCGGCGGCCTTGGCCGCGTAGAGCGCCGCATCGGCGCGCTGGTAGAGCGTGTCGGCGCTGTCCGGCGTCGCGAACATGGCCAGCCCGATGCTGACCGTCAGCCGCCCCGGGCTGGCCCCGCCCTCGCCCGGTTGCGCCTCGTGGACCACGGCCTCGCGGGCCAGCAGGTCCCGCAACTTCTCGGCCTGGTGCAGCGCCCCCTCGGCATCGGTGTCCTGCAGCAGCAGCGCGAACTCCTCGCCGCCGAGCCGCGCCGGCAGGTCGGTGGGCCGGCGCGCGACCTGCTGCAGGCAGCGCGCCAGCGTCTGCAGCGCCTGGTCACCGGCCGCGTGGCCGTAGTGGTCGTTGTAGCGCTTGAAATGGTCGACATCGATCAGGATCAGGCACAGCGACGCCCCGCTGCGGTGCTGCTGGCGCAGGGCGAGGCCCAGGCGCTGGCTGAAGCAGCGGCGGTTGGGCAGGCCCGTCAGCGCGTCCGTCATCGAGAGCTTCTCGAGCTCGTACACCTGCCGGTCGATGACGGAGAGGAGGTGGTTGATGCCCGCGCCGAGCTCGTTGATCTCGTCGGCGCCCTGCAGCGTGACGGCGGCATGCCACTGCCGCTGCTCGCGGATGCCCGCCAGCTCGCGCCGCATGCGCACGACCCGGCTGATCACGAGCCGGTCCAGCAGCACGCCCAGGCCGACGCTGAGCAGCACGCCCAGCAGCACCATGACCAGGCGCCGTTCGTGCAGTTCCTGTGCGCCCCGCCGCGCCACCTCGCGCCCATGCAGGACCTCCAGCGCCACCTGCTGCGCCGGCTCGCCCGCCATGGGCAGGGGCCAGTGCATGAGCAGGTGTTCGTCCAGGTGACGCAGGCTCCAGGGGCCGGCGCCCGGCAGCTCGGCGCTGGCCAGGGGCTCGACGATGTCGCCGGCGAGCGGCTGGGCCTGGGCCGCCGGAACGAAGCGCACCGGCAGCCCGGCGCGGCGTTCGAGCGTGCGCAGGAAGTGGCTGTCCAGCCGCTCGGCCATCACCAGCACGCCCTGCACACCATCCTTCAGCCCCGGTTCGGCCAGGGCACGGCGGCACAGCAGCACGAGGTAGTCGGGGCTGCCGATGAGGCCGCAGGCCGGCGCATCGGCGGCGGGCGAGGCGATCCAGGCGCGCGAGCCGGGCGGCAGAGTGGCGGCCCAGCGCTCGCCGTCCGGGCTGGCCCAGGCCTGCAGGGCGACACGCCCCTGCGCGTCCAGCAGCATCAGGCCCTCCAGGCCGATCTGGTTCAGGTAGACGGGATCGAAGCTGCGCGCCACGAAGGCCGGATCCGGCCGCTGCAGGTGCCGCCGCAGGTCCGGCCATAGCCGCCATTCGCGCAGCATGGCCTCGCGATGCTGGATCTCGCCGTCGAGCACCGCCAGGAGGTGGCGGAAATCATCCCGGGCTTCCTCCAGCTCGGCCGCGTGGTAGGCCTGCTCCAGCCCGCGCTGCAAGGCCCAGACCCCGAGCAGGACGCAGCCGGCCGAGACGGCGATCACGTAGCCGATCATCTGGCGACGAAGACCCATGCAAACGACTTCCTGCTGCGATCCGGGAACCGGGACGACCCATGCTAGGGCCAAACCCCGGGATCGTGCGGCCCGTCCGCGCGGCGCGTGAGGAGACCTTCACGCACTTTTTTCACGCGGAGGCGGTTTGATCGGCATCGCTGTCACCTGCCGTCAGCAAGACGGCCAGCGGGCTCGCTAAGATCGATTGCAATCCCCCCAGCTTCGCCTCCCGGCGCCGCCATGAACGCCCCCGCACCGCTGAACTTCCTCGTCGTCGACCCGCTGGCCGGTGTGCAGTCCTTTGCCCGCCAGCTGCTCGAAAGCTACGGTTTCGCCGCCGCCAACATCCGCTGCTGCAGCAAGCCGGAGGACGCCCTGGCCCTGCTGGCGGAGTTCCGCCCGCAGTTCCTCATCACCGACTGGTTCCCCAAGGAAGCGGTGAACGGCATCGCCCTGCACCAGCAGATCTGCCGGCAGGTGCCGGACTGCCGCCTGTCGCTGCTGAGCTTCGAGGTCGGTCCGGAGCAGCAGGCGCAGGCCCAGGCGGCCGGCGCGCGCTTCCTGCTCAAGAAGCCCTTCACGGGCCCGGAGCTGAAGACGACGCTGCGTCAGGCCCTGGAAAAGCTGGCGCAGGAGCGGCCGGACCTGCATCAGCGGCTGCAGCAGATCATGGGCACGCCCCAGGCGGCGCATCGCGTGGTCCTGCCGCCGATGCCCGTCATGCCGGCCACCCCGCCGCTCAAGCCGGGCGACAAGGTCCGGGTCGGCAACACCACCGAGGTCGTCGACACCGTGGTCATCCGCCAGGGTGAGCTGGTCGTGCAGCTGAAGAACAAGGCCGGGCTGGTCCCGGCCGACAAGCTGCAGCGCGCCTGACGCCGGCGCCGGGCGGACTCAGCGCGCGCCCAGCACTTCCCAGCGCTCGAGCAGGACCATCAGCTCCTCCTCGATGGCCGAGGCGCGGTTCGTGACCTCCTGGATGCGGCCGGCGCCCTGGGTGTAGAGCTCCGTGCCGCCGATCAGGGCGCTGAGCTGGGCCTGCTCGGCCTCCAGGGCCTCGATGCGGCCCGGCAGCTCGTCGAGCTCCCGCTGCTCCTTGTAGCTGAGCTTGCGCTTGGCCGGTGCCGGGGCTGCGGCCGGCGCGGAAGCCGGCGCGGGCGCCGGCGCCGCCGCGGCCTTGGCGGCGAGGGCCTTGGCGCGCTGGGACTGCGTCAGCCAGTCCTGCACACCGCCCTCGTACTCGCGCCAGACGCCGTCGCCCTCGGCCACGAGCGTCGAGCTGACCACGTTGTCCAGGAAGCGGCGATCGTGGCTCACGAGGAAGACGGTGCCGTCGTAGTCCTGCAGCAGCTCTTCCAGCAGCTCCAGGGTCTCGATGTCGAGGTCGTTGGTCGGCTCGTCCAGCACCAGGACGTTGGCAGGGCGGGCGAAGAGCCGCGCCAGCAGCAGGCGGTTGCGCTCGCCCCCCGAGAGACTCTTGACCGGCGAATTGGCCCGCTGCGGCGCGAAGAGGAAGTCGCTCAGGTAGCTCATCACGTGCTTGCGCTGATTGCCGATCTCGATCCACTCGCTGCCCGGGCTGATCGTGTCGGCCAGCGTGGCCTCGAGGTTGAGGCCGTCGCGCATCTGGTCGAAATAGGCGACGGTGAGGCGCGAGCCCTGGCGCACGGTGCCGCTGTCGGGCGGCAGCTCGCCGAGGATCATCTTGAGCAGCGTCGTCTTGCCCGCGCCGTTGGGGCCGATCAGGCCGATCTTGTCGCCGCGCAGGATGGTGGTGCTGAACTCGCGCACCACCGTGCGATCGCCGAAGCGCTTGCTGACCTTCTCCAGCTCCGCGACGATCTTGCCGCTGCTGTCCCCGGTGGCGATGTCCAGGCGCACCTTGCCCTGCACGTCGCGGCGGGCGGCGTGCTCCTCGCGCATCTGCACGAGACGCGCCACGCGCGCCACGCTGCGGGTGCGGCGGGCCTCGACGCCCTTGCGGATCCACACCTCCTCCTGGGCCAGCAGCTTGTCGAAGCGGGCGTTGGCCAGGGCCTCGTTCTCCAGCTCGTACTGCTTGGCCGCCTGGAAGGCCGCGAAATTGCCGGGATAGCCGCGCAGCTGCCCGCGGTCCAGCTCGACGATGCGGTTGCAGACGTTGTCCAGGAAGGCGCGGTCGTGGGTGATCAGCAGCAGGCTGCCCTTGAAGGCGTTGAGCAGGCCCTCGAGCCAGGCGATGGCGTCGAGGTCCAGGTGGTTGGTGGGCTCGTCCAGCAGCAGCACGTCAGGCTCGGCCACCAGGGCGCGGGCCAGGGCCACGCGCTTCTTCAGGCCCCCGGAGAGCGCGCCGACCTGCCGGCTGCCATCGAGGCCCAGGCGCTGCAGCGTCTCCTCGACGCGCTGCTCCCAGGTCCAGCCGCCGAGCTGCTCCAGGCGGGTCTGCAGGGCGTCGAGGTCCTCGCCGGGCGCGTGGGCCTCGAAGCGCTCGCGCAGCTCGCGGGCCTCGGCCACGCCCTCGCTGACGACGTCGAAGATGCTCGCCTCGGCCCGCAGCGCGGGCTCCTGCGGCACATAGACGCTGCGCAGCCCGAGCTGCAGCTGCAGCAGGCCGTCGTCGAGCTTGTCGATGCCGGCGAGGATCTTGAGCAGGGAGGACTTGCCGGTGCCGTTGCGGCCGATCAGGCCCACGCGTTCACCGGTTTCCAGCGAGAAATTGGCGCCATCCAGCAGCGGCACGTGGCCGTAGGCGAGATGGGCATTGGTCAGGGAGAGGACAGCCATGGGGGCGGATTGTCCCAGAGCCGCGGCCCGGGGTCGCTCAGGGCGCCGGTTGACGCGCCGCTCAGGCCCAGACGCGGTAGGCCCAGAAGGCCTCGTCCGTGTCGATCCGGCGGCGCAGCTCCTCGGGCGTGAAGCCCGTGACGCGGCGGGTCTCGCGGCACAGATGGGCCTGGTCCGCATAGCCGGCGTCCTGCGCCAGCGCGCTCCACAGCACCTCGCCGGCCTCCATTTCCAGGCGCACCTGGTGGAAGGTGGACTCGGCGCGGCTGATGCTGCGCAGCGCCCGCAGGCTCTGGCCGCTCCAGCGCTTGATGCGGCGCTCCACCTGGCGCAGGCTCTCGCCATGGCCGCCGGCCACGGCCTTGAGCGCCAGGTTTTCCATCCAGTCGCGGTAGCGGCGCGGCGGCGCGCTCGCCCCCTGGACGCAGGCGCGCCAGCGCGGCAGCAGAAAGGCCTCGAGCAGCGCCTGGCAGGCGTGCTCGTCGGGCGCGGCCAGGATGTCACGACTCAGGGCCTGCCAGTCCGGGCCCAGCACGGACTCGATCGGCACGTGGCGGTCCAGCAGCGAGGCCAGGTCCAGCCCGGTCAGCGCGTGCAGCGCATCCGGCAGAAAGGCCACCATGAAGCAGCGCGTGCCGGCGTCGGAGCGGTACTGCGCCGGCCGGCTCTTGGGCCCGCCCACCAGCGCGAGGCTCGGCAGCCGCTGCTCGCTGCCGTCGTCCAGCACCTGGCAGCCGTCGCCCTCGAGCGCCCAGGTCATGCCGCAATAGGGCGTGGCCGGGAAATGGCTGCTGCGCTGGGCGGTCGTGAGCGAGGCGGCGCCCGTCGTGTCGCGCCACAGGGAGGCATTGAGGCAGCCGCTCAGCGCCAGGCTGGGGGCGATCAGCCGGGCGACGGCATCGGGATGGCGGTCGCAGTCCATGGGCGCAGTGTAGTGAAGCGACACGCGGAGCCGGTCGCTGCACGGCCAAGTCCTCGGGCATGTCGATTTCGTTCAAGACGCCCCGGCGCCGGGCCGTCACGATCCGCCCCATGAACACGCACACCCTGCCCTCCGTGAATGCCGCCCTGCCGCCCGGCCCCGCCGGCCTGGGTTTCGACCGCCTGCGCGCCCTGCGCCTGGACTACCTCGGCAGCGTCCGCGCCTGGCATGCCCAGTACGGCGACGTCGTCCGCCAGCGCTTTCTCCACCTGGTGGACTACAGCTTCCTGCATCCCGAGCACATCCGCGAGATCCTGGTGGCCTCGCACGAGCAGCTGATCCGCTGGGAACGCGGCACCGAGGTCTTTGCCAGCGCGCACGGGCACAGCGTGCTCGTCGCCGAGGGCGCGGCCTGGAAGCGCCAGCGCCAGATGCTGCAGCCGGCGTTCTCGCCCAAGCGCGTCGAGGGCTTCGTGCCCCGCATGGTGGACGCGGCCCGTGACGGCATCGCCACCTGGGGCGATGCGCCGGTGATCGACTTCGAAGGCGCCATGACGCAGACGACCATGGCCGTCATCATGCGCGCCCTCTTCTCGCGCGCCGACGTGCAGCAGGGGCGCGACATCGCCGCGGCGGTGCACGACCTCGGCATCGAGGCGATGAAGGAGTTCTACTGGCCCGTCAGCGCGCCGCTGTGGGCGCCCTGGAAGGCCCGCAAGCGCCGCGCCCTGAAGCTCCTGGACCGCTTCATCGAGGGAGAGATCCAGACACGCCTGGCGAGCAGCAGCGGGGCGCAGGACGACCTGCTGGGCCTGATGGTCGAGGCACAGGATGCCAGCGGGCACGGGCTCGACCCCCGCGGCCTGCGGGACGAATGCATGACCACCTTCCTGGCCGGCCACGAGACCACCGCCGCGGCCCTGACGTGGTGGGGCTGGTGCATGGCCTCGCACCCCGAGGAACAGGCCCGCATCGCGGACGAGGTGGGCTCGGTGCTCGGCGACCGCGCGCCCACCGCGGCGGACCTCGCGCTGATGCCGCGCCTGGCGCGCAGCTTCAAGGAAAGCCTGCGCCTCTTCCCGCCCGCGGCGGCGCTGTTCTCGCGCAGCACCACCGCGCCGGTGCGCGTGGCCGGCTACGAGCTGCCGCCGGGCAGCATGATCCGCCTGACGCCCGCCCTCACCCACCGCGACCCGCGCTGGTTCGAGGAGCCCGACGCCTTCCGCCCCGAGCGCTTCGACCCCACGAGCGGCCATCCGGAGATCCCGCGCGGCGCCTGGCTGCCCTTCGGCGCCGGCCCGCGCGTGTGCCTGGGCAGCCATTTCGCGCTGACGGAGATGAGCGTCGTCGCCGCGCAGATCCTGCAGCGCCACGAGCTGCTCACGCTGCCGGGCCAGCCGGCACCGGCCCCGCGGCTGGACATCACGCTGCGGCCCGACGCGGCCCTGCACCTGGGCCTGCGCCGGCGCTGAAACCGGCGCTGAAACCGGCGCTGAACCCCGGCGCCCGCGCCGGGGTCAGGTCTTGCCGAAGACCGCCGGATCGCCTCAGGGCAGCGTCCGGAGCTGCGCCTTCACCGGCACCGAGAAGCTGAAGCCGTCGGCCCGGTCCCAGTTGATGGACCAGGTCATGGCGCCGCGGAAGCTCGGGTAGGCCCCCTTGGGCCTCACGGCGCCGCAGTTCTGGAGCAGCGTCAGGCAGGTGAGCGCCTGATTGATGACGCTGGGCGGCGCATAGCCCCGCCCGGCCGCGCGCGTCCCCGAGGGCACGCCGAAGGCCACCTGGTCGGGTCGCAGGCCCTTGAACTCCCAGCCCGTGCCCTGGCTGACCTTGAAGCCCTCGATCAGCATCAGGCTGCCGCCCACGAGGCCGTCCACCGTGCCCTCGCTGAGCTGGCGCCCGTCGGAGTAGGTGAAGCCGCCGTTGTTGTAGTACTGCACGTGGATCATCGTCAGCTCGTCGCGCAGGCCGTCGATGATGGGCAGGTAGGCGCCCCAGATGCTGCCGAAGGCGACGTAGCCGCCCTGCACATACGGATGCTCCGGCGCCATCGAGAGGTAGAAGCCCGGCCCCACGCGGGCCTTGAGCTGCTTCACGCCGCTGATCAGGTTGTTGATGATGGGCGCGCCCAGCGACACGCCGGCCCCGCTCTCCAGGTCCAGGTCGATGCCGTCGAAGCCGTACTTGGCGATCAGCCCCGCCAGCGTGTTGACGAAGTTCGTGACCTGCGCGCTGGTGTTGAGCGTCATGCGCCCGTCCTGCCCGCCGAGCGACAGCACCACCTTCTTGCCCTTCGCGCGCTTGGCGGCGATGTCGGCGATGAAGTCCGCCTCGGAGCCTGCGCCGGGGTCGAGCTGGAAGGCCACGCCGCCGTCGCCGGCATCGCTGGCGAAGGAAATCATGATCACGTCCCAGTCATCGGACACGTCCTTCACCCGGATCGGTGCGCCGGCCCCGTTGGCGAAGTTGTGCCAGTAGCCGATGAGGGCGTGCTTGGGCAGGCCGGGGGTCGGGGTCGGGGTCGGGGTCGGGGTTGGCGTCGGAGTCGGAGTTGGCGTCGGTGTGGGAGTCGGCGTCGGCGTCGGCGTTGGGGTAGGTGTCGGCGTGGGGGTGGGACTGGCCGTGCAGTCCGCCACGAAGCGCCACAGGGACGGCGTGGACGCCGGGTTCCAGCGGGCGCCCACGTAGGCGGTGTGGGTCACCAGCGCGCTGTAGTCCTTGCCCTGCTCGCTGGCCAGGGTGTTGGCGGTGTAGGTTTTGCCCTCGGCCCAGGCGGCCGAGCAAGTGGCGGCCAGGGCCGATGAAGTGAGCGAGAAGCCGGCCGCCAGCAGGGCCAGGCTCAGCAGGTGGGGACGGGTGGACGGGGACATGCAGACCTCCAGGGGATCGGTGCGGGGCGGAACAGCAGCCCGAAGCCGGCGACCCTCAGGGGCGCCGCGCCGGGCCGTTCGATGACGACCCCTCCTGTGCGTCATCCGCCTTTCCCCGGCCCGCCCAGGCAAGCCGCGCAAGCCCCGACGGATGCCCCGCCGGATCAAGCGCTGATCCGGCAGCATTGGTATGTTTTTGGTCTTGCTCTGGTATTTGACTACCCGATCCGCCCGGGCGGCATGCGGATCAACCCTGGCTCGCGCCCACTGCCCGCTCCAGCGCATTGACGAAGAGCGCGGCCACGTCGAAGCCCGTCTGGGCGCCGATCTCCTGGAAGCAGGTCGGGCTCGTGACGTTGATCTCGGTGAGGCAGGGCCCGATGACATCCAGGCCCACGAGCAGCAGCCCGCGCGCCGCGAGGATGGGCGCCAGGTGCTCGGCGATCTCCCGCTCGCGCTCGGTCAGCGGCATGGCCACGCCCTTGCCGCCGGCCGCCAGATTGCCGCGCACCTCGCCGCCCTGGGGAATGCGGGCCAGCGCATAGGGCACGACCTCGCCGCCGATCAGCAGCACGCGCTTGTCGCCCTGGGCGATCTCGGGCAGGTAGCGCTGCACCATGACCGTCTGGGCGCCGTCCTTGTTGAGCGTCTCGATGATGGCGCCCAGGTTCATGCCGTCCGGCCCGACGCGGAAGATGCCCATGCCGCCCATGCCGTCGAGCGGCTTGAGGATGATGTCCCGGTGCTCGGCATGGAAGGCGCGGATGGCCGCGGCCGAGCGGGTCACGAGCGTGGGCGTGATGTGCTGCGGGAACTCGAGGATGGCCAGCTTCTCGGGGTGCTCGCGCAGCGACGAGGGCTTGTTGAACACGCGGGCGCCCTCGCGCTCGGCCTGGCTCAGGAGCTGGGTGGTGTAGAAGAACTCGCTGTCGAAGGGCGGGTCCTTGCGCATCAGCACGGCGTCGACGCCGGCGAGGGCCAGGTCTTGCGTGGCCGTGACGGCGTGCCAGTCGGGCGTGTCCGTGCCGTAGCCGCTGGCCAGCGCGGCGGGCGTGAGCTGCAGCCGCTGGGCGCCACGGGCGGTGACGAGGCCGCCGCGCTGCCACACCAGATCGGCGGGCTCGCAGGCCCACAGCTCGTGGCCGCGGCGGGCGGCCTCGCGCATCATGGCGAAGGTCGAGTCCTTGTAGGTCTTGAAGCTGGACAGCGGGTCGGCAACGAAAAGCAGTTTCATGGCGAAGGTCCGGAAAGGTGGAATCGAGGAGTCGTGCGGCGGGCGGCGTCAGGGGCGGCGCAGGTGCTGCACCAGCAGCGCCAGCGAGCCGGCCACCACGCCCCAGAAGGCGGAGCCGATGCCCGCCAGCTGGAGGCCCGAGAGCGTCACGAGGAAGGTGAGGATCGCGGCGTCGCGGTGCGACTCTTCCTTGAGGGCGGCACTCAGGCCGCCGGCGATGGTGCCCAGCAGCGCCAGCCCGGCGATCGCAGCCACGAGCTCGCGCGGGAAGGCGGCCAGCAGCCCGACGACGGCGCCGCCGGCCAGGCCGAGGGCGATGTAGAAGACGCCGGCCATCACCGCCGCGGTATAGCGCCGGGCCGGGTCCTCATGCGCCTCGCGGCCCATGCAGATGGCGGCGGTGATGGCGGCCAGGTTCAGCGCGTAGCCGCCGAAGGGGGCCAGGACGAGCGAGGCAAGACCTGTCACCCCGATGCTGGCCGACACCGGCGTCTGGTAGCCCGAGGCCCGCTGCGCGGCGACGCCGGGCAGGTTCTGCGAGGCCATGGTCACGAGGAAGAGCGGCAGCGCCACGCCGATGAGCGCCGCCACGCTGAAGCGCGGGCTCACCCACTCGGGCTGCGCCCAGGCCCATTGCACGGCGTCCATGTGCAGGCGTCCCTGGACACCGGCCACCGCGATGCCCGCCAGCAGCACCACGGGCACCGCATAGCGCGGCCAGAAGCGCCGGCCGAGCAGGAAGGCCGCCGCCATGGCGATCACCAGCACGGGGGCGCTCTGCGTGGCCAGCATCGCATCCAGCCCGAAGCGGGCCAGCACGCCGGCCAGGAGCGCGGAGGCAATGGCGATGGGGATGCGGTCCATCAGGCGCTCGAACAGCCCGCTGAAGCCGGCAAAGGCGATGAACAGTGCGCAGACGATGAAGGCGCCGACGGCCTCCGGCATCGACACGCCGACGGTGGTCGACAGCAGCGCGGCCCCGGGCGTGGACCAGGCCGTGAGCACCGGTTTGCGCGTCCAGAGCGAGAGACCGAGGCTGGTGAGACCCATGCCCAGGCCCAGGGCCCACATCCAGGACGTCAGCTGCGTCGGGGTGGCGCCCAGCGCCGTCGCGCCCTTGAAGACGATGGCCACGGAGCTGGTGAAGCCCACCAGCACGGCCACGAAGCCGGCGACGGTGGAAGGCAGGGACAGGTCTTGCAGGAAACGGCGCATGGGGGCCAGCATAGCCGGCCCGCCGTGACCGTGCCGGGGCGGGGGCAAGACGCCGAATGCGCCTGGCGCCCGTCCGCCGCCGCTCAGGACTCGACGCCCGGGCGGAGGGCGTCGCTGTGCAGCCGCCCCGGGCGCCGGGCCGGACTCGGATCTCGACTCAGATCTCGACCTTGGAGCCCAGCTCCACGATGCGGTTGGTGGGCAGGTGCAGGAAGTCGGCAGCGGCGGCCGCGTTGCGGTGCATGCTGGCGAAGAGCTTCTCGCGCCACAGGGCCATGCCCGAGCCGATGGTCGGGATGACGATGTCGCGGGAGAGGAAGTAGCTCGTCTCCATGTCGTCCAGGTGCACGCCGCGGGCCTCGAGCAGCTTCAGCGCCTCGGGCACGTCGGGCTCGTTCTTGAAGCCGAAGTGCACCGTCACCTGCCAGCAGTCGTTGCCGAGGTTCTCCACCTCGACGCGCTTGTCGAAACCGATCCAGGGCTTCTCGTGGTGGCGCACCGTCACGAAGAGGTTCTGCTCGTGCAGCACCTTGTTGTGCTTGAGGTTGTGCAGCAGCGCATTGGGCGTGATGCCGAGCTCGGCCGAGAGGAACACCGCCGTGCCGGGCACGCGCACGGGCGGGCTCAGGAACACGGCCTCCAGGAAGCCCTTGAGCTCGATGGCATCCTCGCGCAGCTTGTTGGAGAGCAGCTGGCGGCCCTGCTTCCAGGTCAGCATCAGCGTAAACATCCACACGCCGATGGTCAGCGGGAACCAGCCGCCCGCCGCGACCTTGAGCAGGTTGGAGGCGAGGAAGGTGACGTCGATGACGAAGAAGAAGCCGGTGGCCGCCACGCACAGCGCCAGCGGGTACTTCCAGCCGTAGCGGATCACGAAGAAGGTCATGACCGTGGTGATGGTCATGTCGATCGTCACCGCCACGCCGTAGGCGCCGGCCAGCTTGCTGGACGAGCCGAACATCACGACGGCGACGACCACGAAGCCGAACAGCATCCAGTTGATGAAGGGCACGTAGATCTGGCCGATGTCCCGCACCGAGGTGTGCACGATGCGCATGCGGGGCAGGATGCCCAGCTGCACGGCCTGCTTGGTGACGGAGAAGGCGGCGGTGATCAGGGCCTGCGAGGCCACGATGGCGGCCAGCGTGGCCAGGCCGAACAGCGGCATCTCGGCCCACGAGGGCGCGATCAGGAAGAAGGGGTTCTTGATGGCCGCCGGGTCCTCCAGCAGCAGGGCGCCCTGCCCGAAGTAGTTGATCACCAGGGCCGGCATCACGATGCCGTACCAGGCGATGCGGATGGGCTGCTTGCCGAAGTGGCCGAGGTCGGCATAGAGCGCCTCGCCGCCCGTGACGACCAGCACCACGGCGCCCAGGGCCACGAAGGCGACCCAGCCGTAGTGCGCGCAGAACTCGATGGCGTAGAGCGGGTTCACCGCGGCCAGCACCTTGGGGTTCTCGAGGATCTGGGGCAGGCCGAGCAGCGTGAGGCAGGTGAACCACACCAGCATCACCGGCCCGAAGGCCTTGCCCACGCCGCCGGTGCCGAAGCGCTGCACGGCGAAGAGGCCGGCCAGCACGACGAGGGTCAGCGGGACGATCAGCTGGTCATATTGCGGCGCATAGACGTCGATGCCCTCGACGGCGCCCAGCACCGTCATGGCGGGCGTGATGACCGCGTCGCCGAAGAAGATGGCGGTGCCGAAGAGCCCCACGCCCATCAGCACGCGCCGCAGGGCCGGCTTCGCGCGCACCGCCTGCGTGGCCAGGGCCAGCATGGCGATGAGGCCGCCCTCGCCGTTGTTGTCGGCCCGCAGGATCAGCAGGACGTACTTGAACGAGACCACGATGGTCATCGTCCAGAACAGCAGGGAGAGCACGCCGAGGATGTTCTGCGGGTTCAGCGGCACGTGGCCGCCGTGGAAGACTTCCTTGAGGGCGTAGAGCGGGCTGGTGCCGATGTCGCCGTAGACGACCCCCAGGGCCCCCAGGGTCATGGCGGCCAGGACGCCGGGGCTTCGGTGTTGTTGTTCGTGGCTCGAGCTCACAGGCGCGACGGCCTGAGACATGTCAAGCCGAGGAGTCAAAAGTCCCTATTGTGCGCTGCACAGCGCCCCCGGGACCAGCCACCCGACCGGATGGCCGCCCCCGGGGCGCCGGGCGGGCGTCAGTCCCAGCGGTAGCTCAGGCTCACGTTGAAGCGGCGGCCGAGGTCCGCGTCGCTGCGGTTGCCGCTGTCCCAGTGCCCGAACTGCGCCGGCACCGTGGCGGCGCCGCCGCTGATGTATTCGTTGGTGACATTCAGCAGCGAACCCGCCAGCACGACATTCTTGAAGCCGGCGTAGGACAGCCCCAGGTCCAGCGTCGTCTGGCGGGTGGCGGTGCACCAGCCCTGGGCGCTCGGGTAGGCCTGCAGCGCCGTCGGGCTGTAGCGGCACTGCGCCGAGCTGGTGTTGCTCCACAGCGGATCGGTGTGGTTCAGACGCAACCAGGCGCTGGTGTCGTTGCGGCTCCAGTCAATACGCACGGAGGCCTTGGTCTTGGGCACCCCCGAGGTGGTGGTGCCGTCGATCCGCTCCACGGCGCCGCCGCTGAGGATCTGCTGGTCGTAGCGGGCCGTGTAGCTGCCCTCCAGCTTGACCTTGAACTTTCCCAGCGGATTGGCCGGCAGGCGCAGATTGGCCTCGTAGTCCACGCCCGAGGTGACGGTGTAGTTGAAATTGCCGTACTGGCGCAGCAGGGCCAGGATCGGGCCGCTGTTGGGGATGAGGGCGCCCTTGGCGTCCGTCAGCCAGGTGCCCGGGTTGCTGTCGCGGATCAGGAACTGCTCGTTGGCCGCCGGGTTGGCGATGTACGAGGTCATGATGTCGAAGCCGCGCTGGACCCGGATCTCGTTGTTGCGCTTGAAGTACCAGGCATCCAGCGAGACGTCCAGATAGTCCGTCGGCGACAGCACCAGCCCCAGCGTGGCCGAGCGCGACTTCTCGGCCTTGACGGCCGGGTTGGGCGTCACGGCGGTGGCCAGCGAGCCGGGCTGCTGGGCCGTCGGCACGCCTGAGGTGTAGTTCAGCAGATTGCAGTCGCGCCACTGGTTGGGCTGCGTGGATTTGCTGGTGGACTTGCTGTTGTCGCTGGCGTTCCAGTTGCAGCGCATCGGGTCGTAGATGCGCTCGGTGCCGTAGCTGTGGAAGCTCACGAAGAAGCCATCGCGGGAGATCTGCGAGATGGAGGGCGCGCGGTAGCCCGTGGCGGCGGTGCCGCGCATCATCAACTGGCCCGGCAGCACCGTCCACTTGTAGCCCAGCTTGCCGGTGGTGGAGTTGCCGAAGTCGCTGTAGTGCTCAGCGCGCAGGGCGGCCTGCACTTCCAGGCTCTTGAGCACCGGCAGGCGCAGCTCGCCGAAGCCGCCCATGACGTTGCGCGAGCCCGAAGTGCCGTTTGCGACCAGGCCGACGTAGTCCCCCGAACGGAAGGCGTCATCCGGCACGGCGGACAGGCTCTCATGGCGCGCTTCCAGGCCCACGGCCACCGCCGCGCGGCCGCCGGCCATCTCGAACCACTCGCGGCTGGCCCGCACGTCGGCGGCGGTGACGGTCGAGTCACCGGTGTTGGTGGCATCGTCCGTGAGCCAGTCGACGGCGGCGGCATCGTTGGCCTTGCCGAAGCGGTACGGCCCGCCCTTGGCGATCAGCTCGTTGAGGCGGCTGGAGAGCAGGCGCTGGGTGCGGATGCCCTTGTTGCCCATCTTGCTGTAGACCACCGCGGCGTCGTAGTCCCAGCCTGCGTAGACACCTTCCACGCCCGCGCTCAGGCGGGTGGCGCTCAGGTCGGAGATCTCGCGCTGGTCGAGGTCCTCGAAGCGGTAGGCCAGCTGCACGGTCTGCGGCTTGGCCGTGCCGCGCGTCGGGTTGTCCGGGTGGTCGGGCGCGAGGATGATGGCGTTCTGGCCCAGGACCTTGCCGTTGGGCAGCGCCCAGGTGCTCACCCGCGTGTTGTTGGCCCCGACGAGCGTGGCGAGGGACTGCGGCGCGAGCACGTTCACGGTCTTCGTCCGCGAGTACATCAGGTCGACGAAGGCCGTGGTGTCCTCATTGACGGCGAAGTTGCCGCGCACGGAGCCGCTGAAGCGGTCCTGCTTGGCCATGAACTCGGTGTTGTCGTCCAGGTTGTAGCGGCACTGGCCCAGGGGCGAGCTGTCCTGCTGGCCGGGCTGCTTCTGCGGCACGCCCTTGCCCACGGTGCGCTCGTCCGGGCAGCCGGCCAGGGTGCCGAGGTAGAGCTTGGAATCGTTGGGACCCGTCGTGCTGCTGGGCGTGGTCGCCGGCAGGCTGTAGTAGTTGCCCCAGAAGCTGCCGATGCTGCCGTACGAGAAGTCGGGCAGGCGCGGCGTGCCGGCCGTGGAGTTGGCGATCAGCCAGGCGTCGCGGTCCGCCTGGCGGCCGATGCGGCTGGCCTCGCGGTAGGTGACGGGGTCGCGCTGCGAGATTTCCAGGCCGCCGAAGACGTTGAAGCGCTGGGTGGCCAGGTTGCCGAAGCCGAAGCTGCCCGAGGCGCTGCGCTTGCGACCGTCCCCCTGGCTGTTGGCGCCGGCGGAGGCCGCCAGCTCGCCGCCGGTGTACTCCTTCTTCAGCACGTAGTTGATCACGCCGGCCATGGCGTCCGAGCCGTAGATGGCGGAGGCACCGTCCTTGAGGATCTCAATGCGCTCGATCGCGTCCTTGGGAATGGTGTTGGTGCTGACGAGATTGCCTCGGCCGAAGTTGATGTCCACCGCCCCCACGGGCGCCAGGCGACGGCCGTTGATCAGCACCAGCGTGCCCTGGGCGCCCATGCCGCGCATGGAAACCGCGTTGACCCCCGAGACGAAGCCGCTGCCGACGCCCACCGAGCCGCTCACGTCCACCGCGCTGGACGAGCGCAGCAGCTCCTCCACCGTGGCGAAGCCCGACTTGCGGATCTGCTCGGCCGTGATGACCTGCACCACCGACGGCGTCTCGCGGTCGGTGCGCTTGATCATCGAGCCGGTCACCTCGACACGCTCGAGCTTCTGCTGGGTGGGCTGGGGCGGCGTCGGGCTCTGGGCCTGGGCGCTGCAGCAGGCCAGGGCGGCCAGCCCCACCACGGTCATCGGGAATTTCATGGGCATCTCCTCAATGGGCGTTGGAATTCGGCGGCGCGAGGTGCACCGAAGGCCGCAAAGCTAAAGATCGGGCGCGGACGGCCCATGAGTTCTGGTTTGGTAAAGTTTTGTGAATGGTTATGAATCCACGTCCCGAGGGGGGGCCCGAGGCGGCCGAGCAGTTCGTGCGGCGACGCCTGAGCCTGCGCCATCTGCGCACCCTGATAGCCCTGGAGCAGGCGGCCAGCCTGAGTGCCGCGGCCGAGCTGTTGCATGTCACGCAGCCGGCCGTCAGCAAGACGCTGGCCGAGATTGAGCAGGGCCTGGGACAAACCCTGTTCCTGCGCCAGGGGCGCGGCCTGCGCGCCACAGCCCTGGGCGAACGCATGGGGGTGCTGGCCCGCAAGCTCGAGGCGGACCTGCAGCGCGGCGGCGAGGATGTCGCCGCCATGGTGCGCGGCGCCGCGGGCGAGTTGCTGATCGGGGCCACGAACGCCGCGCTGGCGCACGTCCTGCCCGAGGCCATGGCCCAGATGAAGCTGGCCTACCCGCACATCACGCTGAGCGTGCGCACACACGCGCTGCGGGATCTGTTCCAGGAGCTGCGCCAGGGGCGGCTGGATCTCGTGGTCGCCCGCGTGCCGCAGAACGACCCACCGGTGGACCTGGAATCCCACTGCCTCGTGCAGCAGCGCGAGGTCCTGGTCATCAGCGCCCACCACCCGCTGGCCCGAGCGCGCCGGGTGGGCTGGGAGACGCTCAGCGAGCAGACATGGATCTGGCCGCTGCCCGGCACCCGGTCACGGGCCCTGCAGGAGCGGCTGTGGGCCCAGCGGGCGGTGCCGCTGCCGCGCAACGTCATCGAGACCGGCGACCTGATGCTGTCCCTGAGCCTGATGCGGCGCATGCCCTGCCTGACCATCATGCCGCTGCACGCGGCCCGGCTGGCCACCCAGCATGGCATCGGCCTGATCCTGCCGCTGGAGGCGGACCTGGGGCTGGCCGACCTGACGGTGTGGCACCTGCCCGAGCCGCCGAGCGAGCACCTGCAGCATTTCAAGACCCTGCTGCAGGCCTCGGCGGACCCGGCCGGGACCGGGCTTCAGGCGTAGACCTCGGCGTCCGGGTCGGTTGCCTCGAGCTCGTAGCTGGCGGCCAGCATGCCCAGACGGGCGATGACGCCGTACATGTAGAAGCGGTTCGGCGCGCTGGCCCCGGGGGCCTCGCCGGGGCGCGGCAGCTGGGTGGACTGCGCAAAGGCCAGCGGCACATAGCTCGCGCCCGGCGCGTTGAGGTTCTCGTCCGCGGCGCGGTCGGCGTGCACGCGGTAGAAGCCGCCCACGACGTAGCGGTCCATCATGCAGACCACCGGCTCGGCCACGGCCTCGTTGACGCGCTCGTGCGTCACCACGCCCTCCTGCACGATGACCTCGGTCACGGGCTGGCCGTCCTTGATCACCGACATCTTGTTCTTGCAGCGGCGGTTGAGCTCCTCCAGCTCCTTGGCGTCGCGCACCGTCATGATGCCCATGCCGTAGGTGCCGGCGTCCGGCTTGACGATGGCGAAGGGCTTCTCCTGGATGCCGTATTCCTTGTACTTGCGCCGCGTCTTGGTGAGGACCTGGTCGACCTGGTCCTTCAGCGCCTCCAGGCCGTGGCCCTCGGTGAAGTCCAGGCCCTGCACGCCCACGGTCAGCGGGTTGATCAGCCACGGGTCCATGCCCAGCAGCTTGGCGAACTTCTTCGCGACTTCCTCATAGGCCTGGAAGTGGCGCGACTTGCGGCGCATCGTCCAGCCGGCATGCAGCGGCGGCAGCAGGTACTGCTCGTGCAGCCCCTCCAGCACCGGCGGGATGCCGGCCGAGAGGTCGTTGTTCAGCAGGATGGTGCAGGGGTCGAAGTCCTTCAGGCCGAGCCGCCCGCGCTTGCGCACCAGCGGCTCCACGGCGAGGCTGCCGCCGTCGGGCAGGGCCAGCGCGGTCGGCTCCGTGACGGCCTCGTCCAGGCTGCCCAGGCGCACGTTCAGCCCGGCCTGCGTGAAGATGCGCACCAGCGTCTGCAGGTGCTGGAGGTAGAAGCTGTTGCGCGTGTGCTTCTCGGGGATCAGCAGCAGGTTCTTGGCCTCGGGGCAGATCTTCTCGATGGCCGCCATGGCCGCCTGCACCGACAGCGGGAGCAGGTCCGGGTTGAGGTTGTTGAAACCGCCCGGGAAGAGGTTGGTGTCCACCGGCACCAGCTTGAAGCCGGCGTTGCGCACGTCCACCGAGCTGTAGAAGGGCGGCGTGTGCTCCATCCACTCCAGGCGGAACCAGCGCTCGATGGCCGGCAGGGACTCCAGGATGCGCTGCTCCAGTTCCTTGATGGGGCCGTTCAGGGCGGTGACGAGATGTGGAACCATGATGGAGAGTCCTGGACTGAGGGGGCTTGGGGCATTCTAGGAGGGCGCAACTGAGGGCGTATTGCCCGAATGCAAGGGCTTTGTACGCCGCCTCGTTCGCGAGGCGGCGCTATGCTTGCCGGATCGACACCTGCGCCGCACCGCACAAGATGCCCGCCAAACTGCTCATCGTTGAAGACCAGGCCGACATCCGTCGCCTGATCCGCTGGGCCCTGGAGGATGACGAGTACGAGATCCAGGAAGCCGCCAACGGCACCGCCGGTCTCGAGAAGATCCTCAGCTGGCAGCCCGACATGGTGCTGCTGGACACCATGATGCCCGGCGGCATGGACGGCCTGGAGGTCTGCCGCCAGGCCCGCGCCGCGCCGGGGACGGCCAAGACCGTCATCGTGATGCTGACCGCCAAGGCCGCCTCGGCCGACCACGAGGCCGCGCGCGCGGCCGGCGCGGATTACTTCCTGCCCAAGCCCTTCAGCCCGGCGAAACTGTCGGAACTGCTCGGGGCGCTGCTCAAGCACAGGCAGGGCTGAGCCCTCGGCCGCACGGCGGCGCCCATGCGCCCATGCGCCCATGCGCCCCTTCGTTCCGGCGGCCGGTGCGTCCGGCCGCGCCCGCTCTGCCCTCGCCACGCCATGCCGAATTCCACCTCCCGCCACGACCGTCCCCTGCGGAGCGCCGCGGCGCTGCTGGGCGCCCTCCTGGCCACCGCCGCCCAGGCCAACGACGGCTATGCCGAACTGGGCATCGGCGGCATCGTGACGCCGGGAAAGACGCAGCGCGTCTCCATGGTGCGCGAGGTGCTGGAGGTCCGGCCGGACCGGATCCGTGTGGACTACGTCTTCGAGCGCCACGGGGATGGTGCCCTGCCGCCGATCCCGGTGCTCTTTCCGCTGCCGCTGTATGGTGCCGAGCTGCCCTCGGCCACATGGGCCGGCTCCCCCCGCGGCTTCAGCGCCACCGTCGACGGTCGGCCGGTGCCGTACCGGGCGCTGGTCCAGGGGCGCCAGGGCGACTGCGGCGACGCGCCCCCGTCACGCACCTGCACGGCGGATGTCACCGCGGCACTCCGGAGCGCCGGCGTGAGCGACGAGCAGATCGCCCACTATCCCTTCGCCAGCCCCTTCTTCTCGCGCCCGGGCGAGCGGCTGCGCGTGCCACCGCTGACGCCGAAGCAGACGCAACAGCTGCTGCGCCAGGGTCTGGTCGTCGAGGAGGGGCCGTCCGAGGAGCGCCCCTATCCCGCGTGGCTGGCGGACGTCAGCTACGTCTGGGAGATGAACTTCGGCGATCGCCGCCGCCTTGAGGTGTCCCACCAGTACGTGCCCTTCACCAGCGGCGGTTCGAATTCCTACTATTTCACCGAGGCCCTGCTGCGCACGGAGTACTGCGCGAACGACGCCCAGATCGCCGCCTGGCAACGCCTGGTGGCGGCGGCATCGCCGGCCCCCGAGGCCTACGGCCCGGTGGCAGGCAGCCGCGTCGAGTACATCCTCACCACCGCGAATTCCTGGGGCGGCCCCATCCGCGACTTCACGCTGCGCCTCAAGAAGGCGAAGGCGACCGAGCTGGTGATGCTGTGCTTCCCCGGCAAGTTCCGCCGGACCGATCCGCTGACGCTGGAGGTCCGCCTCGAGGATTTCGAGCCGCGTGACGAGCTGCGCGTGCTGTTCCTGAACGTCGCCCCGGCCCTGGCCGGCACCGAAGGCCCCAACGGGCTGCCCCCGATGTCCCGCCTCCCGGCGCGGACCGAGCGCTAGGCGGCCAGCGGGCGGCGCCTGGCGCCCATAAAAAAAGCCGCCCGAGGGCGGCTTTTCCTTGTCGCCGGCCGGTCGCGACGACCGGCCGGGCGATGCTCACTTGTGGTACGCGGTCTCGCCGTGCGAGCTGATGTCCAGGCCCTCGCGCTCTTCCTCTTCGGAGACGCGCAGGCCGAGGGTCATGTCCACCACCTTGTAGGCGATCACGGACACCACGGCCGACCAGACGATGGTCACGCCCACGGCCTTGGCCTGCGTCCAGACCTGGCTGGCGATGCTGTAGGCATCCGGCGCGATCATGGAGGCGGTGACCCAGTCGCCGACGGCGGACGGGCCTCCCAGGGCGGGCGAGTTGAACACGCCGGTCAGCAGCGCGCCGATGATGCCGCCCACGCCGTGGACGCCGAACACGTCCAGGGAATCGTCGGCCCCCAGCAGCTTCTTCAGGCCGGACACGCCCCACAGGCAGGCGAAGCCGGCGACGACGCCGATCACCAGGGCGCCACCGACGCCCACATTGCCCGCGGCCGGGGTGATGGCCACCAGGCCGGCGACGGCACCGGAGGCGGCGCCCAGCATCGAGGCCTTGCCCTTGTGCAGCGCCTCACCCACGCTCCAGGCCAGCACAGCGGCGGCCGTGGCGACGAAGGTGTTGATGAAGGCCAGCGCGGCGAAGCCGTTGGCTTCCAGGGCGGAGCCGGCATTGAAGCCGAACCAGCCCACCCACAGCAGCGAGGCACCGACCATGGTCAGCGTCAGGCTGTGCGGCGTGAACGCTTCGCGACCGTAGCCGACGCGCTTGCCGACCATGTAGGCACCCACCAGGCCGGCCACGGCGGCGTTGATGTGCACCACGGTGCCGCCGGCGAAGTCCAGCGCGCCCCACTGCCAGATCAGGCCGGCCGTGCTGTTGACCTTGTCCACGACGTCAGCGCTCGTGTAGGCGTCCGGGCCGGCCCAGAACCACACCATGTGCGCGATGGGCAGGTAGCTGAACGTGAACCAGATCGTCATGAAGGCGAGCACGGCGGAGAACTTGATGCGCTCGGCGAAGGCGCCGACGATCAGGCAGGCCGTGATGCCCGCGAAGGTAGCCTGGAAGGCGGCGAACACGATCTCGGGGATCACGACGCCCTTGCTGAAGGTGGCGGCGTTCGAGAAGGTGCCGGCGACGTTGTCCCAGATGCCCTTCATGAAGAGCCGGTCCGTGCCGCCGATGAAGGCGTTGCCCTCGGTGAAGGCGAAGCTGTAGCCATAGAGCACCCACAGCACCACGATCAGCGAGAAGGTGACCATCACCTGCATCAGGACCGACAGCATGTTCTTGCTGCGGACCAGGCCGCCGTAGAACAGGGCAAGACCTGGCACCGTCATCATGATGACCAGCAGCGTGGACAGCATCATCCACGTCGTGTCGCCCTTGTTGGGCACCGGCGCGGGGGCGGCGGCGGATGCCGCTTCGGCCGGAGCGGAGGCGGCCACGGGGGCCGAGGCGGCGGCCGCGTCAGGCGCAGCGGCCACGGCAGCGACGGAGGCAGCAGCGGCGGGCGCCGAGGCGGCGTCCTGGGCCCAGGCGCCCGGGGCGAAGACCGCCGCGGCGAGGGCCAGGGAGGCAAGCAGTTTCTTCATCTTGAAATCTCCAACGTCCTTATTGCAGTGGCACTGAACGATTCGTTCGTCGCAGTCCGCCAATCAAGCACAGCGGGGCCCGAGGATCCGGCTCTGCCGGGCCTGCGGGCACGCCCCCTTGAGGGGGCCGGCGTAACCGGTAGGGGGTGGGGGATCAGAGTGCATCCTTGCCGGTCTCACCGGTACGGATGCGCACGACCTGGTCCAGCGGCGAGACGAAGATCTTCCCGTCACCGATCTTGCCGGTGCGGGCGGAGCCCTCGATGGCCTCGATGACCTGGTCCACGACCGCGTCATCCACGGCCGCCTCGACCTTGACCTTGGGCAGGAAGTCGACGACGTACTCGGCGCCGCGGTAGAGCTCGGTGTGGCCCTTC
>JAYRMR010000054.1:0-30664 GCA_041912595.1 Burkholderiaceae bacterium
CTTCTCCAGGCGCTCGATCTCGGACACCAGATGGGCCGGATCCACCACCACGCCGTTGCCGATGTAGCAGGCCACGCCGTCGCGCATGATGCCCGACGGAATCAGCTGCAGGGCCGTCTTCACGCCCTTGATCACCAGCGTGTGGCCGGCGTTGTGGCCGCCCTGGAAACGCACCACGCCCTGGGCGTGATCGGTCATCCAGTCGACGACCTTGCCCTTGCCTTCGTCACCCCACTGGGTGCCCACAACGACCACATTACGGCCGCGCGCGATCTCACTGTGCATGATGCTCATCCAATGAAAAGTATTCAGATTGGCGGGCCGCGTCAACGCGCGCGCACCACCCATTGCCCGCCAACGGTGACCAGTTCGCGGTCGCAGTCGAATTCGTCGTTTTCGTGCTCGTGCCCGGGCAGCACACAGACGACGGTCTCGCCTTGCTCACGCAAGGCTCGCACGGCGGCACGCAGGGCCGCGTCCTCGCCCCAGGGGGCGCGCACGGCCGCCCGCAGCGGCGTGACGGGGCTCAGCGCCACCAGGGTCTTCAGGTCGAGGCTGAAGCCCACGGCCGGACGGCGGCGGCCGAACACGGCGCCCACCTCGTCGTAGCGACCGCCGCGCAGCACTGCATCGCTGCAGCCGGCGGCGTAGAGGGCGAAACGCATGCCGCTGTAGTAGGCATAGCCTCGCAGATCCGCCAGGTCGAAGCCCAGACGGAGGTCCGGATGGCTCTCGCGCAGATGGCTGGACAGCCAGCGCAGGTCGTCCAGCGCCGCGCGGATCAGCGGATGATCCGGCAGCTGCGCACGCGCCTGGTCGAGGACCTCGAGCCCGCCGTACAGGCCGATCAGGGCCTGCAGCCCCTGAGCCGCGGCAGCAGGCATGCCCGCCGTCGCCTGGGCCAGGTTCGCCGCGTCCTTGGCAGCCAGGGCCGAGACGATGGCGTCCAGCGTGTCCGCCGGCAGCTTCAGATCACCCAGCACGCCCTGCACCAGGCGGGCATCGCCCAGGTCCAGCGTGATGCCGGTCAGGCCGGCCTTGCGCAGCGTGGCGATGGCCAGCTCCTGCACTTCGAGGTCGGCTTCCAGGCCGGCATGGCCATAGATCTCGACGCCGAATTGCAGCGGCTCGCGGCTGCCATGCAGCCCTTCCGGACGCGTGTGGACGACGGGACCGCAGTAGCACAGGCGCGTCACGCCGGCGCGATTCAGCAGGTGGGCGTCGATGCGCGCGACCTGGGGCGTGGTGTCCGCGCGCAGGCCGAGGCTGCGACCGGAGAGCTGGTCGACGAGCTTGAAGGTCTTGAGGTCCAGTTCACGACCCGTACCGGTGAGCAGCGACTCCAGGTGCTCCAGCATGGGAGGCATCACCAGTTCGCAGCCGTAGGTCCGCGCCAGATCCAGGAGTTCACGCCGGAGTTCTTCGATACGGCGAGCCTGGGAGGGCAAGACGTCAGCAATGTGCTCGGGCAGCAGCCAAGCAGAGGCCATGGACGTTTCTGGGGGGGTTAAAAACGGCATTGTACCGGGAAGTCCCGGACGCGCGAACAGGCGAGCCTACGTGACGCGCAAATGCGGGTCACGTGCAGAGGGGGCCGTGCGCCCTGCTCGCCCTTTCTTCGCCGCCGCCTCTCCCCGCCCAGAACGGGCGGCTCAGCGGCTCAGCGCAGCAGCAGGAGCCCGATCAGCCCGCCGGCCACGCTGGCCAGGCCGACGAAGCGGATCTGGCCGTCGCTGAGGGTGGTCATGCGCTGGAACAGCGCGCGCCAGCGTGCCGGCTGGAGCAGCGGCAGCAGCCCCTCGATCACGAGCATCAAGGCCAGGGCGGTCCACAGAAGGTCGAGGCTCATCGAAAAAGCCCCGCTCGAAGGCGGGGCTGGCATGGAGTGCGAGGCGGGGTTTACTTCTTGGCCGGCGCTGCAGCACCGGTCGGTGCGCCGCGCATGGCCTTGAAGAACTCGGAGTTCGGGTCGAGCACCATCACGTCCGACTTGTTCTTCCACACGGCACGGTAGGCCTCGAGCGAGCGGTAGAACTGCGCGAACTGCGGGTCGCGGCCGAAGGCCTCGGCATACAGGGCCGACGCCTTGGCATCGCCCTCGCCCTTGATCAGCTGCGCATCACGGTAGGCCTCGGCCAGGATGACTTCACGCTGGCGATCGGCGTCAGCGCGGATCTTCTCGGCCTCGGCGCTGCCGGTGGCGCGCCATTCGTTGGCCACGCGCTTGCGCTCGGATTCCATGCGACGGTAGACCGCCTCCGTGATGTTGGCCGCGAAGTCCACGCGCTTGATCCGCACGTCCAGGATCTCGATGCCGAACTGCTTGGCTTCCTCGACGAGGCGGCGGCGCACGTCCTGCATCACCTTGTCGCGCTCGGTGGCGAGCACGGCGCGCACGTCGCGCTTGGTGACTTCCTCGTTCAGCGCCGCCTGCACGATGGGGCTCAGGCGGGCGTTCACGGCGCTCATGGTGCTGCCGCTGTTGCGGATGAACTGGCGCGGATCGGTCACGCGCCACTTCACCAGCCAGTCGAGCACGAGGCTCTTCTTTTCGGCCGTGAAGATCGGGCGGGGATCCGGGTTGTCCAGTGTCTGCACGCGGCGGTCCAGGAAGACCACGTTCTGGAAAGGCGGCGGCGCCTTGAACTTCAGGCCGGGCTCGCTGACCACTTCCTTGATCTCGCCGAGGGCATACACGACGGCAAACTGGCGCTGGTCGACGACGTACATCGTCGAGCTCAGGACCATGAAGGCGACCAGCGCGCCCAGCACGATGCTAGTGATTCGGTTCATGTCGTCGCTCCCTCAACGGCCTTCACGATTGCGCAGGGCATCGCGGCTGCGATCCACCGGTGCGGCGGCGGCGGGCGCCGGCTCGACGGTCACCGGGACCGGCGTGGTGCTCGTGACGCTGGAGCCGCCTTGCTGCATCAGCTTGTCGAGCGGCAGGTACAACAGGTTCGAGCCGTTGCGGCTGTCCACCATGACCTTGGTGACGTCGCTGTAGATCTGCTGCATGGTGTCGATGTAGATGCGGTCGCGCGTCACGGCCGGCGCCTTCTGGTACTCGACCAGCACCGACTTGAAGCGCTGCGCATCACCCTCGGCGCGGGCAATCACGCGCGAGCGGTAGCCCTCGGCCTCCTGGCGCAGGCGCGCGGCCTTGCCCTGGGCTTCCGGGATCACGCTGTTGGCGTAGGCCTCGCCCTCGTTCTTGAGCTGTTCCTTGTTCTGACCGGCCTTGAAGGCATCGTCGAAGGCCGCCTGCACCTGCTCGGGGGCCTGCACGCTGCCGACGTTGACGTTCTTGATCTGGATGCCGGCCTTGAGGCGGTCCAGCTGGGCCTGCACCGACTTGCCGAGCTCGGCCGCAATGGCATCACGCTGCTCGTACAGCACGGAGTCCATGTTGGACTTGCCGACGATCTCGCGCACGGCGGACTCGGCGGCCTGGCGCACAGCTTCGTCGGGGTCGCGGTTCTCGAAGAGGTAGTCGCGCGCATCCTTCAGCAGGTACTGCACCGTGAAGCGGATGTCCACGATGTTTTCGTCCTGCGTCAGCATGGAGGAGTCCCGCAGGCCGGTGACCGGCACCTGGTTCAGGCGCCCGACTTCCACCGAGCGGAGCTGCGTGACGGCGACGGTCTCGTGCGCCTGGAAGGGATAGGGCAGGCGCCACTGGAAGCCGGCCTCGACGGTGCGGCTGTACTTGCCGAAGGACGTGATGACGGCCTGCTCGCCTTCCTGCACCGTGAAGAAGCCGCTGCCGAGCCAGGCCAGCGCCACGACGCCGCCGATCAGGCCCATGCCCACGCCTGCGCTGCGCATGTCGGGGCCGGAGCCGCCCGGCTGCGGCTCGGGGCTGCCGCCTCGACCGCCAAAGAAGCCGGAGAGCTTGCGGTTGAAGTCACGCCAGAGCTCGTCGAGGTCCGGCGGGCCGTCATTGCGGCCGTTGTTGAGCACAGCACCGTCGCGACGGGTGCGCGGCGTCATCAAAGCTCGCAGCAGCGACGCTGCGGCGGCAGCGGTCTCTCGCAGCGTGGGGGCGCCAGTGGCGCGCTCAGCGTGATTCATGCTCATGCCTGTTCGTTGGAATTGGGCGCGGGGTCATTGTCCATGGCTTTGGCCTCCCGTTTCGGAAGCCTCCGGCGGCGCGGACCATTCGTCCTCATGTGGCGGCTGGGCCAGGGAAATCAAGCGCGGGTCGTGCGGCGCGGCGTCGGGGGTCAGGCCTTGCTCCCGCATGCTCGTGACGATCTGGGCGCGCAGCAGGTCCAGGCCCTCGCCGCTCAGGGCGCTGACGAAGATGCGCGGCACGCGCTGGCCGTTCGGCCGCTCCATGAAGTCCGCGGGCTGGCGCGGGCGCTGGTTGTCCTCGAGGCGATCGAGCTTGTTGTAGACCAGCAACTGCGGAATGCCCGCGGCGTCGATTTCCTCGAGCACGCGCTCGACCTCGACCATCTGCTCGTCCAGCACCGGCGACGCGGCATCGACCACATGCAGGAGCAGGTCGGCATCCGCCGCTTCCTGCAGCGTGGCCTGGAAGGCCTCGACCAGCTTGTGGGGCAGATCGCGGATGAAGCCCACGGTGTCCGACAGGGACACGCTGGTGGACGCCTCCTCGAGGTAGAGCGAGCGGGTCGTGGTGTCCAGCGTCGCGAAGAGCTGGTCGGCGGCGTAGGTGCGCGCCTTCACCAGGGCATTGAAAAGCGTGGACTTGCCGGCATTGGTGTAGCCGACCAGCGAGACACGGAACACGCCGTTGCGGGCCCGCGCGCGGCGCTGGGTGCTGCGCTGGCGCTGCACCTTCTTGAGCCGCTCCTTGATGCTCTTGATGCGGTCGTCGATCATCCGGCGGTCCAGCTCGATCTGGGCCTCACCGGGACCGCCGCGCATGCCGATGCCGCCGCTCTGGCGCTCCAGGTGGCTCCAGCGGCGCACGAGGCGCGATGCGAGGTACTGGAGGCGGGCCAGCTCGACCTGCAGCTTGCCCTCATGGCTCTTGGCGCGGGCGGCGAAGATCTCGAGGATCAGGGCTGTGCGATCTGCAACCGGCACGCCCAGGACACGCTCCAGATTGCGCTGCTGCGCGGGCGAAATGGCCTGGTCGAAGAGCACCGTGTGGGCGCCGTGGGCCTGCACGAGCAGCTTGATCTCGTCGGCCTTGCCGGAGCCGACGAACAGCGCGGCATCGGGCGCCTGGCGCTTGGCGGTCACGCGGGCCACGGGGGTGTCCCCCGCCGAGGCGGCCAGCAGGGCCAGCTCGTCCAGCGTGGGATCGAACGGGGCGCCGCGTCCGAAATCGACGCCCACAAGAATGGCGCGCGCCGCCTCGGAGGGCGGCGTCGCGGCGGAATGGCTTGAAGAACTCAAGGTCGGTGGAGGCCGTCACGGCATGCGCCGTGACGGCGAGTCCTCTCAGGCAGCGCCTTCGGCGCCGTCGTTGGCGTGGAAGTTCACGGCGCGGCCGGGAACCACCGTCGAAATGGCGTGCTTGTAGACCATCTGAGTGACCGTGTTGCGCAGCAGCACGACGTATTGGTCAAAGGACTCGATGTGGCCCTGCAGCTTGATGCCGTTGACCAGGTAGATGGACACCGGCACATGCTCCTTGCGCAGGAGGTTCAGGAAGGGGTCTTGCAGGAGTTGTCCTTTGTTGCTCACGATATGCTCCGTGTTGTGAGAGGGGAAGGGAGAACTGCACCTTAACACAGCCGCGGGTTTCCCCGCGCCTGGGAATCAGTCATCCTTATCCAGGAATGGATTCTTGGATGAGCGCATCTCGATGCGCAGCGGCGTGCCCGAGAGCTTGTAGTGGGCGCGGATGCGGCCTTCCAGATAGCGCTTGTAGGCATCGGAGACGCTGTCCAGCGCATTGCCGTGGATCACCACGATCGGCGGGTTCATGCCGCCCTGGTGCGCGTAGCGCAGCTTGGGTCGCGACACGCCGGAGCGCTGCGGCTGCTGATGCTGCACGGCTTCCTGGATCAGGCGGGTGAGCACCGGCGTGGTCATCTTCTTGTACGCCGAGGAATAGGCATCGGCCAGCGCGTTCCACAGCGGGCCGAGGCCCTGCCGCTTGAGCGCCGAGATGTTGAGCACCGGCGCGAACTTCAGGAAGGACAGGCGGGCCTCGATCGAGCGCTGCAGCATCTCGCGCTGGTAGCTGTCGACGGCATCCCACTTGTTGATGGCCACGACCACGGCGCGGCCGCTGTCGAGGATGTAGCCCGCGATGTGCGCGTCCTGGTCGGTGACCCCTTGCGTGGCGTCGATCAGCAGCAGCACGACATTGGCATCCGCGATGGCCTGCAGCGTCTTGACGACCGAGAACTTCTCGATGGCCTCGAAGACCTTGCCCTTGCGGCGCAGGCCGGCGGTGTCGATGAGCTTGAACTTCTGGCCCTGGCGCTCGAAGTCCACCGAGATGGCGTCGCGCGTCGTGCCCGGCATGTCGAAGGCGACGAGGCGCTCCTCACCCAGCCAGGTGTTGATCAGCGTGCTCTTGCCGACGTTCGGACGCCCCGCGACGGCCAGGCGGATCACCTGCTCTTCCTCGGCGCCCTCCCCGTCCTCGTCGCCGTAGTCGAAGCCTTCCAGCACGGCCTCGAGCATGCTGCGGATGCCCTGGCCATGCGCCGCGGAGATGGGGTGGGGCTCGCCCATGCCCAGCTCGTGGAACTCGCCCAGCAGCGGCGATTCGCTCATGCCCTCGGCCTTGTTGACGGCGAGATAGATGCGCTTGTTGCAGGCCCGCAGGTAGCGGGCGATGTCCTGGTCCTGGGCGGAGAGGCCCAGGCGGATGTCGACGACGAAGACGACGGCATCGGCCTCGGCCACGGCCTGGCGGGTCTGCTTGGCCATTTCCTTGACGATGCCGGTGGAGCTGTCGGGCTCGAAGCCGCCGGTGTCGATGACGATGAACTCGCGGTCACCGAGACGGCCGTCACCATAGTGCCGGTCACGCGTCAGGCCGGCGAAGTCGGCCACGATGGCGTCACGGCTCTTGGTCAGCCGGTTGAACAGCGTGGACTTGCCCACATTGGGGCGGCCCACCAGGGCGATCACGGGTTTCATGTTCTTGTTCTTCTTTCAAAAAACGGGAGGCGCCACAGGCGCGCGGCCTCACTGGGGCCGCAGCGCGAACAGGCCTCCATTGCGGGTCACGACGAGGATGGTGTTGCCAGCGGCCACGGGCGCCGCGGCAATGGCCGAGCCGTCCGTCGGCAGGCGCAGCTGCGTCTTGCCGGTCTCGCGATTCAGGAAGTGCACCTGGCCTTCGAAGTCCCCCACGACCACGCTCTGACCCAGCACCAGCGGTGCGGAGAGCTTGCGGTTCAGGAACTGCTCGGCATTCCAGAGCACGTCGCCATTGCTGGTGCGCCAGGCCGTCAGGCGATCGGAGGCATCGGCCGCGACCACGGCCTGGGCGTCACCGCCCACGCCCATGACGCCGCCGACGTTGCGGGTCCAGACCGTCGAGCCGCGCTCGGCGTTGATGCAGCTGACCGCGGACTGGAAGCCGCGGGCGCACAGCAGGTCGCCCGTGCGGACCAGCGGGCCGACCACATCGGCCAGGCGTTCCACTTCATTGGTGCCGCGAGGATTGGCGACATTGGCTTCCCAGCGGATGGTCCCGCGCAGCGGGTCGACGCCCGCCAGGCGCGAGCCCTGGCCGACGACCAGGGTGTCCTTGTAGCTGCTGATGGCGCCGGGCTGCAGAAGCGTCAGCGGATCACCGGGGCGGCGCACTTCGAACAGCTTGCGGCCGTCGATGGCGTCGAAGGCCAGCACGGCGCGATCGACTGTCAGCACGAAGATGCGCTCACCGGCGACCAGCGGGGCCGTCAGGATGGGCACGGCCAGCGGCTTGCGCCACAGGGTCTTGCCTTCGTCGAGGGACACCAGCTCGTTGTTGCGGGTCACCACGGCGGCATAGCGGCCGTCGCTGCCCACGCCGGCGGCGAGCCGTTCCTTCAGGTCGGCACGCCAGACGAGGGCGCCATCGGCCGCCTTCAGGCGCTCGATGCGGCCGTCACCGTCGGCGACGACGAAGCTGTCCGCCAGGGCGACGGTGTTCAGCGGGAAACGGATGCTGTCCAGACGCTGCTGCCAGACGACCTTGCCGGCGATGGCCGGCGTCACGGACTCCAGCGCGGCGGGCTTGGCTTCCTTGGAGGTCGAGAACAGCGAGCAGGCCGACAGCAGCGCCGGCACGGTGGCCAGCAGCAGCCCGCGGCGCAGCAGGTTCAGGGAGGTCGTGCTCACTTGCCGGACTCCTTGGCTGCGTCCTTGGCATCCTTGGCGTCTTCGGGGACGGCCGCGCCGAGCTTGGCCAGCTTGGCCTCGACCAGACGGCGGTAGTCCAGGTTCTTGTCCAGGCCCTGGTAGGCCTTCAGGTACTCGGCCTTGGCGACCTCGGGCTTGGACTGCAGCACGGCCAGATCGCCACGGCGGTCCGCCACCAGGGCGGCGTAGTCGGCCGTCTTCACGGCGTCCAGGGTCTTGCCAGCTTCGTCGAGCTGCTTGGCCTCGATCTGCAGTGCGACCAGGCGCAGGCGGGCGATGTCCTGGTACAGGGCGTCGGCGCCGTTCTGGGCAGCCCAGGCCAGCGTGGCGCGGGCGCCGTCGTCGTTCTGCTTGTCGTGCTGCAGGCGGGCCTGCAGCAGCGCGCCCTGGGCGGCGGCCACGGTGGACGGGAAACGCTCCTTCAGGATCGCGAAGGCCGCATTGGCCTTGTCCACGTCGCCCGCTTCCACCTGGTTGGACAGCTGCTCGTAGAGCGCCGTGGCCTTGGCGCCCTGGTCACGCTGCCACCAGTTCCAGCCCGTCCAGGCGGCATAGGCCAGCAGCACGACGGTCAGGCCGCCGCTGATGAGATTGCCCCATTGCTTCCAGAAGGCCTTGAGCGCTTCCAGTTGTTCCTGTTCTTCCAGATCGAGATGCGACGCCATTGCTTGTGTTCGGTAGGGAATGGGGTGATTGAGCCGCGATTATGCGTTGCGGAGTTCGTGTGCCCAGGAAGCCACGTCGGCCAGCTTGCGGATGGACTGGGCCTGGCCCTCGTCTCGCAAGGGCTTGAGGCTGACTTCCCCTCGGGCCAGTTCGTCTTCGCCAAAGATCAGCGCCAGCCGGGCGCCGCTGGCGTCGGCCTTCTTGAACTGGGACTTCATGCTGGACTGGCCGG
The DNA here is from genome assembly GCA_041912595.1 of Burkholderiaceae bacterium. Taxonomy (GTDB): domain Bacteria; phylum Pseudomonadota; class Gammaproteobacteria; order Burkholderiales; family Burkholderiaceae_C; genus Roseateles_B. The sequence continues at coordinate 9,188 of JAYRMR010000054.1, forward strand.
GATGCATCACCACGGTCACGCCCTGGGCGCGCAAGCCTTCCAGCGCCACCATCACCTGAGGCAGGCCGGTGGCCGACGGCACGATGGCGTAGACATCGGGCACCGGGGCCGCCGGCGCCACGCCCACTTCTTCCAGCAGCAGCAGCATGCGTTCGATGCCCATGCCGAAGCCCACCGCGGGGGCCGGCTTGCCGCCCAACTGCTCGATCAGGCCGTCATAGCGGCCACCGCCGCAGACCGTGCCCTGGGAGCCCAGCTTCTCGGTGATCCATTCGAAGACGGTGAGGTTGTAGTAGTCCAGCCCGCGCACCAGGCGCGGATTGATCGTGTACGTCACGCCTGCCGCATCGAGGATGGCCCGCACGCCGTTGAAGTGCGCCAGCGAGCTCTCGCCCAGGAAGTCCAGCAGCTTCGGCGCGGCATTGGCCATGTCCTGCAGGGCGGGATTCTTGGTGTCCAGCACGCGCAGCGGGTTGCTGTACATGCGGCGCTGGCTGTCCTCGTCCAGCAGGGCCTTGTGCTGCTCCAGGTGGGCGACCAGGGCCTCGCGATGGGCGCGGCGCTCGTCCGGCGAACCCAGGCAGTTCAGCTCGAGGCGGAAGTGCTCGCCCGCCACCAGACCCAGCTCGCCCAGCAGGCGGCTGCCCATGAGGATGACCTCGGCATCCACGTCAGGACCGGCGAAGCCCAGGGCCTCGACGCCCATCTGATGGAACTGGCGATAGCGGCCCTTCTGCGGCTTCTCGCGGCGGAACATGGGCCCGAAGTAGTACAGGCGGCGGCCCGAGTCACGCAGGAAGGAGTGCTCGGTCATCGCACGGACGACGCCCGCGGTCATCTCCGGGCGCAGCGCCAGGTGCTCGGCCTGCCCGTGCTTGTCGGCGCGGTCCTCGAAGGCGTACATCTCCTTCTCGACGATGTCGGTCACCTCACCGATGCCTCGCACGAACAGGGCCGTCGGCTCGACGATGGGCGTGCGCACGTTCTGGTAGCCGTAGCGCTGCAGCACGCTGCGCATCTTGGCCTCCAGCCACTCCCAGCGCGCCGATTCCGGCGGCAGGATGTCGTTCATGCCCTTCACCGCCTGCAGCGGCTGCTTCTTCAGATCACTCATGGACTCTTTCGCGGGGGGCTCAGGCGTTCTGAGCGCCGAAACGTTTCTCGATGTAGTTCTCGACCAGGGCCTGGAAATCGGTGGCGATGCCCTCGCCGCGCAGGGTCAGGGCCTTCTCGCCGTCGATGAACACGGGGGCGGCGGGCGCCTCGCCGGTGCCGGGCAGGCTGATGCCGATGTCGGCATGCTTGCTCTCGCCCGGGCCGTTGACGATGCAGCCCATCACGGCCACCTTCATGTTCTCCACGCCGGGATACTTGGCGCGCCAGATGGGCATCTGCGCGCGCAGGTAGTCGTCGATCTGCTTGGCCAGCTCCTGGAAGGTGGTGCTGGTCGTGCGGCCGCAGCCGGGGCAGGCCGTGACGCTCGGGTTGAAGGCGCGCAGGCCCAGCGACTGCAGGATCTCCAGCGCCACCACCACTTCCTGGGTGCGGGACTCGCCGGGCTGGGGCGTCAGCGAGACACGGATGGTGTCGCCGATGCCCTCCTGCAGCAGGATGGACAGGGCCGTGGCCGATGCCACCGTGCCCTTGGTGCCCATGCCGGCCTCGGTCAGCCCGAGGTGCAGGGCGTAGTCGCAGCGCTGGCTCAGCGCGCGGTAGACCGAGATCAGGTCCTGCACGCCGCTGACCTTGCAGCTGATGATGATGTTGTCCGGGTTCATGCCCAGCTCGCGGGCGTAGCTGGCGGAGCTCAAGGCCGACTGGATCAGCGCCTGGTACATGACCTGCTGCCCATCCCAGGGCTGCGCGCGGCGGGCGTTGTCGTCCATCATCTGGGCCAGCAGCTCCTGGTCCAGGCTGCCCCAGTTGACGCCGATGCGCACGACCTTGTCGTACTGCATTGCCGCCTCGATCATCTGGGCGAACTGGCGGTCCTTCTTGTCGCCCTTGCCCACGTTGCCGGGGTTGATGCGGTACTTGGACAGCGCCTGGGCCATGGCCGGATGCTCGGTCAGCAGGCGGTGGCCGTTGTAGTGGAAGTCGCCGACCAGCGGGACGTCGATGCCCATGCGGTCGAGCTGGTCGCGGATGTGCGGCACGGCGTCGGCGGCCTCCGGCGTGTTGACCGTGATGCGCACCAGCTCCGAGCCGGCGATGGCCAGCTCCTTCACCTGGATGGCGGTCTCGATGACGTCCACGGTGTCCGTGTTGGTCATGGACTGCACGCGCACCGGGGCGTCGCCACCGATGGTCACGACGCGCTCGCCCCAGCGCACGCGGGCCTGGCGGCTGCGGCGGGCAGCCGGCTTGGCGGCCGCGATGGCATCGAGGCTGTCAGGCATTTCGGACGGGGTCGTGGGGGTCACACTCATCACTTCTTTCGGCTAATTCCGTGTTGCGGTCCGCGGCCGGTGCAGCTCAGGGCAGTTCCAGTCGGGCCACGTTGTCGCGGGAGCGGGCGAGCAGGTCCACGGGCTCGCCGCGCAGGCTCAGGCTGGTGCCGGAGACATTGCCCACGCGCACCTTGACCGGCGTCTGCACCTGCAGGTCCGCCACGTCGCCGGCACGCATCAGGCGGGAATACTGGACCTGGCCGCGGGCATCCGCCACTTCGACCCAGCTGTCGGCGCTGGCCCGCAGGCGCAGCGGTGCCAGGCCGGCGCCGGAGACCGAGGGCCCCGTCGAGGCCACGGCGGGTGGGTTGACGGGCGCGGGTGCCGATGCCACTGCCGGCGCCGGTGCAGTCGCTGCCGACGCGGCAACCGACGCACCCGGCATTGCGGTGCTGTCCGGCGCGGGCGCGGGCGCGAGCACCGTGGGCCCGGCGGGCGTTGTTTCCGCGGGGGCGGATGCCGCCGGCCCCGGCACCGTGGTGCTCAGGGGCGTCGGGGCCGTCGTCGTGAGCGGCGTGCCACGCGCATCGGCCGTGGGCTCGAAGGCCGGCTCGCTGGCCGCCACAGGGCCGGAGCCACTGCCCGAAGCCTTCCAGCGGGACGCGAAATCGGCGGGCAGGAAATACACCACCGCTGCCGCCAGCAGCACGCCGACGGGTGCGAGCACCACGGGCTTGCGCAGCACGGCGAGGCTGACGCCGCCGCCCCCCAGCGCCTGGGCCTTGAACGTCTGGTTCAGCCCCATGCTGACCCGCTCCAGACCCGGTTCGGTCGAGGCCGGCAGCAGGGCCAGCACCTCAGACGGATCGACCTTCAGCACACGGCACACGGCCTTGGCCAGTGCCCGGGCGAAGGTGGCATCGGGCAGCTCGCCCAGACGGTCCGCCTCCAGCGCTTCCAGCCGGGCCTGCGGCACCTTCAGGGTCGCCGACAGGACGCCAATGTGCATGCCGGTGGCCTCGCGGAGCGCCTTCAGCCGCGCGCCGGCCGTGGAGGGTTCGGCACGGCGCAGGCCCAGGCCTGCCGCTTCGTGCCCGGGAGACAGCTCGCGATCAGTCATCAAATCGCCCATCCCTCAAGCGCTGGGTCTCCGCGGCGTCGCTGAAGCGGCGGCGCAGCTGCTGGCTCAGGTCGTCGACGGCCACGCCGTTGTTCAGGCGGCGCTCGATGCGCAGCTCCAGCCACAGGCTCTGCGCGTTCACGAAGTCGGCTTGCGTGTTGATGCGACGCACGTAGAAACGGGCGCGCTCGTATTGCTGCTGGCGGTACAGCACCTCGGCCAGATTCAGGGCCACGGCCGGGTTGCCGGGCTCGAGTTCGAAGGCCTTGGAGAGGCTGCGCTCGGCTGCGGGCCACTCGCCGTTGCGGGCCTCACAGACACCGCGGGCCAGCAGAGTGCGGGCCATGCCACGGTAGTTGGGCAGGGCCAGGGCCTGGTCGAACAGGGCGCGCGAGGGCGTCCAGCGCCCCTGCTGGCACAGGAACCAGGCGTAGTTGTGCATGGCGTCGCCATCCGACGGGGCCGAGTTCAGGGCGCGCTTGAAGCCCTCCTCCGCCATGGCGGTCTCGCCCATCGCCGCGTACACGAGGTTGCGCAGGTTGATGGCCTCGCGCAGGTCCGGCTTCAGGACCAGGGCCTGCTTGATCTCGTCCAGCGCCGTCTCGTACTGGCCGCGCGTGAAGTAGCCGGTGGCCAGCTCGATGCGGACCGAGGAGCGGCGGTCGGCATCCGTGCGATCGCTGTCCGTCTTGGGCTCGGAGGAACTGCCGGCGCCCGTGCTCGCGCAGCCGGGCAGCAGCAGCGCCGCCGAGATCGCCAGAAGGCCCTGCTGCAGCAGGGAACGCACACGGCGGCCCGAGCGGCGGCCGGGGCGGCGGGAATTCGGGAACACGATCGCTGACGTCATCATGGAGGGGCGTGACTCGAGATCAGGTAGTGGGCTGCCCAGGGACGGAGTCCGCACCCTCGGCAGAACGGTCGGCCGCATTCTTCACTACAACCACCGGCCGCACCATGCGTAGATGCGCGCGGGTGCGATCTTGCACCTCTCCGGCGAGCTGCCCGCAGGCGGCGTCGATGTCATCGCCCCGGGTCTTGCGCACCGTGGTCACGATGCCGGCACGGATCAGGACCTCGGCGAAGGCCTGCACGCGCTCGCGGGGGCTGCGCTTCAGGCCGGAGGCCGGGAAGGGATTGAACGGGATCAGGTTGAGCTTGCAGGGCACCTTGCCCTTGAGCAGGCGCACCAGCTCCTCGGCCTGCTCGGGGGTGTCATTCACGTGATCGAGCATGCAGTACTCGAAGGTGATGAAGTCCCGCGGCGCGGCATCGAGGTAGCGATTGCAGGCGGCCAGCAACTCGGCGATGGGGTACTTCTTGTTCAGCGGCACGAGCTGGTCGCGCAGCGGATCGCTGGGGGCGTGCAGCGACACGGCCATCGCGACGGGGCAGTCCTCGCGCAGGCGGTCCATCATCGGCACGACGCCGGAGGTGGAGACCGTCACGCGGCGGCGCGAGAGGCCGTAGCCGTGGTCGTCCAGCATGACCTTGAGCGCCGGCACGAGGGCCGCGTAGTTCTGCAGCGGCTCGCCCATGCCCATCATCACGACGTTGCTGATGACGCGGTCCGGCGTGTTCAGGCGCACGCGCAGGTGGTGCTCGGCAAACCACAGCTGGGCCAGGATCTCCCAGGTCTCGAGGTTGCGGCTGAAGCCCTGGTGGCCGGTGGAGCAGAAGCGGCAGCCCACGGCACAGCCGGCCTGGCTGGAGACGCACAGCGTGCCGCGGTCATCCTCGGGAATGAACACCGCCTCGACGGCATTGCCCTGCCCCACGTCGAACAGCCACTTGATCGTGCCGTCGGCGGAGGCCTGCTCGGAGATCACCGGCAGTGCCTGGATGTAGGCGCGGGTGGCCAGCTTGTCCCGCAGGGACTTGGCCAGGTCGGACATCTGCGCGAAGTCAGACGCCCCTTTTTGATGGATCCAGCGGAAGAGCTGGGTCGCGCGAAAGCGCTTCTCCCCCAGCTGCTCGCAGTACGCGGCCAAGCCTTCGAGATCGAACCCGAGCAGGTTCGTGAGTCCGGGTGGATTGACCGCGTCGTTCATGGTCTTGCCTCTCAAGGAGTCGCCAGGGCCGCCCGGCATGACCTGACCCCGAGGGACAGGACCGCCGGCGGCAGGCCCGTGGGCGTTCTTCATTCAAATGCCGACCGCCCCAGGCACTGCACAAGGCAGCACGGCCGCGTTGACGGCCTCCTGAGGCGGCTTTGTTGCGACTCGCCCCTTGAGGCTTGCTGCAAGAGGCTTTGGCGCGATTTAGCGGCTGTAGACGTTCATGCCAGGGAAGAAGAAGGCAATTTCCACAGCGGCGGTTTCGGGGGCGTCAGAGCCGTGCACGGCGTTGGCGTCGATGCTGTCGGCGAAGTCGGCGCGGATGGTGCCCTTCTCGGCCTTCTTCGGGTCGGTGGCGCCCATCAGGTCGCGGTTCTTCAGGATGGCGCCTTCGCCTTCCAGCACCTGGATCATCACGGGGCCGGAGATCATGAAGTTCACCAGGTCGTTGAAGAACGGGCGAGCCTTGTGGACGGCGTAGAAGGCCTCGGCTTCGCCGCGCGACAGGTGGGCCATCTTGGAAGCGATGACCTTCAGGCCGGCGCCTTCAAAGCGCGAGTAGATCTGACCGATGACGTTCTTGGCCACGGCATCGGGCTTGATGATGGAAAGGGTGCGTTCGATGGCCATTTTTTTCTCCTGGAATCTGAGGCTTGGCAAAGCCGATGATTGTACTGCGGGAACATGCAGGGGCGGTGTCCGCCCCGATTGACTTGTGAGAGATTGCGCCGTCAGCGGCTGGCTCAGCGGCGGCCTCGGCCACCGCCACCACCACCACCACCACCGCGACCACCCCGGCCGCCGCCACCGCTGCGGCGATGGAAGGCGTCGGCGCCGATGTAGCCGACCGACGTCTGCATCGGATCCGGCTCACGGGGGCCGCCGCCACCCTTCTTGCCGCCGCGCGGGCCGTGGTCCACCGGATCCGGCGCACTGCCGCCGCGACCGAAGCCCTGCGGGATGCCGCGGGACTTGCCGCTCGCGAAGCGGCGGTCGAAGGTCTGCTCCAGCGGATTGATGTTGCGCGGGATGAAGTCGTCTTCATCGTCGTCATCGCGGTCGCGGCCGCGGTCCTGGGCGCGCGGCTCGACGAAGCGCTCCTTGCGCTCCGGACGCGGCTGCTGGGACTCCTGCGGGCGGCTCGGGCGCGGGCCCATGCCTTGCGCACGGTCGCCCCGGCGCTTGCCGCTCTTGCGGTCGCGCTGCTGCGGCTGCTGGGCGTTGCGATCACCCCCGCGCTCGGCGCGCTCCTCGCGCGGGCCACCGGCCAGGCGACGGATGACGCGCACGTCGCCGTCTTCCAGCTCGACCCACACGCCACGCTTGAGGCCACGCGGCAGCACCACGGTGCCGTAGCGGATGCGGATCAGGCGGCTGACCGTCAGGCCCACGGCGTCGAAGAGCTTGCGCACCTCGCGGTTGCGGCCTTCGGTGATGATGACGCGGTACCAGTGGTTCACGCCTTCACCGCCGCCGTCCTCGATGCTCTTGAAGCTGGCCGACTGGCCTTCGATCTCGACGCCCGACAGCAGCTTGGCGCGCTGCTCCTCGTTGAGCGTGCCCAGCACGCGCACGGCGTACTCGCGCTCGACGCCGAAGCGCGGATGCATCAGCTGGTTGGCCAGTTCACCGGAGTTGGTGAACAGCAGCAGGCCTTCGGTGTTCAGGTCCAGGCGACCCACCGACTGCCACTTGCCCTGGTGCAGCTTGGGCAGGCGACGGAAGACCGTCGGGCGGCCTTCCGGGTCGTTGTGGGTGACCACCTCGCCCGCGGGCTTGTGATAGGCAATGATGCGCGGCGCGGGCGGCTGGATGCGCACCTTGATCGGCTTGCCGTTCACGGCCACGCGGTCCCCGAAGGAGATGCGCTGACCGATGTGGGCCACCTCGCCATTCACCGAGATCTTGCCCTCGGCGATCATGTCCTCGATGTCGCGGCGCGAGCCGATGCCGGCCTGGGCCAGCACCTTCTGCAGCTTGGGCGCATCCAGCTCGGGCGCGAGCACGCGCTTGGTGTCCTCGACCGCAGCTTCTTCGGTCGTGGCGGCGTCCTCGCCCTCCTCGCCGTCGTAGGCGCCGGACAGCAGCTCCGCGAAGCGCTCGCCGGCCTGGGCCAGCAGGGCCTCCGGTGCACCTTCGCCTTCAGCGCCTTCGCCTTCGGGCGCCAGCGTGAACACGGCCTCGGGGCGGGCCTGACGCTCGCCACCGCGCTCGCCACGCTCACCGCGCTCACCACCCCGCTCGCCACGTTCACCGTCGCGATCGCGACGACCCCGGCGGCGGTTGCGGCGGCCTCGGCCGTCCTCGCTGCCTTCTTCGGCTCCGCCGGCGGGCGCGTCGGCCGACGGCTCGGGCGCGGCTTCGGCAGCAGCGGTCTCGACCACCGCGGGCGCCGGGATTTCAAGCGCAGCGTCCACCTCCTCAGCCTTGGCCTTGGCGGTCTTGCGCGGGGCGCGCGCCTTGGCGGGCTTGGCGTCCTCGGCCGCAGCCTCCGGCACAGCCGCCGGTGCCGCGTCGGCTTCCGCCGCAGGCGCCGCCTCGGCCGCCTCGGCGGTCTTCTTGGCAGCCGTCTTGCGCGGCGCACGGGGCTTGGGCGCCGGCGCCTCGGCACTGGCCTCAGCCGCCGCAGGAGCGGCTGCCTCGGCGGCCTTCTTGGCCGCGGTCTTGCGCGGCGCGCGCGGCTTGGGCGCTTCGGCTTCGGGGTTCATTGCGCCCGCGCCGTCGGCGGCCGGATCGGTGTCATGGGCATTCATGCGTCAGCTTGCACCTTGTCATTCACATCGGGATGCTGAGCTTGCTGCGGCACCAGGGCCTCCTGCTCAGCGGGGACGGCAGCGACCTCGGTCACCACCGCTGCGGCGTCACCAGGGACGCCTTCATCAACTTGCACTGCTTGCCCCTCGGGGGGCTCGATCGCCTCGTCCGCACCCTGCGGCGCGGCCGTGGCCATGTTCTCGATCTCGATCTGCTCGATCTGCTCGATCTGCTCGATCTGCTCGGCCTGTTCAGCCTCGGCGTCCGTCACGGGCACCTCACCCGTGTCGGCCACCACCGTCGTCTCGTCACCGTCGGCCGGCGCACCCGCCTCCAGCAGCGAGCCCTGGCCTTCCAGCGCCTCCACCAGGGCCGCACCGGGCTCCCCGGCGGCCTCCAGGGCCGGCAGCTGCGAGAGGCTGGCCATGCCGAGGTCATCCAGGAACTGCTGCGTCGTCGCGTAGAGCGCCGGGCGCCCGGGGGCTTCCCGGTGTCCGACCACCTCGATCCAGTTCCGGTCTTCCAGCTGCTTCACGATCTGCGTGGACACCACGACGCCGCGGATGTCCTCGATGTCGCCCCGCGTCACCGGCTGGCGGTAGGCAATGATGGCCAGCGTCTCCATCACGGCCCGCGAGTAGCGCTGCGGCTTCTCCGGGTGCATGCGGTCGAGGTACTCCCGCAGCTCCGGACGGCTCTGGAAACGCCAGCCGCTGGCGATCGCGACCAGCTCCACGCCGCGGTCCGACCAGTCATCCGCCAGGTCGTCCAGCAGCATCCGCAGGCTGTCCGCGCCGATCTCGTCGGCGAACAGGCTGCGCAGATCCTTGATCGTCAGGGGCTGCTGCGCACAGATGAGCGCGGTCTCCAGGATTCGCTTGGCTTCCTGCGTATTCATCGCGTGTGTCGGCAGCGCCTGCTCGTCGAGCCGGCCATGGTGTTCAACAGTGTTCCAACGGAGGGCCTGGCGGGCCCTCGAGCAAACATCAGCTCATGCTGCCGGGACCCAGCCCGCCTGCACCGCTTCCCGCATCAGACAGCACGGAGGCCGCAGTGCATCGGCACATTCAGGGACATCGAGGATCCGGCAACTCGGGTGGCGAAACTCACGCTCGCCGTCAGGTGCCGGCCGTCCCTCACGGACGACCACCAGGCACCGGCATGGGTTGGGGCGAGGCGCCTGGCTCCGGCCAGCGGCTGCGGCGTGGATCACACCGGTGGACTGCGGCAGAACTTCCGCGGCAATCCTGGCCTGACCTACAGCGCGACTCGTCACCGAGCCCCTTGCTTCCATGCTTTGAGCGCCGATTGTACCCCGAGCGCGATCACGCCCCGTCAGAGGGCCGGTTCGGGGAATCCGGCCCGGGCCCAGGCCTCGGCCAGATCTGGCGGCAGCGGGGCCAGGAAGACCATCGGTTCCCCCGTCATGGGATGCACGAAGCTCAGCTTGGCGGCATGCAGCGCCTGGCGCGTCAGGCCCAGCGCCGGCGTGCCGCCGTAGAGCGCATCGGCGAGCAGCGCATAGCCCTTGTGTGCCAGATGCACCCGGATCTGGTGGGTGCGCCCCGTGTGCAGCACGCAGTGCACGGCGCTGATCCACGGCGCCTCGGGCGTATGCGCGAGCGGGAAGACATCGGTCTGCGCCGGCTTGCCGCCGTTGAGCACGGCCATCTTCACGCGGGACGCGGGGTCGCGGCGCATCGGGGCGTCGATGTGCAGCGCATCCGCCAAACGCCCGTGGCACAGGGCCAGGTACTCGCGATGCACATCACGGTCCGCGATGAGGCGCGACAGCGCCGCCGTGGCCTCCAGCGTCTTGCCGACGACCATCAGGCCGGAGGTGTCCTTGTCCAGCCGGTGCACGATGCCGGCGCGCGGCAGGTGCGCCGCCTGCGCGTGATGGGCCAGCAGGCCGTTCATCAGCGTGCCGGACCAGTTGCCGGGCGCCGGATGCACCACGAGCCCGACGGGCTTGTGGACGACGAGCAGGTGCGCGTCCTCGTGGACGATGTCCAGCGCCATGGGCTCGGCGCGGAAGGCCTGGCTTTCCTCGGTGGGCTGCAGTTCCACGCGCACCAGCTGACCGGCGAGCACCTTGCGCGCCGCCGTCTTCTGCGGCTGCCCCTGCACCTGCACCAGGCCCCGATCGATGAGCCCCTGCAGATGGCTGCGGGAAAATTCCGGCGCCATGCCGACCACGAACTTGTCCAGGCGCTGCCCCTGGGCCTCATAGCCCACGCGGGCCTCCCGGACTTCGACCTCCGAGGCCCCGGCCTCGGCATCCGCCTCCGACTCGAAGTCAGCGGCTGCCATGTCTTGCGTGGCTTTCAGGTCCGCCAAAGCCTGAACCATATAATCGCCGCTCCTTTTTCAGCTGGGCTGGCGCTTGGGCGCCTGGCCGATGGACCATGATGGATTTCCTGGGGAAGCGTCACCCGACGCAGCGCGGCCTTCAACCCGTCGCTCAGCCCGTCTCGCCTGACGGCAGGCCTTTGCGCGGCCTCGCCCGCCTGGTGGCCGGCGGCCTGGTGCTGGCGCTCGCGGCCTGCTCCTCGACCTTCAAGGACGATCCCAATTCGCAGGCCAGCCTGGACAAATTGTACTCAGAGGCCAAGGACGACCTGGCTTCGGGCGCCTACGACCGCGCCATCAAGGGCCTGGAAAAGGTCGAAGGCCGTGCGGCCGGTACGGTACTCGCCCAGCAGGCGCAGCTGGACATTGCCTGGGCCCACTACAAGAGTGGCGACCGCGCCCAGGCCATCAGCACGCTGGACCGCTTCATCAAGCTCAATCCCTCGAGCCCGGCGATGGACTACGCCCTGTACATGAAGGGCATCGTCAACTTCAACGAGGACATGGGCCTCTTCGGCCGTCTCGCCAGCCAGGACGTGTCCGAGCGCGACCAGCAGGCCTCGCGTGACGCCCTGCTGGCCTTCCGCCAGGTGGTCGAGCAGTTCCCGGAATCGAAGTACGCGCCGGATGCCTCCATCCGCATCGACTTCATCACCAACACGCTGGCCGCCTACGAAGTGCACGTGGCCCGCTACTACCTGAACCGCGGCGCCTATGTGGCGGCCGCCAACCGCGCGCAGTCGGCCGTGAAGGAATTCGAGACCGCCCCGGCCGTCGAGGAAGCGCTGTCCATCATGGTGCGCAGCTACGACAAGCTGGGTCTCGAGAAGCTCCGCGACGACGCCGAGCGCGTGCTGCGCAAGAGCTTCCCGAAGAGCGCCTACCTCGCCGGAAACGAGCCCGCCGCCAAGAAGTCCTGGTGGAAGTTCTGGTGATCCGTCCGGGTCACGGGGGCGCCTGAGCGCCCCTCCGGCACGAGGCGCATGCAGCGAAGGCTCATGCGCCTTTTTGCTGGGCGCACGGTCAGGGACAGCCGGTCCGGGACCGTCCTCAGGGCGCCCCGGCCCGCTCCGCCGCGAGGCTGCGCAGCCAGGTCAGCGCCTCGCCCTCGTTCGCCACCGGTGTCATGGGCGGCAAGGCACCCCGCAGGCGGCGCCCGTAGTTCATGCCCGCCATGCGCGGATCGCAGACGACGAGCAGCCCCTTGTCCGTCTCGGTGCGGATCAGCCGCCCGCCGCCCTGCTTCAGCGCGATGGCGGCCTCGGCGATGAAGTAGTCGGCGAAGGCATTGCGCCCCTCGCTCTCCAGCCGCTGCACCCGCGCTTCGACGAGCGGGTCGTTGGGCGGCGGGAAGGGCAGCTTGTCGATGATCACGCATTGCAGCGCGTCGCCAGGCACGTCGATGCCTTCCCAGAAGCTGGCCGAGCCCACGAGCACGGCGCGCGGATCCTCCATGAACTGCTGCAGCAGCATGCGCTTGGGAATGGAGCCCTGCACCAGCACCTTGAGCGGAGCGCCGAGCGCCTCCAGCTCGGCACGCAGGGCGTCGCCGATCACCTGCAGCGCCCGCAGCGTGGTGGTGAGCACAAAGCAGCGGCCGCCCAGCGCCTGCGCGCAGCGCGCCGCCAGCACGGCCACGCTGGCCGAGTGATGGGGCTCGGAGGGCTTCGGGAAGCCGCGCGGCACATACAGCCGGGCATGGGCGGGGTAGTCGAAGGGGCTGCCCACGCGCAGCACGCGCGCGTCCGTCAGACCCGCGGACTCCGTGAACCAGCTCAGGCGCTCGTCATCGCCCAGCGTGGCCGAGGTGAAGACCCAGGCCTTGGGCGCCGCCTTCAGCTGTTCCTGCATGGCCTCGCGGATGTCCAGCGGCGACTCCACGAGCCGCGCCTGGTGCGGGCTGATGTCGATCCAGCGCACCGCGCCGGGCGCCGGGTCCTGCGAGAAGGCATGGGCCCGCTCGGACAGCTGGCGCGCGCGCTCGATGAGGCGCAGGAAGTCCGGCGAGCCGTTCTCGACCTCGGCCAGCGCATCGGCGGCTTCGTCCGCCGCGCAGGCGACGTCGGCCAGCGCGGCGGCGAAGCCCTCGTCCCCGGCGCGCTCGGCCCAGCGCAGCTTGATGAGGCCCCGCAGCTCCTTGAGCCGGCCGGCGCACACGAGCCGCAGTTCGCGGGCCGCCCGCTCGAGCAGGGCGTGCAGCGCCTGCCAGTCCAGCGCGCCGCGGGCTTCGGTCAGACCGAGGGCGAGCACGTCGCGCGCGAAGTCGATCAGCTGCGAGGTGCCCAGGTTCTGCCCCAGGAACTGCACGCCGGCCTCGGTGAGCTGGTGCGCCTCGTCGAACACGGCCACCTCCACGCTCGGCAGCAATTCCGCCACGCCGCTGTCGCGCAGGGCCATGTCGGCGAAGAAGAGGTGGTGGTTGACGACGGCGATGTCGGCCTCCATCGCCTCGCGCCGGGCCTTGACCACGAAGCAGCTGCTCCACTGCGGGCACTCGCTGCCCAGGCAGTTCTCGCGCGTCGAGCTCACGATGGGGATGACGGGCGATCGCTCGTCCAGGCCGTCGAGCTCGGCGAAGTCACCGCTGCGGGTCTGCTGCGCCCAGCGCTCCACGCGCGCGAGCGCCAGCACGGCGCGGCGGTCGGGGAGCTCGGCGCCGTGGCGGGCGTACTCCAGGCGGTGCAGGCACAGATAGCTGCTGCGCCCCTTGAGCAGGGCGATCCGCGCGGGCACGGACAGGGACTCGCACAGCCGCGGCAGGTCACGCAGGAAGAGCTGGTCCTGCAGGCTCTTCGTGGCGGTGCTGATCAGCGCGCGGCCGCCGCTCAGCAGCGCGGGCACGAGATAGGCGAAGGTCTTGCCCACGCCGGTGCCGGCCTCGACGACCAGCGTCTCGCGCCGCGCGATGGCCCGCGCCACGGCCTCGGTCATCGCGAGCTGCGGCGCGCGCGGGCTGTAGGCCGCGTCCGCCCGCGACAGCGGCCCGCCCTGGTCGAAGGCGGCCTGCACCCATTGCTCCAGCTCGCTCGGAGCGGCGTCGCCCTCGGCAGAGACCGGGGAGATGGCGGCGTCCGCGTCAGCGGGATCGGCGGGCGAAGGGCTCAGGGAGTGGCTCAAGGGCGTGACGTCGTCTGGGTCAGGCGCGGGGCCCGAGCGGTCTGGGGAGGGGTGGATGGACCGAGGCGCGGCGCGGTGTGCGCCCTGCCCCGGCCAGGCTTGCCGGCCTTCACGCCGGCTCGTCGGGGTCGCTGGCCTTCTCCAGCCGGGCAATGCGGTCCCGCAGGGCCAGGCGCCGCTTCTTGAGGCGCTGCAGCTGCAGCTCGTCCAGGGGGAGCATGTCGGATGCCCGGTCGATGAGCCCGTCCAGGTCCGCGTGTTCCATCCGCAATTCGATCAGCTGGCGTGACAGGGAGTGAAGATCTGCGTCCATTTGTGGGTAGATCGCGCGGGAAGGCGCCGGAAATGGGGTCCGCGGCACCGGTGCGTGACGGTTTCGCGATTATAGTTTTGGGCAAACTCGAGAGACCGCATGAGCCGCAGCAATCCTGGATTTCGACTGAACGCCGCCACGGGCATTCACCGGGGCGACCGCACCTACCAGCAGGACCAGGTCCAGGTCATCGGCCACCCGCGCGTGCCGGGCTGCGTGCTGGCCGTGCTGGCCGACGGCATGGGCGGCAAGAGCGGCGGGCGCAAGGCGGCGGACCAGGTCGTGCTGACCGCGCAGCAGCTCTTCGAGCGCTTCTCTCCCGACGACGAAAGCCCGGCCGACCTGCTCCGCCAGATCGCCGACGAGGCCCACCTGATGATCAAGCTGACGGCCCTCTCCGCCGAGGAGGAGCCGCACAGCACGCTCGCCGCCTACCTGATCACCCCGGACCGCCAGTGCCACTGGCTGCACACCGGTGACTCCCGCATCTACTACTTCCGCGGGCCCAACATGCTCAAGCGCACGCTGGATCACTCCTACGTGCAGCGGCTTGTCGACGAAGGCAAGATCAGCGAGGCCGAAGCCAGCACCCATCCGCAGTCCAACCTGCTGACGGGCTGTCTGGGCACGGTGCAGGACCCCACGCCCACGCCCGACCAGATCGGTCCGCTGGAGCCCGGTGACTGCCTGATGGCCTGCAGCGACGGCCTGTGGCACTACTTCAATCCGCGCGAACTCGGCACCGTGCTGCACAGCCTGCCGCCGCGCGAGGCCGCGGAGCTGCTCCTGAACAAGGCGCGCCAGCGGGCGCATGGCAGCGGGGACAACCTCTCGCTGGCCGTGGTGCGGGTCGAGCCGCTCAGCTGAGCGACCCCGCGCGGGCGCCCGTGCCCGCGATGCGCCGCTCTTCTCAGCGGGCCGCCGAGGCAGCGCTGGCCGGCGGCAGCGGGGGCGCCAGCGGCTTGTGCAGGGCGCGATCCTGCAGGCGCTGCAGGACCTGCCGGCGGTGCGCCTCGGCCTTCTCCAGCCGTTCCTTCTGATCGTGGGCACGCCGTGCGGCGGCGGCCTCGGCCTCGCTGCGCTGCTTCTCGACGTCCGGCACCGCCCTCGCCTCCCGCGAGGCCGCACGGGCGGCCGGCAGCGGGTCCGGAACGCTGGCCGGCGGCGGTGCCATCAGGGCCGCGCTGCGACGCTGCGCCTCCAGCAGCGCCTGGTCCTGGGCCTTCTGGCGCAGGCGATGCCGGCTCTGCACGGCGCGCTGCTCGCGCTCAGACTGGGACTCGGCGATCTCCTCATCCTGCAGCGGCTGCAGGGCCTGCTGCCGGGCCGCCCGGGCCTCCTGCACGCAGGCGTTGACGGCAAAGCGCGTCTGGCAGGCCTCGACATCCGCCAGGTAGCGACGCTCGATCTGCGCCCGCCGCGCGGCACGCGCTTCGCCGGCCGGGGCGTCAGCCGCCGTAGCGGTGTTCGCGCCCAGCGCCAGCAGGGCAAGCAGCAGGCCGGTGAGCGCCGGCGTTCGAGGCCATCGGTTCATGTGAGGGAGGTGTCCACTTCTCGGCGTTCCAGCTCCAGGTACTCGCGCGACTGCATTTCCTGCAGGCGCGACACCGTGCGCGGGAACTCATGGGCCAGCGGGCCCTCGGTGTAGAGCTGATCGGGCGGCACGGCGGCCGAGATGATCAGCTTGCAGCGCCGATCGTAAAGCACGTCGACGAGCCAGGTGAAGCGGCGGGCCTCGCTGGCCAGGCGCACGGGCATCTCGGGCACGCCGGAGAGGATCAGCGTGTGGAAGCGCGAGGCCAGCTCGAGGTAGTCGTTCTGCGAGCGGGGGCCGCCGCACAGCGTCTGGAAGTCGAACCACACCACGCCGCCCGCGCGCCGGCGCGAGCGCAGCTCGCGATGCTCGATGTGCAGGCGCGGGTCCTCGTCCTTGGCCTCGGCCAGGCTCTCGAAGGCGTGCGTCAGCGCGGCGTCGGCCTTGTCGTCCAGCGGGCAGTGGTAGAGCTCCACATGCTCCAGCGAGCGCTGGCGATAGTCGGTGCCGGCGTCGACGTTGATCACCTCCATCTTGTCCTTCAGCAGCTCGATGGCCGGCAGGATGCGGTCGCGGTGCAGGCCGTTGGGATAGAGGCCGTCCGGATGGAAATTGGAGGTGGTGACGATGGACACGCGGTACTTGAACAGCGCGTCCAGCAGCCGGTGCAGGATCATCGCGTCCGTCACGTCGGCCACATGGAATTCATCGAAGCAGATCAGGCGGAAGCGCTTGGCGATGCGCTTGCCGAGCTCGTCCAGCGGATCGGCAATGCCCTTGAGATCCTGCAGCTCGCGGTGCACCTCGCGCATGAACTCGTGGAAGTGCAGGCGCGTCTTGCGCGTCAGGGGCACGGCCTGGAAGAAGCAGTCCATCAGGAAGCTCTTGCCGCGCCCCACGCCGCCGTACATGTAGACGCCGCGCGGGATCGGCGGGCGCACCAGCAGCTTGGTGACGGCGTTGCTGCGGCGGGCCTTGTAGTCCGCCCATTCGTCCTGGCAGCGCTGCAGGGCCGCGATGGCGCGCAGCTGCGCGGGATCCGCCGTGAAGCCGCGTTCGGCCAGGGTCTGGTGGTAGAGCTCGGTGACGCTGCTCATGGGTCCTCAGGCTACTTCTCGTGAAAAGGGGCGACCGAGGCCGCCCCTTCCGAACCGTGACTTCCGATCGAGATCAGAAGTTCAGGGTGCGCTTGTCCACGGCCAGGGCCGCTTCCTTGGTGGCTTCGCTCAACGACGGGTGCGCGTGGCAGATGCGGGCGATGTCCTCGGCCGAGGCCTTGAACTCCATCGCGACCACGGCTTCCGACACCAGCTCCGAAGCGAAGGGGCCGATGATGTGCACGCCCAGGATCTCGTCGGTCTTGGCGTCCGCCAGCATCTTCACGAAGCCGGTGGTGTCGCCCAGCGCGCGGGCGCGGCCGTTGGCCATGAAGGGGAACTGGCCGGCCTTGTACTCGACGCCTTCGCTTTTCAGCTGCTGCTCGGTCTTGCCGACCCAGGCGATCTCGGGGCTGGTGTAGATGACCCAGGGGATGGTGCCGAAGTTCACGTGGCCGTGCTGGCCCGCGATGCGCTCGGCGACGGCCACGCCCTCTTCCTCGGCCTTGTGGGCCAGCATGGGGCCGCGCACGACGTCACCCACGGCCCAGACATTGGGCAGGTTGGTCTTGCACTCGTCGTCCACCACGATGGCGCCGCGCTCGTCCAGCTTCAGGCCAACGGCTTCGGGGTTCAGGCCGATGGTGTTGGGCACACGGCCGATCGAGACGATCAGCTTGTCCACCACCAGGCTCTGCTCGGCGCCCTTGGCGTCGGCGTAGGCGATGGTGACGCTGTCCTTGCCCTTGGTCACGGAGGCGATCTTCACGCCGAGCTGGATGTCCAGGCCCTGCTTCTTGAAGACCTTGGCGGCTTCCTTGGCGACGGACTCGTCCGCGGCACCCAGGAAGGCCGGCATCGCTTCGAGGATGGTCACTTCCGCGCCCAGGCGGCGCCACACCGAGCCCATTTCCAGGCCGATGACGCCGGAGCCGATCACGCCCAGCTTCTTCGGCGTGGCGGGGATGCGAAGCGCGCCGTCGTTGGAGAGGATCAGCTCCTCGTCGAACTCCGCGCCGGGCAGCTGGCGGGCGTTGGAGCCGGTGGCCAGGATCACGTGCTTGGCCGTCAGCGTTTCCTCAGCGGCGCCGGCCACCTTGATCTCGTAGCCGCCGTCCTTGGCAGCGACGAAGGAGCCGCGGCCGTGGAAGAAGCTCACCTTGTTCTTCTTGAACAGGTAGAGGATGCCGTCGTTGTTCTGCTTCACGACGGTAGCCTTGCGGCCGATCATCTTGGCGACGTCGATCTGGACGTTGTCCGCCGTGATGCCGTGGTCAGCGAAGTGGTGGTTGGCGTGCTCGAAGTGCTCCGAGGACTGCAGCAGCGCCTTGGAGGGGATGCAGCCAACGTTGGTGCAGGTGCCGCCCGGGGCGGGGCCGCCCTTCTCGTTCTTCCACTCGTCGATGCAGGCTGCGTTGAAGCCCAGCTGGGCGGCGCGGATGGCGGCGATGTAGCCGCCGGGGCCGCCGCCGATCACGACGACATCGAATTGCTTACTCATGTGTTGGTTCTTTCGTGATGGCCCGGCTGCGGCGTGCGCTGCCGAGGAGGCCAAGAAAACCGAAACCGGCGCCGCCCAGCAGGGCCAGCACCAGATAGATCAGGCCGTCCAGGAACAGCTGGCCCATCAGGGCGCCCAGCCATTCCCGGATCTGGTCCATCGCAGCGTCGAGTTAGATATCGAACAGCAGGCGGGCGGGATCTTCCAGCGCTTCCTTCATCGTCACCAGACCCAGCACGGCTTCGCGGCCGTCGATGATGCGGTGGTCGTAGGACATCGCGAGGTAGTTGATCGGGCGCACCACGACCTGGCCGTTCTCGACCACGGCGCGGTCCTTGGTGGCGTGCACGCCCAGGATGGCCGATTGCGGCGGGTTGATGATGGGGGTCGACAGCATGGAGCCGAAGGTGCCGCCATTCGAGATGGAGAAGGTGCCGCCGGTCAGGTCGTCGATCGAGATCTTGCCTTCCTTGGCCTTCTGGCCGAATTCGGCGATCTTCTTCTCGATGTCGGCGAAGCTCAGCTGGTCGGCATTGCGGATGATGGGCACCACGAGGCCACGGGGCGAGCCCACGGCGATGCCGATGTCGAAGTAGCCGTGGTAGACGATGTCATTGCCATCGACCGAGGCGTTCAGCACCGGGAACTTCTTCAGCGCCGCGACGGCCGCCTTCACGAAGAAGCTCATGAAGCCCAGCTTCACGCCGTGCTCCTTCTCGAACTTCTCCTGGAACTTCTTGCGCATCTCCATCAGCGGAGCCATGTTCACTTCGTTGAACGTGGTCAGGATGGCGTTGGTCGACTGCGACTGGATCAGGCGCTCGGCCACGCGGGCGCGCAGGCGGCTCATCGGCACGCGCTGCTCGGGGCGGTCACCCAGGTTCTGCGCGACGGGCGCGGCCACGGCGGGCAGCGGCTTGGCGGCGGCCACGGGGGCGGCGACCGGTGCGGCCACGGCAGCGGGCTTGGCGCCGGCGGCCAGGGCGTCGCCCTTGGTCACGCGGCCGTCCTTGCCGGTGCCGGCGACGTCGGTGGCCTGCAGGCCCTTCTCGGCCAGGATCTTGGCGGCGGCGGGCATGGCCACGTCACCCTTGTTGGCGGCAGCGGCAGGCGCTGCTGCCGGTGCGGCCACGGCGGCCACCGGCTGCACCTGCAGCGGGCTGGCCTGGGCCTTGCCGTCGGTGTCGATGCGGGCGATGACCTCTTCGCTGGTCACGCTTTCGCCATCGTTCTTGATGATCTGCGCCATCACGCCGGCGCTGGGCGCGGGCACTTCCAGGACGACCTTGTCGGTCTCGATCTCGATCAGGATCTCGTCCACCGCGACGGCTTCGCCGGGCTTCTTCTTCCAGGAGATCAGGGTGCCTTCGGACACCGATTCGGACAGTTGGGGAACCTTGACTTCAACGATTGCCATGATGATTCTTTCTGCTTGCTGCTGCGCTGGCCGCTCACTGCCGGCGGTCTGGCGTCACGAGGAGGACGCCCGACCGCCGGGGTCAGGAGCGGCACCGAGTGCCGCTTGACTTATTTGGTGAGAACGAAGCCCTTGAGCTTGGCGAAGGCCTGATCCAGCAGCGCCTTCTGCTGCTCCTGGTGCAGGTGCGCGTAGCCGCAAGCCGGCGAGGCCGAGGCCGGGCGACCGGCGAAGCCCAGCTTCTGGCCGTCCTGCATGTTCTCGTGGATGTAGTGCTGCACGAAGAACCAGGCGCCCTGGTTCTGCGGCTCGTCCTGGCACCACACGATGTCCGCGAGGTTCGGGTACTTCTTGATCTCGGCAGCGAAGGCCTTGTGCGGGAAGGGATAGAGCTGCTCGACGCGGATGATGGCCACGTCCGTCGCCTTCTTCTCCTCGCGCTTCTTGACCAGGTCGTAGTAGACCTTGCCCGAGCAGGCGATCACGCGCTTGACCTTGGCGGCGTCGATGCTCGTGTCGAGCTCGCCGATCACCGTCTGGAACTCGCCCTTGGTGAACTCGGACAGCGGCGAGGTCGCATCCTTGGCACGCAGCAGGCTCTTGGGGGTCATGATGACCAGCGGCTTGCGGAACATGCGCAGCATCTGGCGACGCAGCACGTGGAAGATCTGCGAGGCCGTGGTGGGCTGCACGATCTGCATGTTGTTGTCCGCGGCCAGCTGCATGAAGCGCTCCAGGCGGGCCGAGCTGTGCTCGGGGCCCTGGCCTTCGTAGCCGTGCGGCAGCATCATGGCCAGGCCATTGGCGCGGCCCCACTTCACTTCGCCGGAGGCGATGAACTGGTCGATCACGACCTGCGCACCGTTGACGAAGTCGCCGAACTGGGCTTCCCAGATGGTCAGCGTGTTGGGTTCGGCAGCGGCGTAGCCGTACTCGAAGCCCAGCACGGCCTCTTCCGACAGGATGGAGTCGATGACCACGAACGGCGCCTGGTTCTCGGCGACGTTCTGCAGCGGGATGAAGGTGCCTTCGTCCCAGTTGCTGCGGTTCTGGTCATGGATCACGGCATGGCGGTGCGTGAAGGTGCCACGGCCGCAGTCCTCACCCGACAGACGCACGGGGTAGCCCGAAGCGACCAGCGAGGCGAAGGCCATGTGCTCGCCCATGCCCCAGTCGACGTTGATCTCGCCTCGGCCCATGGCCGCGCGGTCGGCGATCAGCTTCTGCACCAGGTTGTGCGGGACGAAGTCCTTGGGCAGCGTGGTGATGCGCTCGGCCAGACGCTTCCACTCGGAAACGGGGATGGCGGTGTCGCAGTTGTCCGTCCACTTCTTGCCCAGGAACGGCGTCCAGTCCGTGGCGTACTTGCCCTTGTAGTTGGTCAGCACGGGGTCCACGGTGTGACGGCCTTCGTCCATGGCGGCGCGATAGGCCTTGACCATGTTGTCGGGTTCGTCAGCAGCCAGGGCGTTCTGGGTGACCAGCTTGTCGGCGTACAGCTTGCGGGTGCCGGGGTGAGCGGCGACCTTCTTGTACATCAGCGGCTGGGTCAGCGCGGGCGTGTCCTGCTCGTTGTGGCCCAGCTTGCGGAAGCAGACGATGTCGATGACCACGTCCTTCTTGAACGCGGTGCGGTAGTCCATAGCCAGCTGCGCGGCCCACACGACGGCTTCGGGATCGTCGCCGTTCACGTGCAGCACGGGGGCCTCGATCATCTTGACGACGTCGGAGCAGTACTGCGTGGAACGCAGGTCGCGCGGGTCGCTGGTGGTGAAGCCGATCTGGTTGTTGATGACGATGTGCACCGTGCCGCCCGTGCGGTAGCCGC
>JAYRMR010000055.1:0-29581 GCA_041912595.1 Burkholderiaceae bacterium
CATGGTGATCACTCCTCACACCCCCGCCCAGCTGTGGATATCTCGGGCAGGGTAGGTTGAACACCTGGGTCAAATTTCGGTCGGCAGAACCCTCGCGGGTGGGTCAAATTTCAGTCGGCGTCAACAGGCCACGGCCGAAAGTGCGCCAAGCCGCGCCGGGAAGCGCACCTATTAGTGCTTGGTGCAAAGGCCCATCATGGGCCGTCACGGCCCTGCAGGCGATTTTCAGGCACGCCTGAAGCCATTCGGCCGGCACATCTAAACATTCTCCTCATCAGACCGCAGGCAGCCCGAATAGCTCGCCAGCGGCTACGCCCCTTACGAAAAGTTCAAAGATGAATGGCAAAAGTTCAGAGATGAACGGTTTTCGACAACCTTGCCGAGAACCATTCATCTCTGAACTGGCGACCGCTCCCAGCAACTACAGATCAACCACTTAGCGGATTCGTGCTCATTGATCTTTGAACCCCGTACCCGTTCATCTCTGAACTTTTGCAGGTTTCGTTGCTTCATCTCTGAACTTTTACGCCTGGCCAAGTGCCCAGCTCGTGCACGCGATCGCGCTGGACCTCGCTGGCCAACAGCTGCAGGCGCACCTCGGCACCGGCATAGGCCAGCTGCGCCAGGTCGATCAGATGCGTCGGCACCGTGCCGGCGTCAATGAGCTGGAGCGCGCCAGGCGCGTAGATCTGCGCCGGCTGGGCCCACGGCCTGCTATCGAGCTGAGGGCCGTTGACCAGCAGCTGCAGGTACACCTCGGCGCCGGCCTGGTCCAGCTGGCGGTGAGCACGCGATGCCAGTCCAAGGGCCGCAAATGGCCCTCCAGGCGGTTTTCGGGCGTACCCGAAGGCAGCATCCCAAGCCGCCTTCCGGCGTCTCCCAGACGCGCCCATGAGCGCGCAACTTTCGCTGCAAAAGATTCGCGGCAGCGCTCACCTCGCCCCAGCGCGCCGACTGGGCTCGCCCGCCCCCAATCCAAAAAAGTTCAAAGATGAATGGCAAGAGTTCAGACATGAACGATTTACGACAAACCTGCCGGCCAGGCCCGCTCGATCCCAGACCTGCCCCCATGACTTCCCCCACCTTGCCCATTCCGCCCAACTGTATTACTGTATTGATACACAACGCATACACCCATGCCCACCGTCCACCTCTTCCACATCCAGACGGGCTCAACCGAGCCCATCTACCGGCAGTTGCTGGAGCAGCTGCGGCGTCTGGTGGCGAGTGCCCAGCTGTCGGCGGGGCAGGAGCTGCCATCGGTGCGGGAGCTGGCGGCGCATCTGGCGGTGAATCCGATGACGGTCTCCAAGGCCTATGGGCTGATGGAGGCCGAAGGGCTGGTGGAGCGCCAGCGGGGCCTGCCGATGCGGGTGGCGGCGCAGCACGGGCGGCGTCAGACGCTGGGCGCGCGCGTGGAGCTGCTGCGCCCCACGCTGGAGAAGGCCGCCGCCGAGGCGCGGCAGCTGGAGCTGCGCCCCGAGCAGGCGCTGCAGCTGTTCCGAACGATTCTTGAAGAGGGAGAGGCGCCATGAGCACCCACACGCTGAGTTCCGCCGGCCTGCAGCTGGCCACGCCGCTGGCCAGCCAGTCCGTCGCGCTGTCGCCGGCCTTCCAGGTGCAGGGCCTGCACCTGCGCTACGGTCGGCAGGCGGTGCTCGATGGCATCGACTGGCAGCTGATGCCGGGCCAGGTCGTAGGGCTGCTGGGCCGCAACGGCGCCGGCAAGACGACGCTGCTGGAAAGCCTGCTGGGCCTGCGGGATCCGCAGCAGGGCACGGCCCAGATCTTCGGCTGCGACGTGCGCGCGCTGGACGACGCCACGCGCGCCCGCATCGGCTACGTGCCGCAGCATTCGAACCTCTTCGAACAGTTCACGACGACGCAGCTGCTGGCCTACTTCCGCAGCTTCTATCCGCGCTGGAACGACGCCCTGGTCGAGGGGCTGATGTCCCGCTGGGAGCTGCCGCGGGACAAGCCCATCGCCAAGCTCTCGGGCGGTCAGCAGCAGCGCCTGTCCATCGTGCGCGCGCTGGCGCATGGCCCGGATCTGCTGGTGCTGGACGAGCCCGTCGCGGCGCTGGACCCGCTGGGCCGCCGGGACTTCCTGCGCGAGCTGGTGGAACTGGTGCTGGACCGCGGCACGACGGTCGTCTTCTCCACGCACATCCTCTCGGACCTGGAGCGCGTCGCCTTCAACGTGGCCTTCATGGCGCGCGGGCGGCTGGCGCTGCAGGCCCCGCTGGACGGGCTGATGGACCAATGCCGCATCGCCCAGGGGCAGCCCTCGGCGCTGAGGCCGCTGGAGCAGTCGGGCGCCACGGTGCTGTCGCGCCGCCCGCTGGGCGACGGGCAGGAGCGCTGGCTGCTGCAGTGGCCGGAGGGTCAGGTCTTGCCTGACGCGGCCGCCGGGCTGCAACGGGTGCAGCTGGAGGATCTGTTCGAGGAGCTCACGGCATGAGCGCCGCGCTGACGGGCATCGGGCGCCTGCTGGCGGCGCCCTGGCGCTGGCGCCTCAACCAGAGCCGTCCGGTCCTGGTCTGGGGAGGCCTCCTGGCCGCCGTGCTGGCCTTCGGCGTGCTGCCGCTCGTCAAGGGCTGGATGGCGGTGGCCTTCGCCTCCGCGTTTGGCGGGATGGGCCTGCTCGTGGGCGCCTGGATCCACACGGTGGCCGGCCTGCGCCGCCAGAACCACCCGCTGCTGGCCCGACTGGTGCCCGGGCATGTGCGCCGGCTTCGCGAGGCCCTGCTGCTGCTGTGGGCGCTGCCGATCGCCGCGGTGGCCGCGGGCGTGGTCGCCCTGGGCGGGGACGGCTGGCTGGCGGCGCTCATCACGGGCGGCCTGCTGAGCCTCTTCACCGCCTTCCTTCGCTGGCCGCTGACCTTCGTGCTGGTCTGGATGGTGCCTGGCGTGGCGCCCCTGTGGAATGCCAGCGGGGCGGCCGAGGTGCTGACGCCACTCGGGGCCGCGCTGTGGCTGCGGCACGCCGGTCTCGTCGCGTTGCTCGTCCTGGGCGTGCTCGCGGCGCTGCAGCTGCGCTTCATCGGCACGGGCGACGAGGCCCACCTGCGCCGCCAGGAGCGCCTGGACGAGCTGCTCACGCTGCTCAAGGAAGGCGCGACCGGCGCCACGCTGCGCCGCCAGGGGCGGCTGGGGCAAGGCTTTCTGCGCGCCTTCACGGTGTTCTACCGCGGCTGGATGGCCCACCTGCTGGACCACCCGCGCGCCACGCCGGGCCATGTCGTCGCGCGCCTGGAGCTGGTGCTGCACGGGCTGAGCCTGTGGGCGGGCATGCTCGGCACGGTGGTGCTCCTGCTCGCCCTGGGCCTCGCCGGCGTGGGCGTGCTGGCGCTGGTCTTGCGCGCGGACACGTTTGCGGCGCTGCTGCAGGCGCCGCAGACGCCGGGCTGGGTGCTGCTGGCCGCCGGCAACATCTGCCTGGGATTGACGATGGGCATGGTCGTCGGCCAGGTGCAGCAGCTCTACCGCAGCCGCCGGGAGCAGGCGCTGCTGGCGCTCGTGCCCGGTGTCCCGCCCGGGGGCGAGCTGCGGTCGCGACTCCTGCGGCGTCAGGCCCTGCAGTGCTTCGTGACCTTTCTGTGCGGGCAGGGGCTGCTGGTGCTGGCCCACAGCCATCTGGCGATGCGGGAGGGCCACTGGCATCCGGCCAGCGTGGGGCTGGGTCTTGCCGCGGGCGTCGTCCTGCTGCTCCTGCTGCCGCTCCTGCCCTGGCAGCGGCGCGTGCAGCCCCCGCAGGCGTTGCAGCTGCTGCTGGGCCTGGGCGGCTACGTGTTGTGGATGACGCTCGTGCCCGACGGCTGGTCCTTCAGCACCCGCTCGGGCGCGATGCTGGCCGGCACCGCCATCGTCGGCCTGGCCTGGCTCCTCGTGATCCGGCAGAGCGCCAGAGACGCCGCGCCCGCGCTGCCCGTGGGGCGGGGCGTGGCGCTCGAGGCGGGGCCGACCGCCTCCTGATGCCATCCTGACGCGGGGCCTGCTACCGTAGCGCCCCATGACCCTGCCGCCCCTGCTCAAGCGCTGCCTGCCCCCCGCCCTCATCTGGGCGGCGTGCTGGGGTCTGATGCTGCGCGTCGATGCCCATGTGGAGCTGGCCAACCTCGTGCTGCTGCTGGTGCTGGCCGCCACGCTGAGCACGCTGTGGCTGCCGCTGCTGGCCTCGATGGGCCTGAGCCTGCTGGCGGTGCTCGCCTTCAACTGGCGCTTCGTGAGCCCCGAGCGCAGCATGGAGCTGCAGGGCTGGAGCCATGTGTGGCTGCTGGCGACGATGCTGGCGCTCTCCTGGCTGGTGGCGGTGCTGCTGAGCCGCCTGCGCCGCGAGGCCGACGCCGCCCGCCGCCACGCCGAGCAGGCAGACCAGCTGCGCGCGCTGGGCCAGGCGCTGCGGGACAGCCGCTCGCCGGTGGAGGCCGCCCAGCTCCTGCAGACGCAGCTCGATGCCCTGCTGCCGACGCCCGCGCCGCTGCTGCTGGGCACCGGGCCGCTGCCCGCCGAGAACCGGCTGGGCGAGGGCCTCCTGCTGATCGGCGAACCGGATGGCGACCAGCTCGCCGGCCTGTGGGCCTGCTGGCGCCAGGGGGTGCCCTTCGGCCCGGGCACGGGCCGCTACCGCGAGCTGTCAGCCTGGTACCTGCCCCTGCGCGGGCGCACGGCGAGCCACGGCGCGGCGCTGCTGATCCTGCCCGACGCCACCCAGCCCGACCCCGAGCTGTGCGCCCATGCCCAGTCCCTGTGCGACCAGATGGGCCTCGCGCTCGAGCGCCAGTCCGCCGAGCACGCCGCCCGGCGCGCGCATGACGAGGCGGAGGGGCAGGCCACGCGCAATGCGCTGCTGGCGGCCATCTCGCACGACTACCGCACGCCGCTGGCCACCATCATGGGCGCGGCGAGCTCGCTGCTGGACCAGGGCGAACGCCAGACGCCCGCCCAGCGCCACAAGCTGCTGGCGACGGTGCTGGACGAGACCCGGCAGCTGTCCCGCATGACCGACAACACGTTGCAGCTCGCCCGCCTGGAGCGCGCCGGCCTGCAGCTGCGCACGGACTGGGAGGCGGCGGAGGAGGTCGTCGGCGCCGCCCTGCGCCGCGTGCGGCAGCGCCATCCCCAGGCGGCCCAGCGCGTGCGCCTGCGCGTGGCCAGCGCGCTGCCGCTGCTGCAGTGCGATGCCGTGCTCCTGGCGCAGCTGCTGGACAACCTGCTGGACAACGCCCTGCGCTATGCCCCGGAAGGCCCGATCGAGCTGCTCGTCCGCCATGAGCCGGGCGGCCTGCTGCTGGCGGTGCGCGACCGCGGCCCCGGCGTGCCCCCGGCGGCGCGCGCCCGCGTCTTCGAGCCCTTCCAGCGCGGCGAGGAGCTGGACCGCGAGCGCCCGGACGCCACCGGCAGCCGCCGCGGCGCCGGCGTGGGCCTGGCCGCCTGCCGGGCCATTGCCATCGCCCATGGCGGCACGCTGGGCCTGCGGGCCCGCAGCCATGGCGGTGCCAGCTTCGAGTGCCGTCTGCCGGTCCAGGCCCTGCCCGACGCCGGCCCGGCGCTCGCCCCCGAGGCGCCCACGCCCCGGCCCGATTCCCCTGAACCCTTTGCGGAGGACGCGCCATGAGCCTGCGCGTGATGCTGGTCGAGGACGACCGCGAGTTGCGCCGCACCCTGCGCGACGCCCTGGCCCTGGAAGGCTACGACGTCCAGACGGCCGCCAGCCTGGCCGAGGGCCACGCCCTGCTGAGCCACGCCGAGCCGCCGGACCTCGTGCTGCTGGACCTCGGTCTGCCCGATGGCGAGGGCGAGGAACTGCTGCAGCGCCTGCGCCGCGAGCGGGGCACGCCGCTGCTGGTGATCTCCGCCCGCGAGCAGGACGGCGCCAAGGTGCGACTGCTCGATGCGGGGGCGGACGACTACCTCGTGAAGCCCTTCTCCATCAGCGAGCTGCTGGCCCGCATGCGCGTGGCCCTGCGCCACCGCGGCGTGCACACCCGCGCGGCCGTCACCCGCTACGAGAACGGCCGCCTGTGCGTGGACCTGGAGGCTCACCGCGTGAGCCTGGACGGCAGCGCCCTGCGCCTCACGCCGACCGAGTTCAATCTGCTGGCCCGTCTGGTGCGCAGCGCCGGCCAGGTGGTGACGCACCGCGCGCTGCTGGCCGATGTGTGGGGCCCGGAGTTCACCGAGCACACCCACTATCTGCGGCTCTACATGGGCCAGCTCCGCGCCAAGCTGGAGGCGGAGCCCGCGGACCCGAAGCTGCTGCTGACGGAGCCCGGCGTGGGCTACCGGTTGGCGGAGCCTCGCTGAAGCCGGGGCTGAAGCGGGGGCCGGCCTGCGTCCATATGTGTTCCTGATGCCCGGCCGCGCATGCTGCGCGTCATCGAGGAGCGGCCGTCGTGTCGCGAGGGAGCGGCGGGCATGGACGAACGAGGACGAGCCGGGGCGGTGCCCTGGCGGCGCGGGAGAGGGCGTGGGCGGCGGCGGGCGCTGGCCACCGCGGCGCTGCTGCTCGCGGTGCTGGCGCTGCTCGCCTGTGTCGCACCGGTCCTGCCCCTCGAGCTGAGCTGGGGGCTGGGCCTGATGCTGCTGCTGTGCCGTTGAGCGCGGCGGCGCGGGCCGCCGCGGGGGTCAGGCCTTGCCGCCCAGCAGGGCCGGCTTGAGCGAGGTGTCCACCGGCTTCTCGCCGAGCCAGATCTTCAGCACGGCGTTGTAGAAGCCGACGTCCGGCAGCGGCTCGCCCACGGACTTGCCGTTGATGGCCATCACCATGCCCGTGCCCGGCACCCAGTCGGCGGTGAGCACGTCGCCCTTCTTCATGGTCCCCTGGTTGACGAAGACCTCGCCGAAGGCCGCCAGCTGGTTGACGAACTTGGAGCGCTCCGCCTTGTCGGTGTTGGCGGTGATGCCGGCCATGAAGGCCTGGCCGAAGTCGTCGCCGGTCACCTCGCGCAGCATGGTCAGCGCGAAGCGGCGGGGGCCGGGCGCGTCCAGCACGGCGGCGGCGGTGTCCTTCTTCTCCGTCAGGTACAGGGCCATGACGTAGACCTTGATGATCACGCGGGTCCGCACGCCGGCGCCGTTGAGCTTCAGCTCCTTGCCCGCGACCTTCGCGGTGGGCTCGACGTTGACGCCCGCGACATCCACCGCATGCGCGCTCCAGGGCAGCGCGGCGGCCAGCAGGCTGGCGGCGATCAGGGTGCGGCGGTTCAGGCGCGGGGTGAGGCGAAGATGCATGGTCGCTCCTTGTGTCGAAAAGGGGATGTCAGCGGCGGTCGTCCAGCTGGAACAGGCTGACGACCTGCTCCAGGGACTCGGCCTGGCTCTTCATGGAATCGGCGGCCGCGGCGGCCTGCTCGACCAGCGCCGCGTTCTGCTGCGTGCTCTGGTCCATCTCGTGGATGGTACGCGTGACGCGCTCGATGCCCTCGGTCTGCGACTCGCTGGCCATGGAGATCTCGCCGATCACGGTGGTCATGCGCTGCACGCTGGCCACCACGCCGTCCATGGTCGAGCCGGCCTGCTGCACGAGCTGGCTGCCCTGCGCGACCTTCTCCACGGAGTCGCTGATCAGGCTCTTGATCTCCTTGGCCGCGCCGGCGCTGCGCTGCGCCAGATTGCGCACCTCGGCGGCCACCACGGCGAAGCCGCGGCCCTGCTCGCCCGCGCGGGCCGCTTCCACTGCGGCGTTCAGCGCGAGGATGTTGGTCTGGAAGGCAATGCCGTCGATGACGCTGATGATGTCCACGATCTTCTTGGACGAGGCATCGATCGAGCCCATGGTGCTCACCACGCGGGAGACGACCTCGCCGCCCGCATGCGCCACCTCGGACGCCTGCTGCGCCAGCTCGTTGGCCTGGTGCGCGTTGCGGGCGTTGCGGCGCACGGTCTCGGTGAGGTCGTTCATCGAGTGCTTGGTCTGCTCCAGTGCGGCCGCCTGCATCTCGGTGCGGGACGAGAGGTCCATGTTGCCGCTGGCGATCTCGGCGGAGGCGGAGGAGATGGACTCCGTGCCGTCGCGGACGCGGCCCACGATCTGCTTGAGCCCCTCGTTCATCTCGGCCAGGGCCTCGAGCAGCTGGCCGGTCTCGTCCTGCCCGCGGATCTCGATGGCGCTGCTGAGGTTGCCCGAGGCCACCTTGCGCGCCACGGCCACGGCGCCCTTGAGCGGCCCCACGATGCCGCGCGAGACCATCACGCTGATCAGGATGCTGGCCGCCGTGGCGCACAGCGCCAGCACCGCGATGGCGGTGATGCTGCGGCTGGCGAGCGTCTGGGCGTCGGCGCCCGCGGTCTCCATCTGCTTGTTCTGGGATTCGACGAACTTGTCCATCGTCGCCAGGTACTTCACCTGCAGGGCGCGGACGGAGAAGAGGAACTTCAGCGTGGCCTGGTCCTTGTCGCCCTCGGCGACGAGCTTCACGAAGCCGGCCTGCGCGGGCATGAACTTGGTGCGCAGCTCGGCCATGGCCTTCAGCGCGGCCTGGCCCTCAGCGTCATCGACGAGCTTCTCCAGTGCCGCGATGCTCTTCTCGTGCGACTGCAGCAGGCCCTCGACGGTGGCCAGCTCCTTCTTGATCTGGTCGTCGTTGGTCATGATGAGCGTGCTCATCATGCCGCGCGAGGCGTCGCCGAGCTCCGCCTTGGCCTTGTTGGCCAGGAAGGTCTTCTGGAAGCCCTGGCTGATGGCCTCGTTCACGTCGCGGCTGAGCGCGCGCGTGCCGGAGATCGCCATGCCGGCCATGACCAGCAGCAGCACGATCACCACCCCAAAACCCAGGGTCAGACGCTGACCGATTCGCAGGGAACTGAACTTCATCTCGGCACACCTTCGGTGAGGGAGGAGGCCGGCCCGCCAAGGGCCCGGCCGGGCACCCCCCGCACTCGAGGGGTGGGCGCTCAGTCTTTCATAACTGGAATCGATTGGCACCTGTAGCCACGTGACAAATGGCGCTGTTTTGGTGCCTTCATGCCCCCGGATGTGGCGCGATCGGCACTTATGCGTTCCTGATGACGCCTCCGCGACAGTGCTGGCAGATCAACTGCTTGGCCCTTCCCATGTCCCGCCCGACCCTCGCCGCGAGCCCCGCTGCGACTCCCACCGCCGCTGCGCACACCGGCCACCCGCCCCAGGCGCTCGCCGCCCTCACGCTCGGCGCCATCGGCGTCGTCTACGGAGACATCGGCACCAGCCCGCTCTACACCGTCAAGGAAGTCTTCCTGCCGGCCACCGGTGTCGGCCTGGTGCCGGCCAACGTCATCGGCGCCGTCTCGACCATCCTGTGGGCGCTGATGCTGGTCGTGTCCCTGAAGTACGTCCTCCTGATCCTGCGGGCCGACAACCGGGGCGAGGGCGGCGGCCTGGCGCTCACGGCGCTGGCGGCGCAGGCCGTGCGCGGGCGGCCGCGCCTGCGCGGGGCGCTGCTGCTGCTGGGCGTGTTCGGCGCCACGCTGTTCTATGGGGACAGCATCATCACGCCGGCCGTGTCCGTCATGGGCGCGATCGAAGGCCTGGAGGTGATCACCCCCACGCTCAAGCCGCTCGTCCTGCCGCTGTCGCTGGCGATCCTGGTGGCGCTGTTCGTCATCCAGCGCTTCGGCACGGCGGTGGTGGGCCGGCTCTTCGGGCCGGTGATCACGCTGTGGTTCCTGGTGCTGGCCGGCATGGGCCTGTGGCACATCTGGCAGCAGCCCGGCATCCTCGCGGCGCTGAACCCCGTGCATGCCTGGCACTTCCTGACGGAACGCGGCTGGCACCTCTTCGCGGCCGTCGGCGCCATCGTCCTGGCCCTGACCGGCGCCGAGGCCCTCTATGCCGACATGGGCCACTTCGGCGCGCGCCCCATCCGCCTGGCCTGGACGGGCCTGGTGCTGCCGGCGCTGGCCCTGAACTACATGGGCCAGGGCGCCCTGCTGCTGCGCGACCCCGGCGCCATCGAGAACCCCTTCTACCGCCTGTTCCCCAGCAGCTGGCTGATCCCGGCCGTCGTGCTGGCGGCCCTGGCCGCGGTGATCGCCTCGCAGGCCGTGATCTCGGGGGCCTACTCCATGACCAAGCAGGCCATCCAGCTGGGCTTCCTGCCCCGCATGGAGGTGCGCAACACCTCCGCCCGCGAGGCCGGCCAGATCTACATGCCCGGCGTGAACTGGGCGCTGCTGGCCGGCGTGCTGGCGGCGGTGCTGTACTTCGGCAGCTCCTCCGCCCTGGCCGGCGCCTACGGCATCGCCGTGACGCTGACCATGATGATCACCACGGTGCTGACCTTCTTCGTGGTGCGCCACGGCTGGGGTCTGCCGGCGCCGGTGGCCTATGGCGCCACGATCTTCTTCCTGGCGCTGGACGCCCTGCTGGTGGCCGGCTGCGCCATCAAGTTCCTGGACGGCGGCTGGTTCCCGCTGGTCATGGGCGGGCTGCTGTTCCTGGTGATGAGCACCTGGGCGCGCGGCCGCCAGCTGCTGATGCAGAGCATCCAGCGCGACGGCCTGGCCCTGCTGCCCTTCCTGCAGGGCATGGCCGGCAGCGGCGCGGACAGCGGCCTGCACCGCGCGAGCCGCACGGCCGTCTACGCCGTGGCCAACCCCGACACCGTGCCCCAGGCGCTGCTGCACAACCTCAAGCACAACCAGGTACTGCACGAGCAGAACCTCATCCTGACCGTCGTCTATGCCGAGCGGCCTCACGTGCCGGACGCCGAGCGCGTGCTGCTGGCGCCCCTGGTGCCGGGCTTCTGGCGCGTCACGCTGCACTTCGGCTTCATGGACGTGCCCGACGTGCCCGCCGCGCTGGCGCTGTGCGCCGCGCAGGGCCTGGAAGTGCCGCCCTTCGAGACGAGCTATTTCCTCAGCCGCGAGACCGTCGTGCCGACGCCCGGGTCCGGCATGGCGAACTGGCGCGAACGCCTCTTCGCCACGCTCAGCCGCAATGCCGGCAGCGCGGCCGAGTACTTCCGCCTGCCCGACAACGCCGTCGTGGAACTGGGCACCCGCGTGCAGATCTGACGCCGTCGCTCACGGCATCGCTTCACAGGACCTCAGGGAGGAGGTCGCCGCCGCCGGCCCGGCAAAGACCCGTCTGACGGGCCCGGGCCGGCGCGACTGCCTACAATCGCGGCCCGCCGAATCCGTTGTCCCCCTCCCGCGCACCCCATGAACATCATCGTCAAGGAAGAACTCAAGGCCTACATCGACCCGCTGACCCCCGATGAGCACGACGCCCTCGAGCGCAGCATCCTGGCCGAGGGCTGCCGCGATGCGCTGGTGCTGTGGGGCGACGTGCTCGTCGACGGGCACAACCGCTACGGCATCTGCCAGAAGCACGGCCTGCCCTTCCAGACCATCCAGCATCCGCACTTCAAGTCCATGGAGGACGTGCACCTGTGGATGATCGACCAGCACCTGGGCCGCCGCAGCGTCTCGGACTTCCAGCGGGGCGTCCTGGCCCTGCGCAAGAAGGAGATCCTGACCGAGCGCCGCCAGCGCCGGATGGCCGAGAGCGCCGAGCAGCTGGCCGCGGCGCCGGGCGAGGCGGGTGCCGCCGAACCCGCCGCGGACGCGCCCTGGGACGGCGCCGCCGAGCTGCCGCCCGTGCCCGCCCTGAACACGCGCGAGGCCGTGGCCCGCGCCGCGCGCCTGAGCGCGAGCCAGGTGCAGCAGATCGAGAAGATCCAGAAGAGCGCCGCGCCCGAGCTGGTGGCGGCCGTGCGCTCCGGCGAGGTCTCCCTCAACACCGCCGCCACCGTGGCAGCGTTGCCCGTCGAGGAGCAGCAGGCCGTGGTGGCCGCCGGCAAGGACGAGATCAAGCAGGCCGCCAAGCGCGTGCGCCAGTCCAAGACCAAGCCCAAGGAGGCGGGCGAGGGCGGCGAGGAGAAGCTCAACAGCGCCGGCCTGCCGCCCGTCACGGCCGAGTCGGCCACCGAGGCGCAGATCAAGGCGCTGCAGGCCCGCGTGGCCGAGCTGGAGTCCGAGAACGCCGCCCTGCGCGCGCAGCTGGCGGCCCTGCAGGGCTGAGTCGGGTCACATCGGGCGCTCGGGACGGGCGCCGAGGGATGGCGTGAGGGGCAGGCATGACCTGACCCCGCGCCGGCCCGCCGGGGTCAGATCGGCAGCTCGGTGTAGTAGCGGCCGCCGTGGAAGATCAGCGGTTGGGCCTGCGGCGTCACGCAGCAGCGTTCCACCTCGCCCACGAAGATGACGTGATCGCCCTCCTCGTACTGGCTGCGGTTGGCGCATTCGAAGACGGCCGCGCAGCCCTGCAGCACCGGCACGCCGCCGGCGCCCTCGCTCCAGCTCAGCCCGGCGAAGCGGTCGATGTCGCGGGTGGCGAAGCGCTGCGCCAGGGCCTTCTGGTCCGCCGCGAGGATGTGGATGGCGTAGTGCGAGCCCCGGCTGAAGACCGGCATCGAGCCCGCGCGGCGCGACAGGCTCCACAGCACCAGCGGCGGCGAGAGCGAGACGCTGTTGAAGGAATTGGCCGTGAGCCCGACGAGCGAGCCGCCCTCGGCGCGGGCGGTGACGATGCAGACCCCCGTGGCGAAGAGGCCCAGGGCGGCCCGGAACTGCTGGGCGTCCGCCGGGTCGGTGGTGGTTCCCGGCGCTTCGGCGGCGGGGTCCAGGCGTGTCGGGGGCGCGGGTGGAATTGACATGCGTCTATTGTCGCGTGCCGGCCGTTTCCCCGGGCGCGGGGGGATTTGCCCCGTTCGTGCGCTCCTGCACGGGCATCGCCCGCGCGGCCGGGGCGCCAAAGCTTGCGCTGGCTCAGAGCGCCGCCGGCCCGGGGCTGGTCCACTGCTGGCGTGGAAATGCACCGTCCTTCGACCCCCTCCAGCGCCGCCGGCATCCCGCCCTGGCCGGTGCTGCCGGGCCTGCCCGTCGCGCTCGCGCCGGCCGGGCCGGGGGGCATGTCCGGGCCCTGCGAGCTGTGGCTGCTCGACGGCAGCCAGCTGACGGGCTGCCTGAGCGCCTTCCATGACGGTGACCTCGCCCTGGACCTGGAGCTGCCGGGCCAGCGTCGGCCGCTGTGCGTGCCGCTGAGCCGCTTGCAGTACCTGCACCTGGACGCCCTGCCGGAGACGCCAGCGGAGGCGCTGGCGAGCCTGCGCGGCCCCCGCGTGGCGCTGCTGGGGCCGGCCTCGGACCCGCTGCAGGCCGAGTGCCTGGGCGAGCGGACGGTGTCGAGCGGCCACTGGCTGCTCCTGCGCACGGCCCAGGGCCAGCTGGGGCAGTGGTTCATGCCCCGGCACCGCGCCGTCGGGCTGCGCTCCCTGGACGCCTGAGGCGCCCGGGCCTGCGGACGCTGGCTCAGTAGACGACGCGCTCCACCCGGGCGCCCTGGCGCTGCAGGCTCGCCACCAGGCCCTGCGGCCCGACCGTCAGGCCGGCGGCCACCGAGATGAACACCCGACGGCCCTGCCGCAGGACCGGCATCAGCTTCTCCGTCCAGGCCTGGCTGCGACCGCCCAGGAGTTGCTGCAGCGTGACCGGGCTGAAGGCTGAGCTGTCCAGGTTGGCCAGCAGCGCGTCGGTGTCCCCGCGCCGCCAGGCGGCGTAGCTGCGCACGCTGTCCTGCCCCTGCTCGCGCAGCAGGCGGCGCAGGAGGGCCTCCTGGTCGGCTGCCGGCACACGCTGCATCAGCTGGAAGCCCGCCGGGAGGCCTTCCAGCTCCAGGAACTCCTGGTCCTTGAATGCCTGGTGGACGGCGCTCATGGCGTTGTCGTCGCTGAGCGGCAGGCCCGCCTTGGCGCCCATCATCTTGTAGAGGGACGCGACGACGAAGAACGGCGGCAGCGTGTCCAGGGCCTCGCAGGGGAGCTGCTGGCCGGCACACAGGGCTTCGTAGGGCGCCTTCAGCGAGGGGTCGAGCTGTGACTTGAAGGAGTGGCCGGCCTGACGCAGCGGTGCCAGCAGGGCGGCGGCCTCCACCGGATTGACGGGTTGGCGGACTTCGCTGGCCAGCAGCTCGGAGGCCTGCATGGCCGCCCGCACGGCCGCGGGCAGCGGGTCGCGGCCGGCCTCGCCCCAGGGCACCACGCCGAACAGCCAGGAGCGTTGGCCCTGGTAGTCGACGGACCACAGCGCGGGGCGGGCGTCCGCCGCGGCCTGGGGGGCGACGGTGGAGTCAGGGAGAGGCTCGGCGGCGGCAGCGCGAAGGGGCAGGCCGAGGCCGGCAAGGGCGGCGATGGCGATGCAGGCGGTCAGGGTGGCGCGGCGGGCAAATCGGGCGGTGGCGGGCATGGTTCGGCAAGCAGGGCAGTGGATGACGGTATGCACTGTGCCGAGGCGCGGGGCGGGTGGGAGCGCTCCTTCGGGCCAGCGGTCGAAAGCGCGGGCCGAGCGGTCGCGCGCGGGGGCCGACGCCCCGGACCGGCCCCTAGAATCCGCCCCATGCCCACCCCGCCCGCCCCCGTGGCGCCATCGGTCGCGCCCGGTCTGGCCGCGCGGCTGCAGAGCGTCTACCGCCTCGCCATCGTCACCCTGCTGGGCTTTGCCTCCGGCCTGCCGCTGTCCCTCACCGGGCCCACGATGCAGGCCTGGCTGAGCGGCGAAGGGCTCGACCTCGCCACCATCGGCGTGCTGAGTCTCGTGGGGCTGCCCTACACCTTCAAGTTCCTCTGGGCCCCGCTGATGGACCGCTTCGAGCTGCCCGTGCTTGGGCGCCGGCGGGGCTGGATGGTGCTGACGCAGCTGGCGCTCGCCGGCCTGATGATGGCCATGGCGGCCTGCTCGCCCCGCGCGAACACGGGGCTCTTCGCCCTCCTGGCGCTGGGCGTGGCCTTTGCCTCGGCGGCGCAGGACATCGTCATCGACGCCTACCGGACCGACGTGCTGCTGCCGGCCGAGCGCGGGCTGGGCGCCTCGCTCAACGTGGCCGGCTACCGGCTGGCCATGATCGTCTCCGGCGGCCTGACCTTCATCTGGGTGGACCCGCAGCAGGGCGGCGGCTGGACGTGGCCGGAGGTCTACCGGGCCATGGCCTGGCTGATGGTCGCGGCGGCGGTGGCGGCGGTGCTGCTGGTGCCCCGCCTGCGCCAGGCGCAGGCGCCGCAGAGCGTGGCCCGCCATGACGTGCTGGGCTTCCTGGCGGTGCTGGCCACCGTGGGCGTCGGGGCGGCGGCCGTCAACGGTCTGCTGGCGCCTGCCCTGCGCGGGGCGCTCGCACCGCTGTGGGCCCAGACCAGCCTGCCCGCGCCCCTGGCCGCCAAGTGGACGGACTTCCTCACGCTGCTGCTGGGCATCGCGCTGATCGGCCCGGCCGCGCTGTGGGCGGCCCGCCGGGCGCGCTTCGAGACGCTGCTCAACAGCCTGGGCAACTACTTCGCGCAGCCCGGCGCCCTGGCCTTCCTCGGCTTCATCGTCCTCTACAAGCTGGGCGATGCCTTCGCGCAGGCGCTGCTGACGCCCTTCTTCCTCCAGGGCATGCACTTCAGCACCGCGGAGATCGGCGTCGCGTACAAGGTGATCGGCATGTGGCTGAGCATCCTCGGCGCGCTGATGGGCGGGGCGCTGATGCTCAAGCTGCGGCTGTGGCGCTCGCTGCTCGTCTTCGGATGCCTGCAGACGCTCAGCGCGCTGGGCCTGTGGTGGCTGGCGCAGGCGGGGCCGGGGCAGCTCGGCCGCATCGTGATGCCGGCCTTCGACTGGGGCTTCGTGAAGCTGGCGCAGGCCACGCCGGTGGACGTCAGCCTGATGCTGGCCGTGGCCAACGAGAACCTCTGCGGCGGCATGGCCACCGCGGCGCTGCTGGCGCTGCTGATGAGCCTGTGCAACCAGCGCTTCACGGCGACGCAGTTCGCGCTGCTGTCGGCTTTTGCCATGGTCGGCCGCGTGTGGGTGGGGCCGCTGGCGGGGGTGCTGGCGGAGTCCATCGGCTGGCCCAGCTTCTTCGTCGTGGCCTTCGTCCTCGGCCTGCCGGCGCTGGCGATGCTGCTCGGGCCGCTGCGCCGGGCCATCCAGGCCCTTGAAGTCGCGCCGGACGACGCCACCTCGGGCGGGTGAGCCCACGCCGCAAGGGGCGTCTTCGATCCGGGCGGGCGTGCCGGCGCCCGGGCCTGTGTACAGTCATCGCCTGAGCATCGCGGCCCAGGCTCCGGCCGGCCGCCGCACAAGGGCTTGCATCACCATGAACGACTTCCTCCTTCACCACGAACTCACCCTGGACGGCGTGCCGGCCTATGGTTTCGGCCGCTGTGACTGCCGGGGCTGTGCGCCGCGCCAGCCCGGTCGAAGGCTCTTCACGGGCCTCGTGGGGCTGAGCGCGCTGGGGGCGGCCGCGCCGGCCCTGGCCCGCGAGGGCGTGGAAGTCGGCGAGAAGAGCTGGGCGACCAAGCTGGTCTCTGCCGAGCAGGTGGAGGCCGCCGCGGCCCAGCAGTACGCCCAGACGATGCGGCAGGCGGCCCAGCAGCGGGCCCTGGCGCCGGCCAACCATCCGCAGGTGATCCGCCTGCGCGCCATTGCCCAGCGCATCATCCCCTTCGCCCTGCCCTGGAATCCCCGCGCGCAGGAGTGGAAGTGGGAGATCAACCTGATCGGCAGTGCCCAGCTCAACGCCTACTGCATGCCGGGCGGGAAGATCGCCTTCTACTACGGCATCCTCGAGAAGCTGCAGCTCAGCGATGACGAGGTCGCCATGATCATGGGCCACGAGGTGGCGCATGCCCTGCGCGAGCACGCCCGCGAGCGCATGGGCAAGGGCGCGGCCACGCGCCTGGGCGCCGGGCTGATCTCGGGCCTGCTGGGCCTCGGCAACACGGGCGACGCTCTGCTGAACATGGGCGGCCAGCTGCTGACCCTGAAGTTCAGCCGCGAGGACGAGACCGAGGCTGACCTCGTCGGCATGGAGCTCGCCGCGCGCGCCGGCTACAACCCGGCGGCGGGCGTCAGCCTCTGGGAAAAGATGGGCCAGGCCGCCAAGGGTGCGCCGCCGCAGTGGCTCTCCACCCACCCGGCCGGCACGACGCGGATCAAGGACATCGAGTCCAACCTGCCCAAGGTCCAGGGGCTGTTCGACAAGGCACCCAAGCCCACTCAGCGCTTCGAACCGGCGCCGCCGCTCAAGAGCCGCAGCGCGAACTGAGGCCGGGTCCGGCGCCCGGTCCGCGTGATCCCGTGATCGCGGGCGGCCTCGTGGTGCCGGCAATGGTGACGATGAGGGTGGCCGCGGCCGCTACCACCGCGCCGGGAGGGTGCGCACGCGCTCGTAGCGCCCCCGTTCGGCCTTCACCAGATAACCGCCCTGCTCCAGGTCCTTGATGAGCTTGGAGATCATCTCCCGCGAGCAGCCCAGGCGCTGCGCCATGGCCTGGTGGGTCAGGCGCTGCTGGGCGGTTTCCGGATCTTCCAGCAGGTGCTTGAGCCGGCCGTAGACATCGTTCAATGCCAGCTGCTTCGTGGACAGCGTGGCAGCGCGCGCGCGCTGGATGACCTTGGCGATGAGCTCCAGCGCGAACTCCGGCTCGGCCCGGATGTGCTCCAGCAGGCTGGCGCGGGTGAGCAGCACGCAGCGGCACGGGGTGTCGGTGATGACGCTGGCGCTGCGCGGACCGCCGTCGAGGCTCATCTCCCCGACGTACTCGCCCGGGCCGTACATGCCGTAGGTGATCTCGCGCCCCCGGTGGTCACAGCTGAACACGCGCAGCTGCCCGCTCAGCACCAGGTACAGCGTGTCGCCCTGGCTGCCTTCCTCGATCAGCAGCGTGCCCTTGCGATAGCTGCGCTCCACGCCGCGGGCCGCCAGACGCTGCAGCAGCGGTGGCAGGCCCGGCCAGTCGGCCAGGGAGGGGACGTGCGAGGTCGCGGCAGGGCTCATCAAGCGGGTCCGGGGCGGCGCGCGGGACGGCACCCGCGATGCATCGAATGTTAGCGCCGCCGCCTGCGCGGGTGGTCGGCGTGGACGGCGGGGCCGCTGTTCCAGGCTGGCCTGGGCGGGCGGGTGGCTGCGACAGCAACTGTGACCTCGACGGTGATTGGGACTGCGACTGCGACTGCGACTGCGACTGCGACTGCGACTGCGACTGCGGCCGGGCTGACCGGCGTGCGCACGGGCCGGCTCGACGCGGCTGGCGTCTTGCCGCCGCCCTCGCGGCAACGCTCCTGGCCTTGCCGGGCCGCTCGCGAATGCAAGCGCCGGGGGCCGACGGCGCGCGGGAGGGTGCTCAGGGAAGTCTCACGACAACGCCAGGCTGACACGAAGCGCCCCCGGCGACTGCGGGCTGCCGGTCTCTGTGCCGGACGCTGTGCCGGAGAGTGCGCCGGGCAATGCGCTGGGCAATGCGCCGGCTCATGCGTTGGCTGGCGCGCGGGTTGTCGCGCCGCGTCCAGCGGGATGCCACGAGCTACCGCCGGGTACGGCGGTGAATGGCTGGGTGCTGCGGGGTGCTGCAGGGGCGGCGGCCCTGCCGTCCGGTTCAGGGCTCCGAGGATGGGTGACGGGGACGGACGACGGCGACGGACGACGGGATGGACGACGAGGATGGACAACAAGGATGGACAACGAGGACGGACAACGGCGCCGGCGCTGACGAG
The DNA here is from genome assembly GCA_041912595.1 of Burkholderiaceae bacterium. GTDB lineage: Bacteria > Pseudomonadota > Gammaproteobacteria > Burkholderiales > Burkholderiaceae_C > Roseateles_B. Next base: position 18,514 of record JAYRMR010000055.1, read on the forward strand.
ACGGTGGCTCTCGGGACGGGCGCCGCGGGCTCCTTGCCGTGCCCCACTCAACAAGCGGTGTCACTCAGGCCCGGGCCCTGGTGCCGAGGCCCGCGGAACAGCCAGTGCCCAGGCCGGCGGGAGCGCTGATCCGACAGCTGATGCGAAGGCCGCAATGCAGGCCGACGCCAGCCTCGCCCGCTTCGATCAGATCAGCTCCATGCGCAGTGCGGACATCAGGGGCGGCAGCACGGCCAGCTGGCGCATGAGCTCGCCGATGCTCTGGGCGCCGGACTTGGCGCGGATGCTCTGGATCTGCGTGCGCACGGTGGAGATGGCCACGCCCTGCTCCTCGGCCACCTTGTTGGGGCGGGCGCCGTCGCTCAGGAGCTTGAGCACCTCGGTCTCGGTGGGGGTGAGGCCATAGCGCAGGGCAAACCATTGGGCGGCGAGGTCCGCGCACAGCTGCTGGCGCTCCAGCACCAGCAGCACGGCGGCCTGCTCGACATTGCGGTTCAGCGGCACCACGACGACATTGCTGCGCGTGCTGCCGTCGCCCATGCGCAGGAGGCAGCGCCGGCCTTCGTGCTCGGCCCGGCCCAGGGCGTCGAAGAGCGGGCCGCCGTCGGAGTCGAGCCGGGCGCGCAGGTGCCCGTTTTCCACCAGCAGCGGGAACGTGGCGTCCAGGCTGCGCCGCGCCGCGTGGTTGGTGTAGAGCAGCTGGCCGTTGCCGCTGACGAGCAGCACGCCGTAGTCGAGCTCCTCCAGCACGAGGTGCAGCCAGTGGGTGCTGAGCGAGACGGCCCGCCGGCGCTCCTGCGGCACGGTGCGCGGCAGCGGCTGGCGCAGCTCGTTCATGACCTGGTCCGCGATGCGCAGTGCGCTGGCGCGCGCCATGGCGGCATGCGACAGGGCCCCGGTCGACAGGGGGGCCGACAAGGGGGCCGACGTCCCGGCGCCCAGGTCCACGGTTGGATTGCTTGACCACATGTTCATCTCCCTGAGGTGGCGGGGATCGCGGCACGCGCCCCGCCTGTTGGATGGCACCGGCGGGACGCAGCAGACGCGGGTCTCGTGCCGGTGACGGACACGGCGCTGACCTCGCGCCCTTCACCGCAGAGATGACAGGCTCCGCAGCGAAGGACATAGCCTAGAAGGGCGCCTATCGCCCAGGCCGTGAATCTTCAAAACGTGAAATGTGAGGAATTCACCAGATAACCGTCAGCTGCCGCACGGGGCAGGGACGGCGGCCTGTCCGCCTGTCCGGGGTGGTCTGCCGGGTGTCCGGTGTGTCCGCGGACACCGGACGGGTGGCGGTGCTGAGACGCAAGCCGTTGATATGAAAGGACTTTCTTCCACGTCGTGAACTGGCACGGCGCTTGCAACAGACAGGGAGTCACTGCACTCTTCTGTCCGCCATGATCCGAGACACTTCTGCCCAGGACCGCCCCATCACCCGCACCGGGTCGTCCCGCCGCCGCTGGCTGCTGGGGGGCGTCGGCCTCCTCGCGGTGGCCGGCGTCGGCCTGGCCGGCCCCCGCCTGCTGCAGGCGCTGGGCGGGGGCGCCTCCGTCAGCCTGGCCCGCCTCACACTGGCTGACGTGAAGGTCGGCCCGCTGACCCGCGACGTGGCGGGCGAGGGCAAGGTCGTCGCTGCCGTTAGCCCGACGCTCTATGCCGGCAACGCCGGCACCGTGAGCGTCCAGGTGCAGGCGGGGGACAAGGTCCGCAAGGGCCAGGTCCTGCTGCAGCTGCAGAGCCCGGACCTCATGGCGCGGCTGGGCCAGGAGCGTTCCAATGCCGACGCTCTGCGCAGCGAGCTGCTGCGCGCCGAGGCGGACGCCCGCCAGCAGCGCGCGCAGGCCCAGAGCAATCTCGAAACCGCGCAGCTCGCCCGCCGCACCGCGCAGAACGACCTCGCCCGTCAGGAGCAGGCCTTCAAGGCCGGTGCCACCGCCAGCATGCAGGTCGACCAGGCCCGCGACGCGCTCGCCAAGGCCGACATCGCGCTGAAGCAGGCCCGCGAGCTGCTGGACCTGAAGGACGACGCCACCCGCTTCGAGCTGCAGGCCAAGCGCCAGGCCCACGAGCGCCAGCAGCTGGTCGTGGCCGACCTGGCGCGCCAGGAGGACGAGCTCAAGGTGCGCTCGCCCGTCGAGGGCCAGGTGGGCCAGCTCTTCGTGACCGACCGCATGAGCGTCGCCAAGGACGCCAAGCTGCTGACGGTGGTGGACCTCTCGGCCCTGGAAGTTCAGATGCAGGTGGCCGAGAGCTTCGCGCGCGAGCTCCAGCCCGGCATGCCCGGCGAGATCCGCGGCCCGAGCCAGACCTGGAAGGGCGTGCTGAGCTCCGTCTCGCCCGAGGTCGTGAACAACGAGGTGGCGGCCCGGCTGCGCTTCGAGGGCGCCCAGCCCGAGCAGCTCCGCCAGAACCAGCGGCTCTCGGTGCGCGTGCTGCTGGACCACCGCGAGCAGGTGCTGCAGGTGGCCCGCGGCGCCTTCATCGACGAGGGCGGCGGCCGCTTCTGCTACGTGGTGCAGGGCCGCGAGGCCGTGCGCCGCCCCATCCGCCTGGGTGCGCAGAGCCTGAGCCAGGTCGAGGTGCTCGAGGGGCTCAAGCCCGGCGAGCGCGTGGTCGTCAACGGCGGCGAGCACTTCAAGGGCGCCGAGCGCATCACGCTCGCCCAGTGAGCGCCCCCCCACTTTCCGAATCCCGCGAATCAAAGGACATCCCATGCTGAAGATGCAATCGCTCTCCAAGGTCTACCGCACCGAGATGGTCGAGACCTTCGCCCTGCGGCAGTTCAACCTCGAGGTGAAGCCCGGCGAGTTCGTCGCCGTCACCGGCCCGTCGGGCTCGGGCAAGACCACCTTCCTGACCATCGCCGGCCTGCTGGAGTCCTTCACCGGCGGCATCTACGAGCTCGACGGCCAGGACGTCAGCGGCATGAACGACGACCAGCGCTCGCGCCTGCGCAACCAGAAGATCGGCTTCATCTTCCAGGCCTTCAACCTCATCCCCGACCTGAACGTGCTGGACAACATCGAGGTCCCGCTGCGCTACCGCGGCATGGGCCGCGAGGAACGCCAGCGCCGTGCCCGCGAGGCCCTCGCCCGCGTCGGCCTGGCCGCGCGCGAGAAGCACTACCCGGCCGAGCTGTCCGGCGGCCAGCAGCAGCGCGTGGCCATTGCCCGCGCCCTGGCCGGCGGTCCGAAGCTGCTGCTGGCCGACGAGCCCACCGGCAACCTCGACAGCGCCATGGCCCGCAGCGTGATGGACCTGCTGGAGGAGCTGCATCGCGACGGCGCCACCATCGTCATGGTCACCCACGACATGCAGCTGGCCGCCCGTGCCCAGCGCAATGTGCACGTGATGGACGGCCAGGTGGTGGACATCGCCGCCGAGCTGCGCCTGGGCGAGATGCTGCACCCGAAGGGCGATGCCGTCCGCGAGACGGTCTGAGGGCGCTCCATGCAAAGAACCCTCTCAACCCTGAAGCGCTGGCGGCGCCTTGCGCTGGCCGTGGCGCTGCTGCCCGTGTTCGGCACGGCCGGCGCGGATGACCTGCTGAGCGTCTACGCCCAGGCCCGCGCGGCCGATCCGGTGCTGGCGCAGGCCCGTGCCCAGCGCGGCGTGCAGGCCGAGCTGCTCGTGCAGAGCCGGGCCCCGCTGCTGCCGCAGTGGTCGCTGTCGGCTGCCGAGGAGCGCAGCGACGGCCAGCGCAGCCACGCGAGCGGCAGCCAGATCAGCCAGGTGCTGGTGGACCTGAGCCAGCTGCGCGAGCTCGATGCCGCCGAGGCCCGCCTGGAGGCCCAGGACGCCCGCCTGCGCGCGGCCGAGCAGCAGCTCTGCGCCCGCGTGGCCCAGGCCTATTTCCAGGTGCTGTCCGCGCAATCGGCGCTCGAGACGGCCGAGGCGAACGAGGCGGCCTTCGCGCAGCAGGTCAGCCAGGCCCAGGCCCGCTACGAGGCGGGGCTCTCGGCGCTGGTCGATGTCGAGCAGGCGCGCACCTATCACGGGCTCTCCCGCGGCCAGACCCAGCAGGTCCGTCAGCAGCTGGCGGATGCCCGCCAGGCGCTGGCCGAGATCACGGGTCAGCTGCCCGGCCAGCTGCAGGCGCTGAGCGCCGAGCTGCCCACGCCGCCGCTGCAGCCGGCGGATCCCGAGGCCTGGGTGGCTCGCGCGATGAGCCAGCAGCCGCTGCTGCAGGCGGCGCAGCGCAGCCTCCTCGCGAGCGAGCGCCGCATCGACGCGGCGCGTGCCGGCCATCTGCCGACGCTGAACCTGGGCCTCGACAGCCAGCGGCGCAGCGGCTTCGGCGTGCCCGCCGCGGACGCCGGCCGGATGGTCAACACCGTGGCGCTGCGCCTGAGCGTGCCGCTGTTCGCCGGCGGCGCCACGCAGTCCCAGCAGCGCCAGGCGGTGCTGGAGCGGGACCTGCAGCGCGAGCAGCTCGAGTCCACGCGCCGGGCCCTGGTGCGCGAGACGCAGGCGCAGGTGCTGGCGGTGCAGCTGGGCAGCGAACAGGTGGCCAGCAGTGCCGCGGCCGTGCAGGCCGCCGAGCGCGCCCTCGCCGCCACCCGCGCCGGCCAAGCCCTGGGCACCCGCACGATGACCGACCTGCTGCTGTCCATCCAGAGCCATGCGCAGGCCCGCAATGCCCACGCCCAGGCCCGCCATGCCTACGTGCTGGCCACGCTGCAGCTGCAGGCCGCCGTCGGCCAGCTGGGCGAGGCCGAACTGGCGCGCGTGAATCAACTCCTGCAAGGAGCAAGCTGATGTTTGCCTATTACATCGAACTGGCCCTGCGCAGCTTCAAGCGCAGCCGCGGCCTGACCGTGCTCATGCTGCTGACCATCGCCATCGGCGTGGCCGCCTGCATGACGACGCTGACCATCTTCCACGTGCTCTCCCGCGACCCGATCCCGCACAAGAGCGACCGCCTCTTCAACGTGCAGCTCGACGCCGGACCGATGCGCGACGGCTTCGTCCCCGGCGGCGAGCCCATCTACCAGCTCACCCGCTTCGACGCCGAGGCCCTGCTGCGCGAGGCCCGCGGCCAGCGCCAGGTGATGATGAGCGGCGGTGGCGCGGCCCTGACGCCGCCCGACGGCAAGGAGCGCCCCTTCCTGGTGAGCGGCCGCTGGGCGAGCAGCGACTTCTTCGCGATGTTCGAGGCCCCGTTCCAGTACGGCGGCGGCTGGACCCGCGAGGACGACACGAACGGCGGCCGCGTCGTGGTGCTGTCGCGCAGGCTCAACGACCGCCTCTTCGGCGGCGCCGACAGCCGCGGCAGGACGCTGCGCCTGCGCGACAAGGAGCTGCGCATCGTCGGCGTGCTGGACCACTGGCGTCCCGTGCCGCACTACTTCGACATCAGCCTGGGCGCCTACGCCGAGACGGCCGAGATCTTTGCCCCGCTCTCCACGGCCATCGCGCTGAAGTTCGGCAGCTCCGGCAACGTGAACTGCTGGGGCAACGTCGGCAACGACATGCGCGGCCTGCAGGCGCCCTGCGCCTGGCTGCAGTACTGGGTGGAGCTGGCCCAGCCGGGCGATGCCCCGGCCTACAAGGCCTACCTCGAGCAGTACTCGGAGCAGCAGCGCACGGCGGGCCGCTACGAGCGCCCGACCAATGTGCGGCTGCGCGCGGTGACGGCGTGGCTGGAGGCGCAGCATGTGGTCCCGCATGACGTCGGCCTGCAGCTGTGGCTGTCCTTCGGCTTCCTGCTGGTGTGCCTGGTCAACACCGTCGGGCTGCAGCTGGCCAAGGCGCTGCGCCGCTCGGGCGAGATCGGCGTGCGCCGGGCCCTCGGCGCGCCGCGCCGGCAGATCTTCCTGCAGTTCCTGATCGAGGCCGGCAGCCTCGGGCTGGCTGGCGGCGTGCTGGGGCTGGGGCTCACGGGCCTCGGCATCTGGGCCGTGCGCCACGGCAGCAGCGAGTACGCCAGCACCGTGACCCTCGACCTGCCCATGCTGCTGACCACCCTCGCGCTGGCCGTGACGGCCAGCCTCGTGGCCGGCCTGCTGCCCGCCTGGCGCGCCTGCCAGGTGCAGCCCGCCCTGCAACTCAAGACGCAATGAGGAGCCCCTCATGGAACTGATGCCCATTCTGGCGACGCTGAAGCGCCACAAGACCGCCGCCGGCCTGATCGTGCTGCAGGTCGCCCTCACCTGCACCATCGTGTGCAACGCCCTGTTCCTGATCAGCCAGCGGATCGACCGCATCCAGGAGCCCAGCGGCATGGCCGACGAGGAGCTCATCACGCTGCGCATGGCCGGCCTGACGCCCGACGAGAATCCCAACGCGCAGACGGCCGTGGACCTCGCGGCGCTGCGCCGCCTGCCGGGGGTCCGGGGCGTGACCCTGGTGAACCAGGTGCCCTACGGTCCGCAGTTCTCCGTCAGCGGCCTGCGCCGCACGAACGACGAGAAGGCGCAGGGCGTCGGCGTGCCCGAGTACCGCGCCGGCGTGGGCGGCCTGCAGACGCTGGGCCTGCGCCTGGTCGAGGGGCGCGACTTCACGCCGGAGGAGTTCCGCGACGGCAAGGCCTATGACGAGGAGGATGGCGTCAACATCCCCGCCCTCGTCCTCAGCCGCGTCACGGCCCGGCGCCTGTTCCCGGAAGGTTCCGCCGTCGGCCAGAAGGTCTGGGGCGTGGGGGCCGGCGCCAGCGTCGTGGTGGGCGTGGTGGAGCGCATGATCTCGCCGCACCCCGGTGGCGCGGACGAGGAGCAGCTCGCCATGATCCTGCCCATCGAGCTGAACTTCCAGCGCGGCGAGTATGTGCTGCGCGTGGAGGCCGAGCGGCGCGACGCCGTGCTGAAGTCGGCCATCGCCGCCCTCGAGCAGGCCGGCCCGCAGCGCATCCTGCGCAGCAGCAGCACCTGGGCCGACGCCCGCAGCCGCTACTACGCCCAGGACCGCAGCATGATCGGCCTCCTGGTCGGCGTGTGCGTCGCGCTGCTCGTGGTGACGGCCTTCGGCATCGTCGGCCTCGCCAGCTTCTGGGTCCAGCAGCGCACCCGCATGATCGGCACGCGCCGCGCCCTCGGGGCCACGCGGGGGCAGATCCTGCGCTACTTCCAGACCGAGAACTTCGTGCTGAGCAGCGCCGGCATCGTGCTGGGCATGCTGGGTGCCGCGGCGCTGAGCAGCGTGCTGGTGCATCAGTACGAGCTGCCCGGCCTGCCCTGGCACTACCTGCCCGCCGGCGCGCTCGCGCTGTGGGCGCTCGGCCAGCTGGCCGTGCTGGGTCCGGCACGCCGCGCGGCGGCCCTGCCACCGGTGGCCGCGCTGCGCAGCTGACGTCCTGAATCCTCGGGATGACCCGGCCCCGCGCGCCGCCGCCGCGGGGCCTTCCGCTTGCTATCCTCGCCCCCTCATGCGAACTGTCCTGATCATTGACGACAACCCCGGCGTGCGCGAGGCGCTGGCGCTGCTGCTCTCGCTGCACGACATCCGTGCCCTGTGCGCCGCTGACCCCGACGAAGGCCTGGCCCTGCTCGCCCGCGAGAGCGTGGACCTCGTCATCCAGGACATGAACTTCAGCGCCGACACCACCTCCGGCGACGAAGGCCGCGCACTCTTCCAGCAGCTGCGCCAGCGCCACCCGGACCTGCCCGTCATCCTGCTCACCGCCTGGACGCAGCTCGAGCAGGCCGTGGCCCTGGTGAAGGCGGGCGCCGCCGACTACCTGGCCAAGCCCTGGGACGATCTCAAGCTGCTCGCTTCGGTCGAGAACCTGCTGGAGCTGGCCGAGTCCAACGAGGCCCTGAGCCAGACCCGCCGCCATCGCCGCCAGCGCATCGAGGCGCTGCGCGAGCGCCATGTGCTGGGGGACCTGGTCTTCGCCTCCGACGCCATGATCGCCACGCTCGAGATGGCCTGCCAGGTGGCGCGGGCGCCGCTGCCCGTGCTGATCACCGGCCCCAACGGCAGCGGCAAGGAGCGCATCGCCCAGCTGCTGCATGCCAACTCCGCCGTCGCGGCCGGGCCGCTCGTGGCGCTGAACTGCGGCGCCCTGCCTGCCGAGCTGATCGAGGCCGAGCTCTTCGGCGCGGACAGCGGTGCCTTCACCGGCGCCGGCAAGGCCCGCGAGGGCCGCTTCGAGGCGGCCGATGGCGGCACGCTCTTCCTCGACGAGATCGGCAATCTCCCGCTGGCCGGGCAGATGAAACTGCTGCGCGTGCTCGAGACCGGCCAGTTCGAGCGCCTCGGCTCCACGCGCACCCGCAGCACGCGCGTCCGCGTGATCAGCGCCACCAATGCCGATCTTCCCGCCATGGTCGCCGCCGGCGCCTTCCGCGAAGACCTCTACTACCGGCTCAACGTGATCGAGCTGCGTCTCGCGCCGCTGGCCGAGCGCCGCGACGACATCCTCCCCCTGGCCGAGGCCACGCTGGACAGCCACGCGCGCCAGACGGGGCAGACGGTGCGGCTCTCCGACGCCGCGCGCGCGGCCCTGCTGGCCCACGCCTGGCCCGGCAATGTGCGAGAGCTGCGCAATGCCCTGGCCCGCGCGGCGCTGCTGTGCCGGGAGGGCGTGATCCAGGCGGCAGACCTCGCGCTGCCGGCGGCGTCCACGGTGGCGGCGCAGGCCCTGCTGGCCCATCGCAACCTGGACGAGCCCAGCCGGGAGGCGGTGCTCGCGGCGCTGCAGTCCGCTCAAGGCATCGTCGCGCGTGCGGCGCAGCAACTGGGGCTGTCGCGCCAGGCGCTGTACCGCCGCATGGACCGCTACGGCCTGCCCCGCGAGGGCGGGGTCTGACGCCCATGCGCACGTGGCGTCCCGGCCAGGCCCTGCAGTACCTCGGCCTGCGCGTCCTGCTGAGCCTGCTGCTGATCAGTGCGCTGGCCCTGGGGCTCGACGCCGCCTTCAGCGTCGGCCCGCTGCCACCCTTGATGCGCGAACTGGGCTGGGGCACCTTCCTCGCGCGCAGCCAGCTGTGGCTGCCGCTGTTGCTGCTGGTCCTGCTGCTGCCGGTGGCCGGCTTGCTGGTGATGTGGTGCCTGGCGCCGCTGCGGCGGGTGCTGCGGGCGCTGGAGGGGGCCGTCCTGAGCTATCGCGACGGGGACTTCAACACCACCTTGGCCGCTGAGGGCCAGGGCGAGGTGCAGGCGCTGCTGCAGGCCCACCGCGAGCTCGCCGTGGCGCTGCGCGGCCAGCGCCAGCAGCTGGCCCAGCGCGAGCTGCTGCTGGACACCGTGGTGCAGAACACCCCCGTCGCGCTGCTGCTCGTCGATGCGCGCGGGCAGGTCGCCTACGCCAACATCGCCGCACGCCAACTCCTGGCCGATGGCCGTCGCCTGGCCGGGCAGGCCTGGGACCAGGTCCTGGCCCCGCTGCCCGCGACGCTCGCCGACGCGCTGCGCCAAGGCGAGGATCAGCTCCTGACCCTGCCCGATGCGGCCGAGGGCCAGGGCGAGCCCGAGAGCTTCCATCTGTCGCAGCGCTCGCTGAACCTGCTCGGGCAGGCGCACCGCCTGGTGCTGCTGCGGCGCATCACCCGCGAGCTGTCGCGCCAGGAGGTGGCGAGCTGGAAGCGCGTGATCCGCGTGATCAGCCACGAGCTCAACAACTCGCTCGCGCCCATCTCCTCGCTTGCGCACAGCGGCGCCGAGCTGGCGCGGCGTGGCCAGCTCGAGCGCCTGCCCCAGGTCTTCCAGAGCATCGGCGAGCGCGCGCGTCACCTGCACGAGTTCCTGGACGGCTACGCCAGCGTCGCCAAGCTGCCCCTGCCGCGCCTTTCGCCCGTGCCCTGGGCCGACTTCATCGCGCAGCTGAAGAGCCAGCAGGCCTTCGAGCTCGAGGGCCCGCTGCCCGCGGGCACCGCGAGCTTCGACCGCGCCCAGGTCGAGCAGGCGCTCATCAACCTGCTCAAGAATGCCCATGAGGCTTGCGAGGCGCAGGCCGGCGCCGTGGACGTCCGCCTCGCCGTGCAGCGTCAGGGGGCCGAGTGGTGCCTGAGCGTCAGCGATCGCGGGCCGGGCATGAGCGAGGTCGTCCTGGCCCAGGCGCTGCTGCCCTTCTATTCCACCAAACGCAGCGGCACCGGCCTTGGCCTGGCCCTCGCCCGCGAGATCGCCGAGGCCCACGGCGGGCGCATCCTGCTCGCCAACCGCGATCCGCTGGAGGGCGGCGGGCTGCGGGTCAGCCTGCTGCTGCCGGCGCGCTGAGGCGCCCTGGCCTGCGCTGCTGCGGTGGGGGCCATCGGCCGGCCACCGTCGGCGGTCGCGCTTGTCACGGCGGCAAGGCGCCGGATCTCGGGGCGCGCACCTGCAGGGCCTCGTACCGTCTGTGAGTGCTCCGCGACGACGCGTGCCGCCGTCAGGCGTTCCCTGGGGCGGTCCGTCGTCCTCAGCCCCAGCGCGCGTGGCTCAGGAAGGGGTTGCTGCGCCGCTCCTCGCCGAAGGTGGACTCCGGCCCGTGCCCGGGAATGAAGACGGTGTCGTCCCCCATGGGCCACAGCCGTTCCGTGATCGAGCTGATCAGCTGCGCGTGGTTGCCGCCGGGGAAGTCCGTCCGGCCGATCGATCCGGCGAACAGCACGTCCCCCACGAAGCAGCGCTTGGCGGCCGCGCTGTGGAAGACCACGTGGCCCGGCGTGTGGCCGGGGCAGTGCCGCACCGTCAGCGTTTCCTGGCCGACCTGCACCGTGTCGCCGTCCTGCAGCCATCGCGTCGGCGTGAACGTCTCCACCTGAGGAAAGCCGAACATGGCGCTCTGCTGCGGCAGGCCGTCGATCCAGAACTGGTCGCCCACATGCGGCCCGATGATCGGTAGCCCCTTCAGCCGCGCCAGCTCCGCCGTGCCGCCGGCGTGGTCGATGTGCGCATGCGTGAGCCAGATCGCCTTGAGTGTCAGCCCCCGCCGTTCCACCTCCTGCAGCACCCGGGCGATCTCCCCACCCGGATCCACCAACGCCGCCTCCTGCGTCTGATCGCACCAGACGAGGGAGCAGTGTTGGCGCCGATCTAAATTTGACCCACCCTGCCGATTGAACATTGACCCAGGGCTTGGGGCCGGCATCGGCTGATGCCGGCTGTGGACAACTGTAGCGCGGCGCTTGTTCAGCCCGCCTCGTTG
>JAYRMR010000056.1:0-28906 GCA_041912595.1 Burkholderiaceae bacterium
AAATCGTTCTATAATCTTTCTTCTTCGTCGGGGTGTAGCGCAGCCTGGTAGCGCACTTGCATGGGGTGCAAGGGGTCGCGAGTTCGAATCCCGCCACCCCGACCAAAGATAAGCACGAGCCCGGTACTGAAAAGTACCGGGCTTTTTGCTGTCTGGGGCTTGTGTGGACTTCGGTAAGAGCGCTCGGTTAGAGCTCACGGTTAGCGCTCACGGTTAGCGCTCACGGTTAGCGCTCACGGTCAGCGCGTCGATGCGGTCGAAGCCCTGCGGATCAGATTTTCACGCGCCGGGGTGCTCACGCCTTGCGGCGGCTCTGTTGGGCCGGCTGGATTGGCACCTGCGCGGGATGGAGATTCGAGTCGGCCGTGTCGGGAGACAGGCGCCGGCAATGCGCGAAGGGCCGTGACTGCGCAGGGATCGCGTCGGGTGTCGGGATCGCAAGGGCTCGTCGGCGCAAGGTGCGCGACGGTGCGCGGCGGTGCGCGAAGTGCGCTTTCTGAATGAGGGCAAGACCTGACCCCGCAGGCGTCATGGGCCGCGGCCGTCCTGTGTCCCGTGTCGTATGCCGATCGCCGCACCGCCAGGCTTCAAGCGCTTCAGCCGCCGCCGCTGCGACTGAACCTTCGGCGGCTGCAGTTCGTCTGAAGTCGCGTGCCGAGGTGCCGCCCGGCCTGCACCATGCCGTCCATGCAGCGTGCGCGGGCCTCACGTCACCCGCTCGCTGTCAGGCAATCCTGGCCGGCCTGCGTTCCCGCAGCGGCTGCGGAATTCTCCAGATGACGCCGAGAGGTCGCGGACATGAACCCCACTCGAACCCTTCCCATGCTGCTTGCCCTGGTGGCGGCGCTCAGCACCGCACACACGCCTGCGCGGGCCGCCGCGCCCGCTGCCGACGCGGCGAGCGCCTATGTGCCGACTTTCCAGCCCGGGCAGCACCGGGGGCCGCCGGCGGGCGCGCCCAACCAGGTGCTGGTGCTGGGCACGCCGCATCTCGTTGAGTTCGAAGGCCAGCTGCGCCAGGAGCAGCTCGCGCCCCTGCTGGCGCGCCTGCGGCAGTGGCGCCCGCAGCTGATCGCGGTGGAGCGGCTGTCCGGCCTGCAGTGCGACAGCCTGCGCCGCCAGCCGTCCCGCTATGCCGACACGGTGAAGTCCTACTGCCCGGACGTGACGCAGGCCGCCCAATCGACGGGACTGGATGTGGTGCAGGCCAACGAGGAGGCCGCGCGCCTGCTGGCCGCCTGGCCGGCGGAGCCCGCGCCCGCGCAACGCCGGCGTCTGGCCGCCATGTTCCTGGCCGGCGGCGAATCCGTTTCGGCCCTGGTGCAATGGCTGTATCTGCCGGCCGGCGAGCGTCGGGCGGGTGAGGGGCTCAATGACGCCCTGGTGGCGCGCCTCGAGCGCATGCGCGGGCGGGCGAGCGAGGACAGCTGGATCGCCGCGCCGCTGGCCGTCGAGATGGGCCTGCAGCGCGTGTTCAGCGTGGACGACCACACCTCGGACCTCCCGGATTCGGCGGACACCCAGGCCCAGGAGGCCGCCATCCGCCGGGCCTGGGACAACGAGGCCGCGCGGGCCCGCCGTGCGAAGGACCAGACCCTGCGTGAGGGCCTGGCGAAGGCCGGCGGCGTGCTGGCGCTCTACCAGGACTGCAATGCGGCCGGCGCGCCGGCGCTGGTCTACCGCTCCGATTTCGGTGCCGCCCTGGCCGAGCCCTCGCCACAGGGCTTCGGCCGCACCTATGTCGGCGCCTGGGAGACGCGCAATCTGCGCATGGTGGCCAATATCCGTGAGGTCCTGGCGCAGCAGCCCGGGTCTCGCCTGCTGACCCTCGTGGGCGCCTCGCACAAGGGCTACTACGAGGCCTATCTTCAGCAGATGCACGATGTGCGCCTAGTGGATCCGACGGCCGTGCTGAAGGACTGAGGGGCGGGCGGCAACGGGTCCGTAGAATGCGGCCCATGACTCAACACACCGTCCCCTCGCTGTCCAGGCGCCGCCTGGCCCGTCTCAACCGCCGCCAGCGCAAGAAGCTGTACGTCGGCGAGTTCCAGGAGCTGGGCTTCTGGGTCGAGCTGAAGTTCAAGTCCGCCCTGGACGACGCCGCCCTGGATGCCTTCTGTGACGCCGTCTATCCGGCACTGGCCGCCATGGGCCTGCAGATCGGTGGCCTGGGCGGCTGGGTGCCCCTGTCGGAGACCGACGGCTTCGTCGGCACCCTGGGCCGTGGCTCCGTCACCGATGCCCAGCGCGACGCCGCCGCCGCCTGGCTCAAGGCCAGCCCGGCCGTGGCGCAGGTGCGCGTCAGTGGCTGGGTGGATGCCTGGTACCCGCGTGACGAAGAGCTGCAGCTGACCGAGGTCTGAACCCGGTCCGGACCCGGCCGCAAAGGCGCCATCGCAGGCGCCGAGCCGCCCCGCCGTCCATGAAAGCCGTCCTTCGGGGCGGCTTTTTTCTTTGTCAATAGCTATATTTTGCTTATATCTTTCGGACTTTCCCGGTTCTTGAACCGGTTCAAGGATTCTTGCCTTCGGCACCCCTAGTCTTGCGGCCATCTGTTTGATCCACGCAAGGAGGCCCCATGAGTCAGGGCAGCGGTTTCACCAAGCAGATGGCACGAAACATGTTCTGGGGCGGATCCGTCTTCTTCGCCCTCCTGTTCGCAGCCATCGTGTTCCACACCGAGCAGCGCATCCCGCAGCGCTCCAACGCTCAGGCCATCACCCCGGCCGTTGTCGCGGGCAAGAAGATCTGGGAGACGCGCAACTGCATCGGCTGCCACACGCTGCTGGGCGAGGGCGCCTATTTCGCGCCTGAGCTGGGCAATGTCTACAAGCGCCGTGGCGGCGATTTCATCAAGGCCTGGATGAAGGCCCAGCCGACCCACGCCGAAGGCCGCCGCCAGATGCCCCAGTTCAACCTGGACGAGCAGCAGCTCAATGACCTGGTCGAGTTCCTCAAGTGGACCGGCGAGATCAACACCGAGCAGTGGCCCCCCAACATCGAAGGCTGAGGAGGCACACCCATCATGATCACTCTCAAGTACAAGACCCAGGCGGTCGCGAAGTACTACTTCATCGCCGCACTGCTGCTGTTCACGGGCCAGATCCTCTTCGGTCTGGGCCTCGGGCTGCAGTACCTCGTCGGGGACTTCCTGTTCCCCTACATCCCCTTCAACCAGGCCCGCATGGTCCACACGAACCTGCTGATCGTGTGGCTGCTGTTCGGCTTCATGGGGGCGGCCTACTACATGGTGCCGGAGGAGTCCGAGACCGAGCTGCACAGCCCAAAGCTGGCGCTGGCGCTGTTCTGGATCTTCCTCGTGGCGGGCGCGCTCACGATCGTGGGCTATCTCGCCGTGCCGTACGCCAAGCTCGCGGAGCTGACCGGCAATGACCTGCTGCAGACCATGGGGCGCGAGTTCCTGGAGCAGCCGCTGCCCACCAAGGTCGGCATCGTGATCGTCGCGCTCGGTTTCCTCTACAACATCAGCATGACCGTGCTGAAGGGCCGCAAGACGGCCATCTCCCTGGTCCTGCTGATGGGCCTGTGGGGCCTGGCGCTGATGTTCCTGTTCAGCTTCGTCAATCCGCACAACCTGGTGCGGGACAAGATGTACTGGTGGTTCGTCGTCCACCTCTGGGTGGAAGGCGTCTGGGAGCTGATCCTGGGTTCGCTGCTGGCCTTCGTGCTGATCAAGACGACCGGCGTGGACCGCGAGGTGATCGACAAGTGGCTGTACGTGATCATCGCCTTCGCGCTGATGACGGGCATCCTGGGCACCGGCCACCACTTCTACTTCATCGGCCTGCCCGGCTACTGGACGTGGATCGGCAGCATCTTCTCGGCGCTGGAACCCATCCCCTTCTTCATGATGACGGTCTTCGCCTTCAACATGGTGCAGCGTCGCCGCCGTGAACATCCGAACCAGGCCGCCGTGCTGTGGGCGGTGGGCACCTCGGTGATGGGCTTCCTCGGTGCCGGCCTGTGGGGCTTCATCCACACGCTGTCGCCGGTGAACTACTACACCCACGGCACCCAGGTCACCGCGGCCCACGGCCACCTGGCCTTCTATGGCGCCTATGTGCTGGTGGTGATCACGCTGATCAGCTATGCCATGCCCATCCTGCGCGGCCGCATCGCCAACAGCCAGCGTGCGCAGAACACCGAGATGTGGAGCTTCTGGATCATGACCATCTCGATGGGCGTGATGGTGCTGGCCCTGACCGGCGCCGGCATCCTGCAGGTCTGGCTGCAGCGCATGCCCACCGAGGGCGCCATGAGCTTCATGGCCACCCAGGACCAGCTGCGCTTCTTCTACTGGGTGCGTCTGGCCGGCGGCGTGGGCTTCCTGCTGGGTCTGGTGACCTATCTGGCGAGCTTCTTCATCGGCGGCGAGCCGGTGACGCAGGCGGATGCCGACGCCCGTGGCGGTGGCCTGCTGCGTGCCCAGCCCGCCCAGCGCGTGCGTGATCTTTGATTGACCTGTGAACGAGGAGGACCCGGTGGACAGACTCCAGGTACCCGCCGCCCAGCTGGGGCAAGGTGAACTGCCTTTCTATGCGGAGCAGGGAGAGGAATGCCGGGTCTTCGCTCATGCGCATGCCCAACGCCTGCCCTTGCTCATCAAGGGACCGACAGGCTGCGGCAAGACGCGCTTCGTCGAGCACATGGCGGCCCGCCTGGGCCGCCCCCTCATCACGGTCAGCTGCCATGACGACCTCACGGCAGCCGACCTGGTGGGCCGCTTCCTGATCCAGGACGGCGCCACCGTCTGGAGCGACGGGCCGCTGACGCGGGCCGTGCGCCAGGGCGCCCTCTGCTACCTCGACGAGGTCGTGGAGGCCCGCCGCGACACCACGGTGGTGCTGCATCCGCTGGCGGACGACCGCCGCATGCTGCCCATCGAGCGCACCGGCGAGCAGATCGCCGCGGCGCCCGGCTTCATGCTGGTGATCTCCTACAACCCCGGCTACCAGAACCTGCTCAAGAGCCTCAAGCCGAGCACGCGGCAGCGCTTTGTGGCGCTGCAGATGGGCTATCCGGCGCCGGAGGTGGAGCAGCGCATCGTGCAGACCGAATCGGCCTGCGACGAGCTGCTGTCCCAGCAGCTGGTGCGTCTGGCCTCGGCCCTGCGACGCCTGGGCGAGCATGACCTCGAGGAGACCGTCAGCACGCGTCTGCTGGTGGCCGCCGCCCGTCTGGCCGTGGCCGGCCTGCCGCTGCGCCTGGCCGTCCAGGCCGCCATCGTGGATGCCCTGACGGACGAGGCCGACACGGCCGCCGCCCTGGCCGAGGTGGTGAACGCGGTACTTTGACATGGACGGTCGTCCCTCTGCCTTGCTGAAGCCCGTGGGCGGCAGCGGCCGCTCGGCGCCTTCGCAGCGCCTGCGCCGCAGCCTGCAGCTGGGCTTCTTCCTTCTTTTCGTCTCGGCGCCGCTGCTGGACCTGCTGCGCTTCGACCTGCATGAGACGCAGCTGTGGCTCTTCGGCCAGCCCTGGCATCTCGGCCTGGACGCCGTCCAGCACGGCCGCGCCAGCGGTGCCGACGCCGCGCTGAACCTGCTGCTGAAGGCGCTGCTGCCCATCGTGTTCGTGGTGGGCGGCTTCCTCTTCGTGGCCTGGCGCTACGGCCGGCTCTACTGCGGCTGGCTGTGCCCGCACTTCTCCATCGTGGAGCTGCTCAACGACCTGCTGCACCGCGCCATCGGCAAGCTCTCGCTGTGGGACCGCCTGCCCGTGAAGCGCGCCGGGCGCCGCCCGGACGGCCGCTGGTGGCCGGTGTTCGGCCTCGCCTGCGCACTGCTGGGCTTTGTGTGGGCCATCACCCTGGCCAGCTATCTGCTGCCCCCGCGGGAGCTGTGGAGCGGCCTGTGGCACGGCGCGCTGACGCCCAACCAGGCGCGCTTCATCGGCATCGGCACGCTGGTGTTCACCGCCGAGTTCGCCTTTGCCCGCCATCTGTTCTGCCGCTTCGGCTGCGCCGTGGGCCTGTTCCAGAGCCTCATGTGGATGGCCAACCCCAAGGGCATGGTCGTGGCCTTCAAGCGCGAGCAGGCCCGGGACTGCAAGTCCTGCGACATCAGCCCAGGCCTCTCCGGCTCGGCCTGCGACACCGCCTGCCCCATGCGCCTGAACCCGCGCAACATCAAGCGCATGATGTTCTCCTGCGTGCAATGCGGCCAGTGCCTGGACGCCTGCGAGAGCTCGCAGGGCCGGCGTGAGAAGGCACCGCTGCTGGAATGGCAGGTGGGCATCGAGGCGGTGCGCGAGACCCTGCGCCAGAAGAAGCTGGAGGCCCAGCAGCTGGCGCAGTCCGGCGATCTGCCCGCGGGCCGCGCGACCCAGGCTCCCGCCACCAATGACACCCGCCCGGATCGGGAGGCCGCCTGATGGAAGAGTGGGTTGGCAAGACCTGGCACCGCTGGGTGACCCGCGCCGCCGAGCAGGGGCATCCGGAAGCCGCCGTGGAGCTGGCACAGGTGCAGCGCGCCCTCGGGCTGCTGTTCCGCGCCGGTGGCGGCTCGCATGCCCTGCGCCTGGCCGAGGCCCAGGCCCTGCGCCATGGCGGCCCGCGCGGCTGGCTGCAGCGCCTGGCCGGCAGCGAGCAGCGCGCCGCCCAGGCCCAGCTGGGGCCCGAGGTGCTGGCCCTGCCGGCACGGCTGGACGTGTTTCCCGATCCCGCGCTGAACCGCGGGCTCTATCTCTGGCTGGCGGCGCTGTCGTCCTGCTGGGACGCCGCGGCGCCCGGCGAGTCGGCTGGATCCGAGGAGGGCGGGGAGGGCGGGGAGGGCGGCTGGGTGGCGACCAATGTGCGGGCCACATCGCTGGCCCTGGCGCGCTTCCCCGGCCTCGCCGATCTTCACGAACGCCTGCTGGTTGCCCACCTGCGCCAGCGCCCCGATCCCGAGACGCTCGGCGCCGAGGCGGCGCCCGAGCGCCTGCTGCGCCAGGCGCTGCAGGCCCGCGGCCGTCTGGACGGGCTGCCCGCGGCGGCGCTGTCGCTGCGGCCCGAGACGCTCGGCGCCGTCTGGCTGTGGCTGCAGCCGGCCCCGGCGACGATCGCCTTGTCGGCCCGCAAGGAGGGCGCCGCGCCCACGACCGGCAGCAAGGCCGCCCAGGACCGCCAGCGCCGCAGCGCCCGTCGCAACGAGGACAGCAGCAGCAAGCAGGGCCTGATTCTGATGTTCCGCGCCGAGTCGGTGCTGTCGTGGTCGGAGTTCGTCAAGGTCAACCGCGCCGGTGACGACGACCCCGACAGCGACGGCGCGGCCGTGGCCAACGACATGCACCAGCTCGATGTGGCCGAGGGCGGCGAGACGCTGGCCTCGCGGGTGCGTTTCGACCTGGACCTGCCCAGCGCGGCCGCAGACGACGCTCCCGTGGGCGCACCCGAGCGCCTGCCCGAGTGGGACTGGAAGGCGCAGGTGCTGCGCGAGGACTACTGCGGCCTGCAGCGCTTCGTCGCCGCCCGGCCCGATTCCTGGCAGCCGCCGCCGGCCCTGCGTCTGCTGGGCCACCGCATGCGCCGGCGCCTCGAGGTGCTGCGCGCCGCGCCGCGCTGGCAGAAGGGCCTGCCCCAGGGCGACGAGCTGGACCTCGACGCCTGGGTGCGCCATGCCAGCGAGACGCGCCTGATGGGCGGGCGCCGCTCGGCGGAGTCCCCGCCCGTCTTCCAGCAGCCCCAGCGCCAGGACCGCAGCCTGGCCTGCCTGCTGATGGCGGACCTGAGCCTCTCCACCGATGCCTGCGTGCAGGGCGAGATGCGCGTCATCGACGTCATCCGGGACGCGCTCTATGTGTTCGGCGAGGCGCTCGCCGGCCTGGGCGACCCCTTCGAGATGCTGGGCTTCTCTTCCGTCAAGCGCCAGCAGGTGCGCATCCAGCAGCTCAAGGCCTTCGACGAGCGCTGGGGCGCGCAGCCGCGCCACCGGGTGGGGGCGATCAAGCCGGGCTTCTACACCCGCATGGGCGCGGCCCTGCGCCACGCCACGGAACGCCTGGGCGAGCGGCCCGAACGCCAGCGCCTGCTGCTGCTCCTGACCGACGGCAAGCCCAATGACCTGGACCATTACGAGGGGCGCTGGGGCCTGGAGGACACCCGCCAGGCGGTGCTGGCCGCGCGCCAGGCGGGCCTGAGCCCCATGTGCATCAGCATCGACGAGGGGCCGGCCGACTACCTGCCCTATCTGTTCGGGCAGCAGGGCTTCGTGCATCTGCGGCGCCCGCAGGAACTCGTCAGCAGCCTGCCCCGGCTGTATGCGCGGCTGGCGGCCTGACGCCTGTTCGCGTCGCGGAAATCCGTGCACCGGAATGAACCCGGTGCCGCCCGGGCTGCCGCCAGAAACTGGTACGTCCGAGGAACTAGCCCGCCACACCGCCACCATCGTTCGGAAGAACTAGGCGCCGGCCGCACTTGATCCGCCTCAAATCGGCGGGCGGGGCGCTCCACAGAATCGCGTTCGTCAGGCCTTCACAGGTCGCCAGCCATTCCAGGGAGCCCACATGCCAGCCACCTTCGATCTTCCCCGTTACCTGTCCGTGCTGCCGCTGTTCGGCGACATGCAGCCCTCCGAGCTGCAGGCGCTGGCCCAGCAGGGGTGCCAGCTGCACCGCATGGGTCGCGGCGAGACCGTGTTCCGCGTGGGCCAGACCTGCGATGCCTTCCATGTCGTGGTGACGGGCCAGGTGAAGCTCTATGCGCTCTCGCCCAGCGGCGCGGAGAAGGTCATCGAGCTCGTGGGCCCCGGCAACAGCTTCGGCGAGGCGCTCATGTTCACCGACCGCCCGCACATCGTGAATGCGCAGACGCTGTCGGAATGCCTGCTGCTGTCGATCAGCAAGGCGGCGGTGATGGAGGAGATCGCCCGCGAGCCCCGCTTCGCGCTGCGCATGCTGGCCGGCGTGTCACGCCGCCTGCATGGCCTGATCCGCGATGTGGAGTCCTACTGCCTGCACAGCGGCATCCAGCGCGTCATCGGCTTCCTGCTGAGCGAGCAGGACGAGGACGACTGCGTGCCCGCCGACACCCTGACCGTCTCGCTGCCCGTCAGCAAGGCCACCATCGCCTCGCGACTGTCGCTGACGCCCGAGTACTTCTCGCGCGTGCTGCACGAGCTGGAGGCGGAAGGCTTGATCCAGATCGATCGCCGCGACATCCGCATCCTCAACACCCGCAGCCTGGCCTCCTATCCCTTGCAGTGAGCGGCCCGCATCGCCGGGCTGAGCTGCTCGTGCAGGGCGGCCACCTCGCCGATGATCAGCAGGGCCGGCGGCTTGATGCCGTGCAGCTTCGCCAGCATCGGCAGCGTCTGCAGGCTGCCGCGCAGGCAGCGTTGCTGGGGCGTGCTGGCCTTCTCGATGAGCGCGGCCGGCGTGTCGGGTGAGAGCCCGTGGCGGATGAGCTGTTCGCTGATGATGGGCAGGCTGCCCAGCCCCATGTAGATCACCACCGTCTGGCGCGCGCGGGCCAGCATGTCCCAGTCCAGGTCCACCGAGCGCGGCTCGCCCTCGACGGCCTCGCGCAGATGGCCCGTGGCGAAGACCAGCGAGCAGGCGTGGTCGCGGTGCGTGAGCGGGATGCCCGCCAGCGCCCCGGCGGCCTGTGCCGCGCTGATGCCGGGAATCGTCTCGAAGGGAATGCCGGCCTCGGCCAGGGCCTGCGCCTCCTCGCCGCCGCGGCCGAAGATGTAGGGATCGCCCCCCTTGAGCCGCAGCACCGCGCGCCCGCTGCGGGCGAGGCGGATCATCAGCTCGATGATGCCCTCCTGCGTCAGCGTGTGGTGGCCGGCTTCCTTGCCGACATAGATCAAGTCCGCGTCGTCGCGGATCAGCTTGAGCACGTCCTTGGACACGAGGTGGTCGTACAGCACCAGCGTGGCCTGGCCCAGCGCGCGTGCGGCCTTGACCGTCAGCAAGTCGGGGTCGCCGGGGCCGGCACCGACCAGCGTGACGTGGGCGGGTGAGGCCGCCGGGGTGGCAGTGCTGTTCGAGAAATACAGCGGCTCGTCGAGTCGGCTCATGGGGCTCTCCTTGGATGGGCCCATTGTGGAAAGGGGCTCTTGTGGCGTCCTTGAACCAGTTCAAGGACGTCGGGCGCGCGCGGCGGGACGATGACCTCGCTCGAATCAGGCATACGCAGCCCCTGCCGAGCCCAGCAATATGTCTGGACGATGTGCTGCCTCTGGGGCGCCGCCCGCCCTGTTGTTGGGCCCCGTCCCTGTCGGAGTGGAGTGATGAAGACACTGCAAAGTCCCCGGTTCGCCGTGATCAGCCTGGCCGCCGTGGCCCTGCTGGCCAGCCTGAATGCCCAGGCCCAGGATGGCAAGAAGAGCGTGACCCCCGCGGAGGTGAACTACCAGGCGGGCGCGTCCCCCCTGGCCAGCGAGCCGATGTACCAGAGCAGCAACCCCAAGGCCCCCGCCATGACGCAGGCGGAGTTCGAGCAGGGTCGCAAGATCTATTTCGAGCGCTGTGCCGGCTGCCACGGCGTGCTGCGCAAGGGCGCCACCGGCAAGCCGCTGACGCCGGACATCACCTTGGCCAAGGGCACTGACTACCTCAAGGTCTTCATTGCCTACGGCTCGGCCGCGGGCATGCCCAACTGGCTCACCTCGGGCGAGATGAACGACAAGGAAGTCGATCTGATGGCCCGCTACATCCAGCAAGACCCTCCCACCCCGCCCGAGTTCGGGATGGAGCAGATGAAGGCCACCTGGAAGCTCTTGATCGACCCGTCCAAGCGGCCGACCAAGAAGATGAACAGCTACAACATCGACAACATCTTCTCGACCACGCTGCGTGACACCGGCGAGGTCGCGCTGATCGACGGCGACACGAAGCAGATCATCAACATCGTCAAGACCGGCTACGCGGTGCACATCTCGCGCACCTCCGCCTCGGGCCGCTACCTCTTCGTGATCGGTCGCGATGCCAAGGTCAACATGATCGACCTGTGGATGGAGAAGCCCGACAACGTGGCGGAGATCCGCGTGGGCCTGGAAGCCCGCTCGGTCGACACCTCCAAGTACAAGGGCTACGAGGACAAGCTCGCCATCGCCGGCAGCTACTGGCCGCCCCAGTTCGTGATCATGAAGGGCGACACGCTCGAGCCGCTGAAGATCGTCGCGACCCGCGGCATGACGGTGGACAAGCAGGAGTACCACCCGGAGCCGCGCGTGGCCTCCATCGTGGCCTCGCACTTCAAGCCCGAGTTCGTGGTGAACGTCAAGGAGACGGGCAAGACGCTGATGGTCGACTACTCCGACCTCAACGCGCTCAAGACCACCGAGATCGGCACCGCCCGCTTCCTGCATGACGGCGGCTGGGACTCCAGCAAGCGCTACTTCATGGTCGCGGCCAACCAGAGCAACAAGATTGCCGCGGTGGACGCCAAGGAAGGCAAGCTGGCCGCCCTGATCGACGTGGACAAGATCCCCCACCCGGGCCGCGGCGCCAACTTCATCCATCCGAAGTTCGGTCCCGTGTGGTCCACCGGCCACCTGGGCGGTGACAGCATCTCCCTGATCGCCACCGATCCCAAGGGCCACAAGCAGTACGCCTTCAAGCAGGTGGCCGTGCTCAAGGGCCAGGGCGGCGGTTCGCTGTTCCTGAAGAGCCACCCGAAGAGCCAGCACTTGTACGTGGACACGCCGCTGAACCCGGATCCCGCGCTGTCCAAGTCCGTGGCCGTGTTCGACATCAAGAACCTGGACAAGGGCTACACCGTGCTGCCCATCGCCGAATGGGCCGGCATCTCGGACGGCGGCGCCCAGCGCGTCGTGCAGCCCGAGTTCAACAAGGCCGGTGACGAGGTGTGGTTCGCCGTCTGGTCCGCCAAGGACAAGCAGTCCGCCCTGGTGGTCGTCGACGACAAGACGCTGAAGCTCAAGGCCGTGATCAAGGACCCGCGCCTGATCACGCCGACGGGCCACTTCAACGTCTACAACACCCAGCACGACGTGTACTGAAGCCCCCAGACCTGGCCCGTGGGCCAGGCCCCCCGAGGGGGCAGGGAAGCTTGGGGCGGCCCGGCGCTTCCCTGATGCTTCATTCAGCAAGACCTGACCCCGGCTTTCCTCCGAAGGCCGGGGTGGTCTTCAAGACAACGTTTCAAGGAGCACACATGAAAGCTTTGTTGATCACCCTGAGCCTGGGCCTCGCCGCTGTGACGGCCCATGCCGACGTGGACGAGGCCATGAACAAGGCGGGCTGCATGGCCTGCCACAGCAAGGACAAGAAGGTGGTCGGTCCCGCCTTCAAGGACATCGCGGCCAAGTACAAGGGCCAGGACGTCACGGCCAAGCTGATGGAGAAGGTCCGCAAGGGCGGCGCCGGTACCTTCGGCCCGATCCCCATGGCACCGGTCGGTCCGGACAAGATCAGCGATGGCGACCTGAAGGCCGCCGTCGAGCAGATCCTGAAGAGCTGAGCGTCCATGCGCCGCGCGGTCTGCCTGCTCCTGCTGGCCCTGGCCTGGCCGGTGTGCGGCCGGGCCGCGCCGGCGCCTGAGCGGCAGACCGAGCTGCTGCGCATGCTGCGCCAGGACTGCGGGTCCTGCCACGGCATGCGCCTCACCGGTGGCCTGGGGCCGGCCCTCACGGCCGACGCGCTGCAGGGCAAGCCCTGGCAGAGCCTCAGTGCCACCATCTTCCATGGCCGCCCGGGCACGCCCATGCCGCCCTGGAAAAGCATGCTCAGCAGCGACGAGGCCGACTGGCTGGCGCTGCAGCTGCTGAGCCCCGCGCCCGTCGGCGCCGGCACGCCCGCGGAGGCGGTGCCGAGGAGACAACCATGAACATCCCACGCCGCGGCCTGGCAGGCCTCCGGGGTCTGGCGTCCGCGCTGCTGCTGGCCTTGATGGCTGCCTGCGCCCAGACGCCGCCCACCACCGCGCCCACCGCCACGCCCCCCGTGCCGGCCGAACGCTGGCTGGGCACGGGCGACCTCGGCCTGGTGGTCGAGCGCGCCGATGGCCGCCTGCAGGTGGTCAACACCAGCAGCCGCCGCGTGCTGGGCCGCATCGAGGGGCTGGGCGACCTGTCCCATGCGTCCATCGTCTACGCGCGCGACGGCCTGCATGCCTACGTCTTCGGCCGCGACGGCGCCCTGAGCAAGGTGAACCTCGGCGAGCGCCGCATCGAGGCCCGCGTGCAGCAGGCGGGCAATTCCATCGGCGGGGCGATCTCGCAGGACGGCCGGCTCGTGGTCGCGCAGAACTACCAGCCCGGCGGCATCAAGGTCTTCGATGCCGACACGCTGCAGCCCCTGGCCGACATCCCCGCCGAGTACGCCCCCGGCAAGTTCTCGCGCGTGGTGGGCCTGGCGGATCTGCCCGGCCAGCGCTTCATTTACTCGCTCTTCGATGCCGACGAGATCTGGGTCGCCGACCTCGCCGACCCGCGCTCGCCGAAGCTGCAGAAGTTCCGCAACATCGGCCGCCAGCCCTACGACGCGCTGGTGACGCCCGACGGCCGCCACTACATCGCCGGCCTCTTCGGCGAGGACGGCCTCGCCAAGATCGACCTCTGGGCCGCCGAGCCGCGCGTCGAGCGCATCCTCGGCGGTTACGGCCGCGGCCAGGAGCCGCTGCCCGTGTTCAAGATGCCGCACCTGCGCGGCTGGGCCGTGGCCGGCCGCCATGCCTACCTGCCCGCCATCGGCCGGCACGAGGTGCTGGTGGTGGACACCGAGACCTGGCGCGAGGTCGGCCGCATCCCCGTGCAGGGCCAGCCCGTCTTCGTGATGGCCCGGCCGGATGGCCGCCAGGTGTGGGTCAACTTCGCCGTGCCCGACTACGACCGCGTGCAGGTCATCGACACCCAGACCCGCCAGATCGTGCAGACCCTGAGCCCCGGCAAGGCCGTGCTGCACATGGAGTTCACGCCGCGCGGCGAGGCCGTGTGGATCTCCTCGCGTGACGCCAACCGCGTCTCGGTGATCGACACCGCCAGCTTCCAGACGCTCACGATGCTGGAGTCGGCCTCGCCCAGCGGCATCTTCTTCACGAGCCGGGCCGGCAAGGTGGGCCTGTGAACGCACGGACCCTCGAGCCCGCCGCCGGCGCCGCGCCGCTGCGCGAAGCGCTGCTGAACGACTGGCAGCAGCGCCTGCCGCTGGTGTCCCAGCCCTTCGAGGCCATGGGCCGGCGCTACGGTTGCAGCGAGGCGGTGGTGATCGAGCAGCTGGCTCAGGCCGTGAGCCAGGGCTCCGTCTCGCGGCTGGGCGGCGTGTTCGCGCCGGGCTCGGGCGGGGCAGGGCTGCTGTGCGCGCTGGCCGTGCCGCCGGCGCGGCTGGAGGCCGTGGCGGCCCTGGTCAACGCGGTGCCGGGCGTCAATCACAACTATGAGCGCGAGCACGCGTACTCGCTGTGGTTCGTGATCACCGGGCCCTCGCGGGACTGGATCGAGCAGCGCCTGCTCGAGCTGGAACAGCGCTGCGGCCTGCAGGCGCTGCGCCTGCCCATGGTGCGGCCCTACCGCATCAACCTGGGCTTCGACCTGCGTGCGCGCGGGCCGGCCCCGGTGCCCGCGGGTGCCGCCCAGCCGGCGCGCGTGCGGGCCATCGAGCCCGGGCAGCGGCCCCTGGCGGCCTTGCTGGAGCAGGGCCTGCCGCTGCAGCCGCGGCCCTATGCGGCCTGGGCCGAGGCCCTGGGCTGGCGCGAGTCCCAGGTCCTGGCCCGGCTCCAGGCCTGGCTGGACGAGGGCGTGCTGCGGCGCTTCGGCGTCATCGTGCGCCACCACGAGCTGGGCATCGCCAGCAATGCCATGTGCGTTTTCGACGTGCCGGACGATCAGATCGACGCGCATGCCCGGGTGCTGGCGCAGCAGCCCGGCGTCACCCTGTGCTACCGCCGCGAGCGCGGACCGGGCTGGCCCTTCAACCTCTTCTGCATGATCCATGGCCGCGAGCGCGACGCCGTGCGTGCGGCGCTGGACGCCGCCTGCGAGGCCGCCGGCCTTCATGCCTTCCCCCAGGCCCAGCTGTTCAGCCGCCGTCGCTTCAAGCAGTGCGGCTCGGGCTATTTCGTCGACGCGCTGCCGGCCCTGGCCGCGGGCGCGCCGGCCCAGGAGTGTGCCCATGCATGAGCCTTCCGCCGCGCGCCGCAGCCTGGCGCGCCTTGACGCCCTCGATGCGGCGCTGATCAACCGCCTGCAGGGTGAGCTGCCCCTCGTGCCCCGGCCCTTTGCCACCGTCGCCGAGGAGCTGGGCTGCAGCGAGGACGAGCTGATCGAGCGCCTGCACCGCCTGCTGGGCGAGGGCACGCTGACCCGCTTCGGCCCGCTGTTCCAGATCGAGCGCGCCGGGGGCCGCTTCGTGCTCGCCGCGCTGCAGGTGCCCCAGGAGCGCTACGAGGCCGTCACGGCCTTGGTCAACGCGCATCCCGAGGTCGCCCACAACTACCGTCGCGAGCATCTGCTGAACATGTGGTTCGTGCTGGCCACCGAGCAGGCCTCGGACATCACGCGCGTGGTCGAGGCCATCGAGGCCGAGACCGGCCTCAAGGTCTGGGCCTTCCCCAAGGAGCGCGAGTTCTTCGTGGGCCTGCACCTGCCGGCCCGCGCCACGATGGAGGCCCGTCCATGAACGCCGCATTGAAGGCGCCGGCCCAGCTCAGCGCGCTGGAGCGCCACCTCATCGCCGTCACCCAGCAGGGCCTGCCCCTGGTGGCCAAGCCCTACGAGGCGCTGGGCGCGCTGCTGGGTATCACCGAGACCGAGGTCCTGCAGCTGATGCAGGACATGCAGGACCGCGGCCTGATCCGCCGCATCGGCGCGGTGCCCAATCACTACCGCCTGGGCTACCTGGCCAATGGCATGACGGTGTGGGACGTGGACGATGTGCTGGTCGACGAGATCGGCGAGCGCATCGGCAGCCTGGCCTGCGTCAGCCACTGCTACCGCCGCCCGCGCCACCTGCCGGCATGGCCCTACAACCTCTTCGCCATGCTGCACGGCCGCAGCCGCGAGGAGGTGGAGGCGCAGGCGCAGGAGATCCGCGCGCTGCTGGGCGACGCCTGCCGCGCCCACGACATCCTCTACAGCAGCGCGATCCTGAAAAAGACCGGCCTGCGCCTGGCCAGCCGCCCCGCATCCCAGGAGGACTGAACATGCTTCGCATCAGCCAATACCTGCGTGAGATTGCCCAGGCCGAGCGCGAGGGCGTCTATCCCGCGCCGCGCCGCATGGGCTCCGGCGGCGAGACGCGCCCCGTCGTCATCTGGAACCTCACCCGCCGCTGCAACCTCACCTGCAAGCACTGCTACGCGCTGTCTGCCGATCACCACTATCCCGGCGAGCTGAGCCACGAGGAGATCTGCACGGTCATGGACGACCTGAAGGCCTATGGCGTGCCGGTGCTGATCCTCTCGGGCGGCGAGCCGCTGCTGCACCCGCAGCTCTTCGAGATCGCCAGCCGTGCGCAGGGCATGGGCTTCTATACCGCGCTCTCCAGCAACGGCACGATGATCGACGCCGCCATGGCGGACCGCATCGCGGCGCAGCACTTCGACTACGTGGGCGTCAGCATCGACGGCAGCCGCGACACCCACGACCGCTTCCGCCGCAAGGTCGGGGCCTACGACGAGTCGATGGCCGGCATCCGCCTGCTGCACGAGCGTGGCGTGAAGACCGGCCTGCGCTACACCTTCACCGACCTCAACGGCCAGGACTTCCCCTTCCTGCTGCAGCTGATGAAGGACGAGGGCGTGGACAAGTTCTACTTCTCGCACCTCAACTACGCCGGCCGCGGCAACATCCACCGCGGGCGCGATGCCCACTTCGAGGCCACGCGCCGGGCCCTGGACCTGCTCTTCGAGACCGCCTGGGCCGATGCCGAGGCCGGCAGCAGCCGCGATTACGTCACCGGCAACAACGACGCCGACGCCGCCTACCTGCTCGCCTGGGTGGGCCGCCGCTGGCCGCAGTGGCAGGCTGCGCTGCGCGCGCGCCTCGTGGCCTGGGGCGGCAATGCCTCGGGCGTGGGCGTGGCCAATATCGACAGCCAGGGCGAGGTCCACCCCGACACCATGTGGGGCCACCACAACCTGGGCAATGTGCGCCAGCGGCCGTTTTCCGCCATCTGGAGCGACCGCAGCGACCCGCTGATGGACGGCCTCAAGACGCATCCGCGCCCCGTCAAGGGCCGCTGCGCCGAGTGCCAGCACTTCGCCCTGTGCGGCGGCAACACGCGGGTGCGCGCCCATCAGCTCACCGGCGACTACTGGGCTGAGGACCCGGGCTGCTACCTGGACGACGACGAGATCGGCCTCTCGCCCGAGGCGGCGGGCCGGCTGGCGCGCGTCGAGCTCACGCCCTTCAGCGGCAAGCGCCGCATCATCGAGGTGCTGTCCGCATGAACGAGCGCATCAAGTCTCTCTGCAAGCTGCTGCTGGCGGCCGGCCTCGTGATGGTGGGCCTCGACTACGCCCGTGCGGCCGAGGACGCCCCGCGTCCGCCGTCTGCACCGCTGTCAGCCGCAGCGCTCTACCAGCAGCACTGCGTCAGCTGCCATGGCGCCGAGCGCACCGGCGGCATGGGTCCGGCGCTGCTGCCGGAAAGCCTGGAGCGCCTGCGCAAGCCCGAGGCGCTGGCGGTGATCCGCAACGGCCGTGCCGCCACGCAGATGCCGGCCTTCGGCGCGCAGCTGAGCGAGGCCGAGATCCAGGCGCTGCAGGCCTTTGTGTACGCGCCGCCGCCCGTGCTGCCCCGCTGGACGGACGCCGACATCGAGGCCTCCCGCAACATCGACCCCGACAGCGCCCGCTGGCCCGCCAAGCCGCAGTGGAAGGCCGACCCCATGAACCTGTTCGTGGTGGTGGAGGGCGGGGATCACCACGTGAGCCTGGTCGACGGCGACCGCTTCGAGGTGCTGCATCGCTTCGCGAGCCGCTATGCCTTGCACGGGGGGCCGAAGTTCACGCCCGATGGCCGCTATGTGTTCTTCGGCTCGCGCGATGGCTGGATCAGCAAGTACGACCTCTGGAACCTGAAGATGGTGGCCGAGGTGCGCGCCGGGCTCAACATGCGCAATGTGGCCGTCAGTGCCGATGGGCGCTGGGTGATGGCGGCGAACTACCTGCCGCGCAACGCGGTGCTGTTCGACGCCGACCTGAAGCTCGTGCGCAGCTATGCGGCGCAGAGCCGCGACGGCGCGCAGAGCTCGCGGGTGTCGGCGGTGTACGACGCCACGCCCCGCAAGAGCTTCGTCGTGGCGCTCAAGGACCTGCCCGAGCTCTGGGAGATCAGCTACGACCCCAAGGCCGAGCCCATCCACGAGGGCTATGTGCATGACTACAAGATGGGCGAATCGCTGCCCACGCCGGGCTACCAGAACATCCGCCGCACGCTGCTGGCGGAGCCGCTGGACGACTTCTTCTTCGATGACAGCTATGCCCATGTGCTGGGCTCCGCGCGCCCGCGCGAGGGTGGTGGCAGCCTGGGGCAGGTGGTCAATCTGGACGTGCGCAAGAAGATCGCCGAGCTGCCCATCCCGGGGCTGCCGCACCTGGGGTCGGGCATCAGCTTCACGCGCGACGGTCGGCGTCTGCTGGCCAGCCCGAACCTGAAGGACGGGCGCATCAGCGTGGTCGATCTCAAGAGCTGGCAGCTGGTCCAGGAGATCGTCACGCCGGGCCCGGGCTTCTTCATGCGCAGCCATGCCCAGAGCCCCTACGCGTGGACCGACTCGATGATGAGCCCCACGGCCAAGGACACGCTGAGCATCATCGACAAGCAGCGCCTGGAGGTCGTGGCGCAGGTGCGCGAGCCGGGCAAGACCCTGGCCCACGTCGAGTTCACCAAGGATGGCCGCTACGTGCTGGCCAGCCTGTGGGAGATGGACGGCGCGCTGATCGTGTACGACGCCCGGACCTTCAAGGAACTCAAGCGCCTGCCGATGAGCAAGCCGGTGGGTAAGTACAACGTCTGGAACAAGATCAGCCGCGAGGAGGGCACCTCGCACTGAGGTGCCGGACGGCGGCAGCGGCCGTGGGCGTGCGGCTCAGTACGCCGACGCGCCCATGCGCTCCACGCGCTGCGTGAGGAAGGCCACCGCCAGCTCGGACTCCGGCTGCAGGCGCTGGCCGATGTAGAGCTCCTGGCGGCGCTGGCTGATCTGCGTGCGCAGGCGGCTCTGCATGACCTCGAAGGGCGCGAGGCCGCGGCCTTCGGCGCCCTCGATGGCCTGCATCAGCTGGTGCATGGGATGGGCCTGCAGCGCGACGAGATGGGCCTGGACGACCCGCAGGCGGCCCTGCACGGCCAGCTCGCTTCGGCGCAGCCATTCGAGCACGGCATCGCCGTTGCTGCCGGTCACCTTGAGGGGATCCTCGCCGGCCTCCAGCAGCAGGCGCTCCAGCAGGAAGCGGTTGCCCTCGGCATAGGCCTGGTTGGCCTCCATCATGGCCTGCTCGCGCCGGCGGCGCAGCAGCTCGTTGGGGGCGAGATCCGGATGCAGGCGCATGGCGGCCCGGCGGTACA
The DNA here is from genome assembly GCA_041912595.1 of Burkholderiaceae bacterium. Classification (GTDB taxonomy): domain Bacteria; phylum Pseudomonadota; class Gammaproteobacteria; order Burkholderiales; family Burkholderiaceae_C; genus Roseateles_B. Next base: position 19,476 of record JAYRMR010000056.1, read on the forward strand.
GCTGCTTCAGCGAGGGCGGCTCGACCTCCACCACGCCTTCGCCCGCGGGCTGCTGGGGCAGCGGCGCGGCCTCCGGCAGGCGGGGAACCCGGGGCAGGGCGGTGGCGCGCGGCGGGGTGGGCAGCGGGGCGGTCAGGCCGTTGCGGCGCAGGGCCTCGGCGAGGTGGACGCTGGCCGAGTGCAGCTGCGACTCCAGGGCGTCGAGCTCGAGGTACAGCGGGCCCAGCAGATCGATGTAGCGGTCCACGAAGGCCTGCAGCGAGGTGTGCAGGAAGTGGAAGCTCTGCTCCTGCTCGGCGACATAGCGTTGCAGGTCCGCCAGCTGGTGCTGGCGGCGTTCGAATTCATGGCGAGTGAGGACCGGGTGGCGCATGGCAGAACGGGGCGGGGGCGTCAGGTGTCACTACTCACAAACATACTGAGCGCTATTGTGGCCCGGACGCGGTGCCCGCCAATGAAAAAGAGCTCGCCGATGCGAGCTCTTTTGCCTGGATTCGGGTAAACCTGATCCCGCGGGCGGGGCCAGGCCTTGCCTGCCCAGGACGGTCAGGGCTTGGCGCTGGACGCCATGTCCGCTGCGGAGGCGGCCATCTCCGGCGCGGAGGCCAGGGCTGCGGGCTCGGAGGCGGCCGGCGCCGGCGCCATGGCGGCCGCCGGGGCGGCTTCCATCGGCTTGGCGGTGCCCGGGGTCATGGGCAGCAGCGGCACGATCAGCAGGGCCACGATGTTGATGATCTTGATCAAGGGGTTCACGGCCGGGCCGGCGGTGTCCTTGTAGGGATCGCCCACGGTGTCGCCGGTGACGGCGGCCTTGTGCGCGTCCGAGCCCTTGCGGTGGACGACGCCCTTGTCATCCTTGAAGCCTTCCTCGATCAGCTTCTTGGCGTTGTCCCAGGCGCCGCCGCCGGTGCACATCGAGATGCCCACGAAGAGGCCCGTCACGATGGTACCCATCAGCACGCCACCCAGCGCCGCGGGGCCCAGGGTCATGCCCACGATGATGGGCGCGGCCACCGGCAGCAGCGAGGGCACGATCATTTCCTTGATCGCGGCGGTGGTCAGCATGTCGACCGCGGCGCCGTACTCGGGCTTGGCCGTGCCTTCCATGATGCCGGGGATCTCCTTGAACTGCCGGCGCACCTCCACCACCACCGAGCCGGCGGCGCGGCCGACGGCCTCCATGGCCATCGCCCCGAAGAGGTAGGGAATCAGGCCGCCGATGAAGAGACCGAGGATCACCTTGTGGTCGGACAGGTCGAAGCTCAGGTGCATGCCGCGCGCTTCCAGGGCGTGCGTGTAGTCGGCGAACAGCACCAGGGCGGCCAGGCCGGCGGAGCCGATGGCGTAGCCCTTGGTCACGGCCTTGGTCGTGTTGCCCACGGCGTCCAGCGGGTCGGTGATGTCGCGCACACTGTCGGGCAGGTCGCTCATCTCGGCGATGCCACCGGCGTTGTCGGTGATGGGGCCGTAGGCGTCGAGGGCCACGATGATGCCGGCCATCGACAGCATGGACGTCGCCGCGACGGCAATGCCGTACAGGCCGGCCAGATGGAAGGCCGCGTAGATGGCGGCGCAGACGAAGATCACCGGCCAGCCGGTGGACTTCATCGAGACGCCCAGGCCCGCGATGATGTTGGTGCCGTGGCCGGTCGTGGAGGCCTGCGCCACGTGCTGCACCGGGTGGTACTGCGTGCCGGTGTAGTACTCGGTGATCCAGACCATCGCCGCCGTCAGCACCAGGCCCACGGCGCAGGCGCCGAAGAGACCCATGGCGTCGGTCTTGAGGCCGCCGGAGAGTTCGACCTCGCCCGGGAACATCGCCCGGGTCACGAAGAAGAAGGCGATCAGGCTCAGCACGCCGGCGACGATCAGGCCCTTGTACAGCGCGGGCATCACGTTCTTCATGCCCTCGCTGGCCTTGACGAAGCCGCAGCCGATGATGGAGGCGATGATGGACACGCCGCCCAGGGCCAGCGGGTAGATCACGCCGGCGTGGGCCGCGGGGCCCGAGACCATCAGCGCGCCGAGCGCCATCGCGGCGATCAGGGTCACGGCATAGGTCTCGAAGAGGTCGGCCGCCATGCCGGCGCAGTCGCCGACGTTGTCGCCCACGTTGTCGGCGATCACGGCCGGGTTGCGCGGGTCGTCCTCGGGGATGCCGGCCTCGACCTTGCCCACCAGGTCGGCGCCGACGTCAGCGCCCTTGGTGAAGATGCCGCCGCCCAGGCGCGCGAAGATGGAGATCAGCGAGGAGCCGAAGGCCAGGCCGAGCATGGGCTTGAGGGCCTCGCTCGTGGCGCCGGTGCCGCCGGTGATGGCGTAGTAGAAGCCACCCACGCCGATCAGGCCCAGGCCCACGACCAGCATGCCCGTGATGGCGCCGCCCTTGAAGGCGACGTTCAACGCCGGGCCCATGCCCTTGGTGGCGGCCTGCGCGGTGCGCACGTTGGCCCGCACCGAGATGTTCATGCCGATGAAGCCGCAGATGCCCGAGAGCACCGCGCCGAGGACGAAGCCCGCGGCCGTCTGCAGGCCGAGGCCGGGGACCACGGCAATGGCGATGGCCAGCACCACGCCGACCACCGCGATCGTGCGGTACTGGCGGCCCAGGTAGGCCGCCGCGCCCTGCTGGATCGCCGCGGCGATCTCCTGCATCCGGGCGTTGCCGGCGTCCTGGCTCAGGATCCAGCTGCGTTGAATGAAACCATAGATGACCGCGGCCAGGCCGCAGGCCAGCGCGAAATACAGCGCCACACTCGTCGACATGAACATGTCTCCTTCGTTGTCTCTGCCGTTTGAAAAAGAGCCTGCTTCTCAACGTCAGTCCAGCCCGCTGTTCCACAGGTCCGCCGGGGCATGCTATGCGAGTGGAAGTGCCGAAAGATTGATCGTTTACCAGTGGTTGCGAGAAATGCCTTGACGCGTGCCTCCAGGCAGGCGGGATGCCTGTGTCAGGCTGAGATCAGGGGCGCCGGTAGAATCCGGGTTTCCCCGTGACCTGCGCGCGGACCTCTTTCGTTGACTAATGACAAGACCATGAGCCTGCACAACGTGACCCCCGGCCCCAAGGCGCCCGAGCAATTCAACGTGATCATCGAGATCCCGATGAACGCCGACCCGATCAAGTACGAGGTCGACAAGGAAACCGGTGCCCTGTTCGTGGACCGTTTCATGACCACCGCCATGCACTACCCGTGCAACTACGGCTACATCCCCCAGACCCTGTCCGACGACGGCGACCCGGTGGACGTGCTGGTGGTGACGCCTTTCCCGCTGACCCCGGGCGTGGTGGTGACCTGCCGCCCCATCGGCGTGCTGATGATGGACGACGAGGCGGGCGGTGACGCCAAGCTGCTGGCTGTCCCGACCACCAAGATCCTGCCCCTGTACGACCGCTGGCACTCGCCGGAGGACGTCAACCCGATGCGTCTGAACTCCATCCAGCACTTCTTCGAGCACTACAAGGACCTCGAGCCCGGCAAGTGGGTCAAGGTGAAGGGCTGGCAAGGCCCGGAGGCCGCCAAGGCCGAAGTGCAGGCCGGCATCGACAACTACGCCAAGGCCCAGCAGAAGTAAGCCCCGCGAGGCAAGAGCTGACCCCACGCGGGCGCTCCTGATCGCCACGACGCCGCCGCGGCTCCGCCCCGGCGGCGTTTTTCATGGCGAGCCGGGATCCGGCGCCCCGCTGCGGCGGAAGGGCTGGTGCGCCCGCAGGTCCTCGGCATAGCCGGCGATGGCCGGGCCTTCGCGGGCGAGGTAGTCGGCCACGGCGTCGCGGAAGTCGGGATGGGCCAGCCAGTGGGCGGACTGCGTCCCGACGGGCAGGAGGCCGCGCGCGAGCTTGTGCTCGCCCTGCGCGCCGCCTTCGAAGCGCCGGTAGCCCTGCGCCATGCACCACGCGAGGGGCTGGTAGTAGCAGGCGTCGAAGTGCAGGCAGGAGATGTCGACGAGGCTGCCCCAGTAGCGTCCGTAGGCGGCGCGCCGGTCCGGGGCCAGTGCGATGAGGGAGCATGCGGCGGGCTGGCCGTCGACCTCGGCGATGAAGAGCAGCCAGTGGCGCGGCATCGTGGCGGCCATGCGGCGGAAGAAGTCGCGGCTCAGGTAGGGCGTGCTGCGGTGCTCGGCGTAGGTCTGGCGGTAGCAGCGGTGGAAGAAGTCCCAGTCGTCCTCGCCGATCTCGTCACCCAGGAGCGCCCGGTAGCGGACGCCGGCCTCGCGCACGCGGCGCTGCTCCTGCTGGATCTTCTTGCGCTTGTCCCGCTGCAGGCTGGCGAGGAAGGCCTCGAAGCTGGCGGGCGGTTCGGCCCCGGCCTCCCAGTGGAACTGCACGCCGCTGCGGGCCAGCCAGCCGGCCTCGCCCAGCGCAGCCTGCTCCTCGGCCGTCGGAAAGAGCACGTGGGCGGAGGAGAGCGCCTGCATCTGGGCATGCGCTTGCAGGGCCTGGATCAGCGCCGCGCGGGTGGCGGCGTCACGCGCGAGGAGCCGGCTGCCGGGCACGGGCGTGAAGGGCACGGCCACGAGCAGCTTGGGGTAGTAGGCCAGGCCGTGGCGGGCGTAGGCGTCCGCCCAGGCCCAGTCGAACACGTACTCGCCGTAGGAATGGTCCTTGAGGTAGGCCGGGCATGCGGCCGCGAGGGCATCGCCGTCCCACAGGCTCAGGAAGCGTGGCGTCCAGCCGCGCTCGGGGACAGCGGAGCCCGAGTCGTGCAGGGCCTGGAGGTACTCGTGCCGCATGAAGGGCGTCGGCTGCGGGCTGGCCGCCAGCAGGGCGTTCCAGGCATCGGCGGGCAGGCGGCCGGGATCGTCGTCGATCCGGACCTCGAGGGGCGGGCGGTCGGGCATGGTGGCCGCGATCTTAGGGCGAGGGGCGTCGGCCGCGGGCGCGCAGGGATTTGCCCGGCGCTCAACGGCCGGGGCAAATGGTGGCAGGATGCAGGCCATGGAATTCCACAACCTCTACAACCACCAGCTGGCGCGCATCGCCGTGGGTGTCCCGCAGTGCCGCATCGCCGACCCGGCCTTCAACGCCGTGCAGACCGGCGCCCTGATGCAGCAGGCCCACGAGGCCGGCGCGGCCCTGGTGGCGTTCCCCGAGCTGGGCCTGTCGGCCTACAGCTGCGACGACCTCTTCCATCAGCGGGCCCTGCTGGACGGCTGCGAGGAGGCGCTGGCCGAGCTGCTGGCGCTGTCGGCGGGCCTGACGCCCATCGCCATCGTGGGGCTGCCGCTGCGCATCGAGCACCGGCTCTTCAACTGTGCCGTGGCCCTGCACCGCGGCCGCCTGCTGGCCGTCTGGCCCAAGACCTATCTGCCGAACTACGCCGAGTTCTACGAGGCCCGCCAGTTCAATGCCGCCGAGGAGCTGCTGTCCCGCGAGATGGAGCTGCTGGGCCAACGCGTGCCGGTGGGCAGCGACGTGCTGGTGGAGGCGCAGGATGTGCCGGGGCTGGTGATCCATGCCGAGATCTGCGAGGACGTCTGGACGCCGATCCCGCCGTCGAGCTTTGCGGCGCTGGCGGGGGCGACGGTGCTCGTGAACTTGTCGGCCTCCAATGTGACCGTGGGCAAGGCGGCCTACCGCCGTCAGCTGGTCTCGCAGCAGGCGGCGCGCTGCCTGGCGGCGTATGTCTACACCTCGGCGGGGGCGGGCGAGTCCAGCACGGATCTCGCCTGGGACGGCCAGGCGCTGATCAGCGAGAACGGCGACCTGCTGGCGGAGTCGCAGCGCTACCACCGCGGCTCGCAGCTGATCTTCGCGGACGTGGACCTGGAGCGCCTCGCGCGCGAACGCATGCGCCAGACCAGCTACGGCGCCTCGGTGCGCCGGCATGCGCCTCAGCTGCGGGACTTCCGCCGGGTGGGGCTGGAACTGGCTCCGCCGCGTGAGCAGGCGCTCGGCCTGCGTCGCCGGGTGGACCGCTTCCCCTATGTGCCCGCGGACCGCAGCCGCCGCGACGAGCGTTGCCAGGAGGTCTTCAGCATCCAGGTGCAGGCGCTGGTGCAGCGGCTCGAGTCGAGTGGCATCCGCAAGCTGGTGCTGGGGGTGTCGGGCGGTCTGGACTCGACGCACGCGCTGCTCGTCGCGGCCCGTGCCATGGACCAGCTGGGCCTGCCGCGCCAGCAGATCATCGGCGTGACCATGCCCGGCTTCGCCACCAGCACCCGCACGCGCGACCAGGCCTGGCGGCTCATGCAGGCCATCGGCTGCGAGGCGCGCGAGATCGACATCCGCCCCAGCTGCACGCAGATGCTGCAGGACCTCGGCCACCCCTACGCGGCCGGGGAGGCGGTCTATGACGTCACCTTCGAGAACGTCCAGGCCGGCGAGCGCACGAGCCACCTGTTCCGCCTGGCCAACCACCTGGGCGCCCTCGTGCTGGGCACCGGCGACCTCAGCGAGCTGGCGCTGGGCTGGTGCACCTACGGCGTGGGGGACCACATGTCCCACTACAACGTGAACGCCAGCGTGCCCAAGACGCTGATCCAGTACCTCGTGCGCTGGGTGGCCGAGACGGATCAGCTGGGCCATGACAGCGGGCCGGACCGTGGACGCGAGGTGCTGCTGGACATCCTCGCCACCGAGATCAGCCCCGAGCTGGTCCCGGGCCAGGCGCTGCAGAGCACCGAGAGCCACATCGGCCCCTACGAGCTGCAGGACTTCAACCTCTTCTACACGCTGCGCCACGGCTTTGCGCCGTCCAAGATCGCCTTCCTGGCGCTGCAGGCGTGGGGGGACCGGACGAAGGGGGACTGGCCGGATGGCGAGCATGTGAAGCGCAACGAATACGAGCTTGCCGAAATCAAAAGGGTGCTCGGCATCTTCGTGAAACGCTTCTTCCAGGGCAGCCAATTCAAGCGCAGCTGCGTGCCCAACGCTCCCAAGGTGGGCAGTGGCGGATCGCTCTCGCCGCGGGGTGACTGGCGGGCCCCCAGCGATGGCGAAGCGAGTGTCTGGCTGGCCGATCTGCTGCGCATTCCGGCCTGAGTTCCATGCTTAAATCGGGGCAACAGGCTTTATCAATCCGCTTTGGAGTCCCCGATGAAACAGATCACCGCCATCATCAAACCCTTCAAGCTGGACGAGGTTCGCGAGGCTCTGGCCGAGGTGGGCGCGTCCGGTCTGACCGTCACCGAGGTCAAGGGCTTCGGTCGCCAGAAGGGCCACACGGAGCTCTACCGCGGCGCGGAATACGTGGTGGACTTCCTGCCGAAGGTGAAGGTCGAGGTGGTGGTCAAGGACGACGACGTCGAGCGCTGCATCGAGGCCATCCTGAAGGCGGCCAAGACCGGCAAGATCGGTGACGGCAAGATCTTCGTGACGCCGGTGGAGCAGGTCATCCGCATCCGCACGGGCGAGGAAGACGAAGCCGCGGTCTGATCGTCGGATCCGCGATGCACAAGGGCGCCTCTCGAGGCGCCCTTGCTCTTTGGGGAGTCAAGGCTTCAGGCGAGGCGGTGCCAGGCCGCGGCGCCCCACACCCCGGCGCACAGCACGAGGGACAGCAGCACGGCGGCGCTGGCCAGGTCCTTGGCCCGCTTGGAGAGATCGTGCAGCTCGAAGCCCACGCGGTCGATGGCGGCCTCGATGCCCGAGTTCAGGAGCTCGACGATGAGCACCAGCAGCAGTGAGCCCAGCAGCAGCGCGGTCTCGACCCAGCCCTGCCCGAGCCACAGGGCCAGCGGCACCGCGACGACGCACAGCCAGACCTCCTGGCGGAAGGCGCTCTCGCCGGTGTAGGCCGCGCGCAGGCCGGCCCAGGAGTAGCCCGCGGCATGGCGGATGCGGTCCAGGCCGGTGCGGCCCTTGTGGGGGTTGCTCATGGCTTCTTGCGCGGCGCGGGCAGTTGCGTCACGAGACGCGTCCGGCACAGCACGTCATGCAGAAACTGGCGGGACGGGTGCAGGCGGGCGAGCAGCACATAGGCCGCCACGCCGGCCATCAGCGCGCCGAAGATGGCGCCGCCGCTGTGCAGGCCGGCGAGCTCCACCGACACCAGCGCCGGCAGGAACCACAGCCAGGCCAGCAGGTAGCGGGCGAGGGCGCGCCATTGGCTGATCGGGGCGCCGGCCTCGTCGACGACGCGCAGGTGCCAGGACTTCATGGCCACGGTCTGGCCGCCATGGGTCCAGAACCAGATGAAGTAGATGCCCAGGACCACGAACTCGAAGGCCTGCAGGCCGCCCTTGCCCTGGAGGGCGCTGCGCTGCTGCGTCAGGGCGCTGAAGAGGTAGCCCGAGATGAAGGTCACGCCGAAGAGGACGACGCCTTCATAGAGGAAGGACGCCATGCGGCGCCACAGGCTGGGCGCCTGCTGCGGGGTCTGCACGTCCATGATCAGCGGTGGCTGGCGGAGGCTGCGGGCGCCGCCTGCGGCACGCGCGGCAGCAGGGTCTTGGGGTCGATGAGGGCCGGGTCGACCACCAGCTTGCCGCGGCCGGCGGGGCGGGCGCCCGTGGCCGGATGGCCCTGGGTGATCAGGACGGTCGTCACGCCGGGCCGTGCCTGCAGCACCGAGGGCGCCACGGCCACCGGGGCGGCGGCCGGCTTCTGCGGCACGAAGCTGGACTTGGCCCCGTTCAGCGGCTTCGGCGCTTCGGCAGCGGCCTTGCCGCCCGGGTGCTTCTGCGCGGCCTTCTCGGCGCCCTTCTGGGCCAGGGCCTGGCGCTCCTCAGGCGTCAGCGCCTGGTAGGCCTGCCATTTGGACTGCAGCTTCTCCGACTGGAGCTTGTCGTCCCGCAGCTGCGGGTTGGACTGGAAGCCCACACGCGCCTGCTGGCGTTCGGTGGGGCTCATGCGGGTCCATTCGATCATGCGCTCGCGCAGGCGCGACTGCTGCTCGGGCGTGAGGGTGTGGAAGCGGGCGGCGATCTCCAGCCACTTGCTCTTGCGGGCGGCATCGAGGCCGTCCCACTCCTGGGCCAGCGGGGCGAGCACGGCCTGCTGGGCCGGGCTCAGGCTGGCCCAGCGCTGGCCGCCGACCAGGCTGGCCGCCGGCAGGGGCTTGGCCGCCTGGGGCAGGGCGGCGGGCTGGGAGGCGGCCGGGGCGAGGGCACTCGCGGCGGCGGCGGGGGGAGACGCTTCGCTGGGCTGGGCGTGGGCGGTGCTCAGCAGTGCCGGGATCAGCAGCAGGGCGAGCGGGCGGCGGACGTTCAGCGCAGGCGTCATGGGCGGGCGGTCACTCTTCGTGTCGTTCTTGTTGCTCGTCCGGATTCTCATCCAGATATTCCTTGAAACCCGGGTCGCTGTAGGCGGCGGGCGGCAGCGGCTTGGCCAGCATGGCCGTGTCCACTTCGGCGGCGGCCAGGATCTGCTGGTACCACTGGCTGTGCTGGATCAGCAGCAGGCCCAGCAGCAGCAGGAGCAGGGGGCCCAGCGAGGCCAGCTTGAACCAGCGCGGCGAGCGCTCGCCGCCCAGCAGGGCGAGGGTGCT
>JAYRMR010000057.1:0-26458 GCA_041912595.1 Burkholderiaceae bacterium
ACATGGGCGTGGTGATGGACATCTCCGACCGCGTGGTGGTGCTGGACTACGGCAAGAAGATCGGGGACGGCATTCCCGATGAAGTCCGCGCCAACGAAGACGTCATCCGAGCCTACCTCGGCACAAGCCATTGACCCCCCGTACCGGCTGCGCCGGATCCCCGGTCGCCGTGCAGGTGGCACCGGGTGGTACGAAGAGAGATGCCTGAAGAAGGCATGGAGAACTGACATGGGTTTTCTGATTGAGACAGTGTTCGGCGGATTGATGACAGGGATGCTGTACTCCCTGATCGCCCTGGGCTTCGTGCTGATCTTCAAGGCCTCCGGCGTCTTCAACTTCGCTCAAGGCGCCATGGTTCTGTTCGCGGCGCTGGCGATGGCGCGCTTCTCGGAATGGATCCCGAAGTGGCTGGGCTTCGACAACCCGGTGCTGGCCAATGTGCTGGCCTTCGCCGCGGCCTGCGCGGTGATGATCGCCGTGGCCTGGGCCATCGAGCGCTTCGTGCTGGGCAAGCTGGTGAACCAGGAAGGCATCACGCTGCTGATGGCCACGCTGGGCATCACCTATTTCCTCGAGGGCCTGGGCCAGACGCTGTTCGGCTCGGACATCTACAAGATCGACATCGGCCTGCCCAAGGACCCGCTGTTCCTCTTCGAGAAGACCTTCGAGGGCGGCGTGCTGGTGAACCAGGAGGACCTGGTCGCGGCGCTGATCGCCGCCGGCCTTGTCGCGCTGCTGGCGCTCTTTTTCCAGAAGACGGCCACGGGCCGCGCGCTGCGTGCGGTGGCGGATGACCACCAGGCGGCGCAGTCCATCGGCATCCCGCTGTCGCGCATCTGGATCATCGTGTGGAGCGTGGCGGGCTTCGTCGCGCTCGTGGCCGGCATCATCTGGGGCTCCAAGCTGGGCGTGCAGTTCTCGCTCTCGCTCGTGGCGCTGAAGGCGCTGCCGGTGGTGATTCTCGGGGGCCTGACCTCGGTGCCGGGCGCCATCATCGGCGGCCTGCTGATCGGCGTGGGCGAGAAGGTCTCGGAGGTCTACCTCGGCCCGCTGCTGGGCGGGGGCATCGAGATCTGGTTCGCCTATGTGCTGGCCCTCGTCTTCCTGCTGGTGCGGCCGCAGGGCCTGTTCGGCGAGAAGATCATCGACCGCGTCTGAGCGACCCGAACAAGAAAGCAGGAGACCCCCATGCTCTACCGCGAGAACGGCCAGTTCAAGACGAGCTACAGCGCTGACAGCCAGATCTTCCCCATCCGCCAGGACGCGATCTTCATCGTGCTGCTGCTGGCCCTGGCCTTCGTCGGCGTGCCTTTGCTGGCCTCGGAATACCTGTTCCGCGCCATCCTGATCCCCTTCCTGATCCTGGGCCTCGCGGCCCTCGGGCTGAACGTGCTGGTGGGCTACTGCGGTCAGATCTCGCTGGGCACCGGCGCCTTCATGGCCGTGGGCGCCTACGCGGCCTACAACTTCCATGTGCGGATCGAAGGGCTGCCGCTCGTGCTGTCGCTGCTGGGCGGCGGCTTCTGCGCCACGGTGGTGGGCGTGTTCTTCGGCATTCCCTCGCTGCGCATCCGCGGGCTCTATCTCGCGGTCGCGACGCTGGCGGCGCAGTTCTTCTGCGACTGGGCCTTCCTGCGCATCAAGTGGTTCACGCATGACTCCACGTCCGGCAATGTGTCGGTGTCCGACCTGCAGGTCTTCGGGCTGCCGATCGAGTCGCCGGTGCAGAAATACCTCTTCTGCCTGAGCATCCTCGTGCTCTTCGCGCTGCTGACCAAGAACCTCGTGCGCTCCGCCGTGGGCCGCGAATGGATGGCCATGCGGGACATGGACGTCGCCGCCAGCGTGATCGGCATCCGCCCGGTCTACGCCAAGCTCAGCGCCTTCGCGGTGTCCAGCTTCATCGTCGGCGTGGCCGGCGCGCTGTGGGGCTTCGTGCACCTGGGCTCGTGGGAGCCGGCCGCCTTCTCCATCGACCGCAGCTTCCAGCTGCTCTTCATGGTGATCATCGGCGGCCTGGGCTCGATCTCGGGTGCCTTCTTCGGCGCGGCCTTCATCATCGTGCTGCCCATCCTGCTGAACCAGATCCCGCACTGGCTGGGCATCCCGCTGGGCACGGAGACGGCGGCGCATCTGGAGTTCATGATCTTCGGCGCGCTGATCGTCTTCTTCCTGATCGTCGAGCCGCACGGCATCGCGCGCCTCTGGGCGACGGCGAAAGAGAAGCTGCGCCTCTGGCCCTTCCCCCATTGAAGACATGGCCCACCCCGTACGCGCTCTCGCGCGCCCCCTCGAGGGGGCACGCCCGAAGGACCGGCAGAGCCGGATCCTCGGGCGTCGCTCGGCCAGGCCAACTCAAGTCAACGACCCCGCCCATTTTCAAAACAGCACCACGAGTGCAAACGCCAAGGAGACAGGCACCATGTTGAAACTGAAGTCGCTTGCAGTCGCCGCCACCGTCGTGTCGGCATGTCTGGCCGGGCTGTCCACCTCGGTGGCTGCCGCGGATGCCAAGGAGCAGTTCTTCCCCGTGCTGGTGTACCGCACCGGCGCCTACGCCCCCAACGGCACGCCCTGGGCCAACGGCTACGTGGACTATCTCAAGCTCGTCAATGCCAAGGGCGGCATCAACGGCGTGAAGATCACCTTCGAGGAATGCGAGACGGGCTACGCCACCGACCGCTCGGTGGAGTGCTACGAGCGCCTCAAGGGCAAGGGCGCGACGCTGTTCCAGCCGCTCTCGACCGGCGCCACCTTCGCGCTGACCGAGAAGGCGCCCGTGGACAAGATCCCCCTGATCACCGCCGGCTACGGCCGCAGCGAGAGCCAGGATGGCGGCGTCTTCAAGTGGAACTTCCCGCTGCTGGGCACCTACTGGGTCGCGGCCGACGTGCTGCTGCAGCACGTGGTCAAGAAGGAAGGCGGCTGGGACAAGATCAAGGGCAAGAAGATCGCCCTGGTCTACCACGACAGCCCCTACGGCAAGGAACCGATCCCGCTGCTGCAGGAACGCGCCAAGCTGCACGGCTTCGAGCTGCAGCTGCTGCCGGTGACGGCGCCGGGCGTGGAGCAGAAGGCCACCTGGCTGCAGGTGCGCCAGAGCCGTCCGGACTTCGTCTTCCTGTGGGGCTGGGGCGTGATGAACTCCACCGCGCTGAAGGAGGCGCAGGCCACGGGCTATCCGCGCGAGAAGATGTTTGGCGTGTGGTGGGCCGGCGCCGAGCCGGACGTCAAGGACGTGGGCGACGGGGCCAAGGGCTACAGCGCCGTGACCATGCAGCATGGCGCGGAGCCGCAATCCAAGGTCGCGCAGGACATCCTCAAGGAGCTGCACGGCAAGGGCCAGGGCACGGGCCCGAAGGAGGAAGTGGGCCAGGTGCTGTACATGCGCGGCCTGCTGTCCGCGGCCATGGGCGTCGAGGGCGTGCGCCGCGCGCAGGAGCGCTTCGGCAAGGGCAAGGTCATGACGGGCGACCAGGTCCGCTGGGGTCTTGAGAACCTGGCGCTGGACCAGAAGAAGCTGGACGCCCTGGGCCTCGCCGGCGTGATGCGCCCGGTGTCCACGTCCTGCATGGACCACATGGGCGCCAACTGGGCCCGCGTGCACACCTGGGACGGCAAGAAGTGGAACTTCGTCGGCGACTGGTACCAGGCGGATGAGCAGATCATCAAGCCGCTGGTGAAGAGCACGGCGGACAAGTACGCCGCTGAAAAGAAGATGCAGCGGAGGACCCCGGAAGACTGCCAGTCCTGATCGGACTGGCCGTCTTCCGGCGGGGCCGGAGTTCCTGTGAGCTCCCACCCCATCCCCGCCCTCCAGGAGGGCGGGGCACAGGGACCCCACCCCTGTCCCCTCCCCCGCGGGGAGGGGTACTTCCTGCCCCGGTTGCGGGGGCTGGACACAGCATCGCGGGGCGGTGCTGTCTCGAGTGATTCGTGCCGGATTGAAAGGCCAGCTATGAGCAATGTGCTTCTGAACGTCAATGGCATCGAGGTGATCTACAACCACGTGATCCTCGTGCTGAAAGGCGTGTCGCTGCAAGTGAAGGAAGGCGGCATCGTGGCCCTGCTGGGCGGCAACGGCGCGGGCAAGACGACGACGCTGCGGGCCGTCTCGAACCTGCTCGAAGGCGAGCGCGGCGAGGTGACCAAGGGCTCGATCGAGCTGCGCGGGGAGCGCATCGAGAAGCTCTCCACCGCCGACATGGTCAACCGCGGCGTGGTGCAGGTGATGGAAGGGCGGCACTGCTTCGCCCACCTCAGCATCGAGGAGAACCTCATGACCGGCGCCTACACGCGCCGCGACGGCAAGGCCGCGGTGCAGCAGACGCTGGACAAGGTCTACAACTACTTCCCGCGCCTCAAGACCCGGCGCACGAGCCAGGCAGCCTACACCTCGGGCGGCGAGCAGCAGATGTGCGCCATCGGCCGCGCGCTGATGGCCAATCCGAAGATGGTGCTGCTGGACGAGCCGTCCATGGGCCTCGCGCCGCAGATCGTCGAGGAGGTCTTCGAGATCGTGAAGGACCTCAACGCCAAGGAGGGCACGACCTTCCTGCTGGCCGAGCAGAACACCAATATGGCGCTGCGCTACGCCGACTACGGCTACATCCTCGAGAACGGGCGCGTGGTGATGGACGGCGAGGCCAAAGACCTGCGCGAGAACGAGGACGTCAAGGAGTTCTACCTCGGCATGGGCGGCGGGGACCGCAAGAGCTTCAAGGACGTTAAGAGCTACAAGCGTCGCAAGCGCTGGTTGGCGTGATGGACCACCCCCTACCGGCTTCGCCGGCCCCCTCAAGGGGGCACGCCCGGCAGCCCGGCGGAGCCGGATCTGCGGGCGTCACTCGGTCAGTCGGTGGCTTGCAGTGGGGGCGAGCGCCGGCTGCGCCGGGCGCTCTTTGTTCGGGAACTCATGAGGTGAGATGCCATGAGCGATGAGGACTGGGGTTTCGCCTTGCCGGCCTTCAAGCCGGACGAGGCGCTGCTGAAGCTGCGGCGGGACCTGCGCGAGCTGGGGCTGACGGAGCGGGAAGGGCGCTTCGAGCGGCGCGGCTCGGCGATCGCCCGGGCGGTGGTGGACGGCGAGGTGCTGAAGGTCGCGATCGTGAAGCGACCGGCGCGCACGCCGGAATGGATCGAGAAGACGGTGAAGGACGGCGCGCAGCAGCGCGACTTCCTGGCACTGGTGAAGAAAAACCTGTCCGGCTGGAGCGATGCCGATGAGTGAGTTCTACGACAGTCTCGAAGCCCGCGACCCCGAGGTGCGCGAGGCCGCCCTGATGGCGGCGCTGCCGCGGCAGATCGCGCTGGCACAGCAGCGCACCACGGCCTTCGCGACGCTGCTCGCGGGCGTGGAGGCCGCCGCCATCACCTCGCGCGCCGCGCTGGCGCAGCTGCCGGTCACGCGCAAGTCCGAGCTGCTGGCCCGGCAGCAGGCGACGCGGGCCGCGGGGGGCGATGCCTTCGGGGGCTTCTCGGCCATCGGCTGGGGCGCGGCGCGGCGCGTGTTCCAGTCCCCCGGAACGATCTACGAGCCCGAGGGCGCGCGCCCCGACTACTGGCGCATGGCCCGCGCCCTGCACGCCGCGGGCCTGCGCGCGGGCGAGTTGCTGCACAACAGCTTCAGCTACCACCTCACCCCCGCCGGCTCGATGATGGAAGGCGGCGCCCACGCCCTGGGCTGCACGGTGTTCCCGGGCGGCGTGGGCAACACGGAACTGCAGCTGCAGGCGATGGCCGAGTTGCGGCCGTCCGGCTACATCGGCACGCCCAGCTTCCTCAAGATCCTCGTGGAGAAGGCCGCCGAGGCGGGCCAGACGCTGAGCCTGCGCAAGGCGCTGGTGAGCGGCGAGGCCTTCCCCTCCGCACTGCGCGACTGGCTGCTGGAACGCGGCATTGCCGGCTACCAGTGCTACGCGACGGCGGACCTCGGGCTCATCGCCTACGAGACGCCGGCGCGCGAGGGCCTGGTGCTGGACGAGGGCGTGATCGTCGAGATCGTGCGCCCGGGCACCGGCGATCCCGTGGCCGAGGGCGAGGTCGGCGAGGTGGTGGTCACCACGCTGAACCCGGACTACCCGCTGATCCGCTTCGGCACGGGCGACCTCTCGGCGCTGATGCCCGGCGCCTGCCCCACGGGCCGCACCAATGCCCGCATCAAGGGTTGGATGGGCCGCGCGGACCAGAGCGCCAAGGTGCGCGGCATGTTCGTGCACGCGGGGCAGGTGGGCGAGGTGCTCAAGCGCTTCCCCGCGCTGGGCCGCGGCCGTCTCGTGGTGGAGGGCGAGCTGGCGCAGGACCGCATGTGCCTGCACGTCGAGCTGGCCGGCGCGCCGGACGGCCTGGCCGAGCCGCTCGTGGCCGCGCTGCGCGACGTGACCAAGCTGCGCGGCGAGGTGCAGTTCGTGCCTCCCGGCAGCCTGCCCAACGACGGGCGCGTGATCGAGGACCGCCGCCGTTTCGACTGACGGCGCCGGTCATTCAGGCGCCCGACGTTCACTTGTGCGCACTCCGACGCCACATCGGTAGTTTCCGAAGCGCAGGCCGGGATCAGCTCCACTAGCATCGCGCTGATACAAGCCACACCAATGGAGACAGCCATGCGAACCCGTCCGAGCGCCTTCGGCCTGATCACCCTTGCCAGCCTGATGGCACTGCCCCTGGCCGCCCGGGCCGAATACCCCGAGAAGCCGATCACCATCGTCGTGCCCTTCTCGGCCGGCGGCCCGACCGACAAGGTGGCGCGCGACCTTGCGGAGTCCCTGCGCAAGACGCTCAATGCCACGCTGGTGATCGAGAACGTCGGCGGGGCCGGCGGCACGCTGGGTGCGACCAAGGTCGCCAAGGCCGCACCGGACGGCTACACCGTGCTGCTGCACCACATCGGCATGGCCACCTCGCCCGCGCTGTACCGCAATCTGCAATACAAGACGCTGGACGACTTCGAGTACCTGGGTCTCATCAACGAGGTGCCCATGACGCTGGTGGCGCGCCCGTCCATGACGGCCGCGAGCTACGGGGACCTCGCCAAGTGGATCGCCGCCAACAAGGAAAAGGTGAACCTGGCCAATGCCGGCCTGGGCTCGGCCTCGCACCTGTGCGGCCTGCTGTTCCAGAGCACCATCAAGATCGACATGACCACCGTCCCGTACAAGGGCACCGGCCCGGCCATGACGGACCTCATCGGCGGGCAGGTCGACATCATGTGCGACCAGACGACCAACACCACCTCGCAGATCGAGGGCGGCAAGATCAAGGCCTATGCCGTGACCTCGACGAAGCGTCTGACGAGCCCGGCGCTGGCCAAGCTGCCGACGCTGGACGAACTCGGGCTCAAGGGCTTCAACGTCGCCATCTGGCACGGCCTCTATGCGCCCCGGGGCACGCCGAAGCCGGTGCTGGACAAGCTCAATGCCGGCCTGAAGAAGGCGCTGCAGGATCCGGATCTGCACAAGCGCCAGGAAGCGCTGGGCGCCGTGATCGTCTCCGATGCCCGCAACAACCCGGTCGAACACAAGAAGTTCGTGTCGGAAGAGATCGCGAAGTGGGGCACGGTGATCAAGGCCGCGGGCCAGTACGCGGACTGACAGGAGCGGCGGCGGGAAAGGTGGCGGGAGAGGCTGGGGAAGAGGCTGGGAGAGAAGCGGCGGGCCGCGCCTTCCTCCTGGATCGGTGACGCGGCTGCAGTATTCTTGGCGCCGAAGGCCCGCGCGCGCGCGCGCTGTTCCGAGTCCCTCTTTCGGCCCCACTTTCGGCCCCACATTCGGCCCCTCACCGGGCCCGTTCCTGATGTCCTGTTCCCGTCTTGCCCCGGCCGATGCCCCGGCGTGCCTGCCACGCCGCGGGCTCCTGCGCCAGGGCCTCGGCCTTGGCCTGGCAGGCGTCGCCGCCGCGCTGGGCGTGCCGGCGGCCCAGGCCGACGAGGCGGCCCGGCTGCTGCCGGCCCTGATCCCCGATGACGTGCTGCTGGACTACCAGCGCTTCCTGGCCGGGCGCGATCCGCGGGCCGTCACCGACTACGGCGGGCCGCATGCCCGGCGTGATGTCATCGAGGTGCTGTTGATCCAGCAGGCCCTGGCCCGGCAGGACGGCGCGCTGCGCCTGAGCCTCTCGCCCATGCCCACCAGCCAGCGCCTGCAAGCGGAACTGCGCTCGGGTCATGCGGCCTGCAGCGCCACGAGCTACTGGCGCGAGGATTTTCCGCAGCCGGACGGCCTGCTGTTCAGCGACCCGCTGCTCGACGAGGGCGAATTCGAGGCCGGCTTCTACACATCGCCGGGCAACGCCCGTGCCCTGGCGGCCCGCAGCCTGCAGGACCTGCAGCCGCTGCGCGTGCTGAGCAACCGCAGCTGGCGCGTGGACTGGCTGACGCTGGAGCAGCTGGGCTTCACGCGGCTCCAGCACGTGGCCAGCTGGAACCTGATGCCGCGCATGGTGCAGCAGGACCGGGCCGACGTGATCCTGGCGCCGTTCCAGCCGACGCCGGACCTCTCGATGACCGTCGAGGGCGTGCGTCTGGTGCCGGTGCCCGGACTGAAGCTCCGGCTGCGCGGCACGCGGCACGTGCTGATCTCCGCCACGCACGAGCAGGGACCCCGGCTGCGCACGCAGCTCAATGCGGGCCTGGCGGCGCTGCGCCAGCAGGGCGTGCTTCGTCGCGCCTACGAGCAGTGCGGCTTCTTCAATGCCCGCGTGGCGGGGTGGACGCGGCTCTGAGCCGGGTCTGAGCCAGGTTTGAGGGCCCAAGGCCCGGCGCTCAGCCGGATCTGGCGGTGCGGTCCCCGGCGCTCAGCCGGGCAGGTCCACCAGCACGAAGTGCTTGCGCACGGGCACCAGCACCTCGAACTCGCCCCGGAATCCCGGCGGGATGACCGCGCCTTCGCCCGGGCCGACCTCGGTGCGGCGGCCGTCGGCGCCATGCAGGCAGACGCGGCCCTCGAGCACGTGGAAGTACTCCTGCTTGCCGGCAGGGAACTCGATGCGCCAGCGGCCGACCTCGCAGGCCCAGATGCCCGCGCTCATGGGGCCGGCCTCGTGCATCAGCCAGGTCTGGCGCATCGGGGCGCCCTCGACGCGGCGGTCCTCGCGCGGCTGGTCCCACTGCGGGTCCACGCCCTCAGTGCCGGTGATGGGGATGATGCGGGGCGCCGTGCTCATGGGGGCTTCTCCAGGCTCAGGCCTCGGCCGCGGTGCACACCACGGCGAGCTTGTTGCCGTCGAGGTCGCGGAAGTAGGCGGCGTAGAAGTTCGGACCGTAGTCGCGCAGCCCGGGGCGGCCCTCGCAGCGCCCGCCGGCCGCCAGCGCGGCGGCGTGCACGGCGTCCACCTGGGCGCGCGTGGCGGCGGCCAGGGCCAGCATGCTGCCGTTGCCCGCGGTGGCGGGGGCGTCGTCGTAGGGCTTGCAGATCCAGAGGAAGGCCTTGGCATCGGGCGCGTCCGGGCCGTAGCCGCAGAACTCGTCGTCGGCATAGGTGCGCTTCAGGCCCAGCGGCGCCAGCACGGCGTCGTAGAAGTGCCGGGCGGCCTGGCGGTCGTTGCTGCCCAGGGTGGCATAGGAAAGCATGGGATCTCCTCGGGGGTCAGGTCATGCGCAGCGGAATAGTCACCGGGCCGTCGTTGACCAGGTGCACCTGCATGTCGGCGCCGAACTCGCCGCACTGCACGTGCGGGTGCTGGCTGCGGGCGAAGCTCAGGCAGTGCTCGTACAGGCGCCGGCCCAGCTCGGCGGGGGCGGCCCCGGTGAAGCTGGGGCGGTTGCCGCCGCTGGTGTCCGCGGCGAGCGTGAACTGCGAGACGATCAGCAGACCGCCGCCCACGTCGTGCACGCTGCGGTTCATCTTGCCGGCGTCGTCGCTGAAGACGCGCAGCTTGAGCACCTTCTGGATCAGCTTCTCGGCGACGGCCTCGGTGTCGCCGGGCTCGGCGCAGACCAGCATCAGGAGGCCGGCGCCGATCTGGCCGATGGTGCGGCCGGCCACCTCGACGCGGGCCTCGCGCACGCGCTGCAGGATCGCAATCATGGGCCGATGCCCTCCGTGTCCTTGGGGTCGTTGAAATGCGCCTCGACGTCCATCGGGAGCAGCTGGATGCTGGCGCGCAGGCCGGGCACGGCCTCCATCAGCGCGCGCTCGACGGCCCCGCGCTCGGCCGCGGCCTGGCCGAGCGACCAGCCCGAGGGCATGTGCATGTGCATGTCCACGTAGCGGCGCTGGCCCGAGACGCGCGTGGCGATGTGGTCGAAGCGGACCTGCTGATGGCTGCAGCGCGCCAGCACGGCGTGGATGGCCGCCTGGCTCTCGCCGTCCAGCGCCTCGTCCATCAGGCCGGCGGCGGATTCCATCACCAGCAGCGCGCCCTCGCGCAGGATGTTCAGCGCCACGAGCACGGCGATCACAGGGTCCAGCCACAGCCAGCCCGTGGCCATCACGCCGATCAGGCCGGCGACGACGCCGATGGAGGTCCAGACGTCGGTGAAGAGGTGGCGGGCATCGGCCTCGAGTGCCTTGGAACGGTGCTCGCGGGCCTTCTTCATCATCGCGAAGGCCAGGCCGCCGTTGAGTGCCGAGCTCACGAGCGAGAGCACCATGCCCAGGCCCAGTTGCTCCACCGGCTGCGGGCTCAGCAGGCGGTGCACGGCGGCCCAGATGATGCCGGCCGCGGCCGCGAAGATCAGCACGCCCTCGAAGCCGCTGGAGAAGTACTCCGCCTTGTGGTGGCCGAAGGGGTGGTCCTCGTCGGGCGGGCGCTGGGCCACGGTCACCATGGCCAGGGCGAACATGGCGCCGGCGAGGTTGACGAGGGACTCCAGGGCGTCCGAGAGCAGGGAGACGGAGCCGGTCCAGTACCACGCCCCGGTCTTCAGGGCGATGGTGACGGCCGCCACCGCGACGGAGAGCTTGAGGTAGCTGGAGACTTGCATGATGGGGCGGATTCTCGCCGCTCCTCGGCTTGCCTTTTTGCAATGCGAACGGTTCGCTTTTCGTGAACGCTCGCTCTGCTCGCGCCAGGGACGCCGGTCCTACAATCGCCGCGAGTTCCGCGGGCTCGCTGTCCCTCCCGCGTTTTCTGCCGAGCAGCCCCATGAAGAACGATCCCGCCCTGCACACCGACGTGTCCCACATCGCCCCGCGCGAGAAGGCCGAGATCCTCTCCCAGGCGCTGCCCTACATCCGCAAGTTCCACGGCAAGACCATCGTGATCAAGTATGGCGGCAACGCCATGACCGATCCGGTGCTGCAGCAGGACTTCGCCGAGGACGTGGTCCTGCTGAAGCTGGTGGGCATGAACCCCGTGGTGGTGCATGGCGGCGGTCCGCAGATCGAGGAGCTGCTGACCAAGCTCGGCAAGAAGGGCCAGTTCATCCAGGGCATGCGCGTCACCGACAAGGAGACCATGGACGTGGTCGAGTGGGTGCTCGCCGGTGAGGTGCAGCAGGACGTCGTGGGCCTGATCAACGCCGCCGGTGGCAAGGCCGTGGGCCTGACGGGCCGGGACGGCGGCATGATCCGCGCGAAGAAGCTGAAGGTCCAGGACAAGGACGACCCCAGCAAGGAGCACGACATCGGCCAGGTGGGGGACATCGTCTCCATCGACCCGAGCGTGGTGAAGGCGCTGCAGGACGACCAGTTCATCCCCGTCGTGAGCCCCATCGGCTTTGGCGAGAACAACGAGAGCTACAACATCAACGCCGACGTCGTGGCCGCCAAGCTGGCCACGGTGCTGCAGGCCGAGAAGCTGCTGATGCTGACCAACATCCGCGGCGTGCTGGACAAGGAAGGGCAGCTGCTGACCGAGCTGACGCCCCGCCGCATCGACGAGCTGGTGGCCGACGGCACGATCAGCGGCGGCATGATCCCCAAGATCGCCGGTGCCATCGACGCGGCCAAGAGCGGCGTGAACGCCGTGCACATCATCGACGGCCGCGTGCCGCACGCCATGCTGCTGGAGATCCTCTCCGACCAGGCCTACGGCACGATGATCCGTTCGCACTGAGCGCGAGGCCCGGATGCGGCGCCCCCCGCTGCGCCACGTCGGCCGGGCTCGCCAGCGAGGCGAGGGGCCGGTGTGGTTCTTCGACCTCGACAACACGCTGCACAACGCCTCGGACCGGGTCTTCGGCGCGCTCAATGTGGCCATGACGCGCTACATCGAGCAGCACCTGGGCGTCGACGACGCGGAGGCGAACCGCCTGCGCCGCCTCTACTGGGCCCGCTACGGCGCCACGCTCACGGGCCTGGTGCGCCACCACGGCGTCGATGCCGCCCACTTCCTGGCCGAGACGCACGCGCTGCCCGGCATGGAGCGGCATCTGCACGGGCATGCGCATGACCTCGCCGCGCTGCGCCGCCTGCCCGGTCGCAAGTTTCTTCTGACGAACGGCCCCGAGGCCTACGCCTGGCGCGTGCTGCGGGCGGTGGGCCTGGCGCAGGATTTCGAGGGCGTGATCGCGCTGGAGCAGATGCGCGTGTTCGGCGTGCTGCGCCCCAAGCCGGACCGCCGCATGTTCCGCCACGTGCTGGCCCGGCTCGACCTGCGTCCGGCGCAGTGCATCCTCGTGGAGGACAGCCTCATGCACCAGAAGGCGGCCCGCTCGCTGGGGCTGCACACGGTGTGGGTCCAGCGCTGGCTGCGCGCCTCGCTGCACGGCCCCGAGGCGCACCTGCCGCTGCGGCGGCGTCCGGCCTATGTGGACCGCCGCGTCAGCGGGCTGTGCCAGCTGCGCGAGCGTGCACTCATCCACATTACGGAGAAGGCCGGAGGGGGTTTTCCATAGCCCCCTGATCGCCCGGTGCCGCGGCCCTGCTTTTGACGGTAGCATGCGCCTCGCAGTGGCGGCGGTGCACCTGCCCCGCACAGCCGGGTAGAGAGAAGAACGACAAGCTCATGTCATTGTTCAGCGTTCTGATTGTCGAAGACCAGGTCCGTTTCCGGGAAGCCTTCGAGAAGTCCTTGTCCCAGGCCGGTGACATCCGCCTGCTGGGCATGGCCTCCGACCTGCAACAGGGTCGCCGGATGTTCGATCAGCTGCGCCCCGACGTGCTGCTGGTGGACCTGGACCTGCCGGGCGGCAGCGGCATCGAGCTGATCCGCCACGCCGCACAGGCGCATCCCGACTGCGAAGTGATGGTGATCTCGGTCTTCGGTGACGAGCAGCACGTGCTCTCCAGCATCGAGGCCGGCGCCACCGGCTATCTCCTCAAGGACAGCCTCGCCCTCGACCTCCCCGACCAGCTGCGCGCGCTGCGCAGCGGGGGCAGCCCCATCAGCCCGGTCATCGCGCGGCGCCTGCTGCTGCGCCTGAACGCCGGCACCCAGCATCTGCACGGCCTGCCGGCCGAGACCGGTGCCGCGCCGCTGGACGAGAACGTCATTGCGCTCTCCGAACAGGAATCGCGCGTGCTGCACCTCGCGGCCAAGGGCTTCACCTTCGACGAGATCGCGCAGTTCCTGCAGGTCTCGCCGCACACCGTCATGACCTATGTCAAGCGCATCTACCGCAAGCTGCAGGTGCGCTCCAAGGTCGAGGCCATCTACGAGGCACGCCGGCTGGGCTGGCTGCGCGACTGAGCGTCGCTCGCGCCCGGCCGCACGCCAGCCGGGCACCCCTCAGGCCTGTGCCAGAATCCACAGCGCCATGCACGTCGCCGCCACCCCCGATCTGGACCCCGAAGACCCTGCCGCCGGCGCTACTGCCGCGGCAGCGCCCGAGACCAAGCGCCGCACGCGCCCCAAGCCCGGCGAGCGCCGCGTGCAGATCCTGCAGACCCTCGCCAGCATGCTGGAGCAGCCGGGCGCCGAGCGCGTCACCACGGCCGCGCTGGCCGGCCGCCTGGAGGTCAGCGAAGCCGCGCTGTACCGGCATTTCGCGAGCAAGGCCCAGATGTTCGAGGGCCTGATCGAATTCATCGAGTCCAGCATCTACACCCTGCTGAACCAGATCACCGAGCGCGAGGCCGCGGGCCTGGTGCAGGCGCAGCGCATCGTCTCGGTGCTGCTGCAGTTCGGCGAGCGCAACCCGGGCATGAGCCGGGTGATGGTGGGGGACGCCCTCGTCTACGAGAACGAGCGGCTGATCCAGCGCATGAACCTGTTCTTCGATCGCGTCGAGGCCACGCTGCGGCAGGTCCTGCGCCAGGCGGCCGAGGCCGACGGCTCGGACACGCCGACGGTGCAGGCCAACGCCCAGGCCTCGGTGCTGGTGAGCTTCATCATCGGCCGCCTGCAGCGCTATGCCCGATCCGGCTTCAAGCGCATGCCCACCGAGCAGCTGGACGTCGCCCTGGCGCTGCTGACGCGCTGAGTCCGCGGCCCGCGCCGGCCGCGTTTCACCTTGCCTGCCCCGCCTTGACGGGAAGATTGCCATGTCCACCGACGCCCTTGTCCAGTTCCTGAGCCGCGCGGAGAGCCTCCTGGCCCGCGCCGAGTCCCTGCTGCCGCCCGCGCTGGGCGCGCCGGACTGGTCCGCCTCCAGCGCCTTCCGCTACCGCCGCCGCCGGGGCGTGCCCGTGCTCGAGCCGGTGCGCCATGTGGCCGCCATCCGCCTCGAGGCGCTGAAGGAGGTCGATGCCCAGAAGGAGCGCCTGCTGCAGAACAGCCGCCAGTTCGTGCAGGGCCGCCCGGCGAACAACGTGCTGCTGACGGGCGCGCGCGGCACGGGCAAGAGCTCGCTGATCAAGGCCGTGCTGAACGAGTTCTCGCCCCAGGGCCTGCGCCTGATCGAGGTGGACAAGGCCGATCTCGTCGACCTGCCCGACCTCGTCGATCTCGTGGCCGAGCGGCCGGAGCGCTTCATCGTCTTCTGCGACGACCTCAGCTTCGAGGAAGGCGAGGCCGGCTACAAGGCGCTGAAGTCCATGCTGGACGGCTCCATCGCCGCCGCGAGCGACAACGTGCTGATCTACGCCACCAGCAACCGCCGCCACCTGCTGCCCGAGCAGATGCGGGACAACCTCGCCGCGAAGGTGGACGAGAACGGCGAGCTGCACCCGGGCGAGGCCATCGAGGAGAAGGTGAGCCTGTCCGAGCGCTTCGGGCTGTGGATCAGCTTCTATCCCTTCAGCCAGCAGGAGTACCTCGCCATCGCGGGCCAGTGGCTGCGCCACTTCGGCCTGGACGAGGCGGCCATCGCCGCGGCCCGCCAGCCGGCGCTCATCTGGGCGCTGGAGCGGGGCTCGCGCTCCGGGCGCGTGGCCTACCAGTTCGCCCGCGATCTGGCCGGACGGGGCGGGCCGGGTGCCGCGGCCTCGGCCCCGGCGGCCGACGCCGCCATTCCTGACGACCTGGACCAGGCCTGATCCCGATGACGACCCTGACGACTGAAGCGATGACGACGGACCGCGTGCCGGTGGACGTGGCCGTGGGCGTGCTCGTGAAGCGCGACGCCGACGGCCGCGAGGGCGACTTCCTGCTCACCTCGCGCCCCGAGGGCAAGGTCTATGCCGGCTACTGGGAATACCCGGGCGGCAAGCTGGAGGCCGGCGAGACCGTGGAGCAGGCCCTGCGCCGCGAGCTGCAGGAGGAGCTGGGCATCACCATCGGCGCCGCGCATCCGTGGAAGGTCGAGCTGATGGACTACCCGCACGCCCGGGTGCGCCTGCACTTCTGCAAGGTCTACGACTGGCAGGGCGAGTTCGAGATGCGCGAGGCCCAGCAGATGGCCTGGCAGGGCCTGCCGGTGACGGTGCGGCCCGTGCTGCCGGGCACCATCCCCGTCCTGGACTGGTTCGCTGCCGAGCGTGGCTTCCAGGGGGCGACGCACCATGGCTGAGTACACTGCCGGCATGGATTGGCTGGATCAGATCAAGTGGGACGAGCAGGGCCTGGTGCCCGTCATCGCCCAGGAGCGCGACACGGGCGATGTGCTCATGTTCGCGTGGATGAACCGCGAGGCCCTGCGCCTGACGGCCGAGCGCGGCGAGGCCGTGTACTGGAGCCGCTCGCGCCAGAAGCTGTGGCACAAGGGCGAGGAGTCCGGCCACATCCAGCAGGTGCACGAGATGCGCCTGGACTGCGACAACGACGTCGTCCTGCTGAAGATCACCCAGCGCGGTCACGAGCCCGGCATCGCCTGCCACACGGGCCGCCACAGCTGCTTCTTCCAGCGCCTGGACGGGCAGCAGTGGACCTCGGTCGAGCCGGTGCTCAAGGACCCGGACCACATCTACAGCAAGTGATAGCCATCGAGACTGCGGCATGAACGGCAATGACATCCTGGCCCGCCTGGGCGAGACCATCGATTCCCGCAAGCCCGAGGCTGGCGGCGACCCGTCCGCCAGCTATGTGGCCAAGCTCTTCCACAAGGGCCTGGACAGCATCCTGAAGAAGGTTGGCGAGGAGGCCACCGAGGTGGTGCTGGCCGCCAAGGACGGCGACCCCGCCAAGCTGACCTACGAGGTGGCGGACCTCTGGTTCCACTCCATGATCGCGCTCAGCGCCCTGGGGCTGAAGCCGGCGGACGTGCTGAACGAGCTGGCGCGCCGGGAAGGTCTGTCCGGTCTGGAGGAGTTCGCCGCGCGGCCCAAGGGCTGAACGGGCTGAACGGGCTGAACTGGGCGCCCGAGAAGGCGCACGCAAGGCGCCATTGATGCGCAGGAGGGGCGGACACGCTGCAGGAACGAGTCGGACACACGAATCGCAGGACAGCAGGCCGCCGAGAGGAACGACATCCATCACGTCTGGGAGGACATCATGATCGACTACACGATGGGGCCGCAGCCGGCCCCGCCCCGGCGCAGGCCGGTGGTGCGAAGCGCACAGCAGGAGCAAAGCCTGCGCAACCTGACGCTGGTCACCTACCTGCTCTATGGCCTGAGTCTGGTGACGGGCCTGCCGGTGCTGCTGGCCCTGGTCCTCAACTACGCCCGCCTGACGGAGAGCCGGGGCTCGCTGTACGAGAGCCACCTGCGCTGGACCCTGCGCACCTTCTGGTGGGGGTTCTTCTGGCTGGTGTTCGCCGGCGCCCTGCTGGTGGCCGGTCTGGCCAGCGGCAGTATCAATGCCTGGAACCCCTACGCCCAGGACTACCGCGTGTTTGGCGTCGTCTGCTGCATCCTGGCCGCGGCGGTGCTGTTCCTGGACTGGCTGTGGATCGTCACGCGCCTGGTGCGCGGCGTCCTGAACTGGAATGATCACCTCGCGATGCCCGGCTGAGGCCGGCGTCGCCTGACCCTGCACGTCCCTGTCGCATTTGGAGTACCCATGTCCCACGATCCGAACTGCATCTTCTGCAAGATCATCGCCGGCCAGATTCCCTCGAAGAAGGTCTACGAGGATGCGGACCTGTTGGCCTTCCACGACATCCATCCCTGGGCGCCGGTGCACGTGCTGATCATTCCCAAGCTGCATATCGCCAGCATGGCCGAGCTGACGGACGAGCATGCGCCGCTCCTGGGCAAGATGAGCGTGCTGGCGCCGAAGCTGATGAAGGAGCTGGGCGTGAGCAACGGCTTCCGGACGGTGGTCAACACCGGTCCGGACGGCGGGCAGGAGGTGTTCCATCTCCACATGCACGCCATGGGCGGGCCGCGTCCGTGGCTGAAGGGTTGACCCCCTCTTGAAATACTGATGAATGAGGGTCATCTGTCCAGTCGCAAAGGACTGTCACGGACGGCGCCTAGAATCCGCTATTCGTTTTTGAGGAGACCACTATGGGTGGACTGAGCATTGGACACTGGCTGATCGTTCTGCTGGTGGTGGTGGTGATCTTCGGCACCAAGAAGCTGCGCAACGTGGGCTCCGATCTGGGCGCTGCGGTGAAGGGTTTCAAGGACGGCATGAAGGACGGTTCGGCTGACGCACCGGCCCAGCAAGTGAGCCACAACAAGGCGCAAGACCCGAACACGGTCGACGTGGACGCCAAGACCAAGTCCTGAGCTGAGCACGGATGCTTGATTTCGGCTTCGACAAACTGGCGCTGATCGGCGCCGTCGCGCTCATCGTGATCGGCCCCGAGCGGCTGCCCAAGGTGGCGCGCACGGCCGGGCACCTCATGGGCAAGGCCCGCCGTTACGTGGCGGACGTCAAGGCCGAGGTCAACCGGTCGATGGAGCTCGAGGAGCTCAAGAAGATGAAGGGCCAGTTCGAGGACGCCGCGCGCGACGTCGAACAGAGCGTGAGCCAGGAGGTCAACGCCGCCACGCAGGCCTTCGACCAGACCTGGCAGAGCATCGGCGGCGAGGGCAGCAGCTACGAGCCGCTGCCCCCGAGCTACCGCCATCCCGGCAAGAAGTGGCGCGTCAAGCGCGGCGCCATGCCGCTCTGGTACAAGCAGCAGCAAGGCGTGCGCCGCCACGTCCAGTCCGGTGCGGCCCGCGTGGCGCGCTTCCGCCCCCCCACGCGCTACTGATTGCGCCCCTGACCGCGCCTTTCGAGAGCGCCTCCCCTCATGAGTGCTTCCCCCGAAGACGAACTGGCCGGCACCGAGCAGCCCTTCGTGTCGCATCTGATCGAGCTGCGCGATCGCCTGATCCGCGCGATGCTGGCCGTCGGCGTGGCTTTCGCCCTGCTGTGCCTCTACCCGGGCCCGGCCGGTCTCTACGACCTGCTGGCGGCCCCGCTGGTGGCGCATCTGCCCAAGGGCTCGTCGATGATCGCCACCAACGTGCTCTCGCCCTTCCTGGTGCCGCTGAAGATCACGCTGCTGGCCGGCTTCCTCGTCGCGCTGCCCGTGGTGCTCTACCAGGTCTGGGCCTTCGTGGCGCCGGGCCTCTATTCGCATGAGAAGCGCCTGGTCCTGCCGCTGGTGATCTCCAGCACGGTGCTGTTCTTCGTGGGCGTGGCCTTCAGCTACTTCTTTGTCTTCGGCCAGGTCTTCAAGTTCATCCAGGGCTTTGCCCCCAAGAGCATCATGGCCGCGCCCGATATCGAGGCCTACCTCGGCTTCGTGATGACGATGTTCATCGCCTTCGGGGCGGCCTTCGAGGTGCCGGTGGTGGTGGTGGTGCTGGCCCGCATGGGGCTGGTGACGGTGGAGAAGCTGAAGGAATTCCGCGGCTACTTCATCGTGCTGGCCTTCATCATCGCGGCGGTCATCACGCCGCCGGACATCGTGTCCCAGCTGGCGCTGGCCATTCCCATGTGCGTGCTCTACGAGCTTGGCATCTGGGCGGCCGGCACCTTCATCCGCACGACCCAGGCGCCGGACGAGGAATCGGACGCCGCGTCCTGATCGGGGACTGCCGGGCCTCGCGGGGCCTCACCGGCCCGGCGCGCGATCAGTTCGGGTTGTCCTCGGCCTTGGGCCGCGGCCGCAGGCCGATCTTCAGCACGAAGGACTTGCGCTCCGGCCCTCGCTGCACCTCGAGCTTCGCCTGGCTGCCGGGCGTCAGGGCCGCCACGGCGGTCAGCAGCTCGCCCGGGCTCTGCACGGCCTTGCCGGCCACGCTGATCACCACGTCGCCCGGCTTGATGCCTGCGGCCTCGGCCGGACCCTTGAGGATCACGCCGCTGACCATCACGCCGCGCAGCTGCGGCAGGTGGAAGGCTTCCAGCACTTCGGGCGTGAGCTCGCGGGTCTGCACGCCCACCCAGCCGCGCGAGACCTGACCCTGCTTGATCAGCGCCTCCATCACCTCGCGGGCGAGGCTCACGGGGATGGCGAAGCCGATGCCCATGCTGCCGCCGCTGCGCGAATAGATGGCGGTGTTGATGCCCAGCAGCTGGCCCTGGGTGTCCACCAGCGCGCCGCCCGAGTTGCCCGGGTTGATGGCCGCGTCCGTCTGGATGAAGTTCTCGAAGGTCGAGAGACCCAGCTGCTTGCGCCCCAGGGCGCTCACGATGCCCGAGGTCACCGTCTGGCCGACGTTGAAGGGATTGCCGATGGCCAGCACGGCGTCGCCCACCTGCAGGGTGTCGGCCTCGCCCAGGCGCATCACCGGCAGATTGGGCAGGCGGATGCGCAGCACGGCGAGGTCGGTGTCGGGGTCGGTGCCGATCAGCTCGGCCGTGGTCTCGCGGCCGTCGCTCAGCTGGATGAGGATCTCGGTGGCGTTCTCCACCACGTGGTTGTTGGTCAGCACATAGCCTTCGGGCGACACGATGACGCCGGAGCCGGTGCCGCGCGGGCCGTCGCGCTCGTCGTCATCGGGGCCGCCGCCGTGGTAGCGCAGCCAGGCTTCCTCTTCCTCGCTCAGCGGCTGGCCGGGCTTGCTGGCGCTGATGCTGACCACGGCGGGCGCGGCGAGGCGGGCGGCGTCGGCATAGCCGGGACGCTTGCCCTGGCTCGCGCCCATCTGCAGGCTCGGGGCCGGATGGAGGCTGCCCTGCAGCCACTGCGGCTTCAGCGTCGCCACCACGAAGTAGCCGGCCAGCGCAACGGTCGTGGCCTGGGAGAAAATCAGCCACGAACGGCGCAGGGGCGAGGGCGCTCCCGAAGCCGGTGACGAAGACGAGGATGGTGTGGACATGAAGGACAGTACCCAGGCGACCGGTCATGAAGGGGGTCAGGCCTTGCCCCGCGAAGCGCTGCTGCGCCTGCTGGACGGCTGGCTCGAGCCGGGTCGCTTCAAGGATTATGGGCCCAACGGCCTGCAGGTCGAGGGTCAACCCGAGGTCCGCCGCGTGCTCTGTGGTGTGACCGCCAGCCTCGCGCTGATCGACGCCGCCATCGAGCGCGGGGCGGACACCCTGCTGGTCCACCACGGCCTGTTCTGGCGCGGCCAGGAGCAGCGCCTGACGGGCTGGATGAAGACCCGCGTGCAGCGCCTGCTGGCCCACGACATCAACCTCATCGCCTACCACCTGCCGCTCGACGCCCATGCCGAGCTGGGCAACAACGCGCAGCTGGGGCGCCAGTTCGGCTGGGAGGCCGATGCCCGCTTCGGCGACCAGGACCTGGGCTTCGCCGGTCCGCTGCCGACGGATCAACAGACGCTCGCCGGCCTGCAGGCGGTGCTGGAGCGGCAGCTGGCCCGGCCGGTGGTGGCGGTTGCGGGGGATGGCCGCCCGCTGCGGCGCGTGGCCTGGTGCACGGGCGGGGCGCAGGGCTTCTTCGAGGCGGCCATCGCCAGCGGAGCCGATGTCTTCGTCACGGGGGAGATCTCCGAGCCCCAGGCCCATTACGCCGCGGAAACCGGCGTCGCCTTCGTGGCGGCCGGCCACCATGCCACGGAGCGCTACGGCGTGCAGGCCGTGGGCCGTCGTCTGGCCGAGGAGCTGGGCGTCGCGGTCGAGTTCCTGGACCTCCACAACCCCGCGTGATGCCGATGCTGCCCCTGCTGATCACCCAGGGCGATGCCTGCGGCATCGGTCCCGAGATTGCCGTGGCCGCCTGGGCGGCCGAACGCACCGAGCCGGGCCTGCCGCCGCTGTGTCTGGTGGGCGACGTGGCCGTGTGGCGCCGTGCCGTTCAACTGGCGGGCCTGGAGCTGCCGATCGCCGTGCTGGACACGCCCGCCGAGGCGGCCGCCGTGCCGCCCCGCTGCCTGCCGGTGTGGCAGCCGCCCGGCTTGCCGGCGGACCTCGCGGCCGAGCCGCTGGGGCGGATCAGCGCGAAGGCCGGCGCGGCCGCGGCCGCCTGCATCGAGGCGGCCGTCGCGCGCGTGCAGGCGGGCGAGGGCGCCGGCATCGTCACCGCGCCCATCCACAAGGAGGCCCTGCATGCCGCCGGCGTGCCCTTCCCCGGCCACACCGAGATGCTGCAGGCCCTGGCAACGCCGCCGGGCGCCTCGCCGCCGCCGGTGCGCATGATGCTGGCCAACGAGGAGCTGAAGACGGTGCTCGTGACGATCCACGTCTCGCTGCGCCGGGCGCTGGACCTGGTGACGGCAGCGGCTGTGCTGGAGACGCTGCGCATCACGCAGGCCTCGCTGCGCCGCTTCGGCATCGCATCGCCGCGCATTGCCGTGGCCGGGCTCAATCCGCATGCGGGCGAGGGCGGGTTGTTCGGGGACGAGGAGCTCCGCGAGATCGCGCCGGCCATCGCGGCGGCCCGGGCCGAGGGCATCGACGCCCAGGGGCCGTTCGCGCCGGACACCGTCTTCATGCGCGCCCGTCACGCGCTGCCCGGGCACCCGGGCGAGTTCGATGCCGTGGTGGCGATGACGCACGACCATGGCCTCATCCCCGTGAAGTACCTCGGCGTCGAGCAGGGCGTGAACGTCACGCTGGGCCTGCCCTTCGTGCGCACGAGCCCCGACCATGGCACCGCCTTCGACATCGTGGGCCGACACCGCGCGGACGCCTCCAGCATGCGCGCGGCGCTGCGCATGGCCTGGCAGCTGAGCCGGGCGTGAGCCCCGCCCGCGGGCACGGCTGGTGGGGGGGGGGAGCGCCCCGGGCCGGCCATGAGGGCCGGCCGCCGGTTCACTGCTGCGTGTTGAGTGCCGCGAGCTGCTTGCGGGCGCGCGCGGTGGCGCGCTCGAGCAAGTAGGCGTTCTCGAAGGCGCGCAGGCGGCCGGTCTCGCAGAGCTTGCGCAGCATGCGCGCGGTCATGGTGACCGTCTGCTGGTGCTTGTGGCCCTGGGTGAAGATGAAGAAGCTGCGGCCGGCGCTGATGTGGGCCAGGCGGACCTTGCGCCACTGCTCGCCCGTGTTCATCTGGTAGGCGAAACCGAGCTGCAGATGCTCGATCAGCAGGACGCCGGAGCTGGGCTCGGGTTCGTCGGTGGCGGCGGGAAGGCCGTCGATGCTGATGTCCACGGCCTGCAGCGGGGCCTCCTGCGCGGTGATGTCGATGTCGACATGACCGGCCCAGTCGACAGCCGCGTCCTGGATCAGGCCCAGGCTGGACGCTTCCTTGGCGTTGAGCCCCTGGGCGAGGTCGATGTCGACGTCGCCGGATTCCGTGTCCCGGAACTCCTCGGGCTGCACCGGCGGGAGGTCCTGCTCCTTGGGTGCCTCGATGCCGAAGACGGCCTCGAGCTGCTTGACGAGCAGGTTGTAGTCCAGCGCAGAGAGCCCCTGGCCCTTCAGCGATTCGGCATGCACCGGGAGCAGCTGGCCGATGAAGGGCTTGCGCATCGACTCCGGCCAGGCGATCAGGTCCAGGCCTTCGTTGAGCGTCTGCATCATGCGGGGCAGGGCGCTCAGGAAAGCCTGGCGCTGCGGCCCGGCGGCCTTGGGCTGCACACTCAGGACGAGGTCGCGGCCGAACTGGCGGAAGCGCTTCTCGCGGTCCTCGCTGCCGCCCTCGTGGCGCGTCGCCTGCACGATGGCGCCGCTCCAGGTCTGGGCCAGGAACTCGCGCAGGAAGTCCGGCATCGGGACCTTGGCGAGGTTCTGGGCGAGCTGCTTGGCATAGCGCTGCTGCAGCCGCAGATCGGTTTCCTTGCGCTCGACCAGCGCCGCGGCATTCCCGTGGGCCTGCAGGGTCTGGGCCGTCTGGGCGCTGATGAAGGCCTCGAGGTCGTCGAGTTTCTGCTCGTAGATCTCGATGCGCTCGAAGTCGCCGCCGCTGACGTCATGGACCAGCGAGCGCACGTGCTCGAGGAATTCCTTGCCGGGGGAGTCCCCGAAATCATCGTAGGCACAGGCCAGCGAGGCCAGGCGGTTGATGAAGCGGCGCACCGGGTGGCGGCGCGACGAGAAGAAGGTGTTGTCCCCCAGCGCGGCGCGCAGCACCGGCAGCTGCAGCTGGGCCAGCAGGCGCGCCATCTGGGGCGGCACCTTGGCGTCCGACAGGATGTGGTCGAACAGGCTGCCCACCACGTCGATGACCATGTGGTCCAGGGAGCCGGTGGCGGCCTGGCGCAGGGCATCGCGATGCAGGTGGATGAGGTTGGGCGGCAGCGGGTAGACGCCGCCGGGGGCGGTGTCGTCCCCCCATTCGCCGGCCTGCTGCAGGCCCGCGAGGGCCCCGCTCATGGACATGCCGCCGGGCAGGGCGCCGGAGACGGTGCCGCCGAAGCCGGATCCGCCCGGGCCGCCCATGCCACCGCCCATGCCGCCGGCCGGGACCGGGAGCGTCGAGAGCCGGCGCAGCAGCTCCATCAGCTGGGGATCGACATTGCCCATGACGCCGGCCCCGGCGTAGCCGCCGTAGGCCTGACCGTAGCCGCCGGTGAAGGTGCTCTGCACGCCACCGCCGGACGGCATGCCGTAGCCCGGCTGCGCATAGCCGCCGACGCCGCCGAAGCCGCTGGCCTGGGGGCCGAGCCCGCCGAAGCGGGAATTGCCGATCGGGCCGCCGAGGTCGCCCGCGACGCTGCTCGGGCCGCTGTTCATGCCGCCCATGCCCGCCATGCCGCCGGCCGGATTCAGCGAGCGGACGCGCAGGTCCTGCTGGCGCAGGCCGCGGCTGCGGAAGAGGGCGGCGATGTCGGTGTAGCAGCTCCGCATCTCCGTCGTGAAGGCGCGGGTGAGCTCGTCGATGAGGGACTGGCGGATCTCCTGGTCGTCCGTCATGGCGTTGACGCCGTCCAGCAGCGCCTGCGCGATCAGCTCGGGGCGAAGGGGATTGCGGTCGAGGCCGCCCTCGGCGGAGCTCAGGCCGGCCAGGAAGGACTCGACATCCCGCAGCTCCCACTCGCTCTGATGGCCGATGGCCATGCCGATGCGGTCCGCCGCCACCATGGCGTCGACCTGCTCGTCGTCCATCAGGGAGAGCTCGTCCCAGGCCTTCTTCGCGGGAGCGGCCGTCTTGTCGCGCTGCTCGCCCGCCATCTGGCGGCGCAGGCTGGCGTTGAACTCCTGGAGGAACGTCGCCAGGTGCTCGCGGAAGACGAACTGCGCCGCCAGCAGGGCGTCGCGGCGCTTGGCGAAGGCGGCCGACAGCGCTGCCAGGCCCAGGCCTTCAGCACCGCGCTCGGCCGCCTGTTCGGCGGCGGCTCGGATGCGCTGGAAGGCGGCTTCGAGGTGCGGGTTGAGTCGGGACTCGGGCTGGTTCATGGACAGGGAAACGGGGCGCACGCCTCATGGGGACGTGCTGCGTGGGCCAAGTATCCGTGGATTTGGGCTCTCATGTTGTGACCAAGCGCAGAGCGCGCGTCGGATTGCATGGAATTGCGGGCTTCGCAGCCGCCGTGCTTCATGCCGCCGACGCCGCCGGCCGGGCCGACGCGAGGGGCCTGGATCAGCGCTTGAGCGAGTCGCGGATCTCGCGCAGCAGGACGATGTCCTCTGGCGTCACGGGCTCGGCGGCCGGCGCGGGGGCGGGCTCGCTGCGCTTCAGGCGGTTGATCTGCTTGACCATCATGAAGATGATGAAGGCCAGGATGATGAAGTTCAGCAGCACGGTCAGGAAGCTGCCGTAGGCGAACAGCGGGACGCCGGCCTTGGTCAGGGCCTCGTAGGTCTGCGGGCCCTTGAAGTCCGCCGGGACGTTGCCGAGCACCACGAAGTAGTTGGAGAAATCCAGGCCGCCGACCACCTTGCCGACCAGCGGCATGATCAGGTCCTTGACCATCGAGTCGACGATCTTGCCGAAGGCGCCGCCGATGATCACGCCCACGGCGAGATCCACCACATTGCCCTTGACGGCAAACTCCCTGAACTCGCTCAGCATTCCCATCTTCATCTACTCCTGCGGGGGCGGGCCCCGAATGTGCTGGGCGCTATTGTCTACGTTTGGCGGAGTCGCAAATCGGGCCAAACACGGGGATTTTTGTCCCCGGTGTCCTCCGAGGCCGGGATTTGATGCCTCGACGAGACGATTTGCGTAATCCCCGAGTTGCATCAAGTCGGGGTGGGGGTGGGCGTCCGCTAGAATCTGCGGTTGCTCCCGATCAGAAGTCTCCTTTGAGGACCCTCATGAGTGACCAGCAAGTGGACCAAGGCAAGCGCACCTGGCTCATCGCCACGAGTTGCGCCGGTGCCGGTGTAGGCGTTGCGACCGCCGTGCCCTTTGTCAGTACCTTCGCGCCGTCCGAGCGCGCCAAGGCTGCCGGTGCAGCTGTGGAAGTCGATATCAGCAGCCTGAAGCCGGGCGAGAAGCTGACGGTGGAATGGCGCGGCAAGCCCGTCTGGATCGTGCGTCGTACGCCCGAGCAGCTGGCCGCCCTGCCCAAGAACGACACCCAGCTGGCTGATCCGGACTCCAAGCGCACCGCCTACCCGACCCCCGACTACGCCAAGAACGAGCACCGCTCGATCAAGCCGGAGTACTTCGTGGGCGTGGGCATCTGCTCGCACCTGGGCTGCTCTCCCTCCGACAAGTTCCAGGCCGGCCCGCAGCCCTCGCTGCCGGACGACTGGAACGGCGGCTTCCTCTGCCCTTGCCACGGCTCGACCTTCGACCTGGCCGGCCGCGTGTTCAAGAACAAGCCCGCACCCGACAACCTCGAGGTGCCTCCCCATATGTATCTGTCCGACACCAAGCTCCTGATTGGTGAGGACAAGGCTGCCTAAGCGAGAGGACAGAGGTCGATATGGCTGAATTCAAAGAAGCTCCCGCTGGCGCCTCCGTGGGCGAGCAAGTGCTGACCTGGGTGGACAACCGCTTCCCGCTCAGCAAGATGTACCGGGAGCACATGTCGGAGTACTACGCTCCGAAGAACTTCAACTGGTGGTACATCTTCGGCTC
>JAYRMR010000058.1:0-26194 GCA_041912595.1 Burkholderiaceae bacterium
ATGCGTCTTGTGTCCCAAATTTGTCCCAATTAATGTTGTGACAGCTTAGAACACCAGTAAATACGGTACAAGAGCTAAGCGTTCGGGACGTAGAGGCCGGAGGTTCGAATCCTCTCACCCCGACCAGGAATTCCAAGTCTTGCCGGATCGCACGCGTGACTGCAGCGATCCGATCAAGCCGAACAGCAGGGTCCACAAAGCCTTCGCAAATGTTCGACAGTACCAGATAAGACCAACGGCGCCTTCGGGCGCCGTTTTCGTTTG
The DNA here is from genome assembly GCA_041912595.1 of Burkholderiaceae bacterium. Taxonomy (GTDB): domain Bacteria; phylum Pseudomonadota; class Gammaproteobacteria; order Burkholderiales; family Burkholderiaceae_C; genus Roseateles_B. The sequence continues at coordinate 265 of JAYRMR010000058.1, forward strand.
GACGCGCAAGACACAACTGGTCGCAAATCTGCAGCCAATGTGGTGTGATTGCAAGGAATTCCCGGGCTTTCCAGTGCCGCAGAGGGTCCAGGCTCGGTTTACAGTGCCAGTTGGGGGTCGCGACCGCACGCAGGCAATGCCGCGCAACGGTGCATGCAGACACCCCGCTGATATTCGTTGGGAATCACACCGCTCGTCATGCAAGCCGATTCAACGCTGGTCGACCCATCATCCATGCTGTCCGGGGTGGCGCGCGTGCTCGTGCATGCCGGAAAGCTGCCCGCCAAGCAGGCCGAGGATCTCGTGCGCCAATCGCGCGAGAAGAAGATCAGCTTCGTCAACGCGCTGATCGGTGCCAACCTCATCGCGCCCAGCGAACTGGCGCACACGCTGTCCAGCGCGCTGGCCGTGCCGCTCCTGGACCTGAACGCCCTCGATCCGCAGCGGCTCCCGCACAACATCATCGACAGCAAGCTCGCGCTGCAGTACCAGGTCATCGCCCTGGGCCGGCGCGGCAACCGCCTCTTCATCGGCGGCGCCGACCCGACCGAGCCCGAGGTCGTGGAGCGGATCAAGTTCGCAACGCAGCTCTCGCCCGAGTGGGTGATCGTCGAGCACGACAAGCTGCAGAAGCTGCTGCAGGGCTCGACGTCCAACACCGCCGAGGCGCTGGAGTCCATCGCCGGCGGCGACTTCGACTTCGACATCGCCGAAGAGGACGCCTCCCCGCAGGAAGAGGCGCCCGAGATGGCGGACGTCGAGGACGCGCCCGTGGTGCGCTTCCTGCAGAAGATGCTGGTGGACGCCATCAACATGCGGGCCTCGGACCTCCACTTCGAGCCCTACGAGTACCACTACCGCGTCCGCTTCCGGGTGGACGGCGAGTTGCGCGAGATCACCCAGCCGCCGGTCGCCATCAAGGACAAGCTCTCGTCCCGCATCAAGGTGATCTCCCGGCTGGACATCGCCGAGCGCCGCGTGCCGCAGGACGGCCGCATGAAGCTGAAGTTCGGCTCCAAGTCCATCGACTTCCGGGTCTCGACGCTGCCCACGCTGTTCGGCGAGAAGATCGTGATCCGTATCCTGGACCCGTCCTCGGCCAAGCTGGGCATTGACGCCCTCGGCTACGAGAAGCAGGAGAAGGACCGCCTGATGGCCTGCATCCAGCGGCCCTACGGCATGATTCTCGTCACCGGCCCGACGGGCTCGGGCAAGACGGTGTCGCTGTACACCTGCCTGAACATCCTGAACCAGCCGGGCGTCAACATCTCGACCGTCGAGGACCCGGCCGAAATCAACCTGCCGGGCATCAACCAGGTCAACGTGAACGACAAGGCCGGCCTGACCTTCTCGGCCGCGCTGAAGTCCTTCCTTCGCCAGGATCCGGACGTGATCATGGTGGGTGAGATCCGCGACCTGGAGACCGCCGACATCGCCATCAAGGCCGCCCAGACCGGCCACATGGTGATGTCCACGCTGCACACGAATGACGCCCCGACGACGCTGACCCGCCTCATGAACATGGGCGTGGTGCCGTTCAACATCGCGTCCAGCGTGCTGCTGATCACCGCCCAGCGTCTGGCTCGCCGGCTCTGCGAGAACTGCAAGGCTCCCGCGGACTACCCCCGCGAGGCGCTGCTGCGCGCCGGCTACCGCGACGAGGAGCTGGATGGCTCCTGGCGGCCCTTCCGCGCCGTGGGCTGCTCCATGTGCAACAACGGCTACAAGGGGCGCGTCGGCCTGTACCAGGTCATGCCCATCACGGAGGCCATCCAGCGGATCATCCTGTCGCAGGGCACGGCCATCGACATCGCCGACCAGGCCCGCAAGGACGGCGTGCGCGACCTGCGCCAGTCCGGCCTCGTGAAGGTCCGCGCCGGCGTCACCACCCTGGAGGAAGTCCTGGCGGCCACGAACGAGTAGGCTCCAGTCCCTCGATCAGACAGCAGTACCGCTGCCCGCAGCGGCGGCAATGACAACAGGGCCTTCGACGCCCGGGAGTGAATATGGCGACAAGCGCGAGCACCACCACAAAAGGTGTGAACGAGCAGGTCTTCGAATGGGAAGGCAAGGACCGCAACGGCAAGGTCGTGCGCGGTGAGATGCGCGCCGGCGGCGAGGCCATGGTGAGCGCGTCCCTGCGCCGCCAGGGCATCCTGGTGAGCCGAGTCAAGAAGCGCCGCGCGAGCGGCGGCCGGGCCATCAAGCAGAAGGACATCGCCGTGTTCACCCGGCAGCTCGCGACGATGATGCGCGCCGGTGTGCCGATGCTGCAGTCCTTCGACATCGTCGGGCGCGGCGCCACCAACCCGCGCCTCACCAAGCTGCTCAACGACATCCGCCTGGACGTCGAAACCGGCACGAGCCTCTCCGCCTCCTTCCGCAAGCATCCGCTGTACTTCGATGCGCTCTACTGCAATCTGGTCGAGGCCGGCGAGTCGGGCGGTATCCTGGAGCAGCTGCTGGACCGCTTGGCGATCTACCAGGAAAAGACGGTGGCCATCAAGCAGAAGATCAAGGGCGCACTGACGTACCCGATCGCCGTGCTGGTCGTGGCCTTCGCCGTGCTGGCCGTGATCATGATCTTCGTGGTGCCCGCCTTCAAGGACGTGTTCACCTCCTTCGGCGCCGAACTGCCGGCCCCGACGATGTTCGTGATCGCGCTGTCGGAGTTCTTCGTCAGCTACTGGTACCTGATCTTCGGGGTGATCGGCGGCGGCACCTACTTCTTCTTCCAGAGCTGGAAACGCTCCGAGAGCATGCAGCGGACGATGGACCGCCTGCTGCTCAAGGTCCCGGTGTTCGGGGACCTCATGTACAAGTCCGCGATGGCTCGCTGGACCCGCACGCTCGCCACCATGTTCGCCGCCGGCGTGCCGCTGGTGGAGGCCCTGGACTCGGTGGGCGGCGCAGCCGGCAACATCGTGTTCGCCGAAGCCACGGAGAAGATCCAGCGCGACGTCTCCACCGGCACGGCGCTGACGGCCTCCATGCAGTCCACGGGCATCTTCCCGGTGATGGTCCTCCAGATGGCGGGCATCGGCGAGGAGTCGGGCTCCCTGGACCACATGCTGGGCAAGGCCGCGGAGTTCTACGAAGAGGAAGTGGACGAAGCGGTGAAGTCGCTCTCCAGCCTGATGGAGCCGTTCGTGATCGTGATCCTGGGCACCCTCATCGGGGGCATCGTGGTGGCCATGTACCTGCCGATCTTCAAGCTGGGTCAGGTGGTCTGAAGCATGCTGGGACCGATCGCGCCTGAATGGCAGTACCTTCTCAGCCCCTGGGCCCTCGGCCTGCTGGGCCTGTGCATCGGCAGTTTCCTGAACGTGGTGGTGCACCGGCTGCCGCGCATGATGGAGCGGGAGTGGACGCAGGACGCCGCGGCTCACCTGGGTGATGCCGCCGTGCTGGAACGCACGACCGGTCTGGCGCCGGACCTGGCCCGCCCGCTCGCACAGCAGATCGAGAAGCTCGGCCCGCTGCTGGAGCAGCAGCCGCCGCTGACCCTCGTGACGCCCCGCTCGCGCTGCCCGTCCTGCGGTCACCAGCTGGCCTGGCACGAGAACCTGCCGCTCGTGGGCTGGCTGCGCCTGGGCGGCCGCTGTGCGGCCTGCAAGTCGCCCATCTCGGCGCGCTACCCCATCCTCGAGGCGCTCACCGGCGCGCTGTTCGCCGCCGTGGCCTGGCAGTTCGGCCCGACGTGGCACGCCCTGCTGTGGTGTGGGTTCACAGGCATGCTGCTGGCCCTGGCGGCCATCGACTGGGACACCACGCTGCTGCCCGACAGCCTCAACCAGCCGCTGCTGTGGGCCGGCCTGTGGGCCGCGCTGCTCGGTTGGACCCTCCCCCTCGACCAGGCGCTGATCGGCGCTCTGGTGGGCTATCTGAGCCTCTGGTCGGTGTATTGGCTGTTCAAGCTCGTCACCGGCAAGGAGGGCATGGGCTACGGCGACTTCAAGCTGCTGGCCGCTCTGGGCGCCTGGCTGGGCTGGCAGATGGTGCTGCCCATCGTGCTGAGCGCCTCGGTCATCGGCGCCATCGTCGGTATCGCCATGAAGCTCACAAGCAGCCTGCGCGAGGGCCGCTACGTGCCCTTCGGCCCCTTCCTCGCAGGCGGCGGCCTGGCCGTGCTGCTCATCGGGCCCGCACGCCTGCTGGGCTGGTGGCTGGGCGGTCATTGAGCCCATCCTGCCCACGTCCCCCATGCGCATCGGCCTGACCGGCGGGATCGGCAGCGGCAAGAGCACCGTCGCGCGCTGCCTTGTCGAGCTGGGTGCTGCCCACATCGACACCGACGCCATTTCCCGCGCCCTCACCGCCGCCGGTGGGGCGGCGATGCCGGCGATCGTCGCCGCCTTCGGCGCCCCGGCGCAGGCGCCCGATGGCGCACTGGACCGCGCCTTCATGCGGGAGCTGGCCTTCCGTGATCCCGAGGCCCGCAAACGCCTGGAAGGCATCCTGCACCCCATGATCGGCGACGAGACGCGCCGGCTCGAGGCGCTGGCGGCTGGCAGCCCCTGGATCGTCTTCGACGTGCCCCTGCTGGTGGAGTCCGGACGCTGGCGCCAGCGCGTGGACCGGGTGCTGGTGGTCGACTGCGATCCCGAGACACAGGTGCAGCGCGTGATGGCACGCAACGGCTGGACGCGCGACGCCGTCCTGGCCGTGCTGGCCCAGCAGGCCACACGCGCGCAGCGCCGCGCCGCCGCGGACGCCGTGATCGTCAACGAGGGCCGGGATCTCGACGCACTGGCGCAGGAAGTCCGGCAGGTGGCCGCGCACTGGCGCCCCACCCCTGCCTGACGTCACCAGACGTCGCCACACGCCAAGCCCCGCGGGGCGCCCACCGTTCACCAAGGCCCCTGGGGCCATCGGCCTCGGAGGGGGCACCTCCATTTCGACGAGTCGGCCAGCCGAAGACCCGTGCTGGCTGTGAAACAATCCGGGGGTCCGCCCGCAGCGCCCGCCTGGTCGTGCTGCGCGCCCACCCCGCCAATTGCCCTGGGATGTCCGCCTTGGTCTTGTACGAGTACCCGTTCAACGAAAGCATCCGAACGATGCTGCGGCTGGAGCACCTGTTCGATCGCCTGGGCCAGCTGATCGCCCGCGAGACGGCGCTGGATCACCACTTCGCCCTGGTCACGCTCTTCGAGATCATGGACGTGGCGTCCCGGGCCGACCTGAAGTCCGACCTGCTCAAGGAGCTCGAGCGCCACAAGGCGCAGTTCAACAGCTACCGCGGCAATCCCGCCATCTCCGAGGCGGCCCTGGACAACGTCATCCAGCGCATCGACACGGCCTACGCCAAGCTCAATGCACTGTCCGGCAAGGCCGGTCATGCCCTCACCGCCAACGAATGGCTGATGAGCATCCGCAGCCGCATCAGCATCCCGGGCGGCACCTGCGAGTTCGACCTGCCGGCCTACTACACCTGGCAGCAGTTCCTGCCGGTGCGCCGCCGCAATGACCTGGTGCAATGGACGCAGTCCCTGATGCCGCTGGCCGAGGCCCTGCAGGTACTCATGGGCCTGCTGCGGGACTCCGGCGCCCCGCACAAGGTGGCGGCGCAAGGCGGCCAGTACCAGCAGAGCCTGCCGCAGGGCCGCAGCTACCAGCTGCTGCGCATGCGCATCGACCCGAGCCTGGGCCTGATCCCCGAGATCAGCGGCCATCGCCTGATGGTGGCCATCCGCCTGATGCGCCAGGACGAGGAAGGCCGCCTCAAGCTGGCCCTGCAGGACGCCAGCTTCGAGCTGACGCTGTGCACCTGAGACCATGACCATGCCCAAGAAGAATGCCCAGGGCGAACGCCTGGTGCCCTGCCCGCATTGCCAGGGGGACGCCGTCTTCGCGCCCAGCAACGCCTACCGCCCCTTCTGCTCGCAGCGCTGCCGCGAGATGGACCTCGGCGCCTGGGCCAGTGAATCCTTCCGCGTCGCCGCGGCACCGCCGACGGACGAGAACGACCCGCTGCCGCACTGACGCGCCGCGGCACGGCGCCGTTCAGCGGATGAGGCCGCGCTCCCGCAAGGCGGCCGCTGCGGCCTCGGGTGTCGTGAACAGGATCGCCTGCCAGCCGCGCGCCGCGGCCGCCTCGATGTTGTCCGGGTGGTCGTCCAGGAACACGATGTCCCCGGGCGGCACGGCCAGCTGCGCTTCCATCAGCGCGAAGATCTCCGCACCGGGCTTGGAGTGCTTGACCCGGCTGGAGAAGATCCCGCCCTCGAACCAGCGATCCAGCGGGTACTCGCGCTCGAGGTGATCGGCGTAGAGGCCTGGCATGTTGGAGAGGTAGTGCGTGCGATGACCCGCGGCCTGTGCGGCCTCGATCAGCGCCACGGTGCCGGCGACGGCCTGCAGCTCGTCCGGCACGGCGTCGACCACGCCCCGCACATCCGCCTCTGGCCAGCCGGTGCGGGCAGCGATGCGGCGGATCACCTCCTCGGGCCCGATCAGGCCCTGATCAAAGGCACCCCAGTCGCCGGCGTATTGCGTGAAGAACTCGCGGGCCGCCGCCGCACCGGCCGCCTCGTCGGGGCAACGCTGCGGCCAGACGCGCGCCAGGAAGCTCGGCGGATGCCAGCGGAACAGCACGCCGCCGAAGTCGAAGACGACCCGCATCGGGCGCGCCATCAGGCGAGCACCCGCTTGAGCAGGCCCGCCGTCGAGCCGTCCAGGCCCTGGACGTCGCCGCTGGACAGCCGCGGCAGCAGGCTGCTGCACAGGGCCTTGCCCAGCTCCACGCCCCATTGGTCGAAGCTGTTGACGCCCCACAGCGCGCCGCTCACGAAGACACGGTGCTCGTAGAGCGCGATGAGCGCCCCGAGGCTGCGCGGTGTCAGCTGCGCGAGAAGGATCGTCGTGCTGGGCCGGTTGCCCGGGAAGCTGCGGTGGCGTGCCACCGTCAGGCGGCCCAGCGAGGCCGAGGCCGTGGGCGCCTTCTCGTGCAGGGCCTCCTCCACGGTCTTGCCCTGCATCAGCGCCTGCGACTGCGCCAGGCAGTTGGCCAGCAGCTTGCGGTGCTGGTCCTGCAGGCGCTCGGCGAGCGCGCCCTGCACGTGCGGGCCATGGTGTGGCGTCTTCACGGCGATGAACTCGACGGGGATGACGTCCGTGCCCTGGTGCAGCATCTGGAAATAGGCGTGTTGGCCGTTGGTGCCGGCCTCGCCCCACACGACGGGACTCGTGCCATAGGGCAAGACCTGACCCTCGCGGTCCACGCCCTTGCCGTTGCTCTCCATCTCCAGCTGCTGGAGATAGGCCGGCAGGCGGCGCAGGCCCTGGTGATAGGGCGCGACGCTGCGGCTGGTGAAGCCGTGGAAGTTGCGATACCAGACATCGAGCAGGCCCAGCAGCACCGGCACATTGCGCTCCAGCGGCGCCTGTGCGAAGTGCTCGTCCATGTCATGGGCCCCCGCGAGCAGCTCGCGGAAGGCGTCCGCGCCGATGGCGATGGCGATCGGCAGGCCGATCACCGACCACAGCGAGTAGCGGCCGCCCACCCAGTCCCAGAAGCCGAAGCTGGTGTGGATGCCGAAGGCCTGCGCCGCGGCGGTGTTGCTGCTGGTGGCGACGAAGTGGCGGCCGACGTCCGTGCCGCCCTGCGCCAGGAACCAGGCCTTGGCGGCCTCGGCGTTGGCCAGCGTCTCCTGTGTGGTGAAGGTCTTGGAGGCAATCACGAACAGCGTCCGCTGCGCGTCCAGGCCCTGCAGCACGGGGGCCAGGTCATGCCCGTCGACATTGGAGACGAAGTGCAGGCGCCGGCGCCCGGTGTCGGTGAAGGCCTGCAGCGCCTGCACGACCATGGCCGGGCCGAGGTCCGAGCCGCCGATGCCGATGTGCACGATGTCGGTGATGCCTTCATCGGCCCGCACGCTCTCGGCAAAGGCCAGCATGCGCGACAGCGAGGCCTGGACCTCGTCGCTGAAGGGCGCGCCACCCGCCGGCGCGCGCAGCGCCGTGTGCAGCACGGCGCGGCCCTCCGTGTGGTTGATGGGGTCGCCCTTGAAGAGCGAGGCGCGTTGCGACGCCAGCCCGCAGTCGCGGGCCAGTTGCAGCAGCAGGGCCAGGGTCGGCGCATCGATGCGGTTCTTGGACAGGTCCACGAACAGCTCGGGCGCCTCGAAGGACCAGCGCTCGAAGCGCGTGGCGTCCGTGGCAAAGGCCTGGCGCACGTCGAAGGCGGCGCCGCTGGCCTGGTACTGTGCTTGCAAGAGAGCCCAGGTCGGGCTTTGGTCGCAACGCGGGTGCTGCATCAGAGTTGGCTTTCGATGATCTGGTCCAGCTTGCCGGCATCGACGGCAAACAGGCGGATCCCTTCGGCCAGCTTCTCGGTGGCCATGGCATCCTGGTTGAGGGCGAAGCGGAAGGCCGCCTCGTTGTAAGAGACCCGGGGCAGGTCCGCCTGGGCGGCGGCGGTGGCATCGAGCGCGCGGTTCAGCGGGGCGTCCGTCGCCTGCAACTGGGCGAGCAGGTCGGGGCTGATCGTCAGCAGATCGCAGCCGGCCAGCGCCTGGATCTGGCCGATGTTGCGGAAGCTGGCGCCCATGACCTCGGTCTTGATGCCGTGCTTCTTGTAGTAGGTGTAGATCTGGCTGACCGACTTCACGCCCGGGTCGTTGGCGCCCGACTGCTGCACCTCGTCCCAGGCAGCGCCCGCGGACTTCTTGTACCAGTCGTAGATGCGACCGACGAAGGGCGAGATCAGCTGCACGCCGGCCTCGCCGCAGGCCACGGCCTGGCAGAAGGAGAACAGCAGCGTCAGATTGCAGCGGATGCCTTCCTGCTCCAGCGCGCGCGCGGCCTGGATGCCTTCCCACGTGGAGGCGATCTTGATCAGCACACGGTCACGGCCGATGCCCGCGGCCTCGTACAGCCCCATCAGGCGCTTGGCGCGGGCGATGGTCGCGGCGGTGTCGAAACTCAGGCGGGCATCGACCTCGGTCGACACGCGGCCCGGCACCACCTTCAGGATCTCGAGGCCGAAGCGCACCAGCACCTGGTCCACGATCTCGTCCAGCGGCTTGCCCTTGTGAGCGGCGACGGTCTCGTTCAGCAGCGGCGCGTAGTCGAGCGACTGCACGGCCTTCAGGATCAGCGAGGGATTGGTCGTGGCGTCCCGCGGCGTGAACTGCGCCAGTTGCAGGAAGTTGCCGGTGTCGGCGACGACGGTGGTGAAGGCCTTGAGTTGTTCGAGCTGATGCATAGGGAAACCCCGAAGTTCGTGCAGGCCGTTATTAGAACCGCTCCGCAGGCCGACCCGACCTGAACAGGGTTACAGCCCGGGTACATCGAAACCGCGCCTTTCCCAGGGGGAAAGGGGATCGGGATGTGCGCCGGATTGACCGAGTTACGAAACTCGTGCATCATAAATCCAGAAACTTTGTTACATCAAGAGCTCAGGGCACGCGAATCACCTGGGCCTCAACCGGAACCCTGGCATGGCATTCGATCTCGTCTTCTTCGGTGGCACTGGCGATCTCACCTGGCGCAAGCTGATGCCCGCCCTGTTCCAGGCTTTCCGCCACGGCAAGCTGCCCGAAGGCGGCCGCATCCTGGCCGTCGCCCGCGACGACATGCCCGACGAGCGCTACCGCGACTGGCTGCGCGAGCGCTTCCAGGAAGTCGAGGGCGCCAAGCGTCCGAACGACGAGGAGTTCGAGCGCTTCGCCGCGCTGGTGCACTACCGCCGCATGGACCTGTCCCAGCCCGAGCACTACGCGCGCCTCAAGGACTGGCTCGGCGAGCGCGAGGCCGACACGGTGGTCTTCTACCTCGCCACGAGCCCGCACCTCTTCACGCAGATCTGTGAACAGCTGGGCGCCGCCGGCCTCAACGGGCCGCGGGTGCGCGTCGTGCTCGAGAAGCCGCTGGGGCATGACCTCGCCAGTGCGCAGCAGATCAACCGCGTCGTGCGCTCGGTGTTCACGGAGTCGCAGGCCTTCCGCATCGACCACTACCTCGGCAAGCCCTCGGTCCAGAACCTCATGGCGCTGCGCTTCGGCAATGCCCTGTTCGAGCCGCTGTGGAACCGCGAGGCCATCGCCAACATCCAGATCACGCTGGCGGAATCGCTGGGCGTGGGCACGCGCGGCCCCTTCTACGACGGCACGGGCGCCCTGCGCGACATGATCCAGAACCACGCCCTGCAGCTGCTGACGATGATCGCCATGGAGCCGCCGTCCACCAACGACGCCGACGCCATCCGCGACGAGAAGCTCAAGGTCCTGCGCTCGCTCAAGCCCTTCACGCCCGAGTCCGTGTCCCGCGACGTGGTGCGCGGCCAGTACCGCGCCGGCAGCGTGGACGGCAAGGCCGTGGTGGGCTATCTGGACGAGTCCAAGATCCCGGCGAACAGCCCCTGCGAGACCTTTGTCGCGCTGCGCACGGAGGTGCAGAACTGGCGCTGGGCCGGCGTGCCCTTCTACCTGCGCACCGGCAAGCGCCTCGCCGCGCGCGACGCGCAGATCGTCGTGAACTTCCGCCCGGTGCCCCACCCCATCTTCCCCGGCGCCAACCAGCCCAACCGCCTCGTGATCAAGCTGCAGCCGGAGGACGGCCTGGAGCTGCAGCTGCTGGCGGCCAAGGGCAATTCGCATGGCGAGGCGCTGGCCCCGGTGTCGCTGGATCTGGACTTCGACAAGGCCTTCGGCAGCGCCCGCGTCGGCGCCTACGAGCGCCTGCTGCTGGACGCCATCGCGGGCAAGCTCAACCTCTTCGTGCGCAGCGACGAGCAGGAGCAGGCCTGGCGCTGGGTCGAGCCCATCCTCGACAGCTGGGCGGCCGACAACAACGGCCCTCGCGGCTACAACGCAGGCAGCTGGGGCCCGGCCGCCGCCAGTGCGCTCGTGGCGCGCGACGGCTTCGCCTGGGCGGAGGAGCAATGACCATGAGCATCCTGGAACGCGTCAAGGCGGCGCTGCCGGCACTGCCGCCGGCCGAGCAGCGGGTGGCCAAGCTGCTGATCAGCGACCCCCGCTCCTTCGCCAATCTGCCCGTCAGCGAGCTGGCGGACCGCTCGCACGTCAGCAAGCCCACCGTGGTGCGCTTCTGCCGCAGCGTGGGCTATGACGGCCTGGCCGACTTCAAGCTGAAGCTGGCCGGCAGCGTCAACGAGGGCGTGCCCTTCGTGCACCGCGCCGTCGACGAGGACGACAAGCCCGGCGACCTGATCGTCAAGGTCGTCGACAACGCCGTCGCCGCCCTCCTCCACTACCGCAACGATGCCGCCAGCCATGCCTTCGAGCGCGCCATCACGGCGCTGACCGAGGCGGCGCAGCAGGGCAAGCGCATCGAGTTCTACGGCGTCGGCAACTCCGGCATCGTGGCGCAGGATGCGCAGCACAAGTTCTTCCGCCTGGGCGTGCACACCATCGCCTGCAGCGACGGCCACGTGCAGCTGATGAGCGCCACCATGCTCTCGGCCGGCGACTGCGCCGTGATCATCTCCAACTCCGGCCGCAGCCGCGATCTGCTGGACGCGGCCGAGATCGCGCGCAAGAAGGGCGCCACGACCATCATCATCACCGCCAGCGGGTCGCCGCTCGCGCAGCTGGGCCAGGCCCCGGGGCAGGTGCTGCTGGCCGTCGACCACCCGGAGGACTACGACCGCTACAGCCCCATGGTCTCGCGCCTGCTGCATCTCACCGCAGTGGACATCCTGACCACGGGCGTCGCCCTGCGCCTGGGCCAGCAGCTGCGGCCCGTGCTGCAGGAGATCAAGCGCAATCTGCGCAGCAAGCGCTACGCGGCCTGATCCACGCCGTACCCGCACCAGAAACGACAACGGCACCCGCGGGTGCCGTTGCTGTGGGTGCCTCGAGGCTCAGAGCTGGGGCGCCAGCTCCGGCCACAGGGCGGCGTCCACGCCATAGACGCGCGCCAGCTCCTGCAGCTTGGCGGGCACCTCATGGATCTGCAGTTGCAGACCGAGCTGCTCGCTGAGGCGCACGGCGCTCAGCAGCAGGGTCAGCACGCCGGAGTCGAACTCGTGCAGGTCCACCGCGTTCAGGCGCAGCGTGTTGCCGGCCGCCGCGTTGACCTGCGCCGCCTCGGCCCGCAGGGCGCCCTCGAGCTCGCTCCAGACCAGCGGCAGCTCGGGCAGGCGGACGCTGGCGGGCAGCTTGAGCATGGACGTACTCACGCGATCAGCTCTTGGCGCCCGCGGCGGCCTTCTGGTTCTTGTCGGCCAGCGCCTTGATCAGGCCGTCGATGCCGTTCGCGCCGATCTCCTGCGCGAAGCTGTTGCGGTATTGGTCCGCCAGCCAGATGCCCAGGACGTTGACGTCGTAGATCTTCCAGACGGCGCCCGACTTCTCGAGGCGGTAGTCCAGCTGGATGGGATCGCCCTTGCCGCGCACCTCGGTCTTGACGACCACCTCGGTGTCCTCGGCGCTCGCGCGCAGCGGCTTCAGCGCGATGGTCTGGTCCTTCACCTGCGACAGCGCGCCGGCATAGGTGCGCACCAGCAGCGTCTTGAACTCGTCCTGCAGGCGCTTCTGCTGCTCGGGCGAAGCCTGGCGCCAGAAGCGGCCGACAGCCGAGGACGTCATGCGCTGGAAGTTCACGTGCGGCATGACCTTGGTGTCCACCAGCGTCACGATCTTGTTGGTGTCACCGGCCTGGATGGCCTTGTCGGCCTTCACGGCCTCCAGCGTCTCGATGGAGAGCTGGCGGATCAGGCCATCCGGCGTGCTGGGATCGGCCGCATGGCTCACCAGCGGCAGCAGGGCGAGGGAAGCGGCGGCCAGCAGGGCCTTCAGGGCGGAGCGCTTGCTCGGCTTGATCGACAGATTCATTCGGTTTCCTTTCAGTCACGTGCGACGGCCACCGTCGCCATGGAACCCTCAACGCAGCCGGGGTCCCGTCGGTTCACAGCGGGGTCAGGGCTTGCTCTCGCCGGCGGACGGCGGGGTCAGCACCTCGAAATCGTCCTCTGCGGCCTCGAAATGGCCGCGACGCTGCAGATAGGCGTCGCGGATGAAGGTGTACTTGTCCAGGGCGATGCCATCCAGCATCTCGCCGGCGCGCAGGAAGTTGGAGCGCGCGTTCACGGTCTGCAGCAGGTAGATCGACACCTTGCTCTTGCCGTCCTGGAAGTACAGCGCCGGGCTGGCCGTGCGGTCCCAGGGCAGCGCGAGGGAGTCCCGCACCGAGGACGGGCCGAACAGCGGCCACACGACGTAGGCGCCGGTGCCGAAGCCCCAGCGGCCGAAGGTCTGCCCCAGGTCCTGGCTGTTGCGGTCGATGCCGGCCTCCCCGGCCAGGTCGATCAGGCCGCCCAGGCCCAGCGTGGAGTTCACGGCAAAGCGGAAGGCCTGCTGGGCCGCCAGCTTGAAGCGCCCCTGCAGCGTGAGGTTGATCGCCGACCAGGCGTCGCCCACATTGCTGAAGAAGTTGTCGACCGCCGTGCGGGCCGGGCTGGGCACGACCTCGCTGTAGACCGTGGCCACGGGCTTGAGCACGTGGGCGTCGAGGTCCTCGTTGAAGGCGAAGACCTTGCGGTTCCAGTTCTCCCACGGGTCCAGCTTCTGGCCCTTGGAGCCCGGCCCGCGCAGGGACGCGCAGGCCACGAGGCTCAGGCTCAGCACCAGTACGGCGCTGCGTTGAATCCAGCTCACTTCTTCTCCCCCGCGCCGGTGTCGGCCGCCTTGTTGTAGAGGAACTGCCCGATCAGGTTCTCCAGCACCACGGCGGACTGCGTCTGCTTGATGACGTCGCCCGCGACCAGGTTCTTCTCGTCGGCGCCCGGCTCGAGGCCGATGTACTGCTCGCCCAGCAGACCGGCCGTCAGGATCTTGGCCGAGCTGTCCTTGGGGAAGGCCACGCCCTGGTTGAGCTTCAGCACCACGCGCGCCTGGAAGCTCTTGTCGTCGAAGCTGATGGACTCCACGCGGCCGATCACCACGCCCGCGCTCTTCACTGCAGCGCGGGCCTTGAGGCCGCCGATGTTGTCGAACTTGGCCACCACGGTGTAGGTGTCATCGAAGTTCAGGCTCAGCAGATTGCCGGCCTTCAGCGCCAGGAACAGCAGCGCCGCCGCACCCAGCAGCACGAAGGAACCGACCCACACATCATGTCGAGAGGCTTGCATCCTCTTCTCCCATCAAATCGAGAACATCATGGCCGTCAGCACGAAATCCAGTGCAAGAACAGCCAGCGATGAAACCACGACCGTGCGGGTCGTGGCGTAAGACACGCCTTCGGGCGTCGGCTTGCAGCCATAGCCCTGGAGCAGGGCCACGAAGCTCACCGTCAGGCCGAAGACCAGACTCTTGATGACGCCGTTGCCCACATCGGCAAAGACGTCGACCCCACCCTGCATCTGGGACCAGAAGGCGCCGGCGTCGATGCCGATCAACACCACGCCCACCAGCCAGCCGCCGATGACGCCCACGGCCGAGAACACCGCCGCCAGCAGGGGCATGGCGATGAAGCCCGCCCAGAAGCGCGGCGCCAGGACGCGAGTGACCGGATCGACGGCCATCATCTCCATGGCCGTCAGCTGCTCGCCGGCCTTCATCAGGCCGATCTCGGCGGTGAGGGACGTGCCGGCGCGCCCGGCGAACAGCAGTGCGCTCACGACAGGCCCCAGCTCGCGCACCAGACTCAGGGCAACGAGCAGGCCCACGGCCTCGGCGGAACCGTAGCGCTGCAGCGTGTAGTAGCCCTGCAGCGCCAGCACGAAGCCCACGAACAGCCCGGAGACCCCGATGATGGACAGCGAACGGTTGCCCAGGTAGTAGACCTGCTCGCGGATCAGCGAGAAGCGCAGCAGCGCCCGCGGGCTGGCGCGCAGCAATTGCAGGAACAGCCGCGCGGCCTGGCCGATCTGGGCCAGCTTGCTGCGCAGCGCGAGGCCGATGTGCACGGGGAGGCGCGTCATGCGGACCTCCCGCTCACGCCGAAGTCTTCCAGCACCGGCACGGCCGGCTGGTGGAAGCGGACGGGGCCGTCCGGCTGCGCACCGACGAACTGCTGCACCAGCGGATCCTGGCTGTGCCGCAGCTCCTCGGGGGTGCCCTGCGCCACGACGCGGCCGTTGGCGACCATCGCGACATGGTCGGCGATGGCAAAGGTTTCATGCAGGTCGTGCGAGACGATCACGCTGGTCAGCCCGAGGGCGTCGTTGAGGTCACGGATCAGGCGTGCCGTCACGCCGAGCGAAATGGGGTCCAGGCCCGCGAAGGGCTCGTCGTAGAGCACCAGGTCCGGGTCCAGCGCGATCGCCCGCGCCAGGGCGACGCGGCGGGCCATGCCGCCGGAGATCTCGCTGGGCATGAGGTCGCGGGCGCCGCGCAGGCCGACCGCGTTGAGCTTCATCAGCACGAGGTCCCGGATCATCGACTCGGGGAGCTTCGTGTGCTCGCGCAGGGGGAAGGCCACGTTCTCGAAGACGCTGAGGTCGGTGAACAGGGCCCCGAACTGGAACAGCATGCCCATGCGCCGACGCACGGCGAACAGGCCTGCCTGGTCCAGGCCGGCCATGTCCTGGCCGTCGAACAGGGCCTGGCCGGCCATGGGCGTGATCTGGCGGCTGAGGGCCCGCAGCAGCGTCGTCTTGCCGCCGCCGGAGGTGCCGATCAAGGCCAGCACCGAGCCGCGCTGCAGCTGCAGGTTCACGCCCTGCAGAATGGCGCGCCCGGCGTAGCCGCAGCTCACGTCGCGCAGCTCGATCAGGGGCGTTTCTTGATCTGGGGTCTGTAGTCTTTGGGCAGGCATGGGCCAAGGGCGGCTGGGCTCCGGCCCAGACAAAAGAGGCCACATCATAGGGGAAACACGGAATTGCCTCCGGAGGTCACCCCATGGCCGGGCGTGAGGAGGGTTCTCAGTTCAGGACGCGGGTGGTCAGCATCCCCCGCGCGTCATATTCGACCTCGATCTCGACCCACGCCTTGACCTGCCGGTCCCCCAGCCATCCGGCGGCGTAATGGGCGCGAAGAAAGGTCTGCGTCACCACCTGCTCCATGCCCTCGAGCAGAGTGCCCTGCTCGGGCACCACGCGCCGGACCTGCCCGAGCTCGTCGACATAGACCTTGAAGCGCCCCCGGAAAACCTGCCCCACCAGCAGCTCCGAACCTTCGGGCCACGGCAGCTGGAAGAGCTCCCGTATCTGGGGGCGGACGGTGAGCTCGCTGGCGGGCAGGTACTCGGCCCACATGCGGCTCACCGCCTCGAGGCTGGCGTTCGTGGCGGCGGCATCCCGCGCCAGCTGAGCCTCCAGCGCCAGTTGCTCGGCGCTGAGCTCCTCCTCGGGCGGCGGCAGCACCTGCACAGCCGGCGATAGCGGCGGGCGATCCGGCCGGGCGTCAGGCGCCGGCGAGTCGGTCTCGACGGCCGCGAGAGGGCGCGCGGCATCGGGCGGCATGCGCTGCGGCACGACGAGGACCGCAGGCTGCCGGCGGGCGGCCGAGGGCGGCGCGCCGGCACCGTCGCCCAACGAGCCCACGACCAAGCCGCCATGAAGCAGCAGCGCCCCCACCACTGCGTACAGGGGGGGGCGCCCGGGCCGGGGACTCATGCCCCCCTCCTCCGATCCGGTCTCAGCGAAGCTCTCGCCACGTCGAGCGGCGGGCCGGTTCGCCGGAGCTGGTCAGCGGCGTGATGGCGGGGCTGATCACGCGACCCTTCGTGTCGGTCACCACGCCCACGATGTCACCACCGCCCGAGCCGTCTTCCTTGACCGGCGTCTGGATCGCACCCAAGCCGGCCACCATGCTGCCCAGACCCACGGAGTTCCCGTTGCCGGTCATGATGTTGAAGGAATACAGCCACGACTGGTTGTCACCCGGCTTCTGGCAGTCGGACGACAGCGTGTCCGACGGCACGTTGCCCACGACCACCAGCGTGTTGGCGACCAGCATCGGGTCCACGTTCACGCGCTCGCGCTCCGTCGGCAGGTCGGCGTACCAGCCCTTCTTCTTGGACCAGTCCACCGCGGTCTCCTTGCTGCCCACCCCGCGCGGCGTGGTGGTGGTATCCACCGGCTGCTTCACCAGCACGTCGGTGGACCGGACCGCGCCGAGGCCATCGACCTTCAGCTCGTCCACGATGCCGTAGATCGACTGCACGGTCGTCGTCGAAACGTCGGTGGTCCCGAGGAAGCGTCCGGTGCCCACGTACACGACCCGCCGCTTGGCCCCGTTGGCCGAGAACTCGGCCAGCATCGGCGCCGTGGTGATGGCCTGGTCCACCGAGCCCGCCTGGAATTGCGCCAGCTGCACCACATCCGTGCTGAGACCCAGGCGGCTGTCGAAGTCGAAGCGGTACAGCCGTCCGGTGAGGTCGCCGCCGTAGAGGCGAAGGGCACGGTTTTCCTCGACCGACTCGATCCAGGCATTGAGCTTGGCCAAGCCGGACGGGTTGCTGCTGTCACCCACGCTGGTGCTCAGGGTCTTGATCAGCTGGCCCGTCAGCGCGTTGACGATGAACACGTGGCCGCCACCGTCCGGATTGTTGTAGCCCGAGGTCAGGGCCACGATCCAGGTGCCGTCCTTGGCCTTGGTCACGATCGGCGTGCCGTAGCTGTAACCCATGCGGCCTTCCTGCCCGGCCGGCAGATTGTTCGGGCCGAACTCCCACAGGGCCACCGGGCTGGTCGGATTCGTCACGTCCAGGGCGTAGAAACCACGGCCACCGGCATTGAGGCCGCCCACCACGATGGTGCGCCAGGTCCCGGCACCGCTGCTGTCATAGATGTCCGCCACCACCGGCGAGCCGTCGACGTAGAACTGATGCTTGCTGTTGTATTGCGTGTCCGCCAGCTTGTACATCTTGTTCATGATCAGGCGAGGCACGTAGGCCCACATCTCGGTGCCGCCCGTGGCGTCGGCCGGGTCGGTCGGATCGTTGTCCTTGAAGGCATGCAGCATGCCGTCATTGCCCCCCACCAACAGCAGGCGCGGGCGCTTGGTGCGCAGAGGGTCTGACGCCCACGTGGCATAGCCGTTCTCGGTGTACTTGAATTTCGGCGGGCCCAGGAAGACGGGGGCCGAGTTCACCAGGTCACCCAGCACGATCGAGCGGGAGCGATAGCCCGCCTTCTCCTGGCCTCGCAGATAGCTGACCATGGTGCTGCCCGAGTTCAGGGCGGCCAGCGTGGTGGCGTCGGCATCCCGGCACTGGAAGAGGCGTTCCGCGGCCGGCTTGTCACACACCTTGGAGAACAGGGGCAGTTCGGTCGTGCCGTCCATCTGGCTGGCGTCGAACTCCACCAGCGTGCCTTGCGCGCCCGTTGTCGGGCGGAAGAAGTAGATGCTCCGCGCCGTGGTGGCGGTCAGCTTGGCGGCAGCGCTCCACACGGCGTTGTCCACTGCCGGCCCGCCACCGGCGGGCACCGACTTCGTCGTCACGGTGCCGTCCGCGTTGAAGCGGTACTTGCGCAGGTCCCCGGTCCAGTAGGGCGAGGTGAACTGCGAGATGTAGATGCCATCATCGCCTTTCACCGGCTGCAGGGTACTGGTCGCGGCGGCGGCTGAGGTGCCGGTATCGGCGTCGATGGACAGCAGCGCGTTGTTCAGGCCATCCTCCAGCGTGCGGACATTGCTCGCGCTGTAGTAGTTGCCCCGGCCGTTGACCGCCGCGTGCCACATGTCATCGATGCGCGTCGCGCCACCACCGGCCGGGTTCGACCAGTCGCGGCCGTTGCGCAGGCGCCCCTGGAAGTCGTCCCCGATGCGGAAGTAGTCGTCCGGCGCCGAGGGGCTCGTGGACTTGTAGTTCGGGTTGTAGCGAAGCGTGCCCGGGTTGCCCAGACCGATGGTGTAGGTGATCAGATGCTGGTGGGTCGCGTTGTCGTACTTGTCCCCGGCCTTCACCGGCACATTGTTCTCGCACACATCCTTGTCGAGAGAGCCGGTGCAGTTGTTGAGCTCCGTCGTCCGCAGATCGGTCTTGTAGTAGTACATGGCCAGGTCGGCCAGGGTATCGCTCGTGGCGCCCGTCGTGTTGGAACTCTTGCTCACCAGCGTCTCAGGCGACACCGTCGTCGTTTCCGACCCTGCCACCAGGACAGAGGTCGTGCCGGAACCCAGATTCTTCGACCCAGAGGTTTTCAGCCCCGTGGTCGAGGTGGGGGGGCCGTTGACCGACAGCACATCGGCGGGAGCCGCCTTCAGGGCGGTACAGACGGGCGGGCTGGACGACGGCGCCGACCACGTCCCGGTCGGGGTGATCGTGCCGTAGGCGTCGCTGTAGACGTAGGTATCAGGAGCGGCCCAGCTGACGAAGGTCACGGCACCCGTGCTCTTGTTCTCGGTCCCCGCCTTGATGTTCTTCGGATCCGCGACCTCCGCGCCTGAGATGGTCAGGGTGTCCGTGCGATCGTAGGTGGTCACCTGCTTGACGATCTCGTAGATCGTCTTGCTGGTGTAGGTCCGTGTCAGGGGATAGTTCCCCGTGCCGGTGCTGGTATTCGTGATCAGGTAGGTGTAGGGCTTCGTCGCGCATTTCGTCGAGTCGGTCCCGAAGGTATACGACTCCTTCTTGATGGGCCCCGTCGCCGTCGAGGTATCCGCAGCCGTGATGGGCCCGGTCGTGTTGCGCTGCCAGGTCTTGGTGGAGGTCCAGGTGTACTTGTAGGTATCGACCTTGGCCCCGCCCTCGAACATCGGTCGCATGGTCCCAAGACCGTCCTGGTTGCCCACATTGGCCTTGCCATCGATGGTGTAGGGACCGTAGTCGGCCACCTCGTCGTAGGTATTCCAGTAGCCGTCCGTCGACAGGATCAGGAAGTTCTTCTGGCAGGAGTACTGCATCGGGTCGTACGACTGACCCGGCATCGTCTTGGCGAAGTAGCGCCCGGCCTTCTGCAGCGCGCCGCGCAGCGGGGTGTTGCCGCCCGGGGAGGCCGCGAAGAGCGCCGTGTAGAAGGCTTCCTTCTGCTTGTCGTTGAAGTCGCTGACCTGCAGCATGTCGGACGCGTCCGCCACCCCCGTGTTGGAGATGGTGGTGAAGCCCACGCGATGCCGCGTGTCCAGCACCCGGAAGGCGCGGCTCATCATGGTCTGCATGGCCTTCATGCGGGTGCCATACAGCTTCTTCCACAACCAGTAGTTCGCAGCATCCGGACTCGAAGGCGTCATGATCTGCGGCGCGAAATAGTTGAAGCCCACCGACCCCGAGAGGATCGTGGAGGCGCACTGCTTGTAGAAGGGCTGCGTCTTGTCCACCCCCGCGGTGGGATAGGAGTAGCTCATCTCATCCGCCCAGTCGGGCGTGAGGGGCCCCTTGACGTTGTAGTTGTAGTACAGCTGCTCCGTCGGCGTCCCGATCGCCACCACGGGCGCGCCGTAGGCACCGATGTCGCGCGCATGCTTGAGTTCGACGGTCAGCTTCAGGGTCACCGGGTCCCAGCTCTTGACGATCCCGACCATGTATCGCCCCTTGCGATTCCAGTCGTAGATGGTCACCGGCATGTTCGGAGAGTAGGTCGACGCCCCCACCGCCGAGGAGTTCACCACCACCGTCAGGGTGCCCGAGCCGGCCACGGCCGCCGTGTCGATGGCCTTGAGCCACTGCGGCCAGGTCGTCAGCTGCGAGGCGTCCGTGGTCTCGAGCAGGCTGAGGATGTCGGAGGCCGTCGGCTTGCCGGCGTCGATTTCGTCGCCCTTGAAGTCCAGGCGCCGCTGGTACGTGATTTTGGGGTTGTAGGCAATGCCGTTGCACTGCGAGCTGAGGCCACCGAACTGAGCGTAAGTGATGGTGTCGGTCCGCGAGGAGTACACCGAACGCATCACGAAATTAGCGTCATCGGGCAGCACGTCGTCGGCCATGCTGCCGGAGTCGTCCAGCGTGAAGAGGATGTTCGGCTTCACCGTGGACTGCAGATTGGCCCACAGCGGCACGGTGGCCAGATCGGTGCTGGCCGCCATGGCCGCGGGGGCCAGCAGCATCGACAGCGCAAGGCCGCGCACAAGGGCCGGCTGACGAGAGGAACGAGCGTTCATAGGAGACTCCATTCAGAGACGTCGAAGGCGACGAGACTCAGAAATGCACCAGTGTTTCGGTATAGGCCACGGAACCCCGGGTGCCCTCGACACGGGCGATCACGCGGTAGAAGGTGGCGGCGGTCGGAACATCGATCTTGCCGAGGGATCCGTAGACGCCCCGGTCCATGGACAGGGCCGAGCTGGCCTTCAGCGGCACCACGCAGGGGCGGCTGCTGCCGCCGGCGCCGGTCACATTGCAAAGCCGCGTGACCACGTAGGACACCGTGGCGTCGCCCACCTTGCGGGTGACGGGCGTGAGACACAGGCGCGTCGCGGAAACGCTGGCCTTTCCGCACTCGTCGTCCTTCCAGTTCACAAGAGACACCGGGTGGGCATCGCTCGTGGTGGTGTCCATCGGCGCGAGGTTGGCGACGGCGGTCGCGTAGTAACCGTTGTCCTCGCTGTCCGAGCGCAGCTCCGCTGGCGCCCGGGCCATCAGCCAGGTGATCGCGTCTTCCGTGGCGACGGAGGTCATGGACAGGGCATCCCGACGGAAGCCGAGGTTGCCCAGCGTCAGCAGACCGGTGTCGACGGAGCGGACCAGCGCCACGCCGCCGAGGGTCAGCACGACGAGCGCGATCAGCGCGAACAGCATGGAGGCGCCACGCTGAGGGCGGGCGGACGGTTGCGGCCGCGCGCCGAGAGAGAGGGGACGAGTGTTCATGTTCAGACGTCTCTTCAGGGGGCTACTGCGCTTGCGGGGGCCGAGGCCGGCTCAGGCACGATCATGTCCGAGCGCCACAGCTGGTTGCGCAGGGGCGAGATCAGGTCGAACAGCTTGTAGCGGTAGTGCTTCCAGCTGTCGTCGCCGGCCTTGGGATTCATCTTGATGCACTTGCTGCTGCCGCAGTCGATGCTGCCGGCCACCTTGACGGCTGATCCCACGTTCCACAGGGGCTCGCTGGCGGTGACCTCTTCCTTTTCGAACTGCTCGCTGCGGGCCAGCACGGCCAGCCGGACGGAACGGACCTGGGACCAGCCCTGGGCCGTCGTCGGCGTGGCGGTGTCGTAGATGTCGACGATGCCGTCGCCATCGGAGTCGCGGCCATAGAAGGCCTTGAGATCCACCACACCGGTCTGGATCACCTGGGTGGTCGAGGCCCGGTCCCGCATGACGTAGCGGGTGAGGGTCAGCTGGTATTGCGAGGTGCTGACGCCCTTGGAATTGACCTGGGGCTCCACGGTATAGGTCTGGACTTCCAGCGCGCCAAGGTTGATGACGTACTGGTCGGACGTCGCGGCGGCCAGGTCGCCGGTGCCGTTCCAGGGGGTGTCCGCCACGCGCTGGACGTCCCGCAGATTGGCGCCCAGCGAGGACGCCTGGAACACGGTGCAGGCGCCCAACTTGGTGGTCGGATCATCGGGCGGGGTCACGACGGCCAGCAGATCGTTCTGGGCGATGCCCAGCGTCGACGAGAGCACCAGCGTGGTCTTGGGCGAGCCGGAGGCCACGCCCGGATCGAACAGCGGGGACTTGATCTTGGCCGGCAGGGAGAAGCTCGGCGCGGTGCTGCGCATCAGCGTGATGATGCTGGGCTTGCCGTCCTTGTCCGGCGTGATCAGCACGGGGCGCAGATTGGCGGGCGCGGAGGCCAGGGCCGTGCCGGCGTCGTAGCGGGCCTGCAGCGTGCAGCCCATGGCGCCCATGTCGGTGGTGAGCCCGTAGCCGGCATCCTTGATGGAGCGGTCGAGCTCGTTGAGCGCCAGCGAGCCGGCGATCTGGGCGTCATTGCCCGAACTGCTCGCGCGCTTCTGCCGCTCCGAATTGGACAGGATGGTGGCGATGACCACCGTCGAGAGCAGGCCGACACCGATGCCGACCATCAGCTCGACCAGCGAGAAGCCACGTTGCCGCGGGGAGCGGCGAGGAAGGATCGACCTCATTGCTGCCACACCATGCTGGATTTGTAAGAGCCGGCGGCTTCCGCCCCCTGCCGCCACTTCATTTCGATATCGACCTTGCCCGTTCCGGTGTCGACGGTGATGTCTGCGGTGCCGGCCGGCAGCGTCGCGCCCACCTTGGCCAGCCAGTCGCTGCACGGGACGTAGCTCGCGCAGGCCTTGGTGCCGCCCTTGTTGGCGTAATTCGACAGATTGCCGGGGATGTCGGTCTGGATCAGGCCGAAGAGGTCCGAGGCCAGGTTGGCGGCGTCGGCACGCACCTTGGCAGACGTCTGCGCCTTGGTCATCGCCGCCTGCAGGCCCATCAGGCCGAGCACGCCAAAGGCGAAGATCAGGATGCCGATCAGGGCCTCGATCAAGGCGATGCCACGCAGGCGTCGCGCAGATCCGGGCATGGGGGGTTGCTTGTTCATGTTCACTCCGGCGCCGGATCAGGGGCAGGCGCGCGGATCGGCCGCGCTGACCTTGGGATCACAGGTGCGCACACTGCCACCCGGCTCGATCATGATGCGCAGGGTCCGCCCCTTGCCATCCACTCGTGACACGACGATCTGGCGGATCATGCCGGCGCCCTGCACCTGGCCGAGGGCGTTGAAGGTGACCTGCGTCGCGGCCTTGCCGTCGGTGGCGGTCGCGGCGACGTTCACCATCCCCGCCTCCAGGGCGGCCTCGGACCGGTATGCCAGCATCGGCTCATCCGTGGTGGACGGGTCCTTCTGGCAGGCGCCGCTCGGATCGTTGACGCTGACCACCCAGGCAAGCCCCGATGCGGACAGCGCGCAGTCGGCACCGGGCACCTTGGACTTGCTGTCCGTCACCAGCCAGTACGACATTGTGCGATTGCCCTTGAGCGCCTCCATCCGGGCCTTGTCCAGCCCGGTCTTCAGCGACTCCGCCACGCCACGCAGGCGCAGGTCCCGCAGCCAGTCGGCGACATTGGGCAGGCCCACGGCCAGCGTGAGGCCCAGGACCACCAGCGCAATGGCCAGCTCCAGCATATTGAAGCCGCGCAGGCGCCCACGGCCTGGATGACGAGGTGGCTTCAGCATTCGTCGCCCTTCATGAGCCAGCACTCGCGCGTCACGGACTCACCCTTGAACTGCGTGGTCCGCTGCCCCTTGTGGGTCTGGACGTAGACATGCCCGGCGGCGGCCGAACCCGACGCGCCCGTGGCAGTGATGGAATAGCCTTGCCCGCCGTCCGACAGCGTGCATTCGTAGCTGAAGAACTTCTTGTTGGCCGGCGCGAAGGTGGCCCAGTCCGGCGCAGGCGCGGCATTGGCGCAGGCATCCGAGGACCCGTAGTTCCGGTTGTCCTGGTAGTACTGCTCCATCTTGATCTTGTAGTCGGACAGCGCGGACAGGCCCTCGGGCAGCGTGCCGCGGCGGACGTAGTCCTTGTAGGAAGGCAGCGCGATGCCGAACAGGACGCCCATGATGGCGACGGCGATCATCAGCTCCATGATGGTGAAGCCCGACTGGCGGCGGAAGGAGGGGCGAGCGTGGGTCATGGTTCGAGGCGGTTGATCCGGACACCATGCGTACCCCGGCAGTGCCGGCAGCATGGACCTGAGCCTAGTGTCGGGCGAAGCATAGGCAAAGCCCAGGGGCGTTTTCCACATCGACGCCACAGTGGCCGACCAGCGGCCGCCGATCCCGGACGAATGGCAAAACGGTGTAACAGGCCGCTAACAAGTGCGCCCGAACTGCGCCGGCCAGGCAAGAAAAAGCCGCCCTCGCGTCACGCGGGGCGGCTGGCAGACGGAAGCCGGGGGCTGGCCCGGCTGTCTTCAGGGGGCTTCAGCAGTTCTCAGCGGGGCAGGACGCTGCCCCCGGTGAGGTATTCGTCCACGGCACGCGCAGCCTGACGGCCCTCGCGGATGGCCCAGACCACCAGGGACTGGCCACGGCGCATGTCACCGGCCGCGAACACCTTGTCGACATTGGTGACGTAGCCGCCCAGCGCCTCGGTGCCGGCCTTGGCGTTGCCGCGGGCGTCGCGGTTCACGCCAAAGGCCTCCAGCACCGGCGAGACCGGCGCCACGAAGCCCATGGCCAGCAGCACGAGATCGGCCTTCAGCACCTGCTCCGAGCCGGGCACCTCGACCATCTTGCCGCCCTGCCACTCCACGCGCACCGTCTTCACGCCGGTGACCTTGCCCTTCTCGCCCACGAATTCCTTGGTGGCGATGGCGAACTCGCGCTCGCAGCCTTCCTCGTGGCTGGACGAGGTGCGCAGCTTGTAGGGCCAGTACGGCCAGGTCAGCGGGCGGTCCTCTTCCTCCGGCGGGCGGGGCATCAGCTCGAACTGGGTGACGCTCTTGGCGCCATGGCGGTTGCTGGTGCCGACGCAGTCGCTGCCGGTGTCGCCGCCGCCGATGACGATGACGTGCTTGCCATCCGCCCGCAGCTGGCCCTTGAGCTTGTCGCCCGCGTTGACCTTGTTCTGCTGGGGCAGGAATTCCATCGCGAAATGCACGCCGGCCAGGTCGCGCCCCGGAACCGGCAGGTCGCGGGACTGCTCGGCGCCGCCGCACAGCAGCACGGCGTCGAACTGGGCCTTGAGGTCCTCGGCGCTGACCGTCTCCTTGGCCCAGTTGGTGACCTTGCTGTCCTCGCCCAGGCTGGCGACGAGCACGCCGGTGCGGAAGATCACGCCCTCGGCTTCCATCTGCTGCACGCGGCGGTCGATGTGGGACTTCTCCATCTTGAAGTCGGGAATGCCGTAGCGCAGCAGGCCGCCAACGCGATCGTTCTTCTCGAAGACCGTCACCTCGTGCCCCACGCGCGCCAGCTGCTGCGCGGCGGCCAGGCCGGCCGGGCCGGAGCCGACGACGGCGACGCGCTGGCCCGTCTTCACGGCCGCCGGCTGCGGCTTCACCCAGCCCTCGGCCCAGGCGCGGTCGATGATGGCGTGCTCGATGGACTTGATGCCCACCGCGTCGTCATTGACGTTCAGCGTGCAGGCCGCCTCGCAGGGCGCGGGGCAGATGCGGCCGGTGAACTCCGGGAAGTTGTTGGTGCTGTGCAGGACGGTGATGG
>JAYRMR010000059.1:0-26165 GCA_041912595.1 Burkholderiaceae bacterium
CCTGACCGATCGAGCAAAAACACGGGTTTACCCTGAATCCTGAAGGCAAGATGGTACCGAAGCCCCCCGGAAATCTCAAGCCGAGGGTTTTGCCGATGCCTAGAAATGCGGCAATGTGAGTGTGCGCCCACAATGCTTATGGGCGGCTTAAATGCACACTTCCGGCTCAGGATTCGCGCTCAGTGAGCCGTCACAAACTTTTGTTAAGAGTCGTCACCCCAGGGGCTGGATTGCACAAAAAAGGTGCAAATGAGGCGGCCGGATCCCACCGGATTGTGGCGTTGCAGCCGGCCTGAAGCGGTTCGCGGGCCGGCCCCGGCCCTCCCGGACCGAGGCGCGGCGGGCCGGGTCTTCAGCGGGCCGCGTTGGCGTCCGCGACGGTCAGCGCCGTCATGTTGACGATGCGGCGCACGGTGGCCGAGGGCGTCAGCACATGCACCGGCTTGGCCGCGCCGAGCAGCACGGGGCCGATGGCGATGCCGCCGCCGGCCGTCGTCTTCAGCAGGTTGTAGCTGATGTTGGCGGCGTCGATGTTGGGCATCACCAGCAGATTGGCCTCGCCCGACAGCGTGGTGCGGGGCATCAGCTGGGTGCGGTAGTTGGCGTCCAGGGCGGTGTCCCCGTGCATTTCGCCGTCCACCTCCAGCCAGGGCGCGGACTGCTGGATCAGCACCAGCGCCTCGCGCATCTTCACGGCCGAGGGGTTGTTGCTGGAGCCGAAGTTGCTGTGCGAGAGCAGGGCGGCCTTGGGGCGGATGCCGAAGCGGCGCAGCTCCTCGGCGGCCATCACGGTGATCTCAGCCAGTTGCTCGGCGGTCGGGTCGTAATTGACGTGGGTGTCCACCAGGAAGACCTGGCGGCCCGGCAGGATCAGGCCGTTCATGCAGGCGTAGGTCTTGACGCCCGGGCGCTTGCCGATGACCTGGTCGATGTACTGCAGGTGCATCGCCGTGTTGCTCCAGGTGCCGCAGAGCATGCCGTCGACCTCGCCCTTGTGCAGCAGCATCGCGCCGATCAGCGTCAGGCGGCGGCGCATCTCGATCTTGGCCAGCTGCTCCGTCACGCCCTTGCGTTCCGTCAGGCGGTGGTAGGTCTGCCAGTAGTCGCGGTAGCGGTGGTCCTGCTCGACGTTGACGATGTCGTAGTCGCGGCCCTCCTGCAGGCGCAGGCCGAAGCGCTCGCAGCGCTGGGCGATGACGGCGGGGCGGCCGATCAGCGTCGGGCGGGCGAGGCCTTCATCGACCACCACCTGCACCGCGCGCAGCACGCGCTCTTCCTCGCCCTCGGCGTAGGCCACGCGCTTGTTGGCGCCGGCCCGCTTGGCGATCTGGAAGATGGGCTTCATCGTCGTGCCGGAGGCATAGACGAAGCTCTGCAGCTTCTCGCGGTAGGCGTCCCAGTCGGTGATGGGGCGGCGGGCGACGCCCGAGTTCATCGCGGCCTGCGCGACGGCCGGGGCGATCTTGATCATCAGCCGCGGATCGAAGGGCTTGGGGATCAGGTACTCGGGCCCGAAGCTCAGGTTGGCGCCGGCATAGGCCGCGGCCACCACCTCGCTCTGCTCGGCCTGGGCCAGCTCGGCGATGGCGTGCACGGCGGCGATTTCCATCTCATCGGTGATGGTGGTCGCGCCGCAGTCCAGGGCCCCGCGGAAGATGTAGGGGAAGCACAGGACGTTGTTGACCTGGTTCGGGTAGTCCGTGCGGCCGGTGGCCATCACGGCATCGGTGCGCACCGCCTGCACTTCCTCGGGCAGGATCTCCGGCGTCGGATTGGCCAGCGCGAAGATCAGCGGGCGCTCGGCCATGCTGGCCACCATGTCGGCCTTGAGCACGCCACCGGCCGAGAGGCCCAGGAAGACATCCGCCCCGGCGATCACCTCGCGCAGGCTGCGCTGCTCGGTCTTCTGCGCGAACTGCGCCTTGTCCGGGTCCATCAGCTCCGTGCGGCCCTCGTAGACGACGCCGGCGAGGTCCGTCACCCAGATGTTCTCGCGGGGCAGGCCCAGCTTGAGCAGCAGGCTCAGGCAGGCCAGCGCGGCGGCGCCGGCGCCGGATGTCACGAGCTTGACCTGCTTGATGTCTTTGCCCAGCACCTTCAGGCCGTTGAGCAGCGCCGCGCCGACGACGATGGCCGTGCCGTGCTGGTCATCGTGGAACACCGGAATCTGCATGCGCTCGCGCAGCTTGCGCTCGACGTAGAAGCAGTCCGGCGCCTTGATGTCCTCGAGGTTGATGCCGCCGAAGGTGGGCTCCAGCGCGGCGATCACGTCGACGAGCTTGTCGAGGTCGCGCTCCTGGATCTCCAGGTCGAAGACGTCGATGCCGGCGAACTTCTTGAACAGCACGCCCTTGCCTTCCATCACCGGCTTGGACGCCAGCGGGCCGATGTCCCCCAGGCCCAGCACGGCCGTGCCGTTGGTGACCACGGCGACGAGGTTGCCGCGCGAGGTGTAGCGGAAGGCGTTGGCCGGGTCGGCGACGATCTCCTCGCAGGCCGCAGCGACGCCGGGCGAGTAGGCGAGGGCCAGGTCGCGCTGGTTGACCAGCTGCTTGGTGGGCGTGACGGCGATCTTGCCCGGGGTCGGAAACTCGTGGTACTCCAGGGCGGCTTGGCGGAGCTGGGCGCGTTTTTGTTCAGCAGTGGGCATGGACAGATCTCGTCGTTCTGGGCCGGAGCCGACGCCTGGCACGGGGCCGGGCGCCTGCCCGGACAAGCCGGGGTGGGCGGCGATTGTAGGAGCCGGGTCCTGACACGAGCTGACGCCATCATGCCGAATCGGCATGTGGTCCAGCCCGTGCCCGGGAGGCGGCCGCGGGTCTCAAGCCCTAGTGTGAACCCGAATGCGCCGGCCGGGGTACGCGAAACTGCGCATCTGATTTGCGCTGCCTGCAGCAATACTGGGCCGACGCCATGAACGATTCCCGCCCCGACAGCGCGAGCCCGGACCCGCTCCCCGCCTCGCGCCCCGATGCCGCCACGGCGCCCGCGCCCCTGCCGTCCCGCCGCGGGCGCCGCTGGCTGCTGTGGGCCGCCCTCGTGTCGCTGCTGCTGGTGGCGCAGAGCCTGCTGCTGGCGCTGACGCTCAGCTACGAGACGCAGCGGGCGCAGGACCAGGTCGATGCCCTGGCGCTGGAGCTCGTCGGCCGGCTGCAGCAGCTGGGGTCGCGCCAGATGCAGGACGTGCAGGCGCTCATGTGGGAGGACGGTGCGATCAACTGGCAGGCCGAGGCGGCCCGGCTGCTGCGCGCCTCGCGCCCGCTGTTGCGCCTGGAATGGCGTGATGCCGCGCGGCAGGTGCAGCGGGCCGTCGATTCGCCCTTCGGCGGGCCGATCTTCGCGCGCCTGGGCCGCACCGAGCTGCAGCTGGAATCCGAGCTGGCCTGCACGGCGGCCGTGCGCCAGGGCTCGCCGCAGTTCTCCCGCAGCTACTTCGTGCCCCTGGGCGGCGGGGACGGCCTGGAGGTGATCGACCTGTGCCTGCCGCGCCTGCAGGCCGGCCGCACGGAGGGCTACCTCGTCGCGACGATCGGCCTGCGGCCCTGGCTGGACGAGGCCTCCACCCCCGAGCAGGCGCGTCGCCACGAGTTCAGCTTCGTCGAGGGGGACGGCACGCGGCTGGCCCGCGCGGGCCTGGTGCGGGGCGCCGGCCACTACCGCGCGGAGCGCGTGCTGGACCTCCCGGGCGTGACGCTGCAGTTGCGCGTGGACAGCGCCGCGGGCAGCCCGAAGCTGATCCCGAACCTGATGACCTCGCTGGTGCTGGGTCTCTCGCTCGCGCTGTTCGCGGTGGTGGTGCTGCTGGCGCGCGACGTGAGACGGCGCGCCTTCGCCGAGCGCGCGCTGGCCGAGGCCCTGGCGCTGCGCAAGGCGATGGAGAACTCCCTGATCACCGGCCTGCGCGCCCGGGACATGGACGGCCGCGTGAGCTACGTGAACCCAGCCTTCTGCCAGATGGTGGGCTTCAGTGCCGAGGAGATCCTGGCCACCGGCGGCGAGCGCGAGCAGAGCGCGCCGCCCTACTGGCCGCCCGAATTCATCGAGGAATACCGCCGCCGCCATCGCGAGCGCAGCGCCCGCTGGCAGGCGGACGAGCCCGCCGCGAGCGGCCAGGACCCGCGGCAGGGCTTCGAGACGGTCTTCATGCGGCGCACGGGCGAGCGCTTCCCGGTGATGATCTTCGAGGCCCCGCTGCTGGACGCCCAGGGCCAGCAGACGGGCTGGATGAGCGCGGCGCTGGACATCAGCGAGCAGCGCCGCATCGAGGAGCTCTCGCGCCAGCAGCAGGAGCGCCTGCAGGCCACGGCGCGCCTCGCGACGGTGGGCGAAATGGCCTCGCTGCTGAGCCACGAGCTGAACCAGCCGCTGTCGGCCATCGCCAGCTACGCGACCGCCTCGCTCAACCTGCTGCGCCTCGAGGCCCAAGACCCGCAGACGCCCGACATGGTGCGCCAGGCCGTCACCCGCATCGCCGAGCAGGCCGAGCGGGCCGGCCGCGTGATCAAGAGCGTGCATGACTTCGTGCGGCGTCGCGAGCAGGCGCGCGAGCGCATCGCCGTGCCGCGGCTCTTCGAGGCCGTGCTGCCGCTGATCCGCCTGCAGGCGCGCAAGAGCGGCACGCGCATCGACGTCGTCGTGCCGGACGGCCTGCCGGACCTGCGCTGCGACCGCACGATGGTCGAGCAGGTGCTGCTGAACCTGAGCCGCAACGGCATCCAGGCGATGGAGGCGCACACGGCGCTGGGCGAGCGGGTGCTGACGCTGGGCGCCAGCCTGCAGGGGCGCTGGGTCATGATCACCGTGCAGGACCGCGGACCGGGCATTCCCGAGGGGGTCGCGCGCCAGCTCTTCACGCCCTTCTTCACGACACGCAGCGAGGGCATGGGCCTCGGCCTGAGCCTGTGCCGCACCGTGATCGAGCAGCACGGCGGCGCGATGGACTTCGAGAACCTGGGCGAGGAGGGCGCGCGTCGCGGCTGCGTGTTCCGCTTCACCCTGCCGGCGGACCCGGCGGCCTGAGGGTCGGACGACGGTCTAACATGCACGCTGCCGAACAGAGGAGCCCGCCCATGTCCGTCAGCCTGCCCATGGTCTACATCGTCGACGACGAGGAGGTCGTGCGCGACGCCCTGGGCTGGCTGCTGCGCTCGCGACGCCAGCTCTTCGAGGGATTCCCCAGCGCCGAGGCCTTCCTCGAGTTCCTCGACGCCCTGCCCGAAGGCGGCGCGCAGTGGCCGAACTGCCCCAGCTGCGTGCTGCTGGACGTCCGCATGCCCGGTCTGAGCGGCCTGGCGCTGTTCGAACTTCTGATCGAGCGCGGCCTGCTGGAGCGCCTGCCCGTCATCTTCCTCACCGGCCATGGCGACGTGCCGAGCGCTGTGGACGCCCTCAAGCGCGGGGCCTATGACTTCGTCGAGAAGCCCTTCTCCGACAACGCCCTCGTGGACCGCGTGCTGCAGGCGCTGGCGCAGAGCGGCGAGGCCATCGCCCGGCGGACGCAGGACCGCCAGCTCCAGCAGCGCGTGCAGGAGCTGACGGACCGCGAGCGCGAGGTGATGCAGCTCATCGTGCAGGGGCTGCCCAACAAGCTCATCGCGGACCAGCTCCACATCAGCGTGCGCACGGTGGAGGTGCACCGGGCGCGGGTCTTCGACAAGATGGAAGTGAAGTCGGCGGTCGAGCTGTCGAACCTTCTGCGCTGAGGCAGGCGCCGGCCCGGCGACAATCGCCGCATGAGTGCAAGCCTGGGTGAATTCGAGCTGATCCGCCGCTTCTTCGACCGCCAGGGCCCGGCCGCGCCGGGCGTGGCGACGGGCATCGGCGATGACTGCGCCGTGCTGTCGCCAACGCCGGGCTGGCAGTGGCTGGTGTCGACGGACATGCTGGTCGAGGGCCGTCACTTCCTGTCGACGGTCGACCCCGAGCGCCTCGGCCACAAGGCCCTGGCGGTCAACCTCAGCGACCTGGCTGCCTGCGGCGCAACGCCGCGGGCCTTCTTCCTGGCGCTGTCGCTCCCGCGCGCCGAGGCCCGCTTTCTCGAAGGCTTCGCCCGTGGTCTCTTCAAGCTGGCGGATGCGCACGGCATCGCGCTGGCCGGCGGGGACACGACGGCCGGGCCGCTCAACGTCTGCATCACCGTGATGGGCGAGGCACCGCAGGGTCAGGCCTTGCTGCGCAGCGGCGCACGGCCCGGCGATGAGCTGTGGGTGAGCGGCACGCTGGGGGACGCCCGGCTGGCGCTGGAGGTCTTCCGCGGTACGCAGGGTTTGGCAGGCGACGCCTTCGCGCAGGTGCGTCGCGCCATGGAGCTGCCCCAGCCCCGCGTGGCGCTGGGCCAGGCGCTGCGCGGCATCGCCAGCAGCGCCATCGACGTGTCGGACGGCCTGATGGGTGACCTCGGCCACGTGCTCAAGGCCTCCGGCGTCGGGGCGACGATAGCCTTCGAGGCCCTGCCGCGCAGCGCCGTGCTGGCCGGGCAAGACCTGCCCCTGCAGCAGGAGTGCCTGCTGGCGGGGGGCGACGACTACGAGCTGGTCTTCACCGCGCCACCGCAGCGGCACCAGGCCGTGCTGGACGCCGCCGCGCGCGCGGGCACGCTGGTGCGATGCGTGGGCCGCATCCGGGCCGAGCCCGGCCTCGAGGTCCGCGATCCCCAGGGCGCCCCGCTGGCGCTGCGCTTCGCGTCGTTCGATCATTTCAAGAGCTGAGCATGAGCCACCCGCAAGACCTGACCCCGGAGCCCGTGGACGACGTCGGCGCCCCGCTGCGCCCGGACGACGTGCACATGGCCGAGGCACCCGTCGACAGCAGTGCTGCCCGCCGTGCCGCACCCCGCCGGCCGAGTGCCGGTTTCATGCTGCGCCACCCCGCCCGCTGGATCGCGCTGGGCTTCGGCAGCGGCCTGTCGCCCGTGGCGCCGGGCACCGTCGGCACGCTGTGGGCCTGGCTCAGCTTCGTGCTGCTGCAGCCCTGGCTGAACGACCTGCAATGGCTGGCCCTCATCGCCGCCGGGACGCTGGTGGGCGTGTGGGCCTGCACGCGCACCGCCCAGGACCTGGGCGTGGCCGACCCCGGGGCCATCGTCTGGGACGAGATCCTCGCCTTCTGGCTCATCCTGTGCCTCGTCATGCCCGTGGGCTTCGGCGGGCAGCTGCTCGCCTTCGCCCTGTTCCGCTACTTCGACGCGGCCAAGCCCGGCCCCGTGCGATGGGCGGACGGCCTCTTCAAGTGCCGCCCCGGCGAGCCCATCGGCTGGCGCCAGGGCCTGGGCATTCTTCTGGACGATTTCGTCGCGGCCGGATGTACGCTCGTGGCATTGGCGCTGTGGCGCTTCACCCTCGGAGGATGACCATCATGCTGTGCCCTGACGAACCCGAACTGATCGAACGCATCGCCCTCGCGCTCATCCAGCGGCGTGAACGCATGGGCACGGCGGAGTCCTGCACCGGCGGTCTCATCGCGGCGGCCTGCACGAGCCTGGCCGGCTCCAGCCAGTGGTTCGAGCGCAGCGTGGTGAGCTACAGCAACCAGGCCAAGACCGAGATGCTGGGCGTGCCGCCCGGGCTGCTGGAGCTGCACGGCGCCGTCAGTGCCGAGGTGGCGCAGAGCATGGCCCGCGGGCTCTATGCGCATGCGCCGGTGGAATGGACGCTCGCCGTGACGGGCATTGCCGGCCCGAGCGGCGGCAGCGAGGACAAGCCCGTCGGCACGGTCTGGCTGGCGCTCTATCACCACGGCAAGCCGGTCAAGGTCTGGCACGAGCTGTTCACCGGGGATCGCCATGCGGTGCGCGCGGCCACGGTCCGCGTCGGTCTCACGGCGCTGTGCGAGGCCCTGGAGGATCGGGACAGCTGATGGCCCTGCTGCTGTGCGGGGGCTGGCGCCTGGACCAGCCCGAGGGACGGGCCGAGCAGCAGCGCTGGCTGACGGCCCTGCAGCAGGCGTTGCCGGGCGAGGAGTGGATCCTGCAGTCGCCCGCGGATGCCGTGGCCGCCGGGCGCATCGACATCGCCGTGGTGGCCAACCCGCCGCCCGGCAGTCTGCAGGGCCTGCCGGCGCTGGGGCTCATCCAGTCCTTGTGGGCCGGGGTCGACCGGCTGCTGCTCGACGCCACCGTGCCGCACGAGCCGCCCCTGTGCCGCATGGTCGACCCGGCCATGAACGAGGCCATGGTGCAGACCGCCCTGTGGGCCACCCTGGCGCTGCACCGGGGCTTCTTCCAGTGCCAGCGCCAGCAGCAGGCGGCGGTGTGGCGGCAGCCGCAGCAGTTGCGCGCCGCGGAGTGGCAGGTGCTGGTGCTCGGTCAGGGCGAGCTGGGCGGGCGCGTCGGCCGCGCGTTGGCCGGTCTGGGCTATGCCGTCGCCGGCTGGAGCCGCCGCCCGCGCGCCCCGGACGTTCTCCAGGGGCTCCAAGGCCTGCATGGCGCCGACGGCCTGGCCCAGGGTCTGGCCGCGGCGGACACGGTCATCAACCTCCTGCCGCTGACCGAAGAGACCCGCGGCTTCTTCGACGCCCGCCGCCTCGCCGCCTTCAAGCGCGGGGCCAGCCTGATCAATCTGGCGCGCGGAGCGCACATCGACGAGACGGCGCTGCTGGCGGCGCTCGACAGCGGGCAGGTGGGACATGCGGTGCTGGATGTCTTCCAGCAGGAGCCGCTGCCCGCGCCCCACCCCTTCTGGCGGCATGCCGGCGTGACCGTGCTGCCGCACACCGCGGCCCAGACGGACCCGCGCTCCGCCGCCGAGGTGGTGGCGGCCAATGTGCGGGCCTGGCGCCGCGGCGAGCCGCTGCGGCACCGCGTGTCGCGCGGCCAGGGCTACTGAGCCTGCCGGCAGGCCGCGGGGTGTCCCGCAAGAAAGGCTTCCCAGCGGCGGGACGCCTGCGATAGCCTTGCGTCTGTCGTCGGGGGAAGGCACACCATGGATTGGCTTCGCAGGCCTGCGCTGTTTCCCGGTCGCCTGACGCCCGCGGGCGGTGGCGCCGAGTCGTCGCTGTCGGTGCTGGCCCTGGCGCGTCGGGCCTGGACCGAACGCCAGCAGGACGGTCACCAGGCCCTGCTGTGGGCCACGCAGGTGCTGGAGGCGCTGCCGGGCCTGGCGCTGGCCGGGACGGAGGGCGTGCAGCTCCAGGGCCGCATGACGCTGGTCCTGGCCGAAGTCCACCTGCAGCATCTGCGGCTGGACGACGCCGAGCAGGCCGCGGCCCAGGCCCGGGCGCTGTTCGCTGCCGTGGACGACGCCTGCGGCCTCGCGGATGTCTGCTGGCTGCACCACATGCTCGCGGCGGACCGCGGCGATACACAGGCTCTGCGCCAGTCGCTGCAGGAGGCCTTGCGCCACGCCGAGCAGGCGGCGGAACCGGAGCGGCAGCTGTACTTCCGCATCGTGATGGCGCGCTCCGACATGCTCCAGGACGCCGAGCAGGCGCGCCAGGCCTGGGCCGGGCGCCTGCCCGAATCCGCCGAGGGCCTCTCGCCGATGTGTGCGGCGGCCCTCGCCGACTACCTCGGCGTGCGCGAGGGGCTGCTGTCGCACTTCGCGGCCTCGGCGAACTGGTTCGAGTTCGGCTTCGAGCAGGCGCTCGCGTCGGGCCAGCTGCGCCGGGCCATGGCCCTGGCCTCGAACCTGGGCTTCACCTTCACCGCCGCCTCCGACTACGCCCGCGCCATCGACTGGTTGCAGCGCGGTCTGGCGCTGGCCCGCAAGGCCGGCTGGCCCGGCTCCATCGGCCTGTGCCTGGCCCAGACGGGCGAGGCGATGCGGCGGGTCGGGCAGGTGGCTGCGGCGCGGGAGCTGCTGCAGGAATGCCTCGACACGCTCGACGGCCATCCCGTCAGCCGGACCATCCTGCTGGCGCTGAGCTACCTCGGGCAGGTGGAGCTGGACTCGGACCACGCGCCGCAGGCCCTGGCAATGTTCGAGACGCTCGTGTCGCGCGCGCTGCAGGTCGGCTCCACGGACCTGCGCCTCGATGGTGAGCTCGGGCGCGCCCGCAGCCTGCACCGCCTGCATCGGCTTGACGACGCGCGCGGCGTCGCCCAGGCCGCGCTCGGGCTGGCGCAGCAGCTGCAGCAGCAGACGATGCGGGTGGAGCTACTGTGGCTGCTGACCGCCATTGCCCGCTCCGCCGGTGCGACCTCCGCCGTCGTGCTGGAGGGCCTGTGCGAGGCGGTGGCGCTCGCCGGCGCCATCGAGGGCTACCGGGCGCCGCCCGGCCTGCTGGAGGAGGCCGCCGAGGCGCTGGCCGCCGCCGGGCGCCACGAGGAAGCCTACGCCCATGCGCGGCGCGCCGCCCTCGTGCGACGCGACAGCCTCAGCGACGAGGCTGCCAAGCGGGCCGCGGCCCTGCACCTGCACCAGCAGATCGAGGCCATGTCCGCCGAGCGTGAACACCTGCGCCGGCTGGCCGAGGCCGAGTCGGCCCGCGCCCAGGTGCTGGAGGACGCGCACCAGGTGCTCACCCACCTGAGCCGCATCGGCCAGGAGATCACCGCCGAGCTCGTGGCCGAGCGCGTGTTCGAGGCGCTGGAGCGCCATGTGCACGCGATGCTGCCGGTGAGCTGCATGGCCATCTACCTGCTCGACGAGACACGGACGCAGCTGGTCTGCGCCTTCGGTGTGGAGGAGGGGCAGGCCTTTGTCGATCCGCCGGTGCCCGTGGACGAGGTCCACAGCTACTGCGCCCGCTGCGTCCGCGAGCGCCGGGGCTTCGTGCTGGGCATCGACGAGCGGCCGCACGAGGAGTCCCAGGTGCCCGGCACGAGCGAGATGCACAGCGTGATGTTCTCGCCGCTCATGATCAGCGAGCGCGTCGTCGGTGTCATGACGGTGCAGACGCCGAAGGTGGCGGCCTACGGGCATCGCGAGGAGCTGATCTTCGCCAGCCTCTGCGCCTATGCCGCCATCGCGCTGGACAACGCCCGCGCCTACCTGCGTCTCTCGGAGTTGCAGCGCCACGTCATGGCCCAGGAGAAGCTGGCCGCGCTAGGCGCCATGGTGGCGGGCGTGGCGCATGAGCTGAACACGCCCATCGGCAACAGCCTGCTCGTGGCGTCCGCGCTGCTGAGCGATGCCCGCGACTTCGAGGCGCAGGTCCAGCGCGGCGCCCTGCGGCGCAGCGACTGGCAGCTGCATGCCGAACGCACGCGCGAGGGACTCGAGGTCATCGAGCGCTGCATGGACACGGCGGCGGCCCTGGTGCGCAGCTTCAAGCAGGTGGCGGTGGACCGCAGCGCCGAGCAGCGCCGGCCCTACGAGCTGCTGGAGCTGTGCCAGCAATGCCAGCAGAGCCTCGGGCTGATGCTGCGTCGCGCCGGCGTCCACCTGCAGCTCGCCGTGCCCCAGGGGCTGATGCTGCAGGGCTACCCGGGGGCGCTGAGCCAGGTGCTGGTCATCCTCATCAACAACGCAGTCACGCATGCCTTCGAGGGGCGGGAGCAGGGCCGGCTGCAGCTGGAGGCCCGGCTCGTCGGCCCGGACCAGGTTCACCTGAGCCTGTCCGACGATGGCGTGGGCATGAGCGAGGCCGTGATCAAGCGGGTCTTCGAGCCCTTCTTCACGACCAAGTTCGGCCAGGGCGGCAGCGGGCTCGGCTTGTCCATCTGCCTGAACATCGTCGAGACGCTCCTGGGCGGGCGCATCCGCGTCAGCAGCGAGCCCGGGCGGGGAAGCCGCTTCGTGCTGGAGCTGCCGATCGTGGCGCCCTGAAGCACAGCGCCGGGGCAGGCCCGACGGCCGCGCGCGTCAGCCGAGCCCGGCCAGCAGCGTGTCCGGCGGATCCTCGGCGTCGAGCGCCGGGGGCGTCCACCGGGCCAGCCAGTCGTTGAACTCGGCCTCGGGCATGGGCCGGCTGATGTAGTAGCCCTGGCCTTCGTCGCAGCCCAGGCGGGCGAGGATCTGCCAGGCCTGCATCGTCTCGAGGCCCTCGGCCACCACGGACAGCCCGAGGTTGTGCGCCAGCTCGATGGTGGAGCGCACGATCTTGGCGTCGTCGAGGTCGCGCTCCATGGCCATCACGAAGCTCTTGTCGATCTTGAGCTCGTCCACCGGCAGCCGCTTGAGGTAGGCCAGCGAGGAGTAGCCCGTGCCGAAGTCGTCGATGCTCAGCTTGAAGCCCATGGCCGAGAGCTGCTCCAGCGTGCCCAGCGCCCGCGCGGGGTCGTCCATGATGGCGCTCTCGGTGATCTCCAGGCACAGGGCGGACGGCGGCACGCCTTCGGCCTCGATGGCTGCGCGGATCTTCAGCGGCAGGTCCTGGTCCATCAGGTCGCGGGTCGAGAGGTTGACGCTAATGCGCAAGACCTGACCCCGCTCGCGGGCGATGCGGCAGGCGCGGGCCGAGGCCGCGATCACCCAGGCGCTGAGCTGGCGGATGAAGCCGGTCTGCTCGGCGAAGGGGATGAACTGCATCGGCGGCACCAGGCCGCGCTGCGGATGCTCCCAGCGCACGAGGGCCTCGGCGCTGACGACCTGGCCGCTGCGCAGGTCCACCTTGGGCTGCAGGAAGAGCCGCAGCTGCCCGCCCTCGACGGCGCGGCGCAGCTCTCCCAGGAGGCTGAGGGATTCCTGGCTGCCGGCGTCGAGGCTCGGGCTGTAGAGCTGGCTGCCGCTCTGGCGCCGCTTGGCGGCGTACATGGCCAGCTCCGCGCGGCTCAGCAGGCCGCCGGCGTCCCGGGCCTGCTGCGGGTAGAGCACGATGCCGATGCCGGCGCCCAGGTCGACCGTCTGGTCCTCGATGTGCAGCGGCTGTTCGAAGTCCCGCTGGATGCGCTGCGCCATGGCCAGCGCGGCGTCCTCGTCGGCGCCGTCCAGCAGCAGCACGAACTCGTCGCCGCCCAGCCGGGCCAGCAGGCTGTGCGACCCGCGGCACAGTTCGGTCAGGCGCGCGCCAACCCCGCACAGCAGCTGATCGCCCATGCGGTGGCCGAGCACGTCGTTGACATGCTTGAAGCGGTCGAGGTCCAGCATCAGCACGGCGCAGGGCGCCTCGCTGGCCTGCAGCCGCTCGTGCAGGCGCTGGCTGAACTGCTCGCGATTGGGCAGCCCGGTCAGCGGGTCCCAGTAGGCGAGGCGGTGCACCTGCTCCTCGCGCTCGCGGATGCCCTGGCGCATGGCCTCGAAGCTGCGGGCCAGCTCGGCCACCTCGCCGAGGTCGGAGCCGGAGGCCACCGGCGTGTCGTAGTCGCCCGCCCCCAGGCGCTGGGCCGATTTCGTCAGGGCGGCGATGGGCCGGCTGATGCGCCGCGCGGTGAACACGCTGCCCATCGCGAAGGCGGCGATGCCCGCGGCGGTCAGCGCCAGCAGGGACCACTGCAGCTGGCGGTAGGGCGCGACCTCCTCGTCGAAGGAGGCCCACATCACGGCGCCGATCTCGCGGCGGCCCGCCAGCTCCTGCGGCAGGGGGATCAGGCGCACGCGCCAGTGCTGGCCGCCCCACTCGCGGCGCAGCGACTGGCCGGGCGCCAGGTCCGCCATCGCGGCGAAGAACGCCGGGCCTCGCTCGCCGTCCTCCGCGATGGACACGCTGTCCTGCCAGCGGCCGCGCTCGCCGATGACGAACATGGCGTCCACGTTGATCAGGCGCTTGAGGTCCAGCAGCGGCACCTCGTCGAGCCGGAAGCCCATCAGCACATGGCCGATGGTCATGGGCGCACGCACCGGCACCGTCACCACCTGCATGATCTCGCGGTCCAGGAGCACCAGCGTGGGCTGCTCGGGGTCGACCTGCCGGCGCTTGAGCAGCGGGAGGTAGAGCTCGGCCCGGTCGCGCGTGGCGGCCACCAGCTGGCCGCTGACGTTGGCATAGGCGACGAGCGCGGCATTGACGCGCTCGCCGTTGTTGCCAAGGGCCGAGCGCAGGGTCTCGACGTCTTCCTGGCCCTCGGGCGTCTGGCCCGCGGTGACGGCGTCGCGGAAGCCGTAGTCGGCGGCCAGCAGCTCGGCGGCGGCCTGCTCGCGCGCGGCCTGCTGCACCAGCAGCCGCTGCAGCATGCGGCCCGCGGTGGCCAGCTTGGCGTCGATGGCGGCTTCGGCGTTGGACTCGATGCTGTGGCCGATGAAGCCATAGCTCGCGAGCTGCACGAGCAGCAGCAGGCCGAGGAACAGCGCCACGATGCGCCCCTCGATCCGGCGCGGGTTGAGGAAGGCGGGCAGCGGCATCGAAGCCTTCACGGCGCCATCACTGCGGCGCCAGCACGAGGCTGGACTGGCCCGCGGCCTGGCCGGCCGCCACGCTGAGCCGCTGCTCCACGAGCTGCGGCTGCAGGCGGGACGGGTGCCACAGCCGGAGGAGGTGCTCGCCCGGCGGAAGGTCCAGCGTGAGGAGGCCCTGCTCGTCGGTCTTGCCGAAGACGGGGGTGTCCACCACCACGACGAAGGCGCTCATGCGGTCGTGGATGTTGCAGCCCAGCGGGGCGACGCCGGGCTTGTCGAACACGATGGGCTCGGCGGGCGTTCCGGCATAGAGCTTGATGTCGAAGCGCTTGGCCGGCGAGAAGGAATAGACGTGGTGGCGGACGCTGTCCTGGTTGGGGAAGGACACGGCCGTGCCCGTCTGCACGACCAGCACGTTCGGGATGAAGCGGCGGTCCCGCTGGGCGATCTCGGCGCGGGCGCTGGTGGTGCGCGTCGGGCCCTTGATCTCGACGGCGACGACGGCATCGGCCAGCGGCTGGCCCTCGGGGCTGCGGACCTGGAACTGCCAGCTCGCGGCCGCGGCAAGGCCGGGCAGCGCGCACAGCAGCAGGCCGCCGAGGCTCAGCGGGGCCCAGGGGCGGGCTCGGGGGAACTGGGGCAGCATGCCGGCGCCTTCCTGCGAAGAAACACAGGGCAGACCATAACGCGAAACGCCGCGCAGCGGCAGGCCGGAACGCCGGGCTCAGGCCTTCAGGACGAGGCTGGCGTGACGTCCGCCCGCTTGTCGCCCGGCTGGACCCTGCGCGGTCTCCAGCAGCAGCAGGGCCAGCTTCTGCAAAGCGGCCCACGGATCCTGGGGCCAGTCCCGGTGACGCAGGCCCTTGACGATGCCGTCGCAGACCTGGGCTGCATCCACCAGCGCCTGGAGCTGGCTGCCGTGCAGGCCGGGCACGATGCGCTCGAACAGCCGCTCCTTGGCGCCCCAGACGCGCGACTCCCGCAGCGCCATCGGCAGGGGCTTGCCGGCTTCGACGGCGTCGCGCACGCGCTTGAGCGCCCGCACGTCGTCGGCCAGGGCCCAGTGGACGAGCACGGCGGCCTCGCCCTCGGCTTCCAGGCCCTCCAGCATGCGCAGCACGCGGGCGGTCTGGCCGGAGAGGATGGCCTCGCTGAGCTTGAAGACGTCGTAGCGCGCCACGTTCAGCACGGCGCCCTCGATCTGTTCCAGGCTCAGCGGCCCGGGCGGATGCAGCAGCGCGAGCTTCTGCAGTTCCTGGTGAGCAGCGAGCAGATTGCCCTCGACGCGGTCGGCAAAGAAGGTCAGCGCGCGCCGGCCCTCCTCGCCCTCCACGACGGACTGGCCCTGCGCGGCCAGGCGCTGGGCGATCCACTGCGGCAGCGCGCGGCGCTCGACGGGCTCGACCTTGATGCTCACGCCCTGCTGATCGAGGGCGGTGAACCAGGCGCTCGAGAGCTGGGTCTTGTCCAGGCGGGGCAGGGTGATCAGGGTGAGGACGTCCTCCGGCAGCGTTGCGCAGTAGCGCTGCAGGGCCTCGGAGCCGTCCTTGCCGGGCTTGCCCGAGGGAATGCGGATCTCGATGAACTGGCGCTCGGCGAAGAGGCTCAGGGCCTGCGCGGCCCCCAGCACCGGGCCCCAGTCGAAATAGGCGCCGCTGACGATGAAGACCTTGCGTTCGCTGTAGCCCTGCGCGCGCGCCGCGGCGCGGATGGCGTCGGCGGCCTCCTGGGCCAGCAGCGGCTCGTCGCCGTGCACGGTGTAGAGCGGCTTGAGGCCCTTGGCGAGTTGCGCGGCCAGCGCGTCAGGACGGATCTGCATGCGGACCGATCAGCGCAGGCGCACGCTGGCGAGGCGGCGCATCACCTGGGCGGCGGCGTCGTACTGCATGGCGCGGTAGAGCTGCGCCTCCTCCTGCTCCTTGGCCAGGGCCTGGGATTCGAGGTAGCTCATCTCGCGGCTCATGCGCAGCTCGGTGATGGGCAGCAGCGGCTCGCCGCCGGGCGTGCGCACGAGGTAGTCGAGCTGCAGCTTGAGCTGCCACTCGCGCACCTGCCCGGCGCTGGTGGACACCACGACCGAGCGCTCGCGGCTGTCGCGCAGCGCCTCCAGCACGACCTGGGCCTTGGACGGATCCTGCACCAGCTGCAGCGGCGACTGCCGCAGCTGCCGGCGCAGTTCCTCGGCCAGGGGGGACTCGGGCGCGAAGCCCGTCATGGCCAGGGACTGGAAGGCGAACTCCGGCTCGCGGCGCAGCTCGAAGCCGCAGGCCGCCAGGCCGGTGAGCACGGGCAGCGCGAGCAGCCCGCGGCGCGACAGGCGCGAGGAGCGAGCCATGGCGATCAGACCACCACGTTGACGAGACGGCCGGGCACGACCACGACCTTCTTCGGGGCCTGGCCGCCGCTGAACTCGGCGAACTTCTCGTGGGCCAGGGCGGCGGCCTCGATGGCGGCCTTGTCGGCACCGGCCGGCACCTTCAGCGAGCCTCGCAGCTTGCCGTTGACCTGCAGCATCAGCTCGATCTCGTCCTGCACCAGCGCGCCTTCGTCGACGGTCGGCCAGGCGGTGTCGAGCAGGTCGCCCATCTGGGCCGCGAAGCCCAGCTCCTGCCACAGGGTGTGGGCGATGTGCGGGCAGGCCGGGTAGATCACGCGCAGCAGCACCGAGACGCCTTCGCACACGGCGGCGGCCTGGCCGGCCACGTCCTTGAAGGCTTCCAGCGCGTTCAGCAGCTTCATGGCCCCGGAGACCACGGTGTTGTACTGCATGCGCTCGTAGTCGTAGGAGACCTGCTTGAGCACGAGGTGCACCTCGCGGCGCAGGGCCTTGCCGTCGGCGCTCAGGGCGGCGAAGTCACTGCCGGCGGCCTTGAGCGTGTCGGCATGCTTGGCGGCGAAGCCCCACACGCGCTTCAGGAAGCGGTGCGCGCCTTCCACGCCGGCGTCGTTCCATTCCAGCGTCTGCTCGGGCGGGCTCGCGAACATCACGAACAGGCGGGCGGTGTCCGCGCCGTACTGGTTGATCAGCTCCTGCGGGTCCACGCCGTTGTTCTTGGACTTGGACATGGTGCCCACGCCCTCGTAGTCGATGGCCGAGCCATCGCTCTTGAGCTTGGCGCCGACGATCTTGCCGCTCTTCTCGTCGAAGACGTTCTCGACCTCGTGCGGCCAGAAGTATTCGATGCCGCCCTTGTCGGTGCGGCGCGAGTAGATGTGGTTCAGCACCATGCCCTGCGTCAGCAGCTTGGTGAAGGGCTCGTCGATCTTCACGAGGCCGAGGTCACGCATGACCTTGGTCCAGAAGCGCGCATACAGCAGGTGCAGGATCGCGTGCTCGATGCCGCCGATGTACTGGTCCATCGCGGCGCCCTGGCGCATCCAGTAGGCCGTGCCGTCGCCGACCATCGCGTCCTTGTTCTGGGCGTCGCAATAGCGCATGAAGTACCAGGACGAATCCACGAAGGTGTCCATGGTGTCCGTCTCGCGCTTGGCGGGCTTGCCGCAGACCGGGCAGGGCACGTTCAGGAAGGCGCTGTGCTTGTTGAGCGGATTGCCGCTGCCGTCCGGGATGCATTCCTCGGGCAGCACGACCGGCAGGTCCTTCTCGGGCACCGGCACGGCGCCGTGCTCGTCGCAATGGATGATGGGGATCGGCGTGCCCCAGTAGCGCTGGCGGCTCACGCCCCAGTCGCGCAGGCGCCAGGTGGTCTTCTT
Source organism: Burkholderiaceae bacterium (assembly GCA_041912595.1). Classification (GTDB taxonomy): domain Bacteria; phylum Pseudomonadota; class Gammaproteobacteria; order Burkholderiales; family Burkholderiaceae_C; genus Roseateles_B. The sequence goes on from JAYRMR010000059.1 coordinate 17,865, forward strand.
CTCGCCGAGGCCCTTCGCGCCGACGAGTTCGGCGACCTTGTCGACGGCAGCCTTGTGGCTCAGGCCATCGAGCAGGCCGGAGTGGATGCACACGCCCTGCTGCTTGTCGCCGTACCAGTCGGCCCAGTCGGTGGTCGAGAAGGTCTGGCCCTCGACGGCCACGACCTGCTTGATCTCGATGCCGTACTTGTTGGCGAAGGCGAAGTCGCGCTCGTCATGGGCCGGCACGCCCATCACGGCGCCGTCGCCGTAGCTCATGAGCACGTAGTTGCCGATCCACACCGGCACCTGCGCGCCCGTCAGCGGGTGCGTGACCACGAGGCCCGTGGGCATGCCCTTCTTCTCCTGCGTGGCCAGCTCGGCTTCCGTCGTGCCGCCCTGCTTGCATTCCTCGATGAAGGCGGCCAGCTCGGCATTGCCGGCGGCGGCGTGCGCGGCCAAGGGATGCTCCGGCGCCACGGCGCAGAAGGTCACGCCCATGACGGTGTCGGCGCGGGTCGTGAAGACGTAGAGCTTGCCGTCCTGGATCAAGTTGCCGTCGGCGCCCTTGATCTCATGCGGGAAGGCGAAGCGCACGCCCTGGCTCTTGCCGATCCAGTTCTCCTGCATCAGGCGCACGCGCTCGGGCCAGCCGGAGAGGTAATTCTTGTCCTCGGGGTTGGCCACCGCGGCGAGCAGTTCCTCGGCGTAATCGGTGATCTTGAGGTAGTAGCCCGGGATCTCGCGCTTCTCGACCAGCGCGCCGGAGCGCCAGCCGCGGCCGTCGATGACCTGCTCGTTGGCCAGCACGGTCTGGTCGACCGGATCCCAGTTCACGACCTGCGTGCGGCGCTCGGCGATGCCCTTCTCGAGCATCTTCAGGAACAGCCACTGGTTCCACTTGTAGTACTCGGGCTGGCAGGTGGCGATCTCGCGCGACCAGTCGATGGCGAGGCCCATGGCCTGCATCTGCGACTTCATGTACGCGATGTTGGAGTACGTCCATTGCGCCGGCGGTACCTTGCCCTTCATGGCGGCGTTCTCGGCCGGCAGGCCGAAGGCGTCCCAGCCCATGGGCATCAGCACGTTGTAGCCCTTCATGCGCAGCTGACGCGTGAGCATGTCGTTGATCGTGTAGTTGCGCACATGGCCCATGTGCAGCTTGCCGCTGGGGTAGGGCAGCATGGAGCAGGCGTAGAACTTCGGCTTGTTCTCGTCTTCTAGAACACGGTAGGCGTCGCGTTCGTTCCAGTACTGCCGCGCGGCGGCTTCGATCTCGTTGGGGGCGTACTTGTCGTTCATGCGCCAAATTGTAGGCGCAGGGTGGGGGGCGCCCGCTTCAGGGCTTGTCGCTGCTCGGTGCTTGGGCGACGAAGGCAATGCGGTGGAGGCCGCCGTCCTGGATCCAGCCGATCAGCTCGGCCACGCGGCCGTAGGGCACGGTCTGGTCGGCACGCAGCTGCACTTCCATCTCGGGCCGGGACTGGCCGAGCTGCTTGATGCGGGTCTTGAAGGTCGCCGGGTCGAGGCGCTCCTCGCCCAGGAAGAGCTCGCCGGCCGGGCTCAGCGCGACGGCGATGAACTGCGGCGTGTCGGACGGCGAGGCGGCCTCGCTTGTGGGGAGGTCGAGGCGCAGCGAGGAGGTCATCAGCGGCGCGGTGATCATGAAGATGACCAGCAGCACCAGCATGACGTCGATCAGCGGCGTCATGTTGATTTCGCCCATGGGCTTGGGCGCTTCGCGGCGTTCCAGGCGTCCGAAGGCCATGGCGACGGGCTTATTCCAGGAATTCGCGCAGGTCGTGCGCAAAGCCTTCGAGCTCGGCCTCGCAGGCGCCGATGCGCTTGCCGAAGACGTTGTAGGCCAGCACCGCGGGAATCGCGACCGCCAGGCCGGCGGCCGTCATCACGAGCGCCTCGCCCACCGGGCCGGCCACGCGGTCGATGGTGAGGTTGCCGGCGGCCGAGATGCTCTCGAGGGCGTGGTAGATGCCCCAGACCGTGCCGAAGAGGCCCACGAAGGGGGCGGTGCTGCCCACGGAGGCCAGCAGCACCTGCCCGTACTGCAGCTGCTGCACGATGCGGTGCAGGGCGTCGCGCAGGCGGCGGGTCAGCTGGGAGTCCCGGTCGCCCTGGGCGGCGAGGGTCTGGGCGGCAGGCGCCTCGGTGGCGGCCTGCAGCAGCGGCGCGAGCACGCCTTCGCGGTCGATCCGTGCGACGGTGGCGCGGCCCTCGTCCAGCGACGGGGCGTTCCAGAAGGCGCTCATGCCTTGCGCCAGATCCAGGCGGGCCTGGCGCAGTTGCCAGCCCTTCCAGAAGATCAGCACCCAGGCGCTGACCGACATCGCCAGGAGCACGAGGGCCACGGTGCGGCCCACGCCATCGCTCTGGGACCAGAACTGGAGGAAGCCGCCCATGGTGCTCAGGCGCCCGGGCCGCTCAGGCCGAGAACGTCGTCCATGCCGTAGAGGCCCGGACCGCTGCGGGCCAGGAAGCGCGCGGCGCGCAGGCTGCCCTGGGCGTAGGTCGCGCGGCTGGAGGACTTGTGCGAGATCTCGATGCGTTCGCCCGTGCCGGCGAACAGCACGGTGTGGTCGCCGATGATGTCGCCGCCGCGGACGGTCGCGAAGCCGATGGTGGAGGGGTCACGCTCGCCGGTCACGCCTTCGCGGCCATAGACGGCGCAGGCCTGGAGATCGCGGCCCAGGGCCCCGGCCACCACCTCGCCCATCTTCAGGGCCGTGCCGCTCGGGGCATCGACCTTGTGGCGGTGGTGGGCCTCGATGATCTCGATGTCATAGCCCTCGTTCAGCGCACGGGCGGCCATGTCCAGGAGCTTGAGCACGACGTTGACGCCCACGCTCATGTTGGGCGCCATCATGATGCCGATCTTCTGGGCGCCGGCCGCGATGCGGGCCTTCTGCTCGGGCTCGAAGCCTGTGGTGCCGATCACCATGGCCACGCCCAGCTCCTCGCACAGGGCCAGGTGGGCCAGCGTGCCTTCCGGGCGGGTGAAGTCGATCAGCACCTGCGCGCCGGCCAGGCCTTCGCGCAGGTCGGACGTCACGCGGACGCCGCTCTCGCGGCCCAGGAAAGCGCCGGCATCCTGGCCCAGCAGCAGGCTGCCTTCGCGGTCCAGGGCGCCGCTGAGCTGGCAGTCGGGCGACTGCATCACGGCCTCGATCAGCATGCGGCCCATGCGGCCGGACGCTCCGGCAATGGCGATGCGCACGCTCATGAGCGGGGTTCCAGCGGCGGGTAGCTGCGGATGGGGCCCATGGGCTCCACGGCGGCGGGGGCCTGCTTGGCGGGCGCCGGCAGGGCCTTGCGCTCGGCCTCGCTCAGGGCCAGCTTCGGGGAGTCGCCCTTCGGCTTGAAGCTGTTGATGGAGGCAACGAAGTCGCGCTCCGTGGGGATGTCGCTCGGGGCATCCACGCTCTTCAGGGCGTCACCTTCGAACCAGACCACCACGTGGCGGCGCTGCGGCTCGGTGCCCTGGCGGCGGATGGTGAAGATGTAGTCCCAGCGTTCCTCGTGGAAGACGTCGGTGAGCATGGGCGATCCCAGCAGATCCTGGACCTGGGCGCGGGGCATGCCCGGCTTGACGCTGGCCAGGAGTTCCTTGGTCAGCACATTGCCCTGCACCACCTCGACGCGGTAGGGGCGGACGAAGCCCAACACCTTGTCTCCGGTCGCGGAGGTCAGCTCGCTCAGCTTGGGCATCTGGCTGCAGCCCCCCAGGGCCAGCAGCGCCAGCGCCAGGGCGCCGGTCAGCGGCCAGCCGCGCGGGCTGGCGTCAGGAGAAATGAGTCGCATGTCACTAGGGGCTTAGAAGTCGGCGGCCCAAGCTGGCTATGATCGACCCATTCTAGCGGCAGGCCCGGGGCCTGCTGACAGCACGCAGATTGCCGGCAAGACCATGAACCGCACCGACGAAATCAAGAACAGCGGCCTCAAGGCCACGCTGCCCCGCATCAAGATCCTCGAGATCTTCCAGAAGACCGCCCAGCGTCACATGACGGCCGAGGACGTCTACAAGGCCCTGCTCGTGGAAGACGCCGACATCGGCCTGGCCACCGTCTACCGGGTGCTGACCCAGTTCGAGCAGGCCGGCCTGCTGTCGCGCAATCATTTCGAGTCCGGCAAGGCCGTGTTCGAGCTCAACGAAGGCCATCACCACGACCATCTCGTGTGCCTGACCTGCGGCAAGGTGGAGGAGTTCTTCGACCCCGAGATCGAGGCCCGCCAGCACAAGATCGCCCTGGAGCGGGGCTTCGAGCTGCAGGAGCATTCGCTGTCGCTCTATGCGAGCTGCATCAAGAAGGACTGCGCGAACCGGCGCTGACCCGGCCCCTTTCGCGCCCCGAACAAGGCCTCAGGCGTCGTCCTGCAGGCCTTTTTCAATGGCGCGCTGGTGGCGCTCGACGAACTCGCGGTAGGTGTCGATGCCGCGCAGCTGCAGGATGGTGTTGCGCACGGCGGCCTCGACCAGCACGGCCAGATTGCGGCCGGCGTCCACGGCGATCACGACCTTGCGCACGGGCATGCCCAGCACTTCCTCGTAGAGCGGCTCGTAGGGCAGGCGCTCGAAATCGCGCTCCATGGTCTCCTTGCGGACCAAGTGCACGATGAGCTTGAGCCGCATCTTGCGCCGCACCGCGGTCTCGCCAAAGATGGCCTTGATGTCGAGCAGGCCGATGCCGCGGACCTCGAGCAGGTTCATCAGCAGCTCCGGACAGCGGCCTTCGATGGCGGTCTGGGCGATGCGGAAGAAGTCCACCGCGTCATCAGCCACCAGGCCGTGACCGCGGGAGATCAGCTCCAGACCCAGTTCGCTCTTGCCCAGGCCGGACTCGCCGGTCAGCAGCACGCCCAGGCCCAGGATGTCCATGAAGACGCCGTGGCGCGTCGTGCGATTGGCGCACAGCAAGGCCAGGTAGGAGCGGACCACGTCGATGGTGTGGCCCGCGGACTCGGAGGTGACGAAGAGCGGGATCTCCGCGCGATCGCACAGGGCCACGAGGCGGTCCGGCGGGGTCTGGTCGTCGGCGACGATGATCACCGGCGGCTCCAGGGTCACGATGCGCGCGATGCGGCGGTCCAGCACCTCGCCGGAGGCCTCGCTGAGATAGGCCACCTCGCGGCGGCCCACGATCTGCACGCGGTAGGGATGGATGTAGTTCAGGTAGCCGACGAGGTCGGCGGCGGACTGCGCGTCCCGCACGGCGGCGTCGTCGAAACGGCGCTCCGGATGGGCGTGTCCGGCAATCCAGGCCCAGCGCAGGGCCTCACGGAGTTCTTCGAAGAGGCGGTCGGCGCTGATCGAGGTGGGTTTCATCCGGTGATCAGTCTCAGGCGACCGACTTCAGCGGTTCCCAGTCGGCGATCAGCTTGTGCAGCGTCGCAGCCTCGGCTTCGGTCTTGAGGCGCTCACGCAGTTCGCGGTCCGAGAGCATCTCGGCGATCTCGGAGAGGATTTCCAGGTGACGCTGGGTGGCGGCCTCGGGCACCAGCAGGAAGATCAGGAGGGAGACCGGCTCGTCGTCCGGCGCGTCGAAGCCGATGGCCTGCTGCACGCGCAGCACCGCGGCCAGGGGATTCTTCAGGCCCTTGATCCGGCCGTGGGGGATGGCCACGCCATGGCCCAGGCCGGTCGAGCCGAGACGTTCCCGGGCAAAGAGGTTGTCCGTGACCAGGGCGCGAGCGATGGAGTGGTTGTTCTCGAACAGCAGCCCGGCTTGTTCAAAAACGCGCTTCTTGCTGGAGGCGTCCACATTCACCAGCACATTGCTGGCAGGCAGGATGGCGGCGAGACGGTTCATCGAGGTCACAGCGCCGATTACGGCTGGGTAGGCCTTGGGCGGGACGCTTGGTCACTAGGGTTGGAGCGCCGATTATAGAAAGCTCCGTGCCCCCGGGTGCTCCGTCCACCGGGAGAGCCCCCCAAATGCGTCCGATTGCGTGACATTGAGGCGCTCCGGCAACGCTCCTGCATGTGTGGGCGATCAGCAAAAAGGCGCCCATGTGGGCGCCTTGCGAACTCAAGGAAATCAGGGCTCAGGGGGCCGGCACGTCCATCCGCTTGGCGGACTGGTGGTGGTGGTCCTGGAGCTTGTCCTTGTGGCGGCAGACCTGACGATCCAGCTTGTCCATCAGCTGGTCAATGGCGGCGTATAGATCTTCATGAGCCTGCTCGACAAAGATGTCACGTCCCTTCACGTGGACGGTGACCTCGGCCTTTTGTCGGCGCTCCTTCTCCTTCTGCTTCTCCACCGTGAGCAGGACGTTGATGTCAACAACCTGGTCAAAGTGGCGGGTCACCCGGTCCAGCTTGGTCAGCACGTATTCGCGCAGCGCTGGGGTCACTTCAAGATGGTGGCCGCTGATAGTCAGGTTCATAAAGCCTCCTTTCACAGGGCTTGGTCGCGAGAAAGCGTTGGTGCTTGAGAACGTTGGCGGTCGCTGTGGCGAGGCGCCAGTCATCGGAGCTTCAGAGGTCTTGAGGGGGGAGATTGAGGCGTGTGCGGCGGTCAGTAGCAGAGTGGAGGAATCGTTCTAGTTGCGGATCAGTGTGCTCCTGAACCCCGAACGTGACAAGCGTTTTAAGGCGGCATCAGGCGGCATCCGCAGGTGCATATTTGCTTGAGCGCAAAGCCGTGACGGATTGCGCAGGCGGCCGTCCTGGAGCGCCGTGACGCCCTGGGACAAGCCCTCGGATATCGTCGCCGCCTGCGCCATAGAAATGCTTGATGCGGCCTCCGGCGCGGCGCGATAATGCGCCGTCCCCGCTACTGGAGTCCCCCTTGGACAGCGATCACCCTCGGTGACCGTCCACTCCAGCGTCCTGGTTCGCGCGGCGCCTGAGCAGGCGCCTCGAGTGGCCGGTGTCCGGAGTGAGACGGGTCGCCTCTGCCCCCTGCCCCGGACCAGGCCTGCGCCGTCAGGCTTGTCCAACGCCCACAGATAGATCCCGCCGCGCCTGCATGCCGGCTGGACGCATGCGCTGGAGCCCTCATGCTCAATGTCTTCACGCTGGACAACGGCCGCCTCAAGGGCGGGCTGTTCCAGGACGAAACCGAATCCGCCGCCGACCTCGCCATGGCCCGCCCCGTCTGGGTGGACCTCGAGAATCCGAGCTCCGAAGAGAAGGCCTGGATCCGCGAGCGCTTCGGCCTGATCATTCCCGAGGACATCGTCGACGACGACCTGGAGGAGTCCGCCCGCTTCTACGAGGAAGACAACGGCGAGCTGCACATCCGCTCGGACTTCCTGATCGAGGACGACGAATCCGCCCGCAATGTGCGCGTGGCCTTCATCCTGCATCAGAACGTGCTGTTCTCGGTCCACAACGAGGACCTGCCCGTCTTCCGTCTGCTGCGCCTGCGGGCACGCCGCATCCCCGCGCTGATCGAGGATGCCAAGGACGTGCTGCTCAAGCTCTACGACGCCGACGCCGAGTACTCCGCCGACGTGCTGGAGAACATCTACGACAAGCTCGAGCGCATCAGCGCCCGCGTGCTGAAGAGCGATGTGAATGACGCCGAGGCCGGCGAGGTGCTGGCCGCCATCGCCCGTGAGGAAGACTTGAACGGGCGCATCCGCCGCAACGTGATGGACACGCGCCGTGCCGTGAGCTTCATGATGCGCAGCCGCATGCTCAATGCCGAGCAGTTCGAGGAGTCGCGCCAGATCCTGCGTGACATCGACTCGCTCGATTCGCACACGGCCTTCCTGTTCGACAAGATCAACTTCCTGATGGACGCCACCGTCGGCTTCATCAACATCAACCAGAACAAGATCATCAAGATCTTCTCCGTGGCGAGCGTGGCCCTGCTGCCGCCGACGCTGATCGCCAGCATCTACGGCATGAATTTCAAGCACATGCCGGAGCTGGACGCGGAATGGGGCTACCCCTTTGCCATCGCGCTGATGGTGGCCTCGGTCGCGGCGCCCTTCATCTACTTCCGCCGCAAGGGCTGGCTGCGCTGAAGGCGTGAGGCGGGGCATCGGGAGATGCTCCGCGGCCAGGATTCGCCATCGGTGATGGGAGGGGTCGCGCGAGGCGAAGCCCGTGCGCTGCACACGTTATTGGTGCGGCAGCCGATCACCCGTTCTGAACGTGCACCGACCTGTAGCTTTGCGTCAGGCGGCAGGCGCGTGCCGCAAAGAAAAAGGGCCCCCGCAACAGCGGGAGCCCTGGACATAAAAGAAGCCGCAAGATGCCCCGGGACCAACGAGGGAGGGAGGGAGGAGGAGGAGAAGAGTCCCGGGATTTCAGCCCCAACACTGGGGAGATCTTGCGACCGAAAGCTTGTGGCTACT
>JAYRMR010000060.1:0-24130 GCA_041912595.1 Burkholderiaceae bacterium
TGATTTCCAGGACCAATGCCGTCTTGCGCTTCGCGGTCCAGCGCTTGATCTCTTCGTCCATCAACGTACTCATGGTGTCTTCCTCTCGACGGTAACACCTGAGCAGGTTTTCACTGGGTCAATACACCAGCGGCCTGCCCCAGGGCTGGCGGCAGTTCGTCCGCTGGGCGCATTTCGGCGGCATCAGCCTGAACCGCGAGCCCCTCGCCAGCCGGCTGCTGGAGTTGGCGGAGTCCCTGAAGGCGCAGGGCGTGACGATCAGCTACGACCCCAATTACCGCCAGGGCATGGACAACCGCTACGACGACACCCTGGAGCGCATGGCCCGGCTGGCGGACGTGATCAAGGTGTCCGACGAGGACCTCTGCGGCCTCTTCCGCAGCCCCTCGCCCCATGTGGGCCTGGGCCAGCTCGCGGCCTGGAATCCGCAGGCGAAGCTGCTGTGCACGCATGGCGCGCAGGGCGCGACGCTCTACCAGGGCACGCAGGAGTGGTCGGCCCGGGCGCTGGCCGTCGAGGTGGTCGACACCGTCGGGACCGGCGACGCCGCCATGGCGGGCTTCATCCATGCCTGCCTGCACCAGGAGCCCGAGGAGACCCAGCTGCGCTGCGCCGTGGCCGCCGGCGCCGCGGCCTGCCTGCAGGCGGGCGCCCGCGCGCCGAGCCTGGCCGAGATGCGCGCGCTGGCGGCGCAGGTTCAGTTGGTCGGCTGAGCGAGCGCCGGCGGCTGGGGCCAGGGGCGCTGGCGGTCGGCGAGCAGGCCTTCCAGCTGACGGCTCAGGCGCAGCACGCCGAGGTCGTCGAAGCGCCGCCCCACCACCTGCACGCCGATCGGAAGCCCGCTCGCCGTGAAGCCGGCGTTGAGCGTCGCGGCCGGCTGCTCGCTCATGTTGAAGGGCAGGGTGAAGGCGATGTGCTCGAAGGGGCGCTGCGGGTCGTGGATGGGGCTGGCCCATTCCGCCGGGAAGCTGGGCACCGGGCTGGTGGGCGAGATCACGAAGTCATACGGCTGGCAGGCGGCGATCGCGGCATCGCGCAAGGCGGCGATCTGGCTGTAGCCCTGGTAGAGCTCGCTCGCCGTCAGCTGCGCGCCGCGGTCGACCCAGGCCCGGATGTAGGGCAGCACGCGGGCGCGGCGCGCCTCGGGCAGGGCGGAGATGTCCAGCCAGGAGCGCATGCGCCAGAAGGCATCGAGCCCGTCGATCATCGCCCGGGTGCTGCACGGGCCGATGGGGGTCACCTCGCAGCCGGCATCCGCCAGGCGTGCGGCCACGAGGTCCACCGCGGCGGCCGTCTCGCTCTCCACCGTGAGGCCCCAGCCCGCGTCGCGCATCAGGCCGATGCGCAGGCCGCGCAGGTCCAGATGCAGGTCCAGCCAGGGCAGCGCCTGCGGCGGCAGGCTCATGCCGTCGCGCCAGTCGGGGCGGGCCAGCGCGGCCATCAGCAGGGCGGCGTCCTCGACCCGGCGGGTCATGGGGCCCGCGACGCGCCCGGCGAAGGGCGGCTGGATGGGGACACGGCCGAGGCTGGGCTTGAGGCCGAAGAGCCCGCACCAGGCGGCGGGGAGGCGGATGGAGCCGCCGATGTCCGTGCCCACGTGCAGCGGCCCGTAGCCGGCCGCGGCGGCGGCGCCGGCCCCGGCGCTGGAGCCGCCCGGGTTCTTGCGCAGGTCCCAGGGATTGCGCGTCAGCGGGTGGAAGCTCGAGAGCCCGGAGCTGAGCATGCCGTAGTCCGGCATGGTGGTCTTGGCGAAGAGCACGGCGCCGAGCTCGCGGGCGCGGGCGGCGGGCGGGGCGTCCTCGGCGGCGGGCGTGAGCTCGGTCGCGGCGGTGCCCAGCGGCACGGGCGTGCCGCGCGTGGCGATGTTCTCCTTGAGCGTCAGCGGCAGGCCGTCCAGCGTGATGCGCTGCCCGGCCACCGCCACGGCGAGGGGCTCACCGCGCTGCCAGCGGGCCTCGGAGTCGCGTGCCGCGGCGTATGCCGCCTCGAAGTCGGGGGCATAGAGCGCCTGCAGCTGCGGCTCCCAGCGCCCGACGTGCGCCTCCAGGCTCCGCAGCACCTCGACGGGGCTGAGCGAGCGGGCCTCGTAGGCCTCCAGCAGCCTTTGTGCGGGCCAGTCGTGAAGGGCGGTCGGGGCGGGGGTCAGGTCTTGCATCGTCGTCCGGGTGTCAGGTCAGTCCCAGCGCAGGGCCGCCAGGTCGTTCACGAACAGCGGCATGCTGGTCCACAGGCCCTTGAGGCGCGCCTGCGCCACGGTGATCCACTGCGGCTGGTAGAGCCAGGCCGCCACGGCATCGTCCGCGATGCGGCGCTGCAGCTCGGCCAGCAGCTTCAGGCGCTCCGGCTCGCGGCTGCTGGCCTGGTAGCGCTGCCACAGCTCGGCATAGGCGCGGCTCTCGTAGCCCCAGTAGTAGCCGGGCTTGGCGAAGTTGCCGAGGTCCAGCGGCTCCACGTGCGAGATGAGCGTCAGGTCGTACTGATGGGCCGTGTAGACGGTGGACAGCCACTGCGCCCACTCGATGTTCTCGAGCTTCACCTGCACGCCGACCTGCGCGAGCTGCGCGGCGACGAGCTCGCCGCCCTGACGCGCGTAGGGCGCGGGCGGCAGCTTGAGCGAGAGCGACAGGCCCGTGACGCCCGCCTCCTTGAGCAGCGCGCGGGCCCGGGCCGGGTCGTGCGCGTTGACGGCGGTGAGGTCCACATAGCCCGGCGCGCCCGGCACGTAATGGCTGCCGATGGGCAGACCGTAGCCGTCCGCCGCGGCGGTGATCAGGGCCTGGCGGTCGAGGGCCATGGCGAGGGCGCGGCGCACCCGCACGTCGTCCAGCGGCTTGCGGCGGTGGTTCATGGCCACCAGGGTCTTGGCGCGCGAGCCCGCGATGATCAGCTGGAAGCGCTGCGGCTGGCGCTTGAACTGCTCCAGGCTGCGGGCCGCGGCCACGCGCGGGAAGGCGTCCACGTCGCCCGAGAGCAGGGCGGCCACCTGCGCGGCCGGATCGGCGATGAAGCGGAAGGTGACGCGCCGGATGGGCGGCATCGGCAGCCCGCGCTGGGCGTAGCCCTCGAAGGCCTTGAGCTGCAGGCTCGCGCCCCGCACCCAGCCCGCGAGCTGGTAGGGGCCGGTGCCCACGGGCAGCTGGGCATTGCCGGCGGCGCTGCGGGGCTCGACGATGGCGGCCGTCGCCTGGCCGATGAGGAAGAGGAAGTCCGGCTCCGCCTGCCGCAGGGTCAGCACCAGCACGTCCGGCTCCGGGGTGGCGATCTGGGCGATGTTGGCGAAGACGCGCTTGTCCTTGTTCGTGCTGGCCTCGCCGGCGGCGCGCTCGAAGCTGAACTTCACCGCCGCCGCCGTGAAGGACTCGCCGTTGTGGAAGCGCACGCCGCCGCGCAGGCGGAAGGTGTAGGTCCGCTGGTCCGGGGTGATCTCCCAGCGCAGCGCGAGGCCCGGCCCGGGCTGGCCCTCGGGGGTGATGCGCGTGAGGGTCTCGAAGACGTTGTAGTGGACGATCTCGGCGATGGCCGACGCCGCGCCCGCGGTGGGGTCGAGGCCCGGGGGCTCGAGGGTCATGCCGATGACGACGGCGTCCTTGCCGCGCGGCTGGGCCAGGGCAGGCAGCGTCAGGGGGGCGAGCGTGGCGCCCAGGGCGTGCAGGAGATGGCGGCGATCCATGGCCGCGATCATGGCACGGCCGGGCGCTCAAGCCCGCGGGTCGAGCCAGTCCCGCAGGCCGTCCGCCAGCAGCTGCAGGCCCAGCACCGACGTCATCAGACACAGCCCCGGCAGCAGGGCGAGCTGCGGCGCCTCGAACAGCCAGGTCTGGGCCTCGGCCAGCATGCGGCCCCAGCTGGGCGCGGGCGCCTGGGTGCCGAGGCCGAGGTAGGCCAGCGAGGCCTCGGCGAGCAGCGCCAGCGCGCACTGGTTGCTCGCCAGCACGAGCAGCGGCGAGGCGATGTTCGGCAACACGTGGACGCAGGCGATCTGCCAGCGCGGCCGGCCGAAGGCGCGCGCGGCCCGCACATAGTCCCGCTGCCACTGCACCCGCGCGCTGGCCCGCACCAGGCGCACGCAGGCGGGCACGCCGTGCAGGCCGATGGCCACCATGGCCACGCCCATGCCCGGCCCGAGGCTGGCGGCGAGCAGGATGGCCAGCAGCAGGGCGGGGAAGGCCTGGCCGAGGTCGGCGAGCCGCCCGATCAGGCGGTCCACCCAACCGCCCTGCGCGGCCGCGAGCAACCCCAGCGGCACGCCCAGGCCGAGGGACAGCCCGACGGCGATCGCCCCCACGCCCAGCGCATTGCGGGCCCCGCCCAGCAGCAGCGGGAGCAGGTCCCGCCCCAGCGCGTCGGTGCCCAGCCAGTGGCCGGGGCCCGGGCCTTGCAGGCGCTGGCCGAGGTCGGCCGCCAGCAGGGCGGTGTCGGGCATCAGCAGGCTGGCGGCGGCGGCCAGCAGCAGCGCCGCGCCCAGCAGCAGGCCCGCGAGCAGGCGCGGATGACGTCGCAGGCGCGTCCCGCGCGGGCCGGCGGCGACGGTCAAGACCTGACCCTCAGCCATGGCTCGCCTCCGGGCGGCGCAGGCGCGGGTCCAGCCAGGTGTTGAGCAGATCGACGGCGGCATTGACGGCCAGCACCATCGCCACCAGGGCCATGACCGCATTGCGCACGACGACGAGGTCCCGGTTCGCGATGGCCTGGGCGATCAGCTGACCGAGGCCGGGCAGCTGGAAGAGGGTCTCGATCAGCACGGCGCCGGCCAGCAGGGCGGCGAACTGCGTGCCGAGCTGCGTGAGCACCGGCACGAGGGCATTGCGCAGGGCATGGCGCAGCAGCACGCGGCGCTCCGGAAGGCCGCGGGCGCGCGCGGCCAGCACGTAGTCCTCCTGGAGCACGTCCAGCAGGCTGGCGCGCAGCAGCCGCGCCAGCAGCGCGGTCTGGGTGAGGGCCAGGGCCAGCGCGGGCAGCATCAGCGCCTGCAGGGCGGGCCCCCAGCCGCCGCCCATCTCGACGTCCCAGCCCGGGAAGCCGCCGGCCGGCAGCCACTGCAGTCGCACGGCGAAGAGCCACATCAGCCCCATGCCGAACCAGAAGGCCGGCAGCGCCAGGCCCAGCTGGCTGAGGGCGAGCAGCAGGTGGTCCACCCAGCGGCCGCGCCGCGCGGCGGCCAGGACGCCCAGCGTCAGCGAGGCCGTCACCGTGAGCAGCAGCGCAAGCCCGCTGAGCGGCAGGCTCAGGCGCAGGCGCTCGGCCAGCATGGGCCCGACGGGCGTGCGGTAGGCATAGGAATCGCCCAGCTCGCCGTGCAGCAGACCGGCCATCCATTGCCCGTAGCGCTGCCAGGCGGGCTGGTCCAGCCCCAGCTCGCGGCTGAGCGCCAGCACGGCGTCGGGGGCGGCGTCCGGGCCCAGCATCAGCGCCGCCGCATGGCCTGGCAGCAGTTCCAGGCTCGCGAAGATCAGGGCCGATGCCAGTACCAGCGTGAGGCCCAGCTGGACGCCGGCGCGCAGCAGCGCCGCCAGCGCCGTCAGGGCGGGCGGGAGCTTCGGCGCCTGGCGCACGGGAGGCACGGGTGACAGCGGCATGGCGTGATTCTGCATGGGGCGGGCGGGGGCGCTTCCGGTGCCGCCTCCCGCGGCGCCGTTCGCCCTGCAGTCCGGACAGCGCCCGCCGCCTTGATGTCATCCATCAACTGGTTAGACTTCGCGCAGGCCGGGGATCGCCGGCATCGATGCCAAGCACTCACGGAGGAGCACCGCCCATGTCACACCATCCAGAACGTCATCACCGCCGTCCCCAGGCCCGTGCGCTCGCGCTGGCCGCCGCCGCGCTGGCCGGCCTGGCCGGACTTTCCGGCTGCGGCGGCAATCCCGGCGCCGGCATCGCGGATGCCTACTCCTGCGCCTTCACGAACTGCAAGTCCTCGACGGAGGTCGCGGCGGAGGACCTGCGCCTGGGCGGCAATCTGACGCGGGAGAACGGCCGCGTCACGGCGTCCTTCGGCCTGGGCTACCGGGCCAACCTGCTCACCGTGGTGCGGCTGCAGTCCCCGGACGGAATGCTCCTGCTGCCCGGGCCGGTCCCTCTGGAGGCCACCTCGCAGGACGGCGGGTCCGTGGGGGCGCAGGTGCAGAGCACCCAGGACCGCTGGACCGTGCGCCTGCAGCACGGCGGCCAGTCCTATGACAGCAGCATCGAGTTGCCGCCCGAGGTGCAGATCCGCGTGCCCGCGCCCTCGACCCTGACGCGCTCGCTGGGGCAGTTCGGCACGACGCTGAGCGTGGCGGCCGATCCGCTCCCGCAGGTGGTGCTGTGGGACGGCGACTGCCAGCTGGCCGACGGCCGCTCCGCCCGCTGGTCGGGCGAGAAGAACGGCCCCGCGGTGCGCCTGACGGCGTCGGGCAGCGGGCAGTACGAGTACGGCGTCACCACCGAGGCCCTGCAACTGAGCCTGAACGAGGCCGCCGCGAGCGCGCTGGCGGCGACGAGCTCGGCCGGCATCGTGGTGAAGCAGTGCCGCGTGAGCCTGGTGTGGGCGGTGACCCGCACCGGCACGGTGGCGTCGGCGCTGTCCTCCCATGGCAGCGTCCGCGGGACCAGCCAGGTGCGCCAGACGCTCAGCTACGTGAATGACCGCTGATCACGCCGGCGGCGTCGCGCGGGAGGCGCGCAGCCGCCGGTGCGCGGCGCGGGCGTGGGGGACCCAGTCCTGCCGTGCCCAGCGCCGCCACATCAGCAGGCCGCGCAGCCATTCGTCGGCTGCGTAGGCGATCCACACGCCCACGAGGCCGAGCCCGAGCTGCTGCCCGAGCAGCCAGCTGCCGCCGGCCAGCACCACCAGCATCGAGCCGCTGCCGACCATCACCGGGTAGCGGGCGTCGCCGGCCGCTCGCAGGGCATTGATCACGACCAGGTTGAAGGTCCGCCCGGGCTCCAGGATCACGGTCAGCCACAGCAGGGTGCTGCCCAGCGCGATGATGGCGGGGTCCCGGGTGAAGAAGCCCAGCAGCCAGGGGCCGGCCAGGGCGAAAGCCCCGGCCACCGCGACGGACACGAGCAGCCCGCGCGCCATGGCCCGTCGCACCAGCCGGTGCGCCGCGTGCAGCTGCCCCGCGCCGATCAGGTGCCCCACGACGATCTCCGCCGCGAAGCCCGTCGCCAGGCCGGACAGCAGGATGAAGTACATCAGCTGCGAGACATAGGCATGCGTGGCGAGCGCCTGCGCGCCCAGGTGGCCGACCACCGCCACGCTCGCCATGAAGGCCAGGCGGTAGGCGATGTTCTCGCCCGCGCCCGGCAGGCCGATGTGCAGGATGGCCCCCAGCTCGCGGCGCGGCAGCCGCCACCAGTCCGGCGCCGTCAGACGCAGCCCGAGCCGCGCGCGCCACAGCCACAGATGCAGCGCCAGCCCCAGCAGCCGGCTGGCGATCAGGGCCAGGGCGAAGCCGATCAGGCCCAGGTGCTGCATCAGCGGCACGGCCAGGGCGAGCTGCAGGGCCTGCATGGCGAGCAGCACGGCGAGGGTGTCGCGGGCCCGCAGATGGGCGCGCATGACGCTCGCCATGGCGGCGTTCCACGCGTCCAGCAGCATGGCCGGGCCCAGCAGGACGAGGAAGGGCGTCGCCAGCGGCAGCACCTCGGCCGGCGCCCCGAGCACGCGCAGCAGCGGCTCGGCGCCGAGCATGGCGCCCAGGCCCGTCAGCAGGCCGATCCAGCTGCTGGCGCCGACGGCGGCACGGGCGGTGGCGTCGGCGACGTCCCGCCGGCCGCTGCCCAGCGCCTGCGTCAGCACCACGCTGATGCCGGCACCGATGATGCGAAAGAGGATGAAGAGCGTGCCGCCCACATGGTTGGCCAGGGCGAAGGCGGCACCCGCGGTGTCGGAGACGCGGGCCGCGAGCAGCGTGCCCAGGAGGCTGATGGCAATGCCCAGCCCCATCTCCAGGAACAGGGGCCAGGCCAGCGCGAAGAGGCGGGGGGCGGGGGAAGCGGGAGCGGAACCCTGCGGGTGGGGTGTCGGCGAATGGGTCACGGAAGGGCGGGCAGCGGGAGTACAGCGGGAGTACAGCGGGAGTACAGCGGGAGTACAGCGGGAGTACAGCGGGAAGGGAGCTCGGAGGCTCGGCGCCGACAAGCGTCGCACAGATCGCGCGCCTTTCGTGCGCGTTCCGGTTACATCCGAGCAACAAGCGTCTGCCCCCGGACGGAGGGCGCCCGGCTCTGAGGTGGCTGGGCCGTTGTCCTCAGCTGCTGCCGCAACTGCTCCCGCAACTGCTGCCACAGCTGCAGCCGCCGTCGCTGCTGGCGCTGCTGCAGTCGCTGGCCGAGGCCCCGCCGCAGCTGCTCCCGCAACTGCTGCCGCCGGTGGCGCCCTCGCGCTGGCGGGCGAGCCGCTCGTTCTGCTGCGCCCACTGGGCCGCCTCGGCGGTGCTCAGCAGACCCAGGCCCGCCAGGCTGGCGCCGTGCACGGCGTGCAGCTGCACCCGGCCGCGCGGGTCGCCGTCGACGTCCATCACCTGGTGGCTGAGACAGCGCAGGCGCTTGTTCCAGCGGTAGTGCCAGCCGCCCGGCATGCGCGCCAGGGCGTCCAGCTCGAAGACCAGCGGCAGACGGCCGGCCAGCGGGCTCAGCTGCTCCTGGCGGCAGCAGGCCGCGTAGCAGCGGCCCAGGGCGTGGTCCAGGGGGCCGGGCAGGGCGGCCTCCGGGAGATGCGGAACCTCCCGCCCGAGGTGCTCGCGCTGGAAGGCGGCCAGGCCGGCGGCGTCCGCGGCCAGCCAGGCATGCCAGACGGCGTCGGCCGCACGGCTGGGCAGGGCGCAGGGGCCATCGGTGCGCGCGGCGGCGAGGAAGAACTGCAGGAGCGCGGTCGAGGCCAGCAGCCAGTCGCGCGGGCCCTGGGGCAGGCCGGGGAACTCCTCGGCGGCATGGGCCTGCCAGGCCTCGCGCACGCCCTCGGGCAGGCGCGCCTGCAGCGCCAGGGCCTGCGGACAGCGGCGGCTCAGCTGCCCCTGCGTGCGCCGGGCCGACCGCTGCTCGCGCCAGTGCCGCCAGCGCTGGATCAGGGAAGGGGCGGTCGCGGAAGGGCTCATGGGGACTGCTGACATGTTGGCTGCGCGCATGATGACGCGCCATGCACACAGTCTGCCCCGTGTTTTCCCTGGGGCGGGGGCCGCGAGGGCCCATGCCTTCCGGTCGGGGCCGGCCCCGCTCCCACAATCGGCGCTTCCCCTCCACTGCATTGGAAGCCGCCATGCGCCTGCCCCAGCGTCTCTGCCGTCCCGCCCCTCTGGCCCTGCTGACCGGCGCGCTGCTGGCGCCCTCGCTCTCCCAGGCCGCCGAGGGCATGTGGACGCTGGACAACCCGCCGACCGCCCTGATGCGCCAGGAGCTCGGCTTCGCGCCGGATGCCGCCTGGCTGACCAAGGCCATGCGCGGCTCGGCCCGGCTCGCCGGCGGCTGCTCGGGCAGCTTCGTCTCGGCCCAGGGCCTGGTGCTGACCAACCACCATTGCGTGGCCGAGTGCGTGGAGCAGCTCTCCAGCGCCGGCAAGGACCACATGAAGAACGGCTTCCTCGCCCGCAGCCGGGCCGAGGAGCAGACCTGCCCCGCGATGGAGGTCAACCGCCTGGAGGCCATCACCGACGTCACCGAGCAGGTCAAGGCCGCCACGCGGGGCCGTGACGGCGTGGCCTTCACCCAGGCCTTCAACGCGATCAAGGCGACGCTCACCGCCCAGTGCGTCGGCGCCGACGCCAAGACCCAGCGCTGCGACGTGGTCGATCTCTACCACGGCGGCCAGTACAAGCTCTACCGCTACCACCGCTTCCAGGACGTGCGCCTGGCCTTCGCGCCGGAGCAGGCCATCGCCTTCTTCGGCGGCGATCCCGACAACTTCAACTTCCCGCGCTACGACCTCGACATGGGCCTGCTGCGCGTCTACGAGAACGGCCAGCCGGCGGCGGTGAAGGACTTCTTCCCCGTCAACACCCGCGGCCCCGCGGCCGGCGAGGCGGTCTTCGTGACGGGGCATCCCGGTTCCACGCAGCGCACGCTGACCGTCGCGCAGCTGGATCAGCTGCGGGCGCGCCGCCTGCCGGAGTCGCTCATGGAGCTGGCCGAGTACCGCGGCCGCCTCGCGCAGTACCGCACCCAGGGCGAGGAGCAGGCCCGCACCGCCAATGCGGAGCTGTTCTATGTCGAGAACGACTTCAAGGTGCTCAAGGGCCAGCTGGAGGCGCTCAACGAGCCGGCCCTGCTGGCCGCCAAGCGCGCCGACGAGGCCCGGCTGCGCGCCTTCGCGGCCCGCCAGCCCCAGCTCAAGGCGGTGAACGGCGCCTGGGATGCCATCGCCACGGCGCTGCAGAACTACCGCAGCTTCCGCACGCTGCACGGGCAGCTGGAGCGGGGCGCGGCCTTCAACACACAGCTCTTCGGCATCGCCCGCACGCTGGTGCGCGGCGCGGCGGAGCGCGGCCGGCCCAATGCCGAGCGCCTGCCCGAGTTCGCCGAGGCCGGCCTGCCGGCGGTGCAGGCGCAGCTGCTGTCACCCGCGCCCATCTACCCCGCCTTCGAGAAGTTCAAGCTGAGCTTCTCGCTCGAGAAGATGCGCGAGCACCTCGGCGCCGATGCGCCGCTGGTGCACCAGGTGCTCGGCAAGGACTCGCCGGAGCAGGTCGCGGCTCGCCTGGTGGACGGCAGCCAGCTGGCGGACGTCGCGGTGCGCAAGGCCTTGTGGGAAGGCGGCCTGGAGGCCGTCCGCAAGAGCCAGGACCCCTTCATCCAGCTGGCCCTGGCGCTGGACGAGCCGGCCCGCGCGCTGCGCCTGCGCTACGAGCGCGAGGTGGAGTCGGTCGCGCAAAAGAACGCCGAGCTGATCGCCCAGGCCCGCTTCGCCATGACCGGCCCGCGCGTCTACCCGGACGCCACCTTCACGCTGCGCCTGTCCTACGGCAAGGTCGAGGGCTGGAAGGAGGGCGACGCCCAGGTGCCGCCGTTCACCACGCTGGGCGGCACCTTCCAGCGCGCCACCGGGGCGGACCCCTTCGCGCTGCCGGCATCCTGGCTGGCCGCGCGCGAGCGGCTCGACCTGGCCAAGCCCTTCAACCTCGTCAGCACCAACGACATCATCGGCGGCAACAGCGGCAGCCCCATGCTGAACGCGCGCGGCGAGCTGGTGGGCCTGGTCTTTGACGGCAACATCCACTCCATCGGCGGTGCCTACTGGTTCGAGCCGGCGCGCAACCGCACCGTGGCCGTCAATGCGGCGGCCATCGCCGAGACGATGGACAAGGTCTACGGGGCACGGGCGCTGCTGGACGAGCTGCAGGGGCGCTGACCCCGGAGGGCGCGACAGCCGGGTGGATCCAGGCCCGGTTCGGCGGCGCCGGCCTGGGCTATGCTCAGGCCATTGCCTGGATCAGCCGCATGATCTCGCGCCGCCACGCCACCCTGGCCCTCGCCTGCACCGCATCGCCCCTGGGCTGGGCGGCGGAACCGCCATTGCGGATCTCCACCCTGCTGGAAGCCGACCCCTCGACGCTGGTGGCCGAGCGCGTGCTGCGCGAGGCCTATCGCCAGCTGGGCCGCGAGCTGCAGGTGCTGAGCATGCCCGGCGAGCGCTCCCTCCTGAGCGCCAATGCCGGCGACACCGACGGCGAGCTCTACCGCCGCGCCGGCATCGAGCGCCTCTATCCCCATCTGCTGCGGGTGCCCGTGGCGCTGCTGCAGTACGAGGTCGTCGCCTTCACGCGGCGCAGCGATGTCCAGGTGAGCGGCTGGGAGTCCCTGCGCCCCTACCGGCTGGGCTTCGTCAAGGGCATCAAGATCATCGAGGAGAACACCCGCGGCATGGAGCAGGAGCCCGTGGCGACGCTGCAGCAGGCCTTCGTCAAGATGGAGCTGGGGCGTTCGGACCTGGTGATCTCCAACCGCCTGTCCGGGGTCGCCAGCCTGCGCCAGCACGGGCTGAAGGGCGTGCGTGTCCTCACGCCGCCGCTGGCCAGCTTCCCCGTCTTCCACTACCTCCACGAGCGGCACGAGGCCCTCGTGCAGCCCCTCACCGAGGTGCTGCAGGGCCTGGAGCGCAGCGGCTTCATCCAGCGCGTCGGCGAGGCCGTGGCCGCGCCCTATCGCGACACGCCGCCGTCGCCGCCGAAAGCCCCCCACAAGGAGTGAGACGGGCCTGCCACAGTGCGGTCACGGATCTCCGGACAATGCCGGGACGGGCGGCAGGGGCCGCCCAGTCCAACGGAGGAATTCATGAACAAGATCGTCGCCACCACCCTGGCCCTCGCCGTCACCGCCCTCGGCGCCCCGGCCTTCGCCGCCGCCAAGCCCTGCGAGGAACTCAAGACCGAGATCGCCGCCAAGCTCGACGAGAAGGGCGTCAAGCACTACACGCTGACCGTGGTCGAGAACGACAAGGTCGGCGAGGCGAAGGTGATCGGCAGCTGTGACGGCGGCACCAAGAAGATCACCTACGAGAAGAAGTGACCACGCTGCGGCCCGATGAAGAAAGCCCCGCCGAGGCGGGGCTTTTTTGTGGGCGCTCGCCGGGCTCGGTGGCCCGGCGCCGCGACAAGGTTCAGCGGCCCGACCGGGCCGGTGCCTTCGCCTTGCCGCGTGCGCGGTCCGGCGCTTCGACCAGCTGGCCCTGGGCGTCGAGGTGGAACTCGCCGAGCTCGATGTCGCCGCCGCCCTCCACCAGGCGGTAGGTCAGCGTCCGGGTCTTCAGCCGCGGGCTGCCGAAGCCGGTCTGCACATCGAACTGCACCGTGGCGCCGCGGCTGAGCGTGGCCCGCTGGCTGCCGTAGTAGCGGGCGACGATCTTGTAGCGGCCGGGCAGGGGCTGGCGCAGGATGAACTCCTCGGGGCCGTAGCCGGCGGTGAAATCGCGCGAGAGGTGGCCGCCCTGGCGGGTGTCGGGGTGCATGAAGAAGGCCTCCTCGTTCAGCGGATCGATCACGTGCAGGTCGATGTCCGTGCTGTTGAGGTCCCAGCGCATGACCACGCGCAGGCCCACGGGCAGGGACTTGCGCAGGGACTCCGGCATCGCGGCGACACCTTTGCTCGGGCAGCGCTGCTGCAGGTCGTTGAGCTCGGCCAGGCTGATCAGGGCGATCTCCGCGAAGCGGTCCGGCCAGGCCGTGTCCATCACGTGCTGTAGCGAGGCGGCGGCTTCCTCGCAGCGGCCGGCCTGCCCCAGGGCCAGGCCGGCGTCGCGCCAGGACTGCGGCTCGTCGGGTGCCAGGTCCCGGGCGCGAAGCAGCAGGTCCAGGGCCGGCGCAGCCTGACCCAGGCCCTGCAGGCGGTAGGCCACCAGGCGCAGGGCCGAGGCCTCGCGGGGCATCAGGGCCACGATGCTGCTGAGGACCTGCACCGCGCGGCGCGTGTCGCCCAGCGCCGCAAAACGCTCGGCCACATCGGCGTGGAAGGCGGGGCTGTCGGCGTAGCTGTCCCGCAGGTCGGCCAGGCGCTGGTCGAGCTCCGCCACGGTGCGGGCCTGCGCCAGCTCGGCGGTGTAGCGCTCCGTGGTGGCGACGGCGCGCAGGGTCAGGCCTGCGGTCGTGGCCACGGACGGAGCACGCTCATGGGACGCGTCCATGCTTGGCGCCGGGGGGCGCGCCGCCACGGGGTGCGGTGGTGGCGCCACTTCACGCAAGGGAGCGGCGGCGGGCGCCGGCATCACCTGGGGTGGCGGGGGCGGCCCCCCCCCCGCGCACGGGCCCCACACCACCCGGGGCGGCCCGCGGGGATACTGGGGGAGCGCCGGGGCCGGCCGCCCGGCGCCCTGGAAGCGGGCATCCAGACGGTCCCGCTCCCGGGCCTGCTTGCGGTCCAGGGCCTCCATCTCACGCCGGTAGCGGGCTTCCTCCTTCGTTTCCGCGGCAAAGTCGCGCGACCACCAGCGTTCCCGGCTTAACCACTGCTCGGCGAGCGCCCGGCGCTGCGTCGCGGTCTGGGCGTGCTCCCGCTGGGCCTTGGCCTCGCGCCCGCGCAGCACGGCCTCGCGGATGGCCGGGGTCGTCACCGGCAGCATCACGCCGTGGTTGACGTAGTCCTGCAGCGTTTCCAGCACCAGCAGGCTGGTCTCCCGGTTGACGAGGCCCAGCTGCTCGCCCAGACGTGCGAGCTGGCGCTTGTTGCGCAGGGGCTCGACCTCCAGGGTCTGGGTCCACCAGCTGCCGCACCAGAAGGCGGCCAGCGGCTCGGGCGTCCAGCGCTCGGCCTGCACGCTGCGTTCGCGGCGGCCTTGCTCGTCCTGCTGGCTGAGCAGCAGCGCGGGCTTGTCGCGCCACGCTTCGTCCGCCGGCTGGACGTGGCAGGCCCGCAGCACGCCCTGTCGCGGCACGCGGCTCTCGGCATGCCAGGCGGCCTGGTCCCAGCGGCTGGCGATGCGGACCCCGGGGGTCAGCGTGAGCTGGCGGGCCAGTTCGTCGAGGCTGGCCTGCTTCAGGTCCAGCCACTGGCCGCCGTCCTGAAGCAGCGGCTGGGCCAAGGCCATGTCGGCGACCTGCCGCGACACCAGATGCACCGGCAGCCCCGGCGACTTCAGGGCCTCGCGATGGGGCCAGCTGTGCCGCAGCTCGCTGAACATCAGCACCTGCTGGGCGCCCGTCGCGGGGGACCAGCTGCCGAGGTCCAGCGCGCCTTCGGGCTTCAGGGCCAGCAGGGTCTCGCGCAGGGCGGTCCAGTCGCCGTTGCGAACCTGGAACTGCAGGCGCTGCATCCCGAGACGCAGCACGGTCAGGGTCACGCTCAGGCTGCGGCCCTGCAGATAGCGATCCAGCAGCTGGAGTTCACGCAGGCGGTCGCCGGGCATGCGCAGCGAGGCGTCCCAGACGATCTCCAGCCGGCTCGGCGCGGGCAGGGGCTGCAGGCCGCCGTCGGCCATCGGGACCTCCAGCCAGCGGAACTCGGTGCCGTCATCCAGGCGGTGTGTGAAGCCGGCGGCTTGCGCGGGCGCGGGGAGGCAGACCGTGCGGGGCGCATCGCCGCTGCGCAGGCCCAGGGTGGCGGTCCAGGCCGCGGTGGGCGCGGACTTGTCGGCGGAGGGCGTCGGCTCACCCAGGCCCTCCGGCGTGAGGACGGGCTTGAGGCTGGCGCTCAGCGTGGCGGCCATCCTGCTGCCCTCGGGAAGCGCGTCGGCGCTCAGCGTGTGCCGCCAGCCGCAGTCGCTGCGCTCGGCCAGGCGGGCCAGATCGATGCGCAAGCGGCGCTCGCCCCGGGCCGGGATGGGGAAGACGCGCAGGCGGTAGTCGCTGTCGCTGTCGCGCTCGACGAGGGCCGGGTCCACCCGCAGGGCGGTCTGGGTCTCGAAGGCCACGCGGGCCTGGACGCGCTCCACGGGCACGGCGTCGCGCAGCTCGCCGTTGATGTCCAGCGCATAGCCGCGCAGCCGTTCGCCGTCCGCCAGAGGCAGCAGCACGGTCGCCTCCATGGGGCGGTTCGACGGGTTGCGCAGGACCAGCTCCACACGCTGCTCGGCGAAGGGGCCCTGCAGACGCCAGCCGATCTGGCGTAGCTCCAGCTGCACCTGCGTGTCGGCGCGGACCTTCCAGGGCGCGGCCTCGGCCACGGGGGCGGCCAGGCTGAGCCAGGCCAGGTTCAGGGCCAGCAGGGCCGGCCGGTGCCAGGTCTTGCCTGGGCGATGGCTGCATGGGGGCATGCGTCCTCCTCGGGTGTGCAGGCCTCAACGCGAAAGGCCCGTCTGCGGTGGACTGTAAGGGCACGCAAAGTCCGCCGCGTGGCGACGGCGCAACCGCGACAATAGCCGCGCCTCCCGACTTGCCGAGTGACGCCCATGACCCTGCGCAAACGCGATTTCCTGCTTTCCCTGCTGGCCGCCGGCGGTCTGGGGACGGCCCGGGCCCAGCGCATCGCCCTGCCCGTGTCGGGTGTGGCGGTGGTCAAGGCCTACCCGCACGACCCGGGGGCCTTCACCCAGGGGCTGGAATGGCACGAGGGCCATCTCTACGAAAGCACCGGTCTTGAAGGGCAGAGCACGATCCGCCGCGTCAACCTCGCGGATGGGCGCGTGCTGCAGAAGGTGGACGTGCCGGCCGAGCATTTCGGCGAGGGCATGACGATCATCGGCGACGATGTCTTCAGCCTCACCTGGAAGTCCCAGCTGGGCTTCGTGTGGGACCGCAAGACGCTCAAGAAGAAGCGCGAGTTCCGCTACGCCGGCGAGGGCTGGGGCCTCACGCACAACGGCGAGCACCTCATCATGAGCGACGGCACGGCGCAGCTGCGCTTCCTGGATCCGGCCACGATGAAGGAGGTGCGCCGCGTCTCCGTGAGCGCCCTGGGGCGCCCGCTGGACCAGCTCAACGAGCTGGAGTGGGTCGACGGCCAGGTCTGGGCCAATGTCTGGCAGCAGGACGTCATCGCCCGCATCGACCCGGCCACCGGCCAGGTGCGCGGCTGGATCGACCTGCGCGGCCTGCTCCCGCAGGCGCAGGCGCGCCAGGCGGACGTGCTCAACGGCATCGCCTACGACGCCGCGGCCAAGCGCATCTTCGTGACGGGCAAGCTTTGGCCGCAGCTCTTCGAGATCCGGCTGGTGCCGAGGGCCTGAGCCCCCGGCGCCCGGCGGGATCAGCCGTTCTTCTTGGCGACCAGCGTCAGGATGTCGTAGCTGGCGACCAGCTCGCCGCGCTGGTTCATCACCTGCACGTCCCAGGCCACCACGCCCTGGGGCGGCTGGTCCGGGCGGTTGCCGCGGTCGATGCGGCGCTTGCAGGTGAGGCGGGCCTGGATGGTGTCGCCGATGGCCACGGGGTTCACGAAGCGCAGGGTGTCCAGGCCGTAGTTGGCCAGCACGGGGCCCGGCGCGGGCGACACGAACAGGCCCGCGGCCGCTGACAGCACGAAGTAGCCGTGCGCGATGCGCTGGCCGAACTGCGTGTCCTTGGCGGCGACCTCGTCGAAGTGCATGTAGAAGTAGTCGCCCGAGACGCCGCCGAAGTTGACGATGTCCGCCTCGCTGACGGTGCGGCGGTGCGTGAGCAGCGAGTCACCGACCTGGATCTCCTCGAAGTGCTTGCGGAAGGGATGGACCACGTCCTCCTGCACCTTGCCGCCGCGCTGGTACTCGCCGGTAATGGCGGTCAGCATGGTGGGCGAGCCCTGCACGGCGACGCGCTGCAGGTAGTGCTTGACGGCGCGGATGCCGCCCAGCTCCTCGCCGCCGCCGGCGCGGCCCGGGCCGCCGTGCTTGAGCATGGGCAGGGGGGAGCCGTGGCCGGTCGATTCCTTGGCGGCGTCGCGGTCCAGCACGTGGATGCGGCCGTGGAAGGCGCCTGCGTGCATCACGGCCTCGGCGGCGAGAGCCGGGGTCTTGGTGATGACGGAGCCGACCAGGCTGCCGCGGCCCTTGGCGGCCAGAGCCAGGGCCTCGTCGAAGTCCTCGTAGGGCATCAGCGTGGACACGGGGCCGAAGGCCTCGACGCTGTGCACGGTGTCGTTGTCCAGCGGCTTGCGGCACAGCAGCAGCGTCGGCGCGAAGAAGGCGCCTTCGGCCACGCCCTCGCCCACGGGCGCGAAGCCGTCGCGGGCGCTCAGCAGCACCTCATTGCCCTGGCTCAGCAGGGCCACGCGCTCGGTGACGTCGTGCTGCTGCTCGCGCGAGGCCAGCGCGCCCATGCGCACGCCCTCGATGGCGGGGTCGCCCACCTTGATCTTGGCGAGGCGCTCGCGCAGCTTCTCGCCCACGGCATCCACGAGCTGGCGCGGCACGATGGCGCGGCGGATGGCCGTGCACTTCTGGCCGGCCTTGGCGCTCATCTCCTTGGCCACTTCCTTGACGAAGAGCTCGAACTCGGGGTCGTCCGGCGTGACGTCCGGCGCGAGGATGGCGCAGTTCAGGCTGTCCGCCTCGGCGTTGAAGGGGATGGAGCGCGCGATCAGGTTCTTGTTGACGCGCAGCATGGCGGCGGTGTCCGCCGAGCCGGTGAAGGTGACCACGTCGGTCTCCTCCAGGCGGTCCAGCAGGTCGCCCGAGCTGCCGATGATCAGCTGCAGCGCGCCCTCGGGCAGCAGGCCCGATTCCTGGATCAGGCGCACGCAGGCCTCGGCCACGTAGCTCGTCGCCGTCGCGGGCTTGACGATGCTGGGCATGCCCGCCAGGAAGGTGGGGGCGAACTTCTCCAGCATGCCCCACATGGGGAAGTTGAAGGCGTTGATGTGCACGGCCACGCCGCGCTTGGGCACCAGCACGTGGCTGCCCCAGAAGTGGCCTTCCTTGCCCAGCTGCTGGGCCGGGCCCTCGTGGACCACGTTGCTGGAGGGCAGCTCGCGGCGGCCCATGGAGGCGTAGGCGTAGAGGGTGCCGATGCCGCCCTCGATGTCGATCCAGTTGTCCGGGCGCGTGCCGCCGGTGTGCACGGAGATGGCGTAGAGCTGCTCCTTGCGCTCCATCAGGTAGGCGGCCAGGGCCTTGAGCGTGGCGGCGCGCTGCTGGAAGGTCGACTTCAGCAGCGCAGGCAAGGCCTGACCCCGCGCGTAGGCCAGGCTCTCGCCGAAGTCCAGGCCCTCGGCATGGGTCTGGGCGATCAGCCGGCCATTGAGCGCGCTGTGCAGGCCGCGTGCGGCCTGGCTGCCGACCCAGCGGCCGGCGATCAGGCTTTGAAGAACAGGGACGTTGGCGCTCATGGCGGCTCCTCCGGATGCTTGTGAAGGGGTGAAAGAAAGGCCCCGCGGCTGCGGGGCGTTTCGAAGGGCGGCGCCCCGGGGAGCGCTGCCGTCAGAGAGTGGGGATCAGGGCTGGTACTTCCAGCCGCCGTTCTCGATCTTGACCATCACGCGGGCGCGCTGGTCGAGGCCGAGGTGGTCCTTGTCGGACATGCTGAACACGCCGTGGGCGCCGGGCATCTCCTTGACGGCTTCCAGCGCGTCGCGCAGGGCGGCGCGGAAGGCGGGCGTGCCGGGCTGGGCCTTCTTCACGGCCGCGGGGATGGCCGCCTGCAGCAGCTGGCCGGCGTCCCAGGCGTGACCGCCGAAGGTCGAGACCGAGCCCTTGCCGAAGGCCGCCTCGTACTTGGCGACGTAGTCCAGCGCGCTCTTCTTGACCGGGTGATCGGCCGGCAGCTGCGTGGCCACCAGCACCGGGCCCGAGGGCAGGAAGGTGCCCTCGACGTCCTTGCCGCCGACGCGCAGGAAGTCGTTGTTCGCGACGCCATGCGTCTGGTAGAACTTGCCGGTGTAGCCACGCTCCTTGAGCGACTTCTGGGGCAGCGCGGCCGGCGTGCCGCTGCCGGCCACCAGCACGGCGTCGGGCTTGGCGGCGAGGAGCTTCAGCACCTGGCCCGTCACCGAGGTGTCGGTGCGGTTGTAGCGCTCGTTGGCGACGATGGTCAGGCCCTTGGTCGAGGCCACCTTGTTGAACTCGTTGTACCAGCCCTCGCCGTAGGCATCGGCGAAGCCGACGAAGCCGACCGTCTTCACGCCCTGGCTGGCCATGTGCGAGGCGATGGCCAGGGCCATCATGATGTCGTTCTGCGGCGTCTTGAAGACCCAGCGCTTCTTGGCGTCGATGGGCTCGACGATGCGGGCCGAGGCAGCCATGGAGATCATCGGCGTCTGGCTCTCGGCCACGGCGTCGATCATGGCCAGGCTGTTGGGCGTCACGGTGGAGCCCACGACCACGTCGACCTTGTGCTCGGTGATCAGCTTGCGGGTGTTGGCGACGGCCGTGGTGGTGTCCGAGGCGTCGTCCAGGACGATGTAGTTGACCTTCTGGCCGGCGATGGTCGTCGGCAGGAGGCTGAAGGTGTTCTTCTCGGGGATGCCCAGCGAGGCGGCCGGGCCGGTGGCCGAGACGGTCACGCCCACGTGGATGTCGGCCAGGGCGGAACCCACGAGCGCGGCGGTGCCGGCCAGGGCCAGCAGGGTCTTCTTCATCAGCTTCACGGTGTCTCCTTGTGTTGGTCTTGCCAGTGTCTGCAGGATGCGGATCCTCGCGCGGTGATCGTCGGTGCGAAAGCCTTCACGAGGCTTGCGCGCGCCCGACCGCCCCGAGGCCGCCGAAGAAGAGGTCGGCCACCATGGGCGCGACCGAGTCGTAGCTGAGCTCGCCATCGGGCTTCAGCCACGTGAAGGTCCAGTTGATCATGCCGAAGAGCAGCATGGTCAGCGGCTTGTGCAGCTTCGCGGCCTGCAGCTCCGGGCGCACGGCGGCCACCGCCTCGGCGAAGGCGTTGACCACCTGGCGCTCGACGGCGAGCAGGCGCTCCTGGTCGGCGCCTTCGAGGAACTTGACGTCCTCGGTGAGCACCCGGTGCTCGTTCTGCGCCTCACCGTAGGCCTGCATGAAGCGGGCGATGAGGGCGCGCAGATGCGGCTCGGGGGCCAGGTCTTGCGCCTTCACCTCGCCCACCAGCGCGGCCAGGCCCTGCACATGCGTCTCGCAGATCTGCACCAGCAGCTCGTGCTTGTCCCGCACGTAGTGGTAGAGCGTGGGCTTGCTCACCTCGCAGGCCTCCGCCACCTGGTTCATGGAGGTGCCGGCATAGCCTTGCGCGGCGAACAGCCGCGCCGCCTGCGCCAGGATCTGGTCGCGGCTGGCATCGAATCCGGGGGCTCTGCCTCTGGCCATGGGGTCGTCTAGCTTTCTGTCGTGGCTGCCGCTCGTGCCTTTACCGAGCGGAGCCCGAGGATCCGGCTTGGCCGGGCCTGCGGGCTGCCATGCTGGCCGCGTCGGGCATGAACGCCCGACTCTTCGTCAGGCAGGGTAGGTCCACCGGACCTACCCTGTCCAGGCTCAGCCCCCTCGAGGGGGCACGCGCAGCGTGTAGGGGGGGAGCCATTGTCAACGTTCGTCAAAAGAGATGACGACGCGGGGCGTCAACGCATGCGCCTGGCAGCTCAGGATGAAGCCCGCCGCCACCTCGTGCTTCTCCAGCGCGAAGTTCTTGTCCATGCGCACCTCGCCCTCGATCAGCTTGCAGCGGCAGGTGGAGCACACGCCGCTCTTGCAGGAGAAGGGCACGTCCATGCCGGCGCGGGCGGCGGCGTCGAGGATGCTGGGGTCGCTCTTGCTGACGCTGATCTCGCGCGAGAGGCCGTCGCGGATCACCAGCACCGTGGCCACCTCGGCGTCGCCTTCGCGCACCTCGTGCGGCGCGGGCTGGCCGGCCTGCATCTCGGGCGTGCCGAAGCGCTCGATGTGGATGGCCTCCGGCTTCACGCCGGCCGCCAGCAGCGCGGCCTCGGCCTCGTCGTTCATCTGATAGGGGCCGCAGATGAAGGCGTGGTCGATGCTGGCGGGCTCGATCAGGGCGCCCAGGAACTCGGCGATCTTCTCGCGGTTCATGATGCCGGCCATCAGGGGCGAGTCCACCACTTCGTCGCTGAACACATGGTGCAGGGAGACGCGAGTGAGGTACTGGTTCTTCAGGTCCTCGATCTCCTCCTTGAACATCGTGGAGGCCTGCCGGCGGTTGCCGTAGATGAGGGTGAAGCGGCTGAGAGGCTCCTGGGCCAGCACCGTCTTCATGATGGACAGGATGGGCGTGATGCCCGAGCCGCCGGCGATGCCGACGTAGTGGCGCTGGCTTTGCGGCTCGACCGGCACGAAGAAGCGGCCTTGCGGCGGGAAGACCTGGATCACATCGCCCGCCTTGAGCTCGCGGTTGACCCAGTTGGAGAAGCGCCCGCCGAGCACCTTGCGCACGCCCACGCGCAGCTCGCCGTCGTCCACGCCGGCACAGATCGAGTAGGAGCGGCGCAGGTCCTCGCCGCCGATGTCGGCCCGCAGGGTCAGGTATTGCCCCTGGGTGAACTTGAACAGCTCCGCGGACTCCGGCGGCACGTCAAAGCTGACGATCACGGCTTCTTCGGTGTCCGGGCGGACGTCGCGGACGCGCAGGGGGTGGAAGTTGAGGCTCATATCAGTGATCCATCATTGAATGCGGCAGAACCGCCGCAGGAACGGCATGCATTCCCGAGCGAGGTCCGGAGATCCGGCTTTGCCGGGCCCTCGGACCTGCCCCCTCGGAGGGGGCTGGCGAAGCCAGTAGGGGGTGGGCCGTCATATAGGTTTGAAGTGTTCGAAGGGTTCGCGGCAGCTGAGGCAGCGGTAAAGCGCCTTGCAGGCCGTTGAACCGAAGGCCGAGAGACGCTCCGTCTGCTCCGACCCGCAGCGCGGGCAGGCGAGCCGGGTCAACGAGGCGCGGTGCACCAGCCGGATCGGCTGCTCCGCGCCCGGATGCGCGGGCCCGGGCGGCGCGATGCCGTAGGCCTTGAGCTTGGCCCGGCCTTCCTCGGTGATCCAGTCGGTGGTCCAGGCGGGCGAGCGCTGCATCGTGATCGTGATCTCGCCGAAACGGGCGAGGGCCTCGCGGACGTTGTCCTGGATGAGCTCGGTGGCAGGGCAGCCCGAGTAGGTGGGCGTGAGCACCACCTCGAGGCCGCCGGCCGTCTCCTGCAGGTCGCGCACGATGCCCAGCTCGCACAGGCTCACCGCCGGAACCTCGGGGTCCGGGATCTGGCGCAGCACTTCCCAGGCGGCCGAGAGCCGCCCGCAGGCTTGATCGGAAGAGGGCATCGGCGCGCTCATGGCGTCACCAGACGCCGCCGGGGTAGGCGCGTTGCAGGTACTGCATTTCCGTCAGCATGTGCCCCATGTGCTCGCTGTGGATGCCCACACGGCCGCTCGGGATGTAGCGGCTGTCGGCGGGCGCCTGCAGCGTGGCACCGGCCAGGACCTCGTCCATGGCGGCACGCCAGTCGGCGCGCAGCGAGTCCCAGGCCGGGCCCAGGCCCGTGGCGGCCGCGTGCGCGTCGATGTCATCGCTGGCGAAGAGCTCGTTGGTGTAGGGCCAGAGCAGTTGCAGGGCTTCGACGATGCGGCGGCGCGATTCCTCGGTGCCGTCGCCCAGGCGCTCGGTCCAGTCGGCCGCGTGCTGCTGGTGGTAGCTGGCCTCCTTGAAGGCCTTGGCGGCGATGGCAGCGACCTCGGCGTCGCTGGAGTCCATCAGCCGCGCCCACAGCAGGCGCAGCCAGGTGGCGGCGGCCAGGTTGCGGGCCGTGGTGAAGGCGAAATCCCCGCGGGGAAGCTCCATCAGCACCGGGTTGAAGTACTGGCGCTCGTCACGCAGGAAGGCCAGCTGGTCTTCGTCGAAGCCCTGGCCGTCGAGCTCGCCGGCCCGGGTCAGCAGGCCGCGGGCCTGGCCGATGAGGTCCAGCGCCATGTTCGTCAGCGCGAGGTCTTCCTCCAGGATGGGGCCGTGGCCGCACCATTCGGAGAGGCGCTGCGAGAGCACCAGGCAGCTGTCGGCGATGCGCAGCAGGTAGCGCACCTCGGGCTTGTCACCCACCTTGATCGATTGTTGGCTCATGGTGGGCGCGCTCACATGTGGTTGACCGAGTCGGGCAGTTCATAGAACGTCGGATGGCGGTACACCTTGTCCTCCATCGGATCGAAGTACATGCCCTTCTCACCCGGGTCCGAGGCCACGATCTGGCTGGACAGCACCACCCAGATGCTCACGCCTTCCTGGCGGCGGGTGTAGACCTCGCGGGCCATCTGCAGGGCCAGTTTGGCGTCCGGCGCGTGCAGGCTGCCGCAGTGCTTGTGATCGAGGCCGGCCTTGCTGCGCACAAAGACTTCCCACAGGGGCCATTCGTTCTTGGGGGCTTGTTGATTGCTCATGATGGGTTCCTTGTGCTCAGGCGGCTTGTGCCTTGGTGTTCTGCTTGCGGGCGTGCGCCAGCGCGGCTTCACGCACCCACGCGCCCTCGTCCCAGGCCTTGACGCGGGTGGCCAGGCGTTCGCGGTTGCAGGGGCCGTCGCCGCCCACCACGCGCCAGAACTCGTCCCAGTCGATGGCGCCGAAGTCGTAGTGCTCGCGCTCGGGGTTCCACTTCAGGTCGGGGTCCGGCACGGTCACGCCCAGCACCTCGGCCTGGGGGATCGTGGCGTCGACGAACTTCTGGCGCAGGTCGTCGTTGGAGATGCGCTTGATGCCCCAGCGCATGGACTGCTCGGAGTTCGGGGAGTCCTTGTCGTGTGGGCCGAACATCATCAGCGAGGGCCACCACCAGCGGTTGACGGCGTCCTGCACCAGGGCCTTCTGCTCGGGCGTGCCCTTCTGCATCATCACCAGCAGGCTCTCGTAGCCCTGGCGCTGGTGGAAGC
>JAYRMR010000061.1:0-22065 GCA_041912595.1 Burkholderiaceae bacterium
GTCAGGCCGTGGAGCTGACCCATTCGTACTGCCGCAGCGACTACTACGACTTCGTTGCGGAGATGAGGCGGGATGGATGACCGAAGCACAGCGCACTGACGGATTCGTACTGACACCTGCGGGATTCATCCGCGGTGTGCTGGAGCATCAAGGAG
The DNA here is from genome assembly GCA_041912595.1 of Burkholderiaceae bacterium. Taxonomy (GTDB): domain Bacteria; phylum Pseudomonadota; class Gammaproteobacteria; order Burkholderiales; family Burkholderiaceae_C; genus Roseateles_B. Next base: position 156 of record JAYRMR010000061.1, read on the forward strand.
GCCGCATCACCCGGATCGAGGGCGAGGCGGTCACCGAGTACGAGGTCCGCCACGGATCTCAGGACCTGCCCCTGATCCTCCCCGGCTTCATCGACGTGCATGTGCACGGCGGCGGCGGCCGGGACACGATGGAAGGGGGCGACGCCGCCCGGCAGATCGCCCGGCTGCATGTGCGCCACGGCACGACCTCGCTGCTGGCCACCACCATGACGGCGCCCATGGATGAGATCCGCGCGGCCCTGGCGGCCCTGGGCCCCGTGTGCCGCGAGCGCGAGCCGCAGGCCGCGCGCGTGCTGGGCGTGCACCTCGAGGGGCCCTACATCAACCCCGGCAAGCTAGGCGCGCAGCCCGACTTCGCCAAGGCCGCCAGCATCACCGAGGTGCAGGCGCTGGACGCGCTGGCGCCCATCCGCCTGATCACGCTGGCGCCCGAGCTGCCCGGCAATCTGGACCTCACCGAGCAGCTGCGCGCCGCCGGCTTCCAGGTGCAGATCGGCCACACGCTGGGCACCTACGAGGACGGCGTCGAGGCGCTGGAACGCGGCGCCGGTGGCTTCACGCATCTCTTCAATGCCATGACCGGCCTGCACCACCGCGAGCCCGGCATGGTGGGCGCGGCGCTGGCCCATGCGCGCTACGCCGAGATCATTCCCGACCTGCTGCATGTGCACGAGGGCGCCGTGCGCGTGGCCCTGCGCTCCATCCCCTGCCTCTTCTGCGTGACCGACTCGACCGCCGCCGCCGGCATGCCCGATGGCGAGTACGGCCTCGGCCGCCACCGCGTCACCAAGTGCATGGGCGGCGTGCGCCTGCCCGACGGCACGCTGGCCGGCAGCACGCTCACGATGGACCAGGCGCTGCGCAATCTCGTGGGCCTCGGGCTCGAGATGGCGGACGCCTCGCGCCGCGTCTCCACCTATGCGGCGGATTACCTGGGCCTGAACGACCGCGGCCGGCTGGCCGTGGGCGCATGGGCGGATTTTGTTGTGCTGGACCGTGATTTGCAGGTGCAAGGCGTGGTCGTTGAAGGAGATGGAATTGACCTCGCTTGAACTCAAGACCCGCATGCTCGAAGAGTGCCTCTCGGCGCCTGCGGCCGTGGCGCGCCAGCTGGCCGCTGACCAGAACGCCTATGCGGCGCTTGGCGATTCGCTGCGTGCCTCGCCGCCCAGCAGCCTGCTGACCGTCGCGCGCGGCAGCTCGGACCATGCCGCGCACTTCATGGCCTACCTGATGATGGCGCGCCTGGGCCGCGTGGTGACCTCGCTGCCGATGTCGCTCATCACGCTTTACCAGAGCAAGATCGCCTGCGAAGGGCTCGTGTCCTTCGCCTTCTCGCAGTCCGGCCAGAGCCCGGACCTCGTGGTGCCGACGAAGTTCTTCCGCGAAGGCGGTGCGCGCACGGTGGCCTTCGTGAACGCCGCGGGCTCGCCGCTGGCCGAGGCCGCCGAGCATGTGTTCTCGCTGCATGCCGGCCCGGAGAACAGCGTCGCCGCGACCAAGAGCTACATCACCCAGCTTGTCGCCGGTGCCCGCGTCGTCGCCGCCTGGCAGGGGGACGAGGACCTCGCCGCCGCGCTGCAGCAGCTGCCGGATGACCTCGTCAAGGCCGCTGGCCTGCGCTGGGACACGGCCGTCGAGGCCCTGCGTGGCGCCGACAAGCTCTTCGTGATCGGCCGCGGCACGAGCCTGCCGATCGCGCTGGAGGCGGCGCTGAAGTTCAAGGAGACCTGCGGCATCCAGGCCGAGGCCTTCTCCGGCGCCGAGGTCAAGCATGGCCCGATGGCGCTGGTGGAGGAGGGCTACCCGCTGCTCGTCTTCGCCCCGCGCGGCCCGGCGCACGCCGGTCTCGTGGCCCTGGCCGAGGAGATGCGCGGCCGTGGCGCGCGCGTGCTGCTGGCCGCGCCGGCCGGCACGCCCGGCGCCGAGCTGGAGCTGGCCTGCACCGGCAACGAGGACCTCGATCCCATCGCCGCCATCCAGAGCTTCTATCCCATGGTCGAGGCCCTGGCCCGCGCCCGTGGCCTCAACCCCGACCAGCCGCGCCATCTGGCCAAGGTCACCAAGACGCATTGAGGCAGGCGCCGTCATGACCCAAGCCCAAGACTTCCGCCCCGGGGATGCCGGCCAGCTGGTGATGGTCGACATCCAGGGGAAGACCCTGGACGCCGCCACCGCCGCCTTCCTGCGCGAGCACCAGATCCGCGCCGTCTGCCTGTTCCGCAAGAACCTCGGCACCGAGGACGAGGTGCGCCAGCTGACCCGCGACCTGCGCGAGGTCATGGGCCCGCACGCCCTCATCGGCCTCGATCAGGAGGGCGGCTCCGTCGTGCGCGCCACCTTCCTGCCGCAGGCGCCGTCGGCCATGGCCCTCGGTGCCGCGGGTGACAGCGAGCTGTGCGAGCGCGTGGGCGCCGCCGTGGCGCGCGGCCTGCGCAGCATCGGCGTGAACTGGAACTTCGCGCCGGTCCTGGACATCAACAACAACCCGGCCAACCCGGTGATCGCCGAGCGCAGCTTCTCCGAGCGCGCCGACGACGTCACCCGCCTGGCCGGTGCCTGGATGTGGGGCTCGCTGCGCGAGGGCGTGGCCTGCTGCGTCAAGCACTTCCCCGGCCATGGCGACACGCATGTCGACTCCCACCTGGCCCTGCCCACGGTGGACAAGAGCCGCGCGGAGCTGGACGCCCTCGAGCTGCGCCCCTTCCACGCCCTGCGCGAGATCGCGCCGGCGGTGATGACGGCGCACATCGTCTATCCGCAGATCGACCCCGAGTACCCGGCCACGCTGTCCGCAAAGATCCTCGGCGGCATCCTGCGCCGCGAGTGGGGCTACGACGGCGTGGTGATCACGGACGCGCTGATGATGAAGGCCATCTGCGAGCGCTATGGCTACGACCGCGCCGCCGTGCTGGCCCTGCAGGCGGGCGCCGACATGATCCTGGCGCAGGGCTCGCTGGAAGAGCAGGGGCAGTCCATCCGCGCGCTGCGCGAGGCCTTCACGCGCGGCGACCTGACGGCCGCACAGGGCGCCCGCGCCCGCGATCGCCTGGACCGCCTGGCGCGCGCCTACCCGGTGGCGCATGACGACTACGCCGGCGCGGTCCGCGAGGCCGACGGCGCGCTCATGGCCGAGGCCTGGGCGCGGGGCCTGACCGCGCTGCGCGCCGCCCAGGCCCCGGCGCTGGAGACGCCGATCCGCGTCTACGTCCAGACCGATGTGCCCACCGACATGGTCAGCGAGGCCGGCCCGACCGGCGCGCAGATCGCCGGCCTGTTCAGCGGCTTCGCGGACGCCGAGATCGTGATGCTGGACGACCTGCTGGGCCTGGACTGGACCACGGTGCCGAAGGATGGCCGCACGACCCTCGTCGCCTCCACCCATCGCATGCGCTATGGCGCCCATGCCGGCCAGTGGCAGCCGGACCTGCACCTGGTGCTGTGGAACCCCTTCCAGGCGCTGGACGTGCGCGGCCCGACCGTCATCAGCTGGGGCTATGCCGACGGCGCCCTGGCGGCGCTGAAGAGCTGGCTGCAGGGCGAGCTGGCCGCCACGGCCGTGTCCCCGGTCAGCCTGGGCTGAGGCCCGCCCATCAAGCCAACGAGGATCCGCCATGAGCTCCACCCCGGACACCCGCTCCTCCAGCCCCTTGCGCTGGGTGCCGACCCTGTACTTCGTGCAGGGGCTGCAGTTCTTCGCGGCGGGCAACATCGCCGCCTTCATGCTCAAGAACATGGGCATGGACAACCAGCTCATCGCCCGCTGGACCGGCCTGATCGGCCTGGCCTGGGCCATCAAGCCGTTGTGGAGCCCGTTCCTGGAACTGGTGCGCAGCAAGAAGCTCATCGTGGTGGCGACGCAGTTCATCGGGGCGGCAGGCCTCGGGCTGATGGCGGTGGCGCTGCAGCTGCCGTTCTGGCTCTCTGCCTGCCTCGGCGTCCTGTTCCTGCTGGCCTATGCGTCGGCGACGCATGACATCGCGTGCGACGGTCTCTACATGGCGTCGTTGGACGACAAGCAACAGGCCACGTTCGCGGGCTGGCAGGGCGCGTTCTTCAATGCCTCCAAGTTCCTGACGCTCGGCGGCCTGCTGGTCCTGGCCGGCCATCTTGAGAAGAGCATGGGCGTGGCCAACGCCTGGTCGGTGATCTTCGTGCTGCTGGCGATCCTGCTGGCCGGCCTCGCCAGCTACAACGCCTATGCGCTGCCTGGCAGCGTGCGCTCGGGCGGGCAGGTCGCCTCCGGTGGCGCAGGCCACGTCTGGCGCACCCTCGGCGAGGTGGTGGTGGACTTCGTGCGCAAGCCGGGGATCTGGCTGGCCATGCTCTTCATCCTGCTGTTCCGTCTGGGGGAGGGGCAGGTGCAGACGATCGGGCCGCTGTTCCTCATCGAAGCGCGCGACAAGGGTGGACTCGGCCTGAGCACCGAGCAGGTGGGCGCGGTGTACGGCACGGCCGGCACGCTAGCCTTCCTCGCGGGCAGCATCATCGGCGGCTACTTCACGGCCGCGCTGGGCTTGCGTCGAGCCTTGCCGGCCCTGATCGTCGTCATGGCCGTGCCCAACATGGCCTTCTACTACCTCTCGGTGCAGCTGCCCCAAGACCTCATGCACATCGGCGTCGCGGTTGCGGTGGAGAACTTCACCTGGGGCTTCGGCTTTGTGGGGGTGATCCTGCTCATCATGCAGGTCGTGGCGCCCGGCCGCTACCAGACGGCCCACTACGCCCTGGGGTCGGGTGTGATGCAGCTGGGGCTGATCCTGCCTCGTAGCGTCAGCGGCGACATCCAGCATGCACTGGGCTATCAGCAGTTCTTCCTCTGGACGATCTTCTGCGCGGTGCCGGCACTCGTGCTGTATTTCTTCCTCCGATTCCCCGGCACGGCGGCGCCCGCCGAGGCTCCTGCCGCCGAGGCGGAGGCGCTGCCAGCCGGTCGCTGAGCCTTTGCCCATGCGTCACCAGGTTCTTCATGTGGTAGGCCTTGTGCTTGCCTTGTCTCTTGGGCCGGCCACCGCACAGGGCGGGGCCGGCCGCTTTTTTGACGACTTCAGCGACGCCGATCTGGCCGGGCTGCGGGCCGCCGGCTGGACGCCGCGCACCGCCGCCGGCCACCCCGGCGTTCCCGGCGCGCAGTGGGGCGAGTCCCAGCTGCGCCTCATCGACGATCCGGCGCACCGGGGCAACCGCCTGCTGCGCCTGAGCGCCGAGACCGACGGCACCGGGCCCGGCACGCGCCAGGCCCAGCTGTGCCAGCAGCGCAAGTTCTTCGAGGGCACCTACGCCGCACGGATCCGCTTCAGCGATGCGCCCGTGCAGGGCGTGGACGGCGACCCCGTCGTCCAGACCTTCTATGCCGTGGCACCGCTGCGGCATGACTACGACCCGCAGTTCAGCGAGATCGACTGGGAGTACCTGCCCAATGGCGGCTGGGGCAGTGAGCAGACGCGGCTCTACGGCATCAGCTGGCAGACCGTGCGCATCGAGCCCTGGGACGCCCACAACGGCTCGCACGAGGAGATGGGCCCGCTGGGCGCGGGCGACGCCGCCTGGCACGTGCTGCTCATGCAGGTGAGCGGCGGGCGCGTGCGGCTGTTCCTCGATGGCCGTCCGGTGGCCGAGCATGGCGGGCGCAACTACCCCGTCGTGCCGATGTCGATCAACTTCAACCTCTGGTTCTCGCCGGGCGGGCTGCTGCCGGCCACCGCGGTGGCGCGGCGCTACGAGCAGGACGTGGACTGGGTCTTCCATGCGCGCAACGAGGTGCTGAGCCCGGCCCAGGTGGCGGCGGCCGTGGCCGACTACCGCCGCCGCGGGCTCGCGCGCGAGGACGGCGTGCCTGCGGCGCAGCCGGCGCTGGAAAGCCGCTGCGATTTCTGACTTCCGGCTGATGCCCTGATCCCGCGGGACTTCCCATGACTGCTTCTCCACGTCTGGCCTCCGTCGACGCCCTGCGCGGCCTCACCGTCGCGGCCATGCTGCTGGTCAACAACCCGGGCGACTGGGGCGCCGTGTACTGGCCGCTGGAGCACGCGGCCTGGAACGGCTGCACGCCGACGGACCTCATCTTTCCCTTCTTCCTGCTGATCGCGGGCGTCAGTCTGAGCCTCTCGACGGGCGGCCGCTGGAGCCGCGGGGAGCCGGCCGCCGCGCTGCTGCCGCCGCTGCTGAGGCGTGCGGCCAAGGTGATCGCGCTGGGCCTGGTGCTGCACCTGCTGGCCTGGTGGCTGATGGACAAGCCGCAGTTCCGCCTGATGGGCGTGCTGCAGCGCATCGGTCTGTGCCTGGCGCTGGCGGCCCTGCTCGGCTCGCTGTGCCGACGCGAGGCCGGGCGCTGGGTGGCGCTGGGGGCGCTGCTGGTTGGCTACGGCACGCTGATGGCCCTGAACGGCGGCTGGGCGCCCGGCAGCAATCTGGCATCGCGCCTGGACGCGCAGCTGCTCGGCCGCTGGAGCCTCCAGTGGGATGCCGTCACCGGCCTGGGCCATGACCCCGAGGGGCTCCTCAGCACCCTGGGGGCGCTGGGCAGCACGCTGCTGGGCCTGATCGCCGGCGAGCGCCTGCGTCAGGGTCGGGGGCGCAGTCTGTGGCTGCCCACCGCGGGGCTGCTGCTGGCCGGCGCGCTCGCGGCGGCCTGGGTGCCCTGGAACAAGCAGCTCTGGACGCCCAGCTTCGTCCTGTGGACCGGCGGCTGGGCCTTCGCGGCCCTGGCCCTGGCCTATGAGCTCGTGGACCGGCGCGGCCTGCCGCCGCTCGGGCGCAGCTTCGGCGTCAACGCCATCGCCGCCTACGCCGGGGCCTGGATGTGCACGGTGTTCCTGGAAGGCTTCGGCTGGATGGGGCCGCTGTACCGCACCGTGTTTGCGCCGATTGGCACCGCCTTCGGCCCCGAGTTCCAATCGCTCAGCTTTGCCTGTGTCTTCGTCCTCGTGTGGACCGCCATCGTGGGATGGATGGACCGGCAGCGCTGGTACATCAAGCTCTGAGCGCCCCGCGGCGCTTCCCCGGCGACGACAGGCAGGACCCACATGAAGAATCGGACGATCGCCATCATCGGCGGCGGCACGGCCGGCTGGCTGGCCGCCAATCACCTGGGGCGCGAGCTGCTCGCGGACCCCGAGGTGAGCCTCACGGTCATCGAGTCCGACGAGGTCCCCATCATCGGCGTGGGCGAGGGCACGGTGCCCTACATCAAGCAGTCCCTGCAGAAATTCGGCATCAGCGAGGCCGAGCTGCTGCTGTCCTGCGAGACCACCTTCAAGACCGGCATCCGCTTCCAGGGCTGGCTGGACGCCGCGCGGCACGGGGCCGATCACCACTACCTCCACGCCTTTGCCTCGCCCTTCCCGGGCGGCATCGACGTGACGCCGGCCTGGCTGGCGCAGGGCAGCGAGCCGGCCTTTGATGCCGTGTCCGTCGCGGCCCAGCTCTCGGCGGCCGGCCGCAGCCCCAAGCAGGTCTCGTCGGGGCCCTATGTGGGCGAGATGGACTACGCCTATCACGTCAACGCCCATCAGTTCGCCCAGCTGCTGGCGCGCAACGCGCAGCAGCGCTTCGGCGTGCGCCACCAGGTGGCGACGATCGTCGGTGCCGAGCGCGGCGAGGACGGCAGCATCACCGCCCTGCGCACCCGCAATGGCGAGCGCCTGCCCTTCGATTTCTACGTCGACTGCAGCGGCTTCGCCTCGCTGCTGACCCAGGGCGTGCTCAAGGTGCCCTTCGTCGACAAGTCGCACCAGGTGCTGACGGACACCGCGCTGGTCCAGCAGGTGCCCTTCGGCCCGGACGAGCCGATCGCGCCCTACACGCTGGCCACCGCGCACCGTGCCGGCTGGATCTGGGACATCCCCGTCACCGAGCGCCGCGGGACCGGCTTCGTCTACGCCAGCGCCTACATGGGCGAGGACGAGGCCGTGAGCGCCTTCGCGCGCTACCTGGGGCGCCCGGAGGCCGGCTTCGCGCCGCGCCGGATCGCCATGAAGATCGGCTTCCGCCAGGAGGTGTGGAGCCACAACTGCGTGGCCCTCGGACTCGCCCAGGGTTTCGTCGAGCCGCTGGAAGCCACCTCCATCCTGCTGACGGACTTCGCGGCCCACCTGCTGTCCCGCAACTTCCCGCGCCAGCGTGGCGACGAGCCCGCGCTGCGCCGCCACGTCAACGAGGCGACGCGCACCGCCTGGGAGCGCGTCATCGACTTCATCCAGCTGCACTACCACCTGTCGGACCGCAGCGACTCCGCCTTCTGGCTCGACAACCGGCAGTCCAGCCACTTGTCCGAGACCCTGCGCGATCGCCTCGCGAAATGGCGCGTCGTGCCGCCGCAGGCCACGGACTTCGGCAGCCGCTTCGAGCTCTTCAGCGTCGAGAACTACCTCTACGTGCTCTACGGCATGAAGTTCCCGACCCGCGGCTTCCCTGTTGACGAACGGGAGCGCCGGGAGGCGCGCGAGCAGCTGGCGTCGGTCGAGGCGCGCGCGCGGCAGCTGGTGGCTCAGCTGCCGTCCCACCGCGAATGGCTCGAGGGACTGCGGGCCGCTGCCCGGCCGGCACGCTGATCCGGCCCGGGCCGTTTCTCGCGGTTACGCCGCTGCGGGTCCGCAGCGCAGGCCGCGTCACCGGGGGCCTCTGCCGCAGCGCCCTGTTCGCGGGATGAAACCGGGCCATGCCATGGACCTGTAAGACCTGACAGGTGATGAGGGATGGGCGCTTGCGCCCGGGGTTCCCTGCTTGCGCTGGTTTTTTTGCAGGTATTAAATTGGTATTCAAACATTGAGATTGGACCTTGATTGGTGCTTCTTCGCCGAACGGCATTGGGGCATCCAGGAAGGAAACGCGTCGGGCGGGTGGGTGCGGTAATGGGTGCGCACCTAATTCATTGGGGCGATGACCTTTCCAAGGCCATCAACCAGACGTGGAAGGTCCGGTGTCGAGCGTCGGAGACACGGCGCCAGGGCACCTGAGGGAAGGGGATTCACGGCCTGGGGCCGGGCCTGTGCCCGCCCGGCGGATCTCCTGCGTTACGAGTGCCGTCTCGGAGGGAGACCATGAAAGAGTTGATCGCGCCGGCTGACTTCGCCTTGCTGCGCCACCCCTTGCTGCCCCTGCAGCATTTCCAGGACTGGCAGCAGAGCGGGGATCCCGAGTCCTTCATCCTGGCCTTGTACGAGCAGCCGTGGCTGGCGGAGGGGCTGTATGTGTCCAGCCCCTCGCTGCATGCGCGCCTGCAGGAGTTGAGGCAGGGCCAGGGCGAGGTCAGCCGCCTGCCGACGGAGCGCAAGAAGCTGGTCGCCAGCCTCGCCCGCTTCCTCAGCCGCGCGGCCTATCGCTGCACGCCCTTCGGCCTCTTCGCCCAGGTCCAGCTGGCGACGACAGCGTCCGCCGCCGAGGCCCGGGTGCACCCGGCCACGTCTGCACTGCGCCGCGGCATCCATCTGGACAGCGGCGTGGAGGCCTGCCTGCTGGAGCGTGCCCTGCAGGACCGCGGCTGGCGTGCGCAGCTGTGCTGGCAGATCAGCAACACGGCCGTCCGCTGCGGGGAGCATCTCAGCTACGTCGACTGGGTCTACCAGGGCAACCGCCAGCGCAGCTACCGCGCGGTCGAGCTGGTGCATGGCGAGGCGCTGGAGCTCCTGATGGGCGCAGCACAGGAGCCGCGCGGTTTCAGCGAGCTGAACGCGCTGCTGTGCCGGCAGCTGGAGGTCGAGCCCGCCGAGGCCGCGGACTTTCTGCATGAGCTGATCGACCGCCGCCTGCTCCTGCCGCTGCTGGCGCCCACGGCCAGCCCGGGCTGCAGCCTGGACCAGGCCCTGGCCCGGACAGCGCCGCATCCGGCGCTGGAGGCCTTGCTGGACATCCAGCGCCGGCTGCATGCGCTGCGGGCCCAGGCGGACAGTGCCGGCTCGCTGGTGCCGCACTACCAGGCCTTGCGCGATCGCATCGAGGCCGAGATCGGCAGCGAGGACCTCAGCCGCGGCGTGCTGCAGATCGACACGCTGGATCCGCGCCCGGCGTCGCTGGATGCCGAGCAGGTGGCGGGGCTGGTGCGCCGGCTGCAGACCGTGATGCGCCACACGGCGCGCCGCACCGCCTGGCGCCAGGACTACAAGCGCCTGTTCCGCGAGCGTTTCGAGGAGCGTGAGGTCAACCTGGCCTATGCCCTGCACCCGGAGCTGGGCGTGCCTTTCCCGAACCGGGGCACGCTGGCCTCGCCCCTGCTGGAGGGCTTGAAGCTGGGCGGCGCCGGAGCCGGCGAGGGCGGCACAGCGCTGCCGATGCTGCCGCTGGAGCGCCTGGTGCTCAGCCGGCTCTTCGTGCGGGGGGCGCAAATGGCACAAATGGCGCCGGGGGCCCCCATCGAGCTGAGCGCGCAGGACCTCGAGGGCCTGACCCCGCCCGGCGATCCCGTCCTGCCCGAGGGCCTGTACGCGCAGGTGGCGCGCCTGCCCGCCGCGCCGGGCGAGCCTCCGCAGTTCGAGCTGCGTGGCCTGGGCGGCCGCAACGGATTGGAGCTGATCGCCCGCTTCTGCCACCTCAGCCCGCAGATCAGCGAGGCGGCGGCGAGCTATGCCCGCGAGGGGCGTGACGAGCAGCCGGACTGCCTCTATGCCGAGCTGATCCACCACCCGCAGGATCGCCTGCTCAACATCCTGCGCCGCCCGGCCCTGGCCAGCCACGAGCTCGTCTATGCCGGCAGCAGCGACAAGCCGCGCGAGCAGCAGCTCTGGCTCAGCGATCTCAGCATCCAGCTCGTGGGTGATCGTTTCGTGCTGCGTGAGCGGCGCAGCGGCCGCCGGGTCATCCCGCGCCTGAGCAGTGCTCACAACTACAGCGCACGGCAGCTGGGCACCTACGAATTCCTGGCGGGCCTGCAGGACGAGGACGGCCCCTGGATGGGCTTTGCCTGGCCGCAGGCCGTGCAGCACCTGCCCTTCCTGCCGCGGGTGTCGTGCGACGGCCTGATCCTGGCGCGCGCCCGCTGGCTGCTGGAGGCGGCCGACATCGAGGCGCTCAACAAGGCCGCCGCTCATGCCGACGTGCAGGCCTGGCGCGCCGCCCGCGGCCTGCCGCGCTTCGTCACCTGGGACCAGCATGACAACCATCTGCCGGTGGACCTGGACAACCCGGGGTCGGTCGCTCTGCTGCTGGACGAGATCATCAAGCTGAAGCAGACGCTGCTGCACGAGTGCCTGGCGCTCAACGCGGCCGCGCAGCACGCGGCCTTCGAGCAGCACAGCCAGGAGTGGCTGCTGCCGCTGCGGCGCCCGCGCAGCGCGCCGGCGCAGACGAAGACGCAGACGCAGACGCCGGCCTGGCATCCCGGGCGGGAGGCACTCGTGGCGGACGGTGAGCGCCGCGCCTGCCTGGAGGACTGGGTCTATCTGCGGCTCTACGCGGGCGCCGGCTATGCCGACCGCGTGTTGCGCGAGCATGTCGCCCCGCTGGTGCGCGAGGCCACCGCCGAGGGCCGGCTCGAGGCCTGGTACGTCGTGCGGTACCAGGACAGCTTCGAGCACCTGCGCCTGCGCTGCCGCTCACGCGACCGGGCCGCGCTGGTGCAGCTGCACGAGCGGCTGCAGGCCAGCCTGGCGCAGGCCCAGCGGCGCGGCCTGCTGTGGCGGGTGCAGGCGGACGACTACCTGCCCGAACTGCAGCGCTATGGCGGCGAGCGCGGCATGGGCCTCGCGGAGCAACTCTTCGCCGTGGATTCGGACGAGCTGCTGAGCCTGCTGGACATCGAGGCCGCCGCCGCCGAGGCAGGCCCGCAGGCGCCGCCGCGCTGGCTGTATGCGCTGGCGTCCCTGGACGCCTATGCCGGCCAGCTCTGCCCCGACCCGCAGCAGCGCGAGGCCCTGCTGGACAAGCTGGCCCGGCAGTTCCTGGAGGAGCAGGCCGGCAGCGCGGGCCGCTCGGCGGCGCTGGTGGCCATCGGCGCGCGTTTCCGGGAGTTCCGGCGTGAGCTGGAGGGCCTGCAGAAGGGCGAAGGCAGCATCGGCCAGTGGCAGGCCGTGCTCGCCGCCCAGGCGCCGCGCCGCGGGCGGCTGCTGCAGGATCTCCAGGCGCATCTGCAGACCTTGCCGGAGACGCACCGGGGTGTCGTTCTGGAGAGCCTGCTGCACATGCACTGCAATCGCCTGGCGCCCAGCGAGCCGCGCCGCCACGAGACGCTGCTCTACGACTTCGCGCGGCGCCTGATGCGCGCCCGCCAGGCGCGGCGCGCACCGCTGTCCGCCGCGGAGCCGGCGGCATGAGCAGCGTGGCGGAGGTCCGCCTGATCGATGCCGTTCGCCGGCGCCTGCGCCTGGCCCTGGAGCAGGACTGGCGCGATGCCACCTATGCGCGCGGCGCGGCCGGTCAGCTCCTGGCCCTGAGCGCGCTGGACGAGCTGGCCGTGGCGCGAGGCGGCTCGCAGAGCGTCGATGCGGACTGGATCGCCGAGTTGCTGATGCGCCTGCTGTCCGTGCTGCCGCGCTATCCCCAGGGCCTGTTCCAGGGCGTCCAGGGCCTGCTGTTCGCGGCGCTGGAGCTGGACCGCTGCTACGGCCTGGGCCTGGTCGAGGAGGTGGCGCGGGAGGCGGACGAGCACCTGCTGGACTGCCTGCGCAGCGGGGACGGGCTGCCCGAGCATTTCGATCTGATCGGGGGCCTCAGCGGCCTGCTGGTCTACGCGGCCTGCCGCGAGCAGCAGGGGCTCACCTTGCCGCTGGCCGAGGCCTGCATCGGCCGGCTGGCCGGCATGGCGCAATGGGACGGGCAGGGCGGTGCGTCCTGGTTCACCCCGGCCGCCTGGATCCGCGGCTTTCCCATGGGCGATGTGCACCCCACGGGCTGCACGGACCTGGGTGTCGCGCATGGCCAGGCGGGCGTGCTGGCGGCGATGGCCTATGCCCTGGCGTCGGGCGCCAGCGGTGCCGCGCAGGGGCGCGCCCTGCTGCTGGGCAGCCTGCAGACGCTCAGGCGCCATGAGCAGCAGGGGGCGCACGCGCACTTCGGCGTTGCGGCGGAGGAGCCCGGCGGATCGCGCTGCGCCTGGTGCTATGGCGACCTGGGCATGGCGGCGGCCTTGCAGCTCGCGGGGGTGGCCCTGGCGGATCCGGCGGTGGAGGCCTGGGCGGACCGCCTGCTGCAGTCCCTGTCGCGGCGCCCCTGGCCGAGCCTGGGCTTCTCCGATGCCTGGCTCTGCCACGGCAGCATCGGCTCGGCCTGGCTGCTGCGCCAGCTGGCGCCGCAGCGCCGGGAGGTGGCCGAGCGCTTCCAGCGGCAGCACGCGCTGGACGGTGACGGGGGCCTGCTGGCCGCGCTGGAGGCTGAGGAGGCCCCGGACCTGAGCCTGCTGGAAGGCTATGCAGGGCTGGCCCTGGCTCTGGCCGAGGGCCGGCAGGTGCGGCCCCCGTCCGTGCACTGGAGCCTGCCCTTCCTGGCCGGGCGCCGCGCCTTGCAGGTGGCGACGCCCTTGCACGCCTGACTAGCGCCTGACCCGCGCCTGACCCCTACGCAGTGCCTGCTTCCGAGCCCCGCAGGCTGCAGTTCAAGGCGGCTCATCACGCAAGGAAGAACCATGAGAAAGAGCAACAAGCTGGACCTGAACACGACCTCCGTCCGGCATCTCAACGAAGGCGAGCAGCAAGGCGTGGCCGGCGGCTACACCCCGCCGGTGTCGTACACCGGGCCGGCCCAGGCGGGCTGCGCGGGGTGGTCCGTGGGCTGCCCCGTCAGCAACGCCTGCCCCCCGGCGACCGCGGACTGCCCGCCGGCCACCGCCGCCTGCCCGCCGGCCAGCCTGCCGACCTGTGTCTCGCCCACGCATGACCGCGGCTGCGCGCCCACGGGCGCCGTCTGCGTCCCCTGGGCCTGATGCCACCGGCAACGCCTCATCGCTGAATTCACCGCTGTGAAGGAGGGCTCGGCCGGGCCTGAGCGCACAGCGGCGACCGCGGTGCCGCGCCGCCCGGAGCTGCACGGAGCTCCCGGGATGCGAGGCGCCGCCGCCTGCGGGTCGCCGTGAACGGCCCCGGCATTTCGCTGTTGCAGCGTCATTGCTGCATCCGTCACTCACTAGGACCATCCATGAGCAAATCCCCACGCCTGCAGCTGAGCACGACCTCGGTACGCAGCCTTTCCTCGTCCGAAGTCGGCCAGGTGGCCGGAGCCGACGGCGGCCCCACGGGCAACACCTCCCTGTCCAACGCCTACTGCGGCCCGTGCCCGTCCAACAACCCCTGCCAGACGAACTACTGCCCGCCTCCGGCCACGGCGACCTGCCCGCCGGCTTCCGTCAACTGCCCCACGCCCACGACCCATGTCACCAAGGGCTGGTGCCTCTGAGCGCCGCGGCGCTGAACCCCACATCCATCAAGGAGACCTGAACATGAGCAAGAAACTGAAGCTGGCAACGACCTCGGTGCGTCAACTCGGCGCGAACGAGCTGACCGACGTGGCCGGCGGCTACACCTCGATCGCAGCCTGTGGCGACGACCCCACCAACCGCCCCTGCATGACGATCAACGCCGCCTCCGGCTGCCCCACCGGCGTGCCGGAAACGCAGACCTGCCCGCCCGCCACGGGCAACTGCGCCACCAGCGCCTGCCCGCCGGCGTCCCGCAACGTGCGCTGCGGTCCCGGCGGTGCCAGCGCCCTGTGCTGATCCAGGCGCGTCGCCGTCGGCTGGCGGGCCCGGGCCGGGCCGCCGGCTGAGGTCGGCCTGATCGCGGGTGGGTGCCACCGGCGCCCACCCGTCGCCTTGCCTCATGGCCCTGTGGCCGCGCGAAGCGCCGGTGGACAGGGCGATGGGGCCCGAACGTCGCGCCAGGCGCGCGCACTCTGCGAGATCTCATCATGCTGTTTCGTCAAGCCGCCCTCGACCACCTGCGGCGCGGTCATGCACAGGGTCAGGTCTTGCTGCGCAGCCCGCGCAGCTTCTGGTGGATGTCATCGGCAGCGCTGGGCCTCGGCCTGGCCGTGCTGGCCCTGCTGTTCCTGGGCAGCTACACCCAACGCGCACGCGTCAGCGGCCATCTGGTGCCGGACAAGGGCCTGCTGCCGCTCAGCGTCCAGCAGGCTGGTGTGATGGCCGAAGTGCTGGCCAGCGAAGGCGATGCCGTGCGGCAGGGTCAGGTCTTGTTCCGCCTGCGAGCCGAGCGCCAGTCGCTCAAGGGCGAACTGAGCCAGCAGGCCGTCCGCAGCCTCCAGGACCAGCGCAGCAGTCTGGTGCGCGAACTCCAGTTGCTGGATGCCCTGGCGCAGAACCAGGCCCAGGCCCTGCGCCAGAGGCAGCGCGAGCTGGCGCAGGCGCTGCCGCATGCGCAGCTCGAGCAGGACTTGCAGCGACGGCGCCTGCAATCCGCGCAAGCCACGCTGCAGCGCTACGAGGAGCTCCAGCGCACCGGCTTCGCCAGCAGCCTGCAAGTGCAACAGCGGCTCGACGAGGTGCTGGACCAGCAGGCGCGGCTGGCGGTCCTGGAGCGGACCGGGCTGGAGCTGAAGGCCCAGTTGCAGGGCCTGCAGCTGGATCAGCAGACCCAGGCCCTGCGCGATGACGGCCCGCGGGCCCAGGCCCGGCGCCAGCTGGCCGCACTGGAGCAGGACCTGGCGGAGGCCGAGGGGCGCCGCGAATGGGTGCTGACAGCGCCGGCGGACGGCACGCTGACCTCGCTGCGGGCGCACCCGGGGCAGCCGGTGCTGCCCGGGCAGGAGCTGGCCCTCGTGCTGCCGCAGGGCTCGCAGCTCCTGGCCGAGCTGCAGCTGCCGTCCAGTGCGGCCGCCTTTGTGCGCACCGGCCTGCGCGTGAACCTGCGCTATGCCGCCTTCCCCTACCAGAAGTTCGGCCAGCAGCAGGGCGTGGTGAAAGAGCTGGCCCGCGCGGCGGTCCAGGTCGGCGCCGCAGGCACCGCGGAGCGCAGCTACCGGGTGCTGGTGAGCCTGCCTCGCCAGCACGTCACGGCCTACGGAGAGTCGGTGCCCCTGCAGCCGGACATGCAGGTGGAGGCCGACGTGATGCTCAGCCAGCGGCGGCTGATCGAATGGATTTTCGAGCCCATGCTGGCCTTGAAGGGACGCCTGTGAGCCTCATGCAGGGATTGCGATTCGGCTTCGGCGCGCGGCTGCCCATGCTGCAGCAGGCCGAGACGGCCGAATGTGGCCTGGCTTGCTTGGCCATGATCAGCTGCTTCCACGGCCGCTGGGTCGAGGTGCCGGCGCTGCGCCAGCAGCTCCAGGCTTCGGCCAAGGGGATGAATCTCAAGCAGCTGATGGCCCACGCCACGGCGCAGGGCTTCTCGACGCGGGCGGTGCGCTTGGAACTGGAGGACCTGTCCCAGCTGCAGCTGCCCTGCATCCTGCATTGGGACATGAACCATTTCGTCGTTCTGCGCCGGGTCAAGGGCCGGCGGCTGCTCATCCACGACCCGGCACAAGGCGTGCGCCAGCTGGGCCTGGACGAGGTGTCGCGGCACTTCACCGGCGTGGCGCTGGAGCTCGCGCCCATGCCGGGCTTCCAGCGCAGCGAGGCCCGGCCGGCTGTGAGCCTGCGGCAGCTGGTGGGCCAGGTGCGTGGCCTCAAGCGCTCGGTGCTGCAGGTGCTGATGCTGTCCCTGGCGCTGGAGATCCTCGCCGTGGTCACGCCCTTCTTCCAGCAATGGGTGCTCGATGGCGTGATCGTCCAGCATGACACGGACCTGCTGCAGGTGCTGGCCCTGGGATTCGGCATGCTGATGCTGCTGCAGCTGCTCATCAGCACCTTGCGGAGTTGGATGGTGATCTACTTCTCCACCCAGCTGAACCTCCAGTGGGCGGCGGGCGTGCTGAGCAAGCTGCTGCGCCTGCCCATGGACTACTTCATGCGCCGCCATCTTGGCGACGTGATCTCGCGCTTCGGCGCCATCCAGAACATCCGGCAGACCCTGACCTCGGCCGCCCTCAATGCCGTGCTGGACGGCCTGATGGCGGGCGTGGCGCTGGTGATGATGCTGGTCTACAGCCCCCGGCTCGCCCTGGTGACGCTGCTGGCGCTGGCGGCCTATGTGCTGATCCGCGTGCTGTCCTATGAGCCCTTCAGACAGGCCAGCGAGGAGCAGATCGTCCATGCCGCGCGGCAGGACGGGCATCTGCTCGAGTCGGTGCGGGGCGTGCAGTCGCTCAAGCTCTTCAATCGCGAGGACGAACGCCTGGCCCAATGGCTCAACCTGCTGGTGAACACCAGCAACCGCGAGCTGGCCACGCAGCGGCTGTCGACGCTCTATCAAAGCGCCAACACGCTGGTGTTCGGCGCCGAGAACATCGCCGTGGTCTACCTGGGCGCGCTGCTGGTGATCCAGGGCGAGCTGTCCATCGGCATGAGCTTTGCCTACGCGGCCTACAAGACGCAGTTCAGCGGGCGGATCAGCGCCCTGGTGGACCTCGGCTTCCAGGTGCGCATGCTGCGCATCCAGCGCGAGCGCCTCGCCGACATCGTGCTCGGCGAGCCCGAACCCGCCGGTGGCGCGGGGCTGCCGGGCGACGCGGTGCCCGACATCGAGCTGCGCCAGGTGCGCTTCCGCTATGCCGCGAACGAGCCCTGGGTGCTCGACGGGGTGAGTCTGCGCGTGGAGGCGGGGGAGTCGGTGGCCATCGTCGGGCCCTCCGGCTGCGGCAAGACGACCTTGCTCAAGCTCATGCTCGGCCTGCTGCAGCCCACCGAAGGCGAGATCCTTGTGATGGGGCGGCCGCTGAGTGCCGTCGGGCTGACGGCCTGGCGCGAATGCCTGGGCGCCGTGATGCAGGAGGACCAGCTCTTCGCCGGCACGGTGGCGGAGAACATCGCGTTCGGCGACCCGGAGCTGGACCTCGAGCGTGTGCAGCACTGCGCCCGCCTGGCCGCCATCCACGAGGACGTGCTGGCGATGCCGATGGGCTGGCAGACCTTGATCGGTGACATGGGCGCAGCCATCTCCGGCGGCCAGAAGCAGCGCCTGCTGCTGGCGCGGGCGCTCTACAAGCAGCCACGCGTGCTCTTCCTGGATGAGGCCACCAGCCACCTCGACGCGCAGCGGGAGCTGCAGGTCAACGAGTCGATCCAGTCGCTGCGGCTCACCCGCGTGGTGATCGCCCACAGGCAGGAAACCATCGAGCGCGCCGGGCGCGTGATCCGGCTGGCCGCCGTACCTGCGCCGGTCCTGCGCTGACGAGCTCGCCGGGCCTCGGCCGGGCGGGCGCCCGGGCCCGGGCCCGCGCGATGTCCTGGTGGAATGCCCCGTCGAGAGGCTCCGGCTGGTGTTCTGGCGGAGTGCCCAGGCGCGCCCGCCCACGCATGCGCGGCAAGAGAGCCAGCGCGCCGTCGCGCCCTCCGGCTGCCGGGACCCCGGCAAGAGCGCGCCGGGCACGCGGTGCGGCCGCAGCATCGTCGTGCTCCGCGAAGCGCGCCAGGACTCAAGGGCGGAGCAGCACCCTGCGGGCCGTACGCTACCGGCCGCAGGGCCCCCGCCGCTCAGCGCAGGCAGGGACGAAAAAAAGCCCGGCAGAGCCGGGCTTTCGGGGTGCGACCTTGCGGTGCGCGGTCGATCAGAACTTGGCGCTCAGGCCCAGGCGGTACGTCGTCTCGCCCATGAAGGACCAGGCGGGGTAGCCGACCTTCATGCTGCCCTTGACGTCCGGGTTGGTGGCGTCGGCGGCGCCGTACTGCACGTCGTCCTTCTTCAGCAGGTTCACGGCTTCGAAGGTCAGGCGCAGGTTCTTGTTGATGTTCCAGCCGGCGCTGAAGTCCAGCGAACCGTACGGATCGTGCATGCGGTAGCTGTAGTAGCCCGTCTCACGGATCATGTACTTGGAACGCCAGTTGTAGGCCAGACGGGCCGTGTAGGCTTCCGTCTCGTAGAAGCCCACCAGGTTGAAGGTGTGCTTCGACGACTGGGTGAACAGCGCCAGGCGGTCGGGGTAGCTGGAGCTCGGGGCCTTCGCGTCGGCGTAGGTGTAGCTGCCGGCGAAGCCGAAGCCGTTGTCCAGGCTGTGGTTGATCTGGGCTTCGAAGCCGTTGATCTTGCCGCCGCCGGCGTTGATGTACTGGTTGACGGTCCAGCTGTCGACCTTGCTCAGCGGATCCACCACGCCCAGCTTCTGGTTCGTCTGGACCAGGGCGGTCACGAAGTTGTCGATGGTCTTGTGATAGACCGCCGCCGACACCATGTTGCCCTTGCCGTAGTAGTACTCGATGCCCAGGTCGAACTGCTTGGAGGCCTGCGGCTTCAGACCCACGGTACCGAAGGTCATCGACTCGTTGCCGGCGCGGTCATCGTTGTAGCCAGCCTGCTTGGTCAGGAACATGTACTCGAAGTTGGGGCGGGTGATGGCCTTGGAGGCCGCCACGCGCAGCACCGTGTTCTTGTCGATGTTGTAGGCCGCGTTCAGGCTGGGCAGCCAGTCGCTGTAGCCGGCCTTCTCTTCGCGGATGGTGTTGCCCCAGCCGTCGTTGTTGGGCACGTCACTGGCCGCCAGCGGCGTGCCGTCGAACTTGTAGCCGCGACCCGTCACGTTGGTGTGGACGTAGCGCAGGCCGAAGTTGCCGCGCCAGCCTTCCTTCTCGAACTCGAACATGCCGTAGGCGGCCTTGTTGTCCTCCTCGATCTCGGCGAAGCTCGAACGCTGCGGGGTCCAGGACGCCGTGTTCTTGGCGTACAGGGCGGCCATGCCGTCCAGGTTGGCCTTGGGGAAGTCCCAGCCGTTCGGGCCCATCTTGATGGAGCCGCTGTACAGGTCGGACGTGTTGCCGGAGATGGCGGTGCCGATGAACTTGGCGCGCAGGCCGCTCTGCTCGTACTTGTGCTTGGTGGCACGCACGCCGGCCTTGAAGGAGGTCAGGCCGTTCCAGTCGAGGTCGACCGTGGCGTCCGCCTGGGCGAAGTTCTCGCGGTCGGCGTTGGGCTGCTGCAGGTCGGTGGCCCAGCCGGTCGGCACGAGCTTGGACGGCAGATTGCTCACGCCCACGTTCATGTTGCCGGTCGGGGAGATCACGATCTGCTTGCCGGTGGCGTCGATCGTGCCCTGGAACTTCGGCAGGCTCTGGCCGTCATCCCACCAGCCCACGCCGTAGTTCATGGTGTGCTCGGTGCCGCCCTTGGCCTTGGTCTGGCCGGCGACGGCCTCGATCTTGAAGGCATCGGCCTTGAAGGAGCCGTTCAGCACCAGGCTGTCCGAGCTCATCTTGCCCTGGCGGGCCCAGGTCTGCATGAAGGTGTTGACCGGGTCCGCGGCACCGGCGACGGCCTTGACGCACAGGCCGGCTGCATTCTTTTCCTTGCAGTTGCTGTCGTTCTGGCCCATGAACAGGTACAGATTGCTGTTCGTGTTGTCGCCCGTCAGTTCCAGGTTCAGGTAGTTCAGGCCCAGCTCGACGTTGTCGGCGGGCTTGCCCTGCAGCGTCAGGTTCATCGCAGTGCGCTTGCGGTCCTGCACGAAGGTGGCAGGGGCGACGTCGCCCGCCCAGCCGGCGTCGGACTCGATGCCGCGACGGATGTACTCGCTCTTTTCCTGAGCGCCGGCCACCAGGACACCGAAGGTCTTGGCGTCATTGCGCCAGCTGTACAGACCTGCCACGTCCTTGGACAGATCGGTGCTGACCGTGCCCTTGCCCAGCTTGAGGCTGGCGAAGGCCGTGCCGGCCTTCAGGTCCAGCGGCTTGCGGGTCTTGACGATCACGGTGCCGCCGATGCCGCCTTCGGTCAGGTCGGCCTGGGAGGACTTGTAGACCTCCATGCCGCCGATCAGTTCGGAAGGCAGCAGGGAGTAGTTGAAGGAGCGGTCCACGGTGGCCTGGTCATACCAGCCGGTGGAGGCCACGGTCTGGCCGTTCAGGGTGGTGTAGGTCATCTGCGGATCGGAACCGCGGACCGACACCGTCGCGCCCTGGCCGAAGGCACGGCCGACGGTGATGCCGGGCAGACGGCCCAGCGACTCGCCGACGTCGGAGTCGGGCAGCTTGCCCACGTCTTCGGCCGTCACCGCATCGACCACGGCGCTGGCGTTGCGCTTGATGTTGGCGGCCGACTGCAGCGATGCGCGGATGCCGGTGATGACCACCTGCTCCAGCTGATTGCCTTCCTTCTTGGAAGGCTTGGCCTGCTGTGCCTGTGCTGCCATTGCAGCGCTCAGCAGGGTGATGCTCACCGCTGCGGCGATGGGGGTCTTCATGACCTTCATGAACTGCTCCTCGATGTGGCCAGCGAACATGGGTCTGGCCTGTTGAAAGACTTGATGCCCTCATCCCGGCGGCGCGAGCCGCGAGGCAAAGACATCTCCAATACACACCTCAAATGCAACCAATGCCATGCCACTATAACGAGCAATAGATCCACTTTGCTACCACTTTTGGGGCCGTGTTTTCCCTGCTGTGGCGCGACTACGACCTGTGGGGAATCACTTCGGGCTGCGCGAAGTGTCGCTCCCGGAGGAGGGGGAGGCAAAGGCCGCTTGGTAGTCGATTGGTATTCTTGATCGACGGGCGCTGGCGCGGTCCTTCGGGTCTCGGTGAGCGAATCCGAGGGCGGGGTGCTGGGGTGTTCGATTGCGGCGGCGTGTGGTCTTGGGTGTTTCAGTGGCGGGCTGTGAGCGCTGTGAGTGCATGGGCTGCGCAGCGGGAGGGTGGCGCTGCTGATCAGGTTTTGTTGATCCAACAGTTCAGAAGCTGCTATAGTCGCGGGCTCCGCTTCGGTGGGTGCAGATGCTGGATCTCGGCGACCGCAAGGTCAACAGGATGTGGTGATTGCGCTGACCGCTGGCGCGCAGCCAAGAGATAAAGTTTTCGCAAGAATGCTTGAGATTCTCAAAAGCTGTGCTACAGTAGCGGGCTTGCCTCGGAGGGGTGGCCGAGTGGTTAAAGGCAGCAGACTGTAAATCTGCCCGCTTACGCGTACGCTGGTTCGAATCCAGCCTCCTCCACCAAGGCAAAGCA
>JAYRMR010000062.1:0-21433 GCA_041912595.1 Burkholderiaceae bacterium
ACTCAAGCTCGCCTCCAGGGCGGCGTCTCACCCCAACGCGCCAAACAAAACGGGACCCGAAGAAGGTCCCGTTTTGTTCCCCAGCGGAGCTCGGAGATCCGGCTCCGCCGGTCACCCGAGCTCGCCCCCCTGGGGGGCCGGCGCAGCCGGCAGGGGGGACCCTTCCATCACTCAAGCTCGCCTCCAGGGCGGCGTCTCACCCCAACGCTCCAAACAAAACGGGACCCGACGAAGGTCCCGTTTTGTTCCCCAGCGGAGCTCGGAGATCCGGCTCCGCCGGTCACCCGAGCTCGCCCCCCTGGGGGGGCCGGCGCAGCCGGCAGGGGGGGGTCACTTCAATCCGCCACTGAGGAAGGCCTTGAGGCGATCGCACTGCGGTCGCACCAGGATCTCCTTCGGGTGCCCCTGCTCCTCAACGCGGCCCTGGTGCAGGAACAGCGTGTAGTTGGAGACCTCACGCGCGAAGCCCATCTCGTGGGTCACCACGATCATGGTGCGACCCTCGGCGGCCAGGTCGCGCATCACCTTGAGCACTTCACCCACCAGTTCCGGGTCGAGCGCGGACGTGGGCTCGTCGAACAGCATCACCTCGGGCTCGACGGCCAGGGCGCGGGCGATCGCCACGCGCTGCTGCTCACCGCCGGAGAGCTGCGCCGGGTAGACGTCCTTGCGGTGCGCCACCCCGACGCGCGCCAGCAGGGCCTCCGCCTTCTCCAGCGCCTCGGCCTTGGAGACGCCCAGCACATGCACCGGGGCCTCGATGACGTTCTCGATCACGGTGCGGTGGGCCCAGAGGTTGAAGTTCTGGAAGACCATCGCGAGGCGCGAGCGCCAGTGCTGCAGCTGCTTGGCGTCCGCCGCCTTGAGGCTGCCGTCGCGGTCGCGCACGAGCTTCAGCTCCTCGTCATGCAGCCACAGCTGGCCCTCGAAGGGCTGCTCCAGCAGGTTCAGGCAGCGCAGAAAGGTGCTCTTGCCCGAGCCGCTGGAGCCGATCAGGGTGATGACGTCGCCCTTGTTGGCGGTCAGCGACACGCCCTTGAGCACCTCGCGGTCGCCGTAGCGCTTGTGCAGGTTCTCGACTTTCAGGCTCGCACTCATCTCTTCAGGCTCCCAGCAGCTTGCCGCTGCGCAATGCATTCAATCCGGCCACCTTGGCGACGCGCGCGCCGGCGGTGACGAAGCGCAGGTTGTCCCGCGCGAACAGCAGGCCGTCCACCGGGCTGCGCAGCTCGGTCAGGCGGGCGGTGACGGGGTCGATCACGTGGGCCAGCACGTCGCCTTCGCGCACCTCCTCGCCGGGCTGACGCAGAAAGGTCAGCACCCCGGCGACGGGCGCCTTGATGGGCATGGATCCCGCCAGCGGGCGCGCGCCGCCGAGCGCTGCGGGCACGGGCTTGGCCTCGCCGGCCAGGGCACCGCGCCAGCGCAGGTAGTCGAGGATGTTGGCCGCGTCCTGCTCGGCCAGCGCATGCTCGACGTCCTGCTGGCCGCGCAGCTCGACCGTCACGGCGAGCGTGGCCTGCGGGATGGGGAAGCGGTCCCCGAAGCGCTGCTGCCACTTCCACCACACCTGCGAGCAGGCCTCGTCGAAGGGGTTGTCGCCCGAATCCGTGGCCAGCAGCGTGACGCGCGAACCGAGGAAGCGGGACAGCGGCTCGCACTGGTCCCAGGCGGGCGTCTCGCAGTAGAGGTGCAGCACGGCCTGGGCGTCGCAGTGCAGGTCCAGCACGACGTCGGCATCGCAGGACAGGCCCATGAGCGTGCGGCGCAGGCTCTGCAGCTCGGTGTCCACCGGGTGGGCCAGCACGGCCCGCTTCAGTTCGCGGCGCAGCACGGCGACGTTGCGGGCGGCGTTCGCGCCCAGCTCGGGCTCGGCGGCGCGTGCGGCGGCCTCGATCTGGTCCGGGTAGTGGCGGTTGAAGTTCTCGCCCGAGAGCAGCTCGAAGCGCCCCAGGTGCCCCTGCAGCAGCCACTGCGACAGGCCGACCGGGTTGGCCATGGGGACCAGCACGATCTCGCCGGTGATCTGGCCGGCGCCGTCCAGCGCATCGAGCTGGCGGCGCAGGTGCCAGGCCGTCAGCATGCCGGGCAGTTCGTCGGCGTGCAGCGAGGCCTGGATGTAGATCTTGGGACCGGCGCCCGGCGTGCCGTAGTGCAGCGAGACCAGCTCGCGCTGCGTGCCCGGGGCGGGTGAGAGAAGGGAATGAGTCTGGATCTGCATGGTGAGGACTCCGGCGGGGCACGCCAGGGCGCGCCCGCGCATGAGCGCCGTGGTCAGCGCGGCATCAGAGGCTTGAGCCAGCGGGCTTCCGCCTTGTGGAAGAGGCCGACCAGCGTCAGCGTCATCAGGAAGTAGAAGACGGCCGCGGTGATGAAGGCCTCGAAGGGGATGTAGTAGGTGGAGTTGACCTCGCGGGCCACGCCGGTGAGGTCCATCAGCGTCACGATGCTGGCCAGCGAGGTGCCGTGCAGCATGAAGATGGCCTCATTGCTGTAGGCCGGCAGCGAGCGGCGCAGCGCGGAGGGCAGCACGATGCGGCGGAACATCACCGAGGGGCTCATGCCCAGCGCGCGCGCCGCCTCGATCTCGCCCGCCGGCAGGGCGCGGATGGAGCCCGCGATGATCTCGACCGTGTAGGCGCAGGTGTTCAGCACGAAGCTCAGGCAGGCGCAGAACCAGGCCGAGCTGAAGTACTCCCAGGCCCAGCTCTGCTGCATCCACTCGAACTGGCCCAGGCCGTAGTAGATGAGGAAGAGCTGCACCAGCATGGGCGTGCCGCGGAAGACGTAGGTGTAGAACCAGATCGGGCCAGAGATCCACTTGCGGCGGCTCACGCGCAGCACGGCCAGCGGGATGGCGAGGCTCAGGCCCAGCGCGAGCGAGATGGCCAGCAGCTGCAGCGTGATCCAGGCGCCCTCGAGGTAGTGGGGCCAGTTCTCTTGAATGGCTTCGAAATTCATGGGTGGCCTCCGCTCAGAAGTGGCTCTGACGCACGCCGATCGACAGGCGCTTCTGCAGCCAGTTGAACAGCAGCTCGGAGAGCGAGGTGAAGGCGAGGTAGATCACGGCCACCGCGGCATAGAAGACGAAGGGCTCGCGCGTCGTGCCGGCGGCCTGCGAACCGCGGGTCATCAGGTCGTGCAGGCCGATCACGGAGACGATGGCCGTGCTCTTGATCAGCACCAGCCAGTTGTTGGACAGGCCCGGCAGCACGTGGCGGAACATCTGCGGGAAGGTGATGCGCCAGGCGATCTGCGAGGGCGACATGCCGTAGGCCAGGCCCGCCTCGCGCTGCCCCGGCGGCACGGCCAGGAAGGCGCCGCGGAAGGCTTCCGTGAGGTAGGCGCCGAAGATGAAGCCGATGGTCAGCACGCCGGCGATGTAGGGGTCGATGTCGATGTAGTCCTCATGCCCCAGCGACTGCGCGATCTGGTTGACCGCCACCTGGCCGCCAAAGAAGATCAGCAGCATCAGCACCAGGTCGGGCACGCCGCGGATCAGCGTGGTGTAGACATAGGCCAGGCTCTTGGCCCAGCGCCAGCGGGACAGCTTGGCCATGGCCCCGAGCAGCCCGAGCACCATGGCCAGGGCCATGGAGGCGAGCGCCACGCTGAGCGTGATCACCGAGCCCTGGAGCAGGCTGGGCAGGAATCCGTGCAGGAACATCGCGGGAGAGGCGGCAGATAGAAAAACCAAGGCGCCCCCGGTTGCCGGCGGGCGCCTCCTTGAATTCGAGGTCTGGGGGCGCATTATCTGCGCAAGCGGACCTCGGGGCCGCGGCCCGCCCGGCGGGCCGGATGCGGGCTTACTTGGCCGAGATGTCGTACTCGAAGTACTTGTCGTTCAGCTTCTTGAACGTGCCGTTGGCCTTCACGGCGGCGATGGCGTCGTTGAACTTCTTGGCCAGCACCTTTTCGTCGGCCTTGCGCATGCCCACGCCGGAGCCGACGCCGAAGTACTTCACGTCGTCATAGCTCGGGCCCTGGAAGGCGAAGCCCTTGCCGCCCGGGGTCTTCAGGAAGCCCTGGTCGATGGCCACCAGGTCGGCGATGGTCAGGTCGATGCGGCCGGACTTCAGGTCCAGGAAGGCCTGGTCCTGGGTGGCGTAGCGCACGATGTTGCTCTGCTTGAAGGTCTCGGCCACGAACTTCTCGTGGATGGTGGCGCGCTGCACGCCGATCTTCTTGCCCTTCAGGCCGGCCGGGCTGAAGTCGAACTTGGCGTCGGCCTTGGCGGCGAAGCGGGCCGGGGTGTTGTAGTAGGGGTTCGAGAAGCCGATGGCCTTCTTGCGGTCGTCCGTGATGGACATGGACGCGATGATGGCGTCGATCTTCTTGGCCTGCAGGGCGGGGATCAGGCCGTCGAAGTCCTGTTGCACCAGGGTGCACTCGGCCTTCATCTCGGCGCACAGGGCCATGGCCAGGTCGATCTCGAAGCCCTTGAGCTTGCCGTCAGCCCCGACTTCCGAGAAGGGGGGGTAGGCGCCTTCCACACCGATGCGGATCTTCTTCCAATCGGGGGCCTGGGCCGAGGCGGTCAGGGCGCTGAAACCCAGGGTGGCCACGGCGGCCAGGGCGATCAGATGGCGTTTCTTCATGGGGACTCCTGCTCGTCTTGCGAGACTGGTTGGTAAGACTCGATCTTGCATGCCGGCCGACGGCGACCGCATCAGGGTTTGAGCGAGTGCAGGAAGTCCTGCACCGGTGCCAGGGTCTGCTGCGGGTCCTCCTCCTGCGGCACGTGCCCCAGGGTATCAAAGACCACCAGTCGGCTGTTTGCAAGTCTTTGTTTCAGCTGCTGACCATAGGCCAGCGGAATCAGGCGGTCGCGCCCGCCCCAGAGGAGGAGCGTCGGCTGCCGGATCTGGGCCAGCATGTTCGCATAACGCCCGGGCTCCAGCTGCTCGAAACGTTGCACGAGGGCCGCACGGTTGCCTTCGCGCAAGGTCAGCTCGAAATAGCGGTCGACGAGGGCCTCGTTCACCCGGTTGGGATCGCCATACACATTGCGCACACTGCGCTCGATCATCTGCCGAGGCAGGATCTGCGTGGCGATGGCGCGAAAGCCCGGCAGGCGCGCCAGGCGAAAGCCCAGCGGGACGGACTCCGACTGGAAGGCCAGGCCCGCGGCATCCACCAGCACGAGGGCCTGGACCCGCGCGGGGTGGTGGGCGGCGTACTCCCAGGCGATCTGCCCGCCCAGCGAGTTGCCGCCGAGGACGACCGGCCCCAGCTGCAGGTGGGTGAGCAGCGTGTGGAGGAAGTCGAGGTAGGCGGCATCGTGGTAGTCGCCTGCGACGCTCGGGCCCGTCAGCCCGAAGCCCGGCAGGTCGAGGGTGATGACGCGCCGCTCCTGGCTCAGCGCCTTCACCCAGGGCTCCCAGGTGTGCAGGCTCGAGGAGGTGCCGTGCAGCAGTACCAGCGGTGGCAGCGGCCCGCGGGGGCCCTCGTCACGCAGATGGACGAGCTGCCGGCGGCCCTGCCAGGGCAGCTCGATGAAGTCGGACGGCGGCGGGGCCCAGCGTGCCACCAGGGACTCCAGCGGCCGCTCCGGCGCCTTGAAGGCCGCGGCGCCGAGTGCCAGCAGCAGGATCAGGAGACCCAGTCCACGCAGCAGCCAGGCGCCCAGGGTCCTCATGGGGTCAGGCCTTGCCTGCCGGCTTGATTTCCGAGGAAGGCGCCAGCCCGGCGTCCAGGGCCTCACGCTGGTCGAAGACGAAACAGCTGCCGTGGTAGTGGGCGCCGTCGGTCTCCTCAAAGTACTTGAGGATGCCGCCCTCGAGCTGGTAGACGGGCCCGTCCAGCCCCTGCTGCTGCAGCACGATGGCGGCCTTTTCGCAGCGGATG
This sequence comes from Burkholderiaceae bacterium, assembly GCA_041912595.1. Taxonomy (GTDB): domain Bacteria; phylum Pseudomonadota; class Gammaproteobacteria; order Burkholderiales; family Burkholderiaceae_C; genus Roseateles_B. Next base: position 5,848 of record JAYRMR010000062.1, read on the forward strand.
CCGCCGGTGCAGAAGCTCACGACCGTCTTGCCCATCAGCTCGTTCTTGTGGGCGGCGAGGGCGGCGGGGAAGTCGGTGAACTTGCCGATGCGCCAGTCGATGGCGCCGTCGAAGGTGCCGTAGTCCACCTCGAAGGCGTTGCGGGTGTCCAGCGTCACGACCGGCCGGCCGTCGTCGTCATGGCCCTGGTCCAGCCAGCGGCGCAGCGTGGCGGCAAGCAGGGCGGGTGCGCGCGGCAGCTGGTCTGGCCGGATCGCGGGCATGTTCATGCGGATGATCTCCGGCTTGACCTTCACGAGCAGCTTGCGGAAGGGCACGGCGGTGCTCCAGCTCTCCTTGGGCGCGAGATCGGCGAAGCGGGCATCGGCCTTCAGCATCGCCACCCAGCCGCGCACGGCCTCCGGCGTGCCCGCCAGGAAGAGGTTGATGCCTTCCTCGGCCAGCAGCACCGTGCCCTTGAGCTCGCGCGCCAAAGCCTCCGCGTACAGGCGCTCGCGCAGCGCCGCCGCATCGGGCAGGGCGACGAACAGGTAGCAGGAGATGTTGAGGATGGGCGCGGGGGACGACATGGCGGCGGATTCTAGGGGCCTGGGGGCCGCCACGGGCAAGCACCTGAGACGACCATCCTGCGGCGCCGGGGCGTGGGGGCCGATGACGCCGGCCGGACCCTCAGGGCGCCGTGCGCACCGGCGGCAGCGCGCCGCACAGCTCCACCTTGGCCGGCTCGTGCACGAACCAGCCGCCCCCCCGGAAGCGGCGGCTGTTGAGCCAGGCCTGCCAGGTGGCGGTGTCGGTGCGCAGCACCTGCAGGCGCGGGCGCTCGGCTTCCGGGATGTCGGCCAGCACGCGCACGCGGGTCAGTGGCGTGCGTTCCTCGGCCTTCTCGTAGAAGCCCAGAGCGCCGGTGCCGCGGGGCAGGCTGGAGAGCTTGTCCATGCCTTGCAACACGCGGCCGACGGTGGTGATGTTGAGGTCCAGCGCCCGCGGGGCGTGGCCGATGATGGCATAGAGGCCGCTGCCGTCGCTGGAGTCCGGCTCGTTGCCGCGGGCGGCGCCCACGATGCTGTTGCAATGCGTCATCCAGGCGCGCCCCTTCTTCGGATCGATGGCGACGGGCCAGCCGTCCGCGAAGCCGACGCGTGCGGCCCAGGTGTCGCGCTCGGGCAGGGCGGTGACCTTCAGCCCCTTGAGCGGGCGGTCGAACTCGGCCGGTGCCTTGGCGAGGTCCTCGGGCTTCTTGCGGGCCTTGCCATCATCCTCCTCGGCGTCGCCCCACTGGGTGACGTAGTTCTCCTGCGAGCGGATGATGGCCAGGCCGTCGAAATAGCCGGCGCGGGTCAGCTTGACGATGTTGGCGGCATGGGCCGGTGCGAAGGCGCTGGCCAGCTCGATGACCACCTTGCCGCCGGGCAGCTCCATCTGCACGGCCTGCTCGGGGTTCACGGTGCGCCAGTCCTCGGGCTTGGAGGCCGCGAGAATGTCCGCGCTTGACGGCTTCTTGCCGGCCGCGGGGCCGGCCGGCTTGGCGGCCGGGGCTGCGGCGGGCGCTGCCTGCGACGCCGCCGGGCTGGCCGGCGCGGCGGCGGCCTGGGCCTGGACCGCCCTCGGCGCGCTCAGGCCGAGCGCCGCGCTCACGGCCAGCGTCAGCGCGGGAAGGGTTTGACGGAGGGACGGCGGGGCGGGCACGAAGCGGGGCATGGGGACTCTCGGCGTCAGCAGGGATGGTCGCGAAGCATACGGCAGCAGGCCTCGCCCTCGCACCGCATGATCCCTGAGAGGCGGAGCGCCCGGGCGCTGGGCGCCCCGCCACGCCCGCCGCTTGCGGACAGCGCCCCGCGGCTCAGTCGCCCTCGGGATGGAACACGCGCAGGCGGTGGCCGTCCGGGTCCGTGGCGACGAAGGTGTAGCCGAAGTCCAGCGCGACAGGCGCCTGCGCCACCGGGACGCCGGCCGCCATCCAGCGGGCGTGCAGCTGGTCCACTGCACCACGATCCGGCTGGGCGAAGGCCAGCTCCGTGCCGCCGCCGGCCGTCGTGGGGGCGGGCTCGGCGGTGTGGCGCGACCACAGGCCCAGGCGGGCGCTGTCCCCGAGCGCCAGCATCGCGAAGGTGGGGGACGATTCCAGCACGCGGGCACCGACGTGCTCGCGGTAGAAGGCGGCACTGCGGGCCGGCTCGTCGACGAAAAGAATCTGGAGGCTGGGGCTGAGGTTCATGGGGTCTCCCTGGGTGGGTGGTGGATGGGACGCCCCGTTCAGAGGCGCTGGGGCCATGCTAGGCAGGCGCATTGACAGGATCTGTCAGTAGCCTTCGGGCCGGGTGGCGGGGCGTCCGGTCGGGCGAAAGAGGGGCGGCGGCTCTCTACAATCCGCCGATGGCCTTTGTTCACCTGCGCACCCACACCGAGTTCTCCGTCGTCGACGGCACCCTGCTGATCGACGATGCCGCCGCCGCCGCCGCCAAGGACGGCCAGGTCGCCCTCGCGGTTACCGACCTCGCCAACATGTTTGGCGCCGTCAAGCACTACAACGCCTGCCGCAAGAAGGGCGTCAAGCCCATCCTCGGCGCGGACTGCTGGGTCGAGGCCGAGGTGTCGGACAAGCCGCCGCACCGCGTGCTGCTGCTGGTGCAGAACAAGAAGGGCTACCTGAACCTCTCGGAGCTGCTCTCCCGGGCCTGGATCCAGGGCGTGCAGCGCACGCAGGCCTGCCTCAAACCGGAATGGATGCAGGAGCTCAACGAGGGGCTGATCTGCATCTCGGGCGCGCAGATGGGCGCCATCGGGCAGGCGCTGCTCGTGGGCGATCAGGCGCGTGCGCGCGACTGGGCGACCAAGCTCGCCGCCATCTACCCGAACCGCTTCTACCTGGAGCTGCAGCGCGCCGGCCTGCCCGGCCAGGAGGCCGTCGTGGCCGCCACCGTGCCGCTGGCGGCCGAGCTGGGCCTGCCGGTCGTGGCCACCCACCCGGTGCAGTTCCTGACCGAGGAGGACTTCGACGCCCACGAGGCCCGCGTCTGCATCGCCGACGGCGAGACGCTGGCCAATCCCAAGCGGGTCAAGCGATTCCTGCCGGGCCAGTACTTCCGCTCGCAGGCCGACATGGAGGCGCTGTTCGCCGACATCCCCTCGGCGCTGGCCAACACCGTCGAGATCGCCCGGCGCTGCAGCCTCTCGCTCGTGCTGGGCAAGCCGCAGCTGCCGAACTTCCCGACGCCCATCCTGGACGACGGCCAGCCCATGCCCATGGACCGCTACTTCCGGGAGCTGAGCTTCGAGGGGCTGGAGTTCCGCCTGCAGCAGCTCTTCCCGGACGAGGCCCGGCGCGAGGCCGAGCGGCCGCGCTATGTGGAGCGCCTGGAGTTCGAGCTGGCCACCATCATCAAGATGGGCTTCCCGGGCTACTTCCTGATCGTGGGTGACTTCATCCGCTGGGCCAAGCAGAACGGCTGCCCGGTGGGCCCGGGCCGGGGATCGGGCGCCGGTTCGCTGGTTGCCTACGTGCTGCTGATCACCGACCTCGACCCGCTGCGCTACAACCTGCTGTTCGAGCGTTTCCTGAATCCGGAGCGGGTCTCCATGCCCGACTTCGACATCGACTTCTGCCAGGGCAACCGCGACCGCGTCATCGACTACGTCAAGGACAAGTACGGCCGCCCCGCCGTGAGCCAGATCGCGACCTTCGGCACGATGGCGGCCAAGGCCGCGCTGCGCGACATCGGCCGCGTGCTGGGCATGGGCTTCGGGCATGTGGATTCCATCGCCAAGCTCATCCCCGCGCCGCCCGGCAAGACCGTGACCCTGGCCAAGCTGCCGCCGGACTTCGATCCCGAGAAGTCCAAGGTCATCTACGCGCGCCACGAGGCGCCGGAGATCGAGGAGCGCGAGCAGCAGGAAGAGGAAGTGGCCGAGCTGCTGAAGCTGGCGGCGCGCGTCGAGGGCATGGTGCGCAACATCGGCATGCACGCCGGGGGCGTGCTGATCGCGCCGGGGCGCATCACCGACTTCTGTCCCATGTACCAGCAGCCGGGCTCCACGAGCGCGGTGAGCATGTACGACAAGGACGACGTCGAGGCCATCGGCCTGGTGAAGTTCGACTTTCTGGGCCTCGCCACGCTGACCATCCTGGAGCTGGCCAAGAACTTCATCGTGGCCCGGCATGCGGACCGCCGGGACTTCGACTTCGTCAACGTGCCGCTGGACGACCGCAAGACCTTCAAGCTCTTCGGCGACGGCCTTTCGGAGAGCGTGTTCCAGTTCGAATCCCCGGGCATGCAGCGCCTGCTGAAGGACGCGCGCCCCTCGCGCTTCGAGGATCTGATCGCCCTGGTGTCGCTGTACCGCCCGGGCCCCATGGACCTGATTCCGTCCTTCGTGGCCCGCAAGCACGGCAAGGAAGTCATCGAGTACCCGCACCCGCTGCTGGGCCAGGTGCTGGAGGAGACCTACGGCGTCTTCGTCTACCAGGAGCAGGTGATGCAGGCGGCCCAGGTGCTGGGCGGCTACAGCCTCGGCGGCGCCGACATGCTGCGCCGGGCGATGGGCAAGAAGAAGGCCGAAGAGATGGCCATGCACCGCGACCTGTTCCGCAAGGGCGCCGCGGAGAAGGGCATCGACCAGCCCAAGGCCGATGAGGTCTTCGACCTGATGGAGAAGTTCGCGGGCTACGGCTTCAACAAGTCGCACGCGGCCGCGTACGCCTTGCTGTCGTACCACACGGCCTGGCTCAAGACGCATTTCACGGCCGAGTTCTACGCCGCGAACATGACCATCGAAATGGACGACACGGACAAGCTCAAGGTCCTGCTGGAGGATGCCAAGCTCTTTGGCATCGAGTTCCAGCCGCCTTGCGTGAACCGGGGGGTCTACCGCTTCGAGCCCATCAGCGACAAGCTCGTCAACTACGGCCTCGGCGCCGTCAAGGGCACGGGCCAGGGCGCCATCGAGGCCATCCTGCGGGCACGCAAGGAAGGCGGCGCCTTCAAGAGCTTCTTCGACTTCTGCGCCCGCGTGGACCGCAAGGCCGTCAACAAGCGCGTGGTGGAGGCCCTGATCAAGGCCGGCGCCTTCGACCTCATCGAGCCGGACCGCGCCCGCCTGCTGGCCAGCGTGGTCCTGGGCTACACCTACGCCGACAACCTGGCCGCCAATGCCGACCAGGGCGGGCTCTTCGATTTCGACGACACCCATGGTTCCTCGACCGCCGAGCCGGAGCTGGTGAACGCGCCCGACTGGAGCATCAAGGAGAAGCTGAGCCTGGAGAAGACCGCCATCGGCTTCTACCTCTCCGGCCATCTCTTCGACCAGTCCGGCGAGGAGGTGCGCCGCATGGTGCGCCGGCGCATCGCCGACCTGCAGGACAGCCGCGAGCCCGTGGTGGTGGCGGGCATCCTCTCGGACATGCGCATCGTCAACGGCAATCGCGGCAAGGTCGCCATCTTCAAGCTGGACGACAAGACCGATGCCATCGAGGCCGTGGCCAACGAGGAGCTGATCAACAGCACCAAGGGCCTGCTGGCCGAGGACGAGCTGCTCATCGTCTCCGGCAAGGTGCAGAACGACCGTTTCTCGGGCGGCCTGCGCATGAATGTCCAGGCCGTCTGGGACCTGGCCGGCGCCCGTGCACGCTTTGGCAAGTTCCTGCGCCTGGCGGTGAACGGCACCGTGCCGCCGGTGCAGGAGGTGGTCAAGACCTGGCCCCCGAAGGTCATCCAGACCGAGCAGGGCACCCTCACACAGGGCCTGGGCCTGCGCCTGAGCCTCAAGCGGGAGGGCGCCGTGGCCGAGCTGGAGCTGGGCGACGCCGGCAAGTTCTGGCCCTGCGACGAGGCCCTCGCGAAGTTCGCCGGGCCTCAGGGCGAGCCGGCGCAGATCAGCTACGAGTGAGGATCACGGCGCAGCACTGATGGCAGCTGCGCAGCGGCCGGCTCCCCAGATTTAGGGGACTTCGCGACACCTTTCGCTGGATCGCCGCACGCGCTTGCTGCGATGATCAGTGCCACAGGAGCCCGCCATCTGGCGCCGGCCCGCTGTGCGGAGGTTCTTCTTGAGCGCCACTGCCCACTCGCCCCATGCCGTGCCCCGCACCGGCCTCATCCTCACCGGAGGCGGGGCGCGTGCGGCCTACCAGGTCGGGGTGCTGGCGGCCATTGCGCAACTGCGGCGCGATGCGGGCGTGCAGGGCCCCAATCCCTTCCCCGTGATCGCCGGCACCTCGGCCGGTGCGATCAATGCCGCGACGCTGGCCTGCCAGGCGGACGAGTTTGATGCGGCCGTCGACGGGCTGGTCCACATCTGGCGTCACATCCACGTGGAGCAGGTCTATGCGGCGGATTCGCTGGGCGTGATCCGCACCGGTGCGCGCTGGATGACGATGATGAGCCTCGGCTGGGCCCTGGCGCGCTGGCGCCGCACCAAGCCGCGCAGCCTGCTCGACAACGACCCGCTCTCCCACCTGCTGCACCGCTGGATCAACTTCGAGCGCCTCGATGCCATGCTGGACAGCGAGCACCTGGACGCGCTCGCCATCAGCGGCTCCAGCTACACCTCCGGCCAGCACGTCACCTTCTACCAGACGCACCGGCCCTACGAGCCGTGGCTGCGCTCGCAGCGCATCGCGGTGCGGGCGAAGCTGGGCATCGAGCACCTGCTGGCCTCGTCGGCCATCCCCTTCATCTTCCCGGCCCAGCAGCTCGAGCTGGACGGCCAGCTGGAATGGTTCGGGGACGGCTCGATGCGCCAGAGCGCGCCGATCTCGCCTGCGGTGCACCTGGGCGCGGACCGCGTGCTCGTGATCGGTGCCGGGCGCATGCACGAGCCGCCCGGGCGGCGCGTGACGCTGGTGGAGGGGCATCCGTCCATGGCGCAGATCGCGGGGCATGCGCTGTCCAACATCTTCCTGGACGCGCTGGCGGTGGATGTCGAGCGGCTGCAGCGCATCAACAAGACGCTGGCCCTGCTGCCGCCCGCGGCGCGCGAAGGCACGCCGCTGCGGCCCATCGACGTGCTGGTGATCGCCCCCAGCCGGCGCCTGGATGACCTGGCCGCCGAGCACCAGGGCAGCCTGCCGGCGCCCATCCGCGCGATGCTGCGCAGCGTCGGCGTGGCCGGCGAGGGCAAGGGGGCGACGGGCTCGGCGCTGACGAGCTACCTGCTCTTCGAGCCGTCCTTCACCATGGACCTCGTCAACCTGGGCATGGCCGATACCCTGGCGCGGCGAGGCGACGTGCTGCGCTTCTTCGGCTGGCCCGCGCAGGCCCAGCGCAACGACCCGGCGCGCCTGCGCCGCGGCGGCGACCGGCCGGCCGAGGTGGCGCGCGACGTCAGGACCGAGGCGCCGACGCCGGTGTGAGCGGCGCGCCGGGCGCGCCAGCCGCGTCCAGGGCACGCCCGTTCACGCGCAGGCCGGCCGCCGAGAGGCGCCGCCGCAGTGAGGGCCCCATGCCGCGCACCCGCCGTGCCAGGTCTTGCCAGTCGGCGAAAGGTGCATCCTCACGTTTCGCGAGCAGCTGCGCCGCCAGGGCCGGGCCGAGGCCGGGCAGGGACTCCAGCTCCGCGCGGCTGGCCCGGTTCAGCTCCAGCGTCGATGGGGTCAGGTCTTGCGCATGGGCTGCCCCGATCGGCAGCAACTGCAGCAACGCCAGCGCGGCGAGCGCTTGCAGCAGCCGGCGTCGCGAGCCCGGCAGGGGCTCAATGCTGGGCGTGCACCATGCCGGCATAGAGGCCGTCCCGGGCCAGCAGGGCGTCATGTGTGCCACTCTCGACGACACGGCCCTGGCTCATCACGTGGATGCAGTCCGCATGGCGGATGGTCGAGAGGCGGTGCGCGATGACGATGAGCGTCTTGCGGCCCTGCCACTGCTCGAGGGCCTGCTGCACGGCGCGCTCGCTTTCGGTGTCGAGCGCCGAGGTGGCCTCATCGAAGACCCAGATCGGCGCCTCCTTGTACAGCGCCCGGGCGATCGCCAGCCGCTGGCGCTGGCCGCCTGACAGCAGGCTGCCATTGGCGCCGATGGGGCAGTCCAGCCCTTGCGGCTGCTGGCAGACGAAGTCCCAGAGATGCGCGGCGCGCAGCACCTGCTCCAGGCGGGCGTCGTCGCGGGCCTGGGCATAGGCGATGTTGTCGGCGATGCTGCCGTCGAAGAGCACGATGTCCTGGGAGACGACGGCGAACTGCCGGCGCAGGCTGGCGCGCGTGTGCGCGGCGATGTCCGCGCCGTCCAGCAGGATGCGGCCCTCCTGCGGGCGCGCGAAGCCCAGCAACAGCTGGATCACCGAGCTCTTGCCCGCGCCCGAGGACCCGACGAGCGCGATGGTCTGGCCCGCGGGGATGTCGAGGTCCAGGTGGTCGAGCGCCGGCCGCTCCGCATTGGGATAGCGCAGCGTGACGTCCTGCAGCTGCAGCGTGCCCCGGCAGTCCTTGAACTCGGCACGGCCGCTGTCCTGCTCGCGCGGGGTGTCCAGCAGCTGCAGGCAGCCTTGCGCGACGACCAGGCCGTTGATGATGGGCTGGCTGACCTCGGTGAGGTGGCGCAGGCGTGAGGTCAGCAGCAGCAGGGCCGTGATGAAAGCGCTGAACTCGCCCACGCCCGTGTGGGCGCCCCGGGCCTGCAGCAGGGCCAGGCTCACGATCACCGAGAGGCCGATGCTGGCGACGAACTGCGACAGCGGCTGGGCCGAGGCATTGGCCGCCGCCGTCTTGAGCGAGGCGCGCTGGGCCTCGCGGGCCAGCTGCTCGAAGCGCTGGCGCTCGTGGTCGGCGGCGTCGAAGCTGCGCACCACGCGCCAGGCGCGGCTGATGTCCTCCACCTTGGCCACAAGGCTCAGCTGGGCGTCATAGGCGGCGCTGCCCATGGCGCGCACGCGCTTGCTGACGCGGCTCACGACGAAGCCCATCACCGGCGTGGTGACCATGGACAGCAGGGTGAGCTGCCAGTTCAGGTAGAACAGGTAGCCCAGCATCGCGAGCGCGGGCAGGCCGTCGCGCAGCAGCGTGATCACGCTGGTGGAGAGGCGGTCCATGATCTGCTGCGGGTCGTTCACCACCTTGGACACCGCCACGCCGGCCTGCAGGCTCGTGTAGACCGAGGCGTCGGCCTGCAGCAGGGCGTCCACGAGGCTGAGGCGCAGGCGCATGACGGTGCGCGAGCTCGTCCAGTTCAGCAGGTACTGCCCGAGAAAGCTGAAGATGCCGCGCAGGATGAACAGGCCGATCAGGACGACCGGCACCCACCCGATCGCAAACGCATCCGCCCGGAAGCCATCGCCGAACACGCGCTGGATCAGGGCCGGGATCAGCGGCTCGGTGGCCGCGGCCCCGAGGTAGGCGAGCATCGTCAGTGCCAGACCCCAGCGCTGGGGCCAGAAGAAGGGCAGGAGCCGCCGCGCGGTCTGGCGCAGGCCCGGCGTCGAGGCGCTGGCCGTCAGGGGCAGGCTATCCAGGGGCTGAGGACGGGGAGCGGAGGGCGGGCTTGCTTGCATGTGCTTGCATTGTCGCTGCGAATACCGATCGCTTTGGCTTGACGGCCCTGCCTATACTGTTCGCATGTCGGATGCTTCCTCCCCCTCGTCCAAGCCCTTCACCCGCTCCCTGCCCATCCAGGAGCAGGTGGTCATGCACTTCGTCACCGGGGGGTTCTCCGGTGCGACGCAGGTTGCCGTGGATCTGTGCAACGCCGCCAAGACTCCCAACAGCGGCATGCGGGCGGTGCTCGTGCTGCGTCGTAAACGCAACACCGACGACAAGCGCCTGCAGGACCTGCAGGCGCGCGGGATCGACGTCCATGTGGTGCCGGGCTGGTCCCACACGGCGACGGTCTGGGCGCTGTACCGTCTTTGCAAGCAGATGAAACCGGACGTCCTGGTGGCGCACGGCTTCAGCGATCACATCTGGGGCCGCCTGGCCGGCTGGCTGGCGGGTGTCCCGACGCTCGTGCATGTGGAGCACAACACCCGCGAGCGCTACAACCGCTGGCGGCTCATGCAGTCGCACTGGCTCGCCAAGCACACGGCGCGCTTCATCGGGGTCTCCGAGGGCGTGCGTCGCCGCCTCGTCGAGCTGGGCTTCCCGGAGGAGCGCAGCTACGCGATCCCCAACGGCATCGACCTCTCCAAGTTCCCCGAGTCCAAGATCCGCGGCTTCGCGCAGCGACAGGCCTGCATCGTGATGTCGGCCCGCTTCGCACGACAGAAGGACCAGAAGACGCTGATCCGCGCCGTGGCCATCCTCAACCAGCGCGGCCTCAAGCTGCCGCTGCTGCTGGCCGGTGCAGGCAAGGATGGCTATCGCAAGGAGTGCGAGGACGAAGTCCATCGCCTGGGCCTCGAGAAGCAGGTGCAATTCCTGGGCCACCACTCGGAAATGCCCAAGCTCCTGATGAACTCCGCGGTCTTCGTGCTGGCCACCCACTGGGAAGGCATGCCGCTGGCGCTGGTGGAGGCCATGGCCGCCGGCTGCGCCTGCATCGCGTCGGATGTGCCGGGCGTGGAGGGCGTGATCGAACACGGCCGCACCGGCCTGCTGGTGCCGGAATCGGATCCGGCCTCGCTGGCCCTGGCCCTGGAGCGCGTGTTCAGCGAATCCGGCCTCGGCCCCCAGCTGTCTCAGGCCGCCCGCGCCCAGGCGGTGCAGGCGCATGGCCTCGATCTGATGCGCCTGCGTTACCAGGCGCTGTTGGCGTCGATCTGAGGCGCAGGCGGGTGGCGGCTGCGGGTCCTCTCAGGGGGCTCCTGGCCCCTCACGGGATCCGGGGGGCGATCAGGCTGACACCGGCCTCGCGGCGCTGCGCGCCAGCCAGTGGCGCAGACGCAGGGCCCGCCACCACCATCCGCGTCGCAGATATTGCGCCATCAGGTCATCCACGGGCATGCACAGCGCGGCAAGGAAGGCCTGCCGGTAGTGCCCCATTCTTGCGGCATCGCCCTGGCGGCTCGCAAAACGGACGGCCCCGATGAAGGTGCGTGCCGCGAAATGGGAGGCCGCGAAGCGCACGCCGGCCTCCGACTCGCTGTAGGGGTGCAGCCGCTGCGGCAGGTCGTGCAGGGCCCGCATCATGTCATCGGTCTTGTTCAGCGAAGCGCCTGCCAGGATGCTGCCGGCGCGCTGCCGATAAGCGATCCAGACCTCCGGTACATGGAGATGGCTGCGGGCGCGGGCCGCGAGGTCCGGCGTGGTCGCCATGTCCTCGAAGGTGCGGCCCACGGGGAAGCGCAGGTCGTCGCCCCAAAGCGAGCGGCGGGCGATCTTGCTCCAGCTATGCAGATAGCCCAGCTCGAGCAGGCCGGTCAGCAGGCCCGGGGTGTCGGCCTGAGGCGAGCCCGAAGTCCCCGTAAAGGTCCGGACGTGCCGCTCGCCACGCAGGCGGTGCTTGAGCTTCGGTCGCGCGCGAAGGTAGGCAAAGTCGCACAGCACCAGATCCACGGGCTGGCGGTCGAGCGCTTGCCGGAGCGAGGCAATGGCCCCCGGGGTCAGCACGTCGTCGGAGTCCAGGAACCAGATGTAGTCCCCGCGCGCGGCCTCCAGGAGATGGTTGCGTGCAGCGCTGAGGCCCTGGTTGCGCTCATGGCGCAGCAGGCGGGCATCCAGCGCAGGATGGCGCTGCAGCCAGTCTTGCGCCAGGGCCGGCGAGGCGTCGGTGGCGCAGTCGTCCATGAGCAGCAGCTCGACGCCGCGCAGGTCCTGGCTGCCAATGGATGCCAGGCAGGCCGGCAGCCATTCGGCCACGTTGTAGATCGGCACCAGCAGGCTCAGCCAGGGGGCGGGGGCAGCGCTCATGTCGGGGTCAGCTCAGCTGTCGGGGCAGGGTGGGGAGGTAGCGGGCCAGCAGGCTGCCCGGGCGCAGCGGGCGCTTGCGCAGCTGGGACTCCAGCGTGCGGCGGTCGTTGCCGCGCAGCTTGACGAGGGCCGGCACGCGCCGCGGCTCGCGCATCAGCGCCAGTCGGACGTACAGATGCCGCTTCTTCCAGGCCAGGGCCTGCTGCAGGGCAAAGGCGCTGTCCTCGGCCCGCTGCAGATGCAGACGGTAGCGATCGGCCCCGGCGTCCAGCAGCGAGGAGGCCGCCACGTGCATGATGAGGTACTCGTGCAGGCTCGGGTCGATGGCCTGGATCACGCGCTCGAAGCGGCCGGCGTCGCGCAGGGCCTGCAGATAGCGGGCCTCGCCCATCTCGAGGGCGCGCACGAACTCGGCGTTGAGATCGGCAATGAAGCGGCTGCCCGGCACGGCGGCCAGGAACCAGTTCTCGACCATGGGCTGGTCGGTGCGGCGGCTCAGGCGCTCGATGTAGAAACCGACGAACTCGGCGCGGCTGCGCGCCTGCTGCGCATGGACCCAGTCCAGCGGGCCCGTGAGCACCGTGGAGGCGTCGATCCAGATTCCGCCATGCGCCTGCAGCAGCTGCAGACGCAGCCAGTCCGCCTGGCGGAAGGGGGGCAGGCGCTCCAGCAGGGTGATGTCCGTGCCTTCGGGCAACCAGCGGTGCAGCGTCGCGGGCGTCAGGAAACGCAGTTCGTGGTCCGGCGCCTGCGTGCGCCAATTGTCGGCGCAGGCCTGGATGAGGGGCGGCAGCGTGTCGCTGTTCCAGTAGCTCCAGATCACACGGGGGATGGCCGAGGCCGCGGTGGACGATCCGGTGGCAGACGCGCCGCTCGTGTCGAAGGGCGCTTCGGCGCGCGCACCCGGGGCCGTGCCGACGGCCGGCCCGCCCAGCGGCGCGGCGCCGCCCACGAGCTGGCTGTGGATCTGCGCAGGGGCCTGGGCCCGCAGCAGGCGCAGCAGCTCCCAGGCCAGGGCCAGCAGCACGAGCGCCAGCAGCCCGGTGGAGAGCGTCATTCGCGCCAGTGGTCGGCGATCCAGGCCGCGGGCTTGGCCTTGCGCCAGTTGCCGTTGCTGCGGCCCGCCAGGGCGTCCGGCGGATTCATCACGCCGTGGAAGATGAGGATGCGCGCGCCCTGGGGAATGTGCGGCGGCTTCCAGTAGTTGCTCGGCCAGGTCGGGATGCAGTGGTACTTGTAGCTGGCGCACCAGGCGGCGTCCCAGTACTGCAGCTTGCCCTGCTGGTGGATCTCGTCGGAGAGGTAGGCCTGCTCGTTGCGGAACTTGGCGCGGATGGCCTCGTGCTCCTGCCGGAACTTGGCCAGCACATCGGCGTGGGCGCCGAGCTGGAAGCGGTAGACCGAGGAATTGCCGGTGATGCGCCAGGGGCGCTTCCAGTCATGGATGATGAGGAACTCGCCCGGCACCTCGAAGAAGGGCGTGATGTCGTCGACGATCACGACATCGAGGTCGAGGAACAGCGCGGTGCCCTGCAGGCCGTGGAGGTCGGCCTCGAAGGTCGTGAGCTTGGTCCAGCCGCGTTCGGGGATGCCTGCGGGCAGCTTCAGCTCGGGGATCGGCAGGCATTGCACTTCCGGGCGGATGCCTTCGCTGCGATCGGTGAGGCACACGAAGCGGAAGGGGCCTCGCAGGTGGCGCGCCACCATGCCATAGAGGCGATTCACATACTCGGGACCGTACTTGGTCCCCCACTTCATGCACAGGATGACGCGATCGCTCGCAGCTTGGGAAGGGCTCATCAGAGTTCCTCGACGTGGCGAGGCGGGTAGGTGTCCCAGTTGAGGCAACCGGGGCACTGCCAGAAATAGTGCTGCGCCTCGAAGCCGCAGGCGGCACAGCGGTAGCGCTGCAGGGGGCGGACGGCCTTGTCCAGGGCGCCGGCCACCAGCGGGGCTTCGTCCTCGCTCAGGCGGGACTGCGACTGGGCGAGCAGGGCGCGAGCGGCCGAGAGCGCGGGCTCGGCCTGCAGATGCTGGCGCAGGCGGCGGCGCTGGGCCTCGCCCTCGGGTTCCAGCAGCGCCAGGGCGAGCAGCAGGTGCATGCTCGGATGGCGCTGGTACTGGGCCTGCAGCGCGCTCAGGGCTTCCGCCTGGCGGCCCGTCTGGACGGCGGCCTGGGCGTAGTCGCGGGCGACGAGGTTGAAGGACTCCGGATTGACGGCCAGCAGCTCGGCATACGCGGCCATGGCCTGCTCGTGCTGCTCGCGCCGGCTCAGGAGTTGGCCGGCCAGGACGTGGGCACGCGCGGACTGCGGCGCCACCTGACGGGCCTCGGCCAGCAGCGCGTGCGCTTCGGCGTCCTGGTTGCGCGCCTGGGCCTCGAGGGCCTGCTCGCAGAGGTAATGGGCGATGCGTGAGGCGAAGGAGCCGGTGCCGCCCTGTTCCAGGTGCCGGGCGACGTCGGCGGCCTTGCGCCATTCGCGGGAGCGTTCATAGAGCGACAGCAGGGCGAGCTCCGCCTCGCTCTCGAAGCGCGTGCCGCGCAGGGCCGCGAAGGCTTCCTCGGCGCGGTCGAAGAGGCCGGCCTTGTAGAAGTCCTGGGCGAGCGCGTGCTGCGCGCGGTCGCGCTCGGCCTGGGGCAGGTCGCCCCGCTGCAGCAGGTGCTGGTGCACGCGCACGGCCCGTTCGTACTCGCCCCGGCGGCGGAAGAGATTGCCCAGCGCGAAGTGCAGCTCGGAGGTGTCCGGATCAGCCTGGACGGCCTCGATGAAGGCGTCGATGGCCTTGTCCTGCTGTTCGTTGAGCAGCAGGTTCAGGCCCTTGAAATAGGCCTTGGGGGCGTCACGCTGCTCGCGCTTCCATTGGCGGGAGTCCAGCTTGGAGGCCAGCCAGCCCAGGGCGAAGACCAGGGGCAGGGCGACGAGGAGGGCGCTGAGTTCAAAGCCCATCGTGCACGCCCGGATGGGCCAGGGGGTCAGGTGTTGCCAGGGTGCTCTGCTGGGCCTCGATCTGGCGGGTGGCCGCGCGGCGGTGGCGCCACCAGGCCGGCACCATGGCCAGCACGCCGAAGGCGCAGCCGAGGCCGAAGCTCAGCAGCACCACGATCACCAGGGGCGAGTGCCAGGCATGGCCGAAGAACCAATGCACGGCGACCTCCTGGCTGTTGTTCAGCGCGAAGGAAAACAGGGCGAAGAAGATGAAGGCCCAGAAGAGCCGGACGAAGAATCGCATCGTGGCGGATTCTAAGGGGCGAGGGCGGGGGCGTCAGCCTTGGCGGCGGCGCGGCTCACAAAGTGTGAGGAGGCGAGGGTGGGACTGTGGTGTCCGCGTCTCGTGCGGGATGTCAGGCGGGATGTCGGGCGGACCGGCGTGCGGGCCCGCAGGCGCGCGGCTCAGGCGGCGGCGTCCTCGACAGGCAGCTGGGCATCGACGGCTTCGCGCAGGGCCTTGCCCGGCTTGAAGTGCGGCACCAGCTTTTCGGGAATCAGGACCTGCTCGCCGCTGCGGGGGTTGCGACCCATGCGGGGCGGACGGCGGTTGATGGAGAAACTGCCGAAACCACGGATCTCGATGCGGTGGCCGCGGGCCAGGGCATCGGACATGGCGTCCAGCATCGTCTTGACGGCGAATTCGGTGTCACGCTGCGTGAGCTGGCCAAAACGGTCTGCCAGGTGCGCGACGAGATCGGAACGGGTCATGACGAGGGAATTCCAGTCGGGGGAGAAAAACAGGCTCGCCCCCGTGAGAGTGGCGAGCCTGCGTTGGCAGCTGGGGCCCAGGCTACCAGAGCCCGGGCCTTCGCGGAACAGGGATTAG
>JAYRMR010000063.1:0-21384 GCA_041912595.1 Burkholderiaceae bacterium
CATTCTCTATCCGTGAGCGTTTAAAGTCCAAAGGACTTGGCAATCATCTCTGACTACCAGCACTTCGCTTCAAACGCCCACGCTTATCGGCTGTGAATTCTTAAAGAACATTCGCTTCACTTATCAGCCCGGCTGCTTTCGCTGCCTGCCGCTTCGTTTCGCGTCGCTGACTTGTCATCAGCAGAGAAGCGAGATTATGACTGAATTTCTTTCGTATCGTCAAGCATTTTTGAAAATTTATTTTTGAAACTTTCAAATCGCTTGGCGAAACATTCAGATCTCGCCGCGCATCAAGACTGGAATCTCTTCAAATCTCTTTGCGCCCCGCCACCTCTGTTTTGCGCTTCGTTTCGAAGCACTGCATCAGCAGCGAAGCCTTAGACTGTAGCACAGCTTTTTCGGCCAGAGCAAGACTTTCGGAAGAAATTCTTGAGGAGGGCCTCTTCGGCCGCCTGGCCTTCTCTTAGTTCTCTTAGTGAAGGCGCTGGCTGGTGGCCGCAAAGGCCAGGCTGGCGGTCTTCTCCGGGTCCTCGCTGGCCAGGATCGCCGGCAGCGCCGACTTCAGCTTCTGAGAATCCGCCCGAAGAATGCGCTGCTTGACCGAGGGGATCTGCGACGGATGCATGGAGAAGCTGCGCAGACCCATGCACAGCAGCAGGTCCGTGAACGCCGCATCCCCCGCCATCTCTCCGCACACGCTGACTGACTTGCCTGCCGCCCGTGCCTGAGCAATGGAGCTGGCGATCAGCTGCAGCACGGCCGGATGCCAGGGGTCATACAGATGAGCGACCGCCTCGTCAGCCCGGTCGATGGCCAGCGTGTACTGGATCAGGTCATTGGTCCCGATGGACACGAAGTCCACATGAGGCAGCAGCAGGGGCAGCATCACGGCGGCAGCCGGAATCTCGATCATGACGCCCAGGTCCACGCTCGTGTACGGCTGCCCGGCATCGTCCAGCTGCTGCTTGACGCGCCGGAGCGTTTCGAGGATCTGCCGGATCTCGCTCAGGTGAGCGACCATCGGGATCAGGAGGCGGATCTTGCCGAAGGCGCTGGCGCGGTAGATGGCGCGCAGCTGCTGGCGGAACATGCTCGGCTCCGCCAGGCTCCAGCGGATGGCCCGCAGCCCCATGGCCGGATTGAGGACATGCTCGTGGCGCAACTCATTGGCGGACATGCGGTCCAGGGGCTTGTCGGCGCCGACGTCCACGGTGCGGATCGTCACCGGCATGCCCTTCATGGCCTCGACCGCCGCCTTGTAGGCCTGGAACTGTTCCTCTTCCGTGGGCAGCTCGCCGCCGCGGTTCATGAAGAGGAACTCGCTGCGGAACAGGCCGACGCCCGTGGCACCCGCCTCGACCGCCGAGACGGCATCCGCCGGCAGCTCGATGTTCGCGTGCAGCTCGATGCGCTCGCCGTCCAGCGTGACGGCCGGCGTGTGACGCAGCCGCGCCAGGCGCGCGCGCTCCAGCTCGCTCTGGCGCTGCCGGAAGCGGTACTCCTCCAGCACGATGGGCGAGGGGTTGACGATGACCACGCCGCTGTCGCCGTCGATGATCACCCAGTCGTCCTGCCGGATCAGGCGGGAGGCCTCACGGGTGCCGACCACGGCCGGGATGTCCATGCTGCGCGCCACGATGGCCGTGTGGGAGGTCTTGCCGCCGATGTCGGTGATGAAGCCGTGGAAGACGCTGCGCTTGAACTGCATCATGTCGGCCGGGGCGATATCAGCGGCCACCAGCAGCAGCGGGTCCTCGCCGGCGAAATCGCGCTGCACGACCTGGGCGGCGCCGACCTGGCCCTTGCCCTGCTCGGCGGCCATGGCCCCCAGCAGGCGCTCGACCACCTGCTCGAGGTCCGCCTTGCGCTCCCGCAGGTAGTCGTCTTCCATTTCATCGAACTGGCGCGCCAGCACTTCCAGCTGGGCCGACAGCGCCCACTCGGCGTTGTAGTGGCGCTCCACGATCCACTGCCGGGTGGCGCCGAGCAGCGCCTCGTCGTGCAGCAGCATCAGATGGACGTCCAGCAGCGCCGCCAGTTCATGGGGCGCGTCCTCGGGCATGTCCTCCTTCAGGGATTCCAGCTCGCGGGCGACTTCGTCGCGGGCGCGCAGGGCCCGCTTGATCTCGCCGGGCACATGGGCCTCATCAATGAAGTAGTGGGCGACGTCCACGCGACTGGACGCCACCAGCACGGCGCGGCCGATGGCCACACCCCGAGACACAGGAATGCCGAAGACCTGAAAACTCATGCGCCGACTGTAGCAGCGAGCTCCGTGGGCCAATCGGGCAAAGTGCCGCTTCCCGGCTGTCATGGCCCTTGTCATGAGGTCGTCAAGCCGCCGTCACGGGCACGTCACGGCCAGCGCCGAGCATGGCGACCGTCACAGCACGACGAGGCCACCCATGAGGGACATTCCCCTGCCCACCCTGCCGTTCTCGGAAATCCGGCCGCCCAAGGCGGAACGGAGGTCACTTCCAGAGGCTGCGCAGCCATCTGCAGGCACGGGTGAGGGCAAGCCTCGCCTGGACGTGGCCTGGGCTTGCACGCCGGAAGACATCCGCGCCGCCCAGCGCCTGAGGCACGAGGTGTTCGTGGAGGAGATGGGCGCCCGCCTGAATCTCCCGCCCGACGCGCCGGCCGGCCACGACATCGACGCCTTCGACCCCTTCTGCGAGCACCTGCTGGTGCGCGCGATCGCGGCGGATGGTCACAGCGCACAGGTCATCGGTACCTACCGAGTGCTGACGCCCGAAGCCGCCGTGCGCGCCGGCGGGCTGTACAGCGAGACCGAGTTCGACCTCGCGCCCCTGCAGTCGCTGCGTTCGCGGATGGTGGAGCTGGGGCGCTCCTGCGTGCACGCCGAGCACCGCTCGGGCGGCGCCATCATGGCGCTGTGGGGGGCGCTGGCGGAATTCATGGTGCGCAACCAGCTGGACACCATGATCGGCTGCGCCAGCGTCAGCATGCGTGATGGCGGCCACTACGCCGCGAGCCTCTGGCATCAGCTCAAGGACAGCCACATGGCGCCCGAGCAATGGCAGGTGACCCCGAAGCTGGCACTGCCGGTGGATGAGCTGCGGCAGGACCTTGCCGTGGAACCGCCGCCGCTGATCAAGGGCTATCTGCGCTGCGGGGCGCGCATCCTCGGTCGTCCGGCCTGGGACCCCGACTTCAACACGGCCGACCTGCCGATGCTGATGCGCATCGACGACCTGCCGGCCCGCTACCGCCGCCACTTCCTGGGCGCGGCCTCCTGAGCGGCCTCCTCAGCGGCATCCCCGGGCGTCGGGCCACCCCGGCGCCCCGGCGGGTCACTCGCCTTCGCCGAACTTGTCGTTGACCAGCGCCGTGATGGCGTCCTGGGCGGCCTGCTCGTCCGCGCCGTCTGTCTCGAGCTCCACCTGCGAGCCGATGCCGGCGGCCAGCATCATGACGCCCATGATGCTCTTGGCATTGACGCGGCGGCTGCCGCGGCTCAGGAAGACCTCACATTGGAAGGAGCCGGCCAGCTTGGTCAGCTTGGCCGAGGCGCGGGCGTGCAGGCCCAGCTTGTTGCTGATGGTGAGGGTCGTCTTGATCATCGGTCCGCGGGGTTGGAGGGCAAATCACTGAGCACCACGCCCTGCGTCGCGCCCTGGCTGGCGCGCTGCACGAGCGCAGCAAGTGGCTCATGGGCGTAGCAGAGGCTGCGCCACAGCATCGGCACGTTGACGCCGCTGAGCACCCGCACATGCCCGGCGGCATCCTGCAGGCGCTGGGCGGCATTGCTGGGCGTGGCCCCGAAGACGTCGGTCAGCACCAGGACATCCTCGTGCCCGGCCTGCAGGATCAGCGCACGGCTGCGCTGCTCGACGTCATCCGCCGACATCTCCGCCGTCACGTCCAGGACGGACAGCTGCGTCGCGCAATGGGGAAAGGTGTGCTCCGCCACGGCCTTGAGTGCCGAGGCGAGGGGAGCATGGGCGATGAGCAGCAAGCCGGTCATGCGCACATTATCAGCGGGCGCCATGAGCACGGGATCGCCGGGAACGCTGCGGCTTGGGCATCGTGCGGCATTCAGTCGCACATTCGTCGATGCCATCACTCCGGCAGGCGGACCGAACCGAGGAAGTTCTGCCAGGCGGCCTCTTCATCGCGGGGGCCGGTCATCACCAGCTGATAGACCTTCAGACCGCGCGAGAACAGCGCCTGCCGTGCCTGCTGCCCCTGGCCGAGCAGACGCTGCTGCCCCGATTCCGGCCGGGGCGTCATGCCCGGCACCTGCAGGCTCTGGAAGACCGCCTCCGGTGCCTGCAGGCGCTGGCGCAGGCCCTCCCCCATGGCGCGCAGCGCGGGGCCGGGCATGTCCGGGCGAGGCATCTCGGCCCAGCTCAGCGAGAAGCTCAGCCCGCCCGCGCGGCAGGCCGCCAGCCCCATCGCGGGCTCCTCGGCGCTGGCCGGGCGGCGCGCCTGCTCCGGCTTGCAGGGGAAGGTCAGCTCCGCGGCACTGCCCTCGGGGCGGACCTCGCGCCAGTCCAGCGTCGGCGAGCAGGCGCCCAGCAGCGTCAGGCCCGCCAGCAGGCCGGTGCGAGAGAAGGTCTTGAGCGGCGTCATCCCCGGATTATCGAGCGCCCCGCCCCGACGTCCCGGACGCGCAAACCGGACACAATCCCACCCATGCAAGACCCGACCCCCACCCTGGCGGCCCTGCCGCCCGGCGCCCTGAGCGGCGTCACCGTGCTGGACCTCTCCCGCGTTCTGGCCGGCCCCTGGTGTACCCAGACGCTGGCTGACCTCGGGGCCAATGTCATCAAGGTCGAGCGCCCGGACAGCGGGGACGACACCCGCGCCTGGGGCCCGCCCTATCTCAAGACATCCGGCGGCGAGGACAGCAGCGAGGCCGCCTACTTCCTTGGCGCCAATCGCAACAAGCGGTCCATCACCGTGGACATCGCCCATCCCGAGGGCCAGGCCCTGATCCGCCGCCTCGTGCTGCAGGCCGACGTGCTGGTGGAGAACTTCAAGGTGGGTGACCTCGCCCGCTACGGCCTCGACGCCCAGGCCCTGCTGGCGCTCAAGCCGGGCCTGGTGGTGTGCTCCATCACCGGCTTCGGCCAGACCGGTCCCTACCGCGACCGGGCCGGCTACGACTACGCCATCCAGGGCATGGGCGGGCTGATGAGCGTGACCGGCGAGCGCGACGACCTCCCCGGCGGCGGGCCGCAGAAGGTGGGCGTCGCGGTGGCCGACCTCTTCACCGGGCTCTACTCGACGGTGGCCATCCTCGCCGCGCTGCGCCACCGGGACCTCACCGGCCAGGGCCAGGTGATCGACATGGCGCTGCTGGACACGCAGGTCGCCATGCTGGCCAACCTTGGCTCGAACTACCTCTGCACCGGCAAGGCACCCGGCCGCATGGGCAATGCGCACGCCAACATCGTGCCCTACCAGGTCTTCGAGAGCAGCGACGGCCACCTCATCCTTGCCGTGGGCAACGACAAGCAGTTCGCCAAGTTCTGCGAGATCGCCGGCCACCCGGCATGGGCGACGGATCCGCGCTTCCTGCGCAACGCCGACCGCGTCCGCCACCGTGCCGAGCTCGTGCCCCTGATTGCCGACGTGCTGCGCCGGCAG
This sequence comes from Burkholderiaceae bacterium, assembly GCA_041912595.1. Classification (GTDB taxonomy): domain Bacteria; phylum Pseudomonadota; class Gammaproteobacteria; order Burkholderiales; family Burkholderiaceae_C; genus Roseateles_B. The sequence goes on from JAYRMR010000063.1 coordinate 5,617, forward strand.
CCGCGCCAGCACTGGCTGAGCCAGCTGGAGGCGGCCAAGGTGCCCTGCGGCGCGATCAACAACCTGGACGAAGTCTTTGCCGACCCGCAGGTCCAGGCCCGCGGCATGACCGTGCCGATGGCTCACCCCTTGAGCGACCAGCTGCAGGTGGTGGCCAATCCCATCAAGCTGTCGGCCACGCCGGTGCAGTACCGTCGCCCGCCGCCGCTGCTGGGCCAGCACACGGAAGAGCTGCTGGGTGAGGCGGGCCTGTCGCCTGCCGAGGTCCAGTCCCTGCGCGAACAAGGCGTGATCGGATGAGCACCCCGCGAGACTTCGTCCTCGTCCATGGCGCCTGGCACGGCGCCTGGTGCTGGAAACGCATCCTGCCGGCCTTGTGGGCCGCCGGGCACCGGGCGTTCGCTGTCAGCCTCAGCGGCGTCGGCGAACGCGCCCATCTCGGACCGGCCGGCATCACGCTGGACACCCACATCAAGGACGTCGCCGCCGTGATCGAGGCCGAGGAGCTCCAGCAGTGCATCCTCGTCGGGCACAGCTATGCCGGCATGGTGATCACCGGCGTCGCGGACCGCCTGCACGCGCGCATCGGGCAGCTGGTCTATCTGGACGCCGTCGTGCCCTGGCCCGGCGACGCCTGGTCCAGCCGCCACAGCGACGAGACCCGCGCGCAGCGCCGGGCCCTGATCGCCGCGCAAGGCGTGCTGCCGGCCGCGCCGCCCAGCCTCTTCGGTCTGGCGGACGACGACGCGGCCTGGGTCGAGCGGCGTCAGACGCCCCATCCTGGCGGCGTCTACGACCAGCCCTTGCCCTATGACGCCGCGCGCTGGGCGCAACTGCCGCGCCGCTTCATCGACTGCACCGCCCCTGCCCTGGCCACCATCGCCGCCAGCCGCGAGCGCGTGCGCAGCGAGCCGGGATGGATCGTGGACGAGATTCCCACCGGGCACGACGCCATGATCAGCGCGCCGCAAGCCCTGCTGGACTGCCTGCTGGCCGCCGCTGGCGATCGTCCCGGAACGTGACGATGCCCCCAGGCTGAGGGAAGACGCCACGGCCGGGGAGATCCCCGGGGGCGCCGGGTGCTGCGGCTTTCACAATCCTGACTCAGGGCCTGATGCCAACGCCCCCGACTCACGGGATGGACGCTGAGGGCCGGACTGCCAACCATGGCGGACCACAAGGGAGGGCTTCGTCCTCCGCAGGAACCGAGCGCACAGCCCCATGCCGATCAGCCCGCAGTCCACGTCCCACGCCACGGCGGCCCATGCCGGCGCCTCGGCCTGGGCGGACATCGTGCAGCAGCTCGGCGCCGAGATCGCCGGCCCCCTGAGCCAGGCGCTGGAGCGCATCCAGACCCTCATCGCCACCGGCCAGATCGACCGCCAAAGCCTGCGCGCCCTGCGCGAAGGCGTGAGCCAGGCGCGCGAGGCCGGCATGATGGGCCAGCAGCTGGCCCGGCTGGCGTCGGGCAAGCTGCGCCTCTCGAAGGAGCGCCTGCAGCTCACGCAGATGCTGCGCGGCGTGCTCGCCCATCGCAGCCGCGAGGCCATGTCCCGGGGCATCCAGATCCGCCAGACCCTCAAGCCGGCCGACGTGCTGGGCGACGGCGCGCTGCTCTTCTCGCTGCTCAACGCCCTGATCGACTGGGCGCTGGCGTGCACGCATTCCTCGGTGGACTTCCGCCTCGACCTCAGCCCCTGGCCGGCCCGCGCCCGCCTCAGCTGCCGCTTCGCCCACCGCTCGCTGGAGCTGGTGAACGAGGGCCCCGAGGCGGAACTGCCGGCGGCGCTCGACTCCCTGGCCTGGCGCCTGCTCGAGCAGACGGCGCTCACCATGGGCCTGCAGCCCCTGCGCGAGCACGAGGCCGGCATCACCGAACTGACCCTGGAGTTCCCGCACACGCTGCTGGACGAGCCCGGCGCGCCCGTGGCCGAAGCCGCCGAGGGCTGGGGCATGCCGGACGCACGGGACTTCGCCAACTCCTCGAACTCCAAGCCCCTGGCCGGCAGCCATCTGCTGATCGTCTCGCCGCGGCGCGAGCTGCGCGGGCAGATCCAGGACGCCGTCCGGCACATGGGCCTCATCATCGACGTGGTCAACACCATGGCCGAGGCCCAGCACTTCTGCATGGAAGGGCTGCCGCACGCCGTCATCTTCGAGAGCTCGCAGCGCGGCAGCGACCTCGAGGCGCTCAAGACGGGCATCGTGCGGGACGTCAAGGACTTCTGCTTCATCGAGGTCCAGGACAGCGCCCAGCACACGCAGCTCTCCAGCGCCACGGCGGACGGCATGGCCCGCATCGCCCGGAGCAACCTCACCGAGGCCCTGCCGGCGATGCTGCTGTTCGAGCTGTCGAAGTCGCTGTAGTTCGCCGCGGTCCCGTTCTTGCCCCTGCGCAGCCCGGGGCGCCACGCGCTGGCCTACACTGGGCGCCTGCCTTTTCGGATGCCGCCTGCCATGCGCCGCCTTGTCCTCTCCGCCGTTCTTGCCGTCGCCGCCCTTGGCGCCGGCGTGCTGGGCTACCAGAGCCTGCTGTCGACGCCCAAGGCGCCGGCCGTCAGCTACGTGCTGCTGAACGGGCAGAAGCTGGACTCCTCCAGCTGGCAGGGCAAGGTCATGCTGGTGAACTTCTGGGCGACGAGCTGCACGACCTGCGTGCACGAGATGCCGCAGATCGTCGCCACGCACGAGAAGTTCAAGCAGCGCGGCTTCGACACCCTGGCCGTGGCCATGAGCTATGACCCGCCGGCCTACGTCGCCTCCTTCGCCGAGACGCGCCAGCTGCCCTTCGGCGTGGCCATCGACAACACCGGCGAGGTCGCCCGGCGCTTCGGGGAGGTGCGCCTGACGCCGACCACCGTGCTCATCAACAAGCGCGGCGAGATCGTGAAGCGCTTTGTCGGCGAACCGGACTTCAACGCCCTGCACGCGCTGATCGAGCAGCTGCTGGCCCAGAGCTGAGCGCTGCCGCCCTCCGCATGAAGATCTACCAGGTCGGAGGCGCCGTGCGGGATCGCCTGCTCGGGCGGCCCGTGAGTGACCGCGACTGGGTCGTGGTGGGCGCAACGCCGCAGGACATGCTGGACCGCGGCTTCCAGCCCGTGGGCAAGGACTTCCCCGTCTTCCTGCACCCCAGGAGCCACGAGGAATACGCCCTCGCCCGCACGGAACGCAAGACGGCGCCGGGCTATCACGGCTTCAGCGTCCACGCGGCGCCCGACGTGACGCTGGAGCAGGACCTCAGCCGCCGCGACCTCACCATCAATGCCATGGCCGAGGACGCCGATGGGCAGGTCATCGACCCCCATGGCGGCCAGCGGGACCTCGCGGCGCGCTGCCTCCGCCATGTCTCGCCGGCCTTTGCCGAGGACCCGGTGCGCATCCTGCGCCTGGCCCGCTTCGCCGCGCGCTTCACCGACTTCACGGTGGCCCCCGAGACGCTGGCCCTGATGCGGGCCATGGTCGAGGCGGGCGAGGTGGATGCCCTCGTGGCCGAGCGCGTCTGGCAGGAGCTCTCGCGCGGGCTGATGGAAGCGCGCCCCTCGCGCATGATCGAGGTGCTGCGCGACTGCGGCGCCCTCGCCCGGCTCGCGCCGGAGCTGGAGCGCCTCTTCGGCGTGCCGCAGCCCGAGCAGCACCATCCCGAGATCGACACCGGCGCCCACCTGCTTCTCGTGCTGGACCAGGCCGCTGCGGCCGCCGCGCCGCTGGCCGTGCGCTACGCCTGCCTCTGCCATGACCTTGGCAAGGGCACGACGCCGCGCGAGGAGTGGCCGCGCCACATCGGGCACGAAGGCCGCAGCGTGCGCCTCAGCGCGGCCCTCAGCGAGCGCTGGCGCGTGCCGAACGAGGCGCGCGAGCTGGCGGAGCTCGTGGCTCGCGAGCACACGCACGTGCACCAGAGCACGGGCTTCGGTCCCGAGGCCCGGCTGCGGCTGATGGACCGCTGCGATGCCTGGCGCCGGCCGGACCGCTTCGAGCAGCTGCTGCTGGCCTGCGAGTGCGATGCGCGCGGCCGGACGGGCTTCGAGGCCCGCGACTATCCGCAGCGCGAGCGGCTCGCCGCCGACCTGCGCCGCCTGCAGGCACTGGACCAGCGGGCCATCAGCGCAGACGCCATCGCGCGGGGCGTGAAGGGCCCGGGCATCGGCCACGCCATCCACCAGGCACGCCTGGACGCCTTGAAGGCCGCGGGCTGAGCGATCCCCTCGCCGAGGGCGGCCCGGTCACAGCATGTGGCTGCGGTCCCCGCGCGTGAAGCCCAGGGCGTCGAACTCCGGCACGCCGGCCACGAAGCCGATCACCTTGAACAGCTCGCCCATCTCGTGCTCGGCCAGCAGCTTGTGCGCCATCGTGCGCGCCGGCAGCGAGGCCTGCGCCATCCGCTCGATCAGCCCGCAATTGATCAGGAAATTGGCCTGGCTCGTGTAGCCCAGCACCTGCAGCCCCGCCTCCTGGCCGGCCAGGGCCACGCCGGTGAAGTTGACGTGGGCGGTGATGTCCTTGTCTCCCACGCGCTGCAGCGGATCGGGGTCCGCCTGGTGCAGGTAGTGGCACATGAGCGTGCCGCCGCTGCGCTGCGGGTGGTAGTACTCGGCCTCGGGGAAGCCGTAGTCGATGAGGAAGGCCGCGCCGCGCTCCAGCTGCGCGGCGAGCGTGCGGATGAAGGCTTCGGCCTGGGCGTGGAGCTCGGTGACGAAGCCTTCCGTGAACCCGTCGGGCGGCGTGCAGGGCGGGGCCAGCCGCGTGGGCCGGTCCGCCCAGCCGAGGCCCTCGCCCTCGCGCACCACGCCCCGTTCGAACCACTGCCCGCCAGCATGGCGGATCAGTTGCACCGGCATGGCATCCAGCACCTCGTTGCCGACCACCACGCCGCTGAAGCGCTCCGGCAGCGCGTCCAGCCAGACGACCTTGTCCGCCCAGGGCTGCAGGCGCTCGGCCTGGCGCGCACGCAGGTTGCCGGAGAGATCGACGATGACGTAGCGCCGCACGGCCTCGCCCAGCACGCCCAGCAATTGCTCGGCCAGCGCGCCGGTGCCCGCGCCGAACTCCCACACCTCGTCCGTCGAGGTCTCGGCCAGCGCCTGCGCCACCTGCGCGGCGAGCGTCTGTCCGAAGAGGGGCGACAGCTCCGGGGCCGTCACGAAATCGGAGCCGCTGTCCGGCAGCAGGCCGAACTTCTGGCGCGAGCCGCTGTAATAGCCCAGGCCCGGCTCGTAGAGCGCGGTGGCCATGAAATGGTCGAACGGCCACCAGCCGTCGGCGGCCAGGCGTTCGCGGATCAGGTGCAGCAGCGGCGTGCCGGTGTCGGCAGCCGGCGGCAGGGAGCGGTCATGCGGAGACATCCGCGCATTGTAGGGACGCCCTCTTGCGGGCCCGGGGCCTGAGCCGGTAAGGAGTTGTCAGGCCGGCTCAGGCGCGCGGCTGCCGGGCGGCCAGCCAGCGCTCGAACTCGGCGGCCGGCATGGGCGGGCCGATGAGCTCACCCTGCAGGCTGTGGCAGCCCCATTCGCCGAGCAGCAGCGCCTGCGCCGGATCGCGCACCCCTTCCGCGCTGACCTGCAGGCCCAGACCCTGGCCCATCTGCACGATGGCCCGGGTGATGGCCTCGGCCTTGGGATCCCCCGGCAGGCCGGCGACGAAGCTCTGGTCGATCTTGAGCTTGTCCACGGGCAGGCGGCCCAGGTGCGACAGCGAGGTGTAGCCCGTCCCGAAATCGTCCACCGAGATGCTGAGCCCCAGCGCCCGCAGCGCCTGCAGCAGGTCCGGCACGCGTTCGATGTCGTCCATGAGCATGCGCTCGGTCAGCTCGAGCTCCAGCCAGGTCCCCGGCACCCCGGCGTCCTGCAGCACGAGGGCGACGACGCGGTCGAAGTCCTCGAGGCGGAACTGCATGCTGCTGAGGTTCACGGCAATGGGCACCGCGGCCATGCCGCGCTCGTGCCAGTCGCGGCTCTGGCGGGCGGCCTCGCGCATCACCCATTCGCTCAGCGGCAGCATCAGGCGATGGCGCTCGGCCACGTCGATGAAGGCCTCCGGCGTGAGCAGCCCGCGCTGCGGATGGCGCCAGCGCAGCAGCGCCTCCGCGCCGCGCAGCGCCCCGTTGCGGGCGTCGATCTGCGGCTGGTAGAAGAGCTGGAACTCGTCGCGGGTCAGCGCCTGGGCGAGTTCGGCCTCGAGCACGAGATCGGCATAGGCGCGCTGGGCGAGTTCGGGCTCGAAGAAGCGGTAGTTCGCGCGGCCGCTGGCCTTGGCCAGGTACATGGCGGCGTCGGCATGCTGGATCAGTTCCTCGGCCGTGCTGCCGTGCTCCGGGAACATGGCCACGCCGATGGAGGGCGTGACCGAGAGATCCCGGCCGTCCGCCTGCACGGGCACTTCCACCACCGCCAGCAGGGCCGACAGCACGGCCTGGACATCCGCCCGGCTGTGGACGTCGGCGAGCAGCACCACGAATTCGTCCCCGCCGAAGCGGCCAACGAGATCGGTGCTGCGCAGGCAGGCGCTGACGCGGTCCGCCACGGTGCCCAGCACCTTGTCGCCCTCCAGATGGCCGAGGGAATCGTTGACGCGCTTGAAGTTGTCGAGGTCGATGAACAGCAGGGCCAGCGGCCGCGGCGGCACATGGGCGTCATCCAGCCGGGCCTGCATGCGCTCCATGAACGCGGCCCGGTTGAGCAGCTGGGTCAGCGGGTCGTGATGGGCGAGGTGGTGGATGCGGGCCTGGGCCGCCAGGTGCTCGCGCATGTCGCGGATGATGGTCATGCGCAGGCGCTCGCCCTGCCGCTCCAGCGTCCGCACGATGAATTCCACGGGAATGCGCTCGCCGCTGCGATGCAGGATCGCCGACTCATAGCGCAGCTCCTGCCCGGCCAGCATCACGCCGTTGACCTTGGGGCGCATGTCCTCGGCGACGAAGTCCAGCGCGGAACGCCCGACCAGTTCCTCGAGGCGATACCCGACCAGCTCGCACAGCGGCGGATTGGCGTCGGTGATGATGCCGCCCCGGTGGAAGAGGATGCCCTCGACGGTGGCCTGCATGAACTTGTCGAGGCGCTCCTCGGACTCGCGCAGGGCCGCCTCGGCCACGCGCCGCTCGCTGATGTCGTTGATCATCACGAAGGCGCCGATCACCTCGCCATTCGCCTGCCCCGGCGCGAACTGCGGCAGCAGGTTGACCTCGAGCCAGTGCGGGCGGCCGTCCGCCCCCTGCATCTGCCGCTCGTAGCGCACGGCCTCGCCCCGCTGCATGACCTGGTCGACATAGGGCTGGATCTGCCGCGCGGCGGCGTCGCCGATCACGTCGGCGAAGGTCCGACCCAGAACGGAGCCCGCGGTGTGCCCGAAGGTGCGGGCATAGGCCTCGTTGGCGAAGCGGCAGTGGAAGGTGCGGGCCTCGTAGAGCGCCATCAGCACGGGGACGTTGTCGGCGAGCAGGCGCAGCATCTGCGCCTCGTCGCGGGCCTCCTGCAGGGCGCGCTCGAGGCGCCCCGGCGGCGGCGCGTCGTCCGCCATCAGGCCGCTCCTGATCCGGCCAGCTGGCGCTGGTAGACCTCGCGCGCCAGGCAGAGATCTTCCCAGGCGCGGGCCTTGTCCGGGAGATTGCGCAGCAGGTAGGCCGGGTGGTAGCTCACGACCACCGGAATGCCCTGGTAGGCGTGCACCTGCCCGCGAAGGCGACCGATGGCGTCACTGCGCTGGAGCAGGGTCTGCACGGCGAAGCGGCCGAGCGCCAGGATGACGCGCGGCTTCACCAGCTCGACCTGGCGCTGCAGATAGGGCATGCACTGGGCGAGCTCGGCGGGTTCCGGATTGCGGTTGCGCGGGGGGCGGCACTTGAGGGTGTTGGCGATGAAGACCTGCGTGGGGGCCTCGGCCTCGCCGCGCGTGAGGCCGAGCGCCCGGAGCATGTTGTCCAGCAGCTTGCCGGCCTGCCCCACGAAGGGCTCGCCCTGCAGGTCCTCCTGCTCGCCCGGCGCCTCGCCGACGATCATCCAGTGCGCCTGCTCGTGGCCGACGCCGAACACCGTCTGCTTGCGGCCCTCGCACAGCCCGCAGGCCTGGCAGGCCGCGACGCTCTCACGCAACTGCGCCCACGTCATGCCGGCGATGGCGCGAGCGCGCTCGCCGTCCACCGCGGCCAGGGCTTGCGGCAGCACCGACTGCAGGGTGCTGGCGGCGGGAGAGGGGCTGGGCGGGTTCGCCTCGACCGAAGAAGGACGGGCGGGAAGCGCCGCGGCGCTGGGCGCCGGGGCTGCGCGCACTGGCGTGCCGGCAGGCGCCGAGGGCCGGGGCGCCGCGCCCCCGCGACCCTCGCGGCGCCGCGGCGCCCCCCCCCCCGGCCGGAGACGGCGCCAGCCGCCGGGGCCTCCGCATCGGCCATGGGCACCGCCTCAGGTGCACCGACGAGCGGCATCCAGACCTTGAGGCCCATGGCGTCGAGCATGGCGCGTTGACGGGCGTCCCAGCTCACAGCGTCTCCCCACACGAAATTCGGGACAGCGGCAGGTGTCGGTCCGGACGGCTCATGCGCCCACCTCCTGCGCCGGCAGCTGAAGGCTCATCAGCACGGCGTCTTCCCGCTGGCCCTCGGCGGCGGGATAGTAGGCCCGGCGCTGGCCGACCTCGGTGAAGCCATAGCGGCGGTACAGCGCACGCGCCCGCTCATTGCTCTGCCGCACCTCCAGCCACAGCTGCAAACAGCCGGCCTGCCGGCACAGCCGGCACAGGGCGTCGAGCATGGCGCGGGCGTGGCCCTGCCCCTGCTGCCCGGGCGCGACGCTGATGTTCAAGAGATGCATTTCATCCACGCCCTGCAGGGCCAGGAAGTAGCCCGTCACCGCGGCACCGTCGGCCAGCAGCCAGGCCTCGTAGCCGGCGGCGAGGGAGTCGATGAAGTTGCCACGCGACCACGGGAACTCATAGACCGCGTTCTCGATGGCCAGCACGGCCTCGACGTCGGGCACCTGCATGCGGCGCAGGCCGAGGCCCGGGCATTCGGCAAGACAGGCACTCATGCCGCCCCCTTGGCCGCCAGGCGCTCGGCGGTGGTCTGGGCGACCTTGTCGCGCACGTAAACGGGCATGGCCTCAGCGGCATCGACCGCCGCGCCGGCCCGCCAGGCCTGACGGGCCAGCGAGGCCAGTGCGGCAGCGCGCGAGCGGGTGGTGGCGGCCTGCGGCACGGCCGCGGGCAGCACGGGGGCCAGGGCGTCGGCGAAGACGCTCAGCGCATTGCCGGCCATCGCCTGGGGCGGGAGGGACTGCAGGGCCTCGGCGGCCGCCGGCAGGGTGTAGAGCGCGGGCGACCGCAGGGTCACCCAGTGGTCCCCCTGCCATTCGTAGGCCGCGGCGTAGATCTCGTTCATGCGGGCGTCCATCAGGACCCAGCACGGACCGGTGAGGCGGGCCTGCGGCTGCTGCAGGCGCAGATCCTCGGCCACGAGCAGGAGGCTGTCGAGCGGGAGCACGGGCTTGCCGGCACCGAAGGCCAGGCCCTGGGCCACGGCACAGGCCGTGCGCAGGCCGGTGAAGGCGCCGGGGCCGGCGGCAAAGGCGATGGCGTCGAGCTCGGCGAGCCTCAGCCCCGCCTGCGCCAGCAGCGCCATGGCCTGCGGCACCATCTGCTCACTGGCTCGCGCACCGCCCTCGCCCTCCCGGGCCAGCAGGTCGGTCTCACGGCTCAAGGCCACGACCAGGGTTTCGGTGGAGCTATCCAGGGCCAGTAGAAAAGACATGCGCGCAGTGTAGCGGCCCGTCTCTCCCGACGTGCTGGCCAGGCCGGCCGCATCCCCCATCGTCAGGGGATGGCGGCAGGGGTGCCACGGCGGGTGGCACCCCGGTCGCGGGACGCGTCAGAAGCTGTAACCCAGCGACAGGCTGTAGACCGTCGGGCGGAAGTTGATCCGCGTGGTCCGGGTGATGTCGCCCTCGCGGGTCTGCGTCACGGCGCTCATGTCGCTCTTCACGTCAGCACGCGCAATGGTGGCCACGAGGGACCAGTGCTTGTCGTACTGGACCGTCATGCCCACGTGACCGGCCAGACCCCAGGAGTCCGACAGCGAGATGGTCGTCGGGCCGCCCGAGGCCGCATCACCCGAGGGCGTGCTGCGCGTCTTGGTGAAGCGGGTGTAGTTGATGCCCAGGCCCACGAAGGGCTTCACGCGCTCCCACAGGTTGAAGTGGTAGTTGGCGAAGACCGTGGGCGGCATCTGTTCCACCACCGAGATCTGGCCGAAGGCCTGGATGAAGCCGGCGCCGTAGACCTTGTGCGAGGGCGGCAGGCCCAGGGCCACCTCGGCGCTCCACTCGGGCGAGAAGCGGTAGGTGTAGCCGAAGCCGAGGGTGTCCGCCGAACCGATGCGCAGCAGCGCGCCCGGTGCGGGGATGGCCGGGCCGCCGGTCAGAGGCGGCATGGTGGCGTTGACGTCGATATGCGCGCCGCCCAGATAGACGGTGTGCTGCGCCTGGGCGCCCGCAGCGGCGCAAGCCAGCAGGCCGGCACACAGGATGTGAGTTGCTTTCATGTCTTGATGCTCCTGGATGTCGTCTTCAGAGGCCGGCGGCGATCACTTGCTGGAAGAAGCCGCGCGTCAGGGCGTTGCAGAAGGGCGGCACCAGCCCGCCGTGGTACTGCGCCTGCACCGAAGAGCCGGCCGCGGCCTTGGCCTGCTGGAAGCCGCCGTACACCGTCTGGCCGGTGATGCCGGCCGGCAGCGTGCTCAGGGTTTCCAGGTCGTAGGCGGCCATCAGGGGCATGCCGCGGGCCTTCAGGTCAGCGGCGGCCACGGTGGTGTTCAGGTCATAGAACACCGTCGGGTCAGCCTTGCCGCCGCACAGGGCGATCGGACGACGGGTGCTGACGCCCAGCAGCGTGTTGGTCTGCAGGGCCTTGCGGAAGTTGGACGTGGGGTAGGACGCCTTGAAGCTGTCCTTGAGCAGCCCGCCCGCGCCAAAGAGCTTGGTGAAGGTCGGGTCGGCAGGCAGCTTGCCGGCGGCCATCAGGTCGGCGATGGGGGTGTCGGTGGGCAGCAGGGTCTCGGCGTGGGCGTCGAACGGGGCCTGGTAGGCATCGCTCGGGGCACCGTAGATGTTGCCGTAGGACTTCTGGTAGCTGGTCAGCTGCAGGAGGGAGAACAGCGTCGCGCCGGCGTTGGCCTGCACGTTGACCACGGCGTCGCCGAAGCCCACGAGGTTGTACGGGCCGGACATCGGAGCCGAGGCGGTGACCTTGAACTCGCTGCCGTAGTCGCGCTCGATGATCTTGTGCGTCGCCAGGGCCACATGGCCGCCCTGCGAGTAGCCCGAGATCAGGAGCTTGTCGGAGGCCTTGGTGCTGCTCTCGGCCTTCAGGTGGGCGATGCCGGCGCGCAGGCCATCCACCATGTCGACGGCCTGGGCCTCGGCATTCAGGTAGGGGTGGAAGCCCAGGCTGGAGCGCTCGTAGCCGAGGTAGTTGGGGGCGATCACGATGAAGCCCTGCGCGGCGTACATCGCCATCATCAGCGAGGCTTCGCGGTTGTTGGTGACGTCCGCCATGTTGTAGCTCTTCTGCGTGGCGGTGCCATGGGCGTAGAGCAGCACGGGGCGGTTGCCCGTGCAGGCGGCGTCGCTGCCGGTGGGCACCAGCACGCCGGCGGAGGCGGTGGCGGGCTGGCCGGCCGGGTCGCGGGTCATGTAGTACACGTAGCGCACGTCCACTTCGCACTTGGCCTTGCCGGACAGGGGCTGCAGACCGCTCGCGGCGGTGCCGCCGTCGATCTGTGCCAGGGTGGCGTGGCCTGCCAGCGTGCCATAGATGATCGAGCCGCGCGGCGCGGGCGGGTCATCGCGACTTTCGCTGGTGCCACCACCACAGGCGGACAGGGCTGCGACGCTGATCGCCAGCATCGCCAGGTTGAACTTGCTCATCGTGCGTACCTCTGCAGTCGGCATGGAGTGGAATCCGGAATCCGGACAAAAAAGCGAACGGTCGTTCGCTTTTGTTGGAGCTCACTATAGAGTGACACGACTCTGTCATCAGGAAGTAAAAACCCCGACACCGTTGCCGGTGCCGGGGTGGCAGACGTCCTCTGGATGAGGGATCAGAGCGGGTTGCGCAGGACGCGTGACAGCGCCAGATTGCCCAGGGTCGAATGGCCCACCGGGCCCAGGTGGCGATCGTCCGCCCACAGGTAGGTCGTGACCGTGGCACCGCCGATCAGGGTGCCCGTCGAGCAGTTCGGCAGGCTGACCGCCGCCTGGCAGGCCGGGTTCAGGACGTCCGACAGCCCGTACTGCGCCGGGAACTTGGTGACCGAGGTGGACATGTCGTCACCCAGCACCAGGGCGCCGAGGCGACCGTCGTTCAGCGCACCCAGGGCGCGGTACAGCTCGGTGTTGAAGGAAACCGTCAGGGCCGTCAGGAACTGGGCGCGGTTCAGGCCCTCGCGGACCGGCGGGCGGTTGTTGCGCTCCTGGATGGCGAAAGGCGTGGCGCCCACGTCCGGCAGGGACACCACCAGCGTGCGGCCGCCCGTGCGCATCATGCGCACGGCGAGCTCGCCCAGCTGGCGGCCGGCGTCACCGGCAGCACGCGTGAGGTCGGCCTCGGACTGCGCGGGGTACTGCGCATAAAGACCGAGGATGTCATTGGTGCCGACATAAAGCGTCACCAGCGTGTGCTCGGTCAGGACGTCGCTCGCGAGGTAACGGTCCAGCTGCGCGCGGGCGTCGTCCACCTTGGCTCCGACCGTCGCCATGATGCGCCCCTGCGGTGCCGCCAGATTGCTGGGGTTGCACTGAGGGAACACCATGCCGTAACGATTGGCCAGCAGCTGGATCCACAGCGGATTGCTGCTGCAGTCCACGGCATTGCTGATGGAGTTGAGGGCATTGACGCTGTACTTGCGACCATCGTTGGTCAGCACGCTGGTCTCGTCGCCGAAGGCCACCAGACGCGTCGGGGCGAACGGCTCGATGGGCTCGCTGCCGCCCCCACAACCGGCCAGCGCTGCCGCCGCCACCAGGCCCACCAGAAGGGCGCGGGCGCTGCCACGTGCAGCTTGCTTGAAACTCTTCATGAACACTCCATCTCCGGAAATCAATCGCCGGCATCGGCGGCAAAGGCCGCAGCCGCGCGCGACAGTCGGTCGCGAACACCATCCCAGGCCGTCTCGGCCGGGGGCTGCTCCACCCAGATCTCGCGCACCCCGGCGTCGTCCAGCTCGCGCAGCACGGCGAACAGGTCGTGCGCTGCCGTGCGGGCATCAACGGGCATCGGGCGCCAGAACTCGGGGAGCCGGGCCGGCTTCGTGCGGGAATATACCGCCACACCCTTAGGCGCAGCTTCAGCCAGACCGGATTCGATCTGTGCCAGGCTCATCAGCCGCACGACGGCCGAAGGCGCGTAGTGGGCAGCCAGCGTGCCCGAGGCGCGCGGCGCCGCGGCGTCGCGGTCGCGCAGCGGCTCGCCGAGCACGGCCTCGATCTGCGCCCGCGTCAGGACGCCCGGGCGCAGCAGCACCGGGTGGTCGCGGCTGCAGTCCACGATGCTGGACTCGATGCCCACCTCGCAGTCGCCGCCGTCGAGGATGAGCAGCGTCTCGTCGAACTCGCTGCGCACATGGGAGGCGTGGGTGGGGCTGACGCGTCCGAAGCGGTTCGCGCTCGGGGCCGCGACGCCACGCACGCCCAGCGCCAGCGCCTCGCGCAGCAGGGCCTGGGCGACGGGATGGGCGGGGCAGCGCAAGCCGACGGTGTCCTGGCCTCCGGCGGCTGCGGCCGCCATGCCCTCGGCCCGCGGCACGATGACCGTCAGCGGTCCGGGCCAGAAGGCCTGCATCAGCTGTCGCGCCGCCTCGGGCAGGCGCGCCGCGAAGGGCGCCGCCGACGCGGCGTCCGGCACATGGACGATCAGAGGATGGTCCGCCGGCCGTCCCTTGGCCGCGAAGATGCCGGCCACGGCCGCGTCATCGTCCGCTCGGGCGCCGAGGCCGTAGACCGTCTCGGTCGGCAGGGCCACCAGTTCGCCGCGGGCCAGGGCCTCGGCGGCCCGGCGCACGGCAGCGGGATCGGCTCCGTTCAGCAGCATGGCTTCCCCTCTCGCACCCGCCGGCTCACCACGAGTCCGGCAGGCCCAGCAGGCGGGCGGCGGCGCGCGCGGAGGCCTCGGCGGCCTCGGCCGTCGCGCCGGTGATGTTGAGGTGGCCCATCTTGCGACCCGGCCGAGCGCTCTGCTTGCCGTAGAGATGCAGATGCGTGCCGGGCAGCGCGAGGACCTCGCCCCAGGGCGGCGTGCGCTCGGTGCCGGCGGCGTCGAACCACAGGTCGCCCAGCAGGTTCAGCATCACGGTCGGCGAATGCAGACGCGGCGCGCGCAGCGGCAGCCCGGCCATGGCGCGGGCCTGCATCTCGAACTGCGACACGTCACAGGCGTTCATCGTGTAGTGACCGGAGTTGTGCGGCCGCGGCGCCATCTCGTTGACCACCAGCGAGCCGTCCTGCAGCAGGAAGAACTCGACGCACAGCACGCCCACATAGCCCATCTCGGCGGCGATGCGGGCGGCGGATTCCACCGCCTGGCGCTGCAAGGCCTCGGACACCGCGGGCGCCGGCACCTGCGTCACGGCCAGGATGCCGTCGCGGTGCAGGTTCTGCTGCACGGGGAAGTGCACGATCTGGCCGTCGTCGCCCCGCACCACAAGGCAGGACAGCTCCAGCTGCAGCGGCAGCATCTGCTCCAGCACGCAGGGCACGCCCTTCAGCGCACGGAAGGCCTCGGCCAGCTCCTGCGCGGTCTTCACGCGGACCTGGCCCTTGCCGTCGTAGCCCATGCGGGCGGTCTTGAGAATGCCCGGCAGCAGGGTGGCCGGCACGGCGGCGAGATCGGACTCGCTGCGGATCACGGCATAGGGCGCGCAGGCCACGCCGCTGCGCTGGAAGTGGGCCTTCTCGTCCGCCCGGTCCTGGCAGATGGCGACGCAGTCCCCGGCGGGCGCGACGAAGCGCTGCTGCGCCAGGCGACGCAGGGCCTCGGCGGGCACGTTCTCGAACTCGGTGCTGATGGCATCGCTGACGGCCGCCAGGCGGGCCAGCCCGGCCTCGTCGAGGTAGTCGACCTGGATGTGCTCATGCGCCACAAGGCCGGCCGGGCTTTCCGGATCCGGATCCAGCACGACGGTGCGGTAGCCCAGAGCCTGGGCGGCGTGCACGAACATGCGGCCCAGCTGGCCGCCTCCCATCACGCCCAGCGTGGCCGTGCCGGCTTCCAGACGCTTGGCCATCAGATCAGGTCCTTGCTCATGCCGCGGGCATGCTCGGTCTGGCGCTGGCGGTAGGCGGCGAGCTGCTCGCGCAACGCGGCGTCGTCCTGGGCCAGCATGGCCACGGCGAACAGCGCCGCATTGCCCGCCCCGGCCGTGCCGATGGCGAAGGTCGCCACCGGAATGCCCTTGGGCATCTGGACGATGGAATGCAGCGAGTCCACGCCCTGCAGGTGGCGGCTGGCCACCGGCACGCCCAGCACGGGCACCAGCGTCTTGGACGCCAGCATGCCCGGCAGGTGGGCGGCGCCGCCGGCACCGGCGATGATGGCGCGCAGGCCACGGGCCTGGGCCTGCTCGGCGTAGGCGAACATGTCGTCCGGCATGCGGTGGGCGGAAACCACCTGTGCCTCGAAGGGCACACCGAACTCGGAGAGAATGTCTGCGGCGTGCTTCATGGTCTCCCAGTCACTGCTGGATCCCATCACCACGCCGATCAGGGGAGAGGCGCTGCTCACGGCTCGCTC
>JAYRMR010000064.1:0-21271 GCA_041912595.1 Burkholderiaceae bacterium
AGTCGATGGAAGACTTCAAGGCCAAGTTCAAGGAAAAGTACAAGGTGGACGTGCAGATCTACGCACCCTACGTGTACGACGCGACCAAGGTGATGGTGGCGGCCATGGAGAAGGCCGGTTCGGCTGATCCCGCGAAGTACCTGCCGGTGCTGGCCAAGACCGAAGGCTTCAAGGGCGTGACGGGCACGATCAGCTTCGATGCCAAGGGCGACATCAAGAACGGCGCCCTGACGCTGTACACCTACAAGGGCGGTGCCCGCGAGCAGATCGCGGTCGTGCGCTGACGTCTCCCCGCCGGGGGAGTGACCCGGCAAACTCACGCGGAAATGTTGGAGCCGCCGCCGTTGGGGTCAGGTCTTGCCTGATGCCGCGGCGGCGGTGTCCATTGGGGCGCCGGATCAGCCGAGGCGGGACGTCGGGCCCTGCCGGCGCGCCGCGGCGACAGTCGCCAGCGCCGGCAGCAGGTCCTTCCAGGCCGCGGGATCGAAGCCCGGTGGGCAGCGCAGGGCGGCGGCCGTGATCGGCGGCAGCGGCCCCTTGCTCGCGAAGACGATGGTGTTGCTGCAGTCCTCGTCACCGAGGGCCAGCACCTCGCCGTCGAAGCTGCGCTCGATACGCGACAGGTACAGGCTGAAGTCCGCGTGGCCGGTGTGCAGGTTCACCACCAGCAGGCCGCCGGGCTGGAGCGCGTCCCGGCAGTCGTCGTAGAACTGCTGCGAGCACAGGGCCGGCGGCTGGCCGTCGTAGTCGAAGCCGTCGACCATCAGCACGTCCAGCGGGTAGGGCGCGAAGCGCACGAACTCCGCGCCGTCGCCGAGCACCACGCGGAAGCGCGCGTCGTCCTCGGGTACCTGGAACTCATGCCGCAGCGCCAGCACATGCGGGTTGATCTCCACGACCTTGAGGCGGGTGTGCGGCAGCTGCCGGTGGCAGAACTTGGCCAGCGAGCCCCCGCCGAGGCCGATCATCGCCAGCGTCGCCGGCTGCGGCTTGAAGAGCAGCGCGCCCATCATCGTGCGCGTGTAGGCCAGCGCCAGCGCATGCGGCGCCAGGAGGTTCATCGTGCTCTGGATCTCGTCCATGCAGAAGTGCAGGGACTTGCTGTCCAGCGTCTCGCGGACGTAGGGCCTGACGTGCTGGGCAACGTCGGCCTCTTCCAGGGGGAAGAAGGAATCGTGGTGGGGCATGGACGGGCGGCAGTGCGACTGGCGATGGCCCTCGCGGGCCGGAACGGCTCCCATTGTCGCTGCGGTGCGCCGTTCAGAAGATCGAGCGCCCCGTGAGCGTCGTCAGCCACTCCAGCGCGGCCACGCCGGCCAGTGAGTTGCCATTGGCATCGAGCCCGGGTGACCACACGCAGATCCCGCAGAGATTGGGAATGAGCGCCACGATGCCGCCACCGACGCCGCTCTTGGCCGGCAGGCCCACGCGGAAGGCGAAGTCCCCGGCGGCGTCGTAGGTGCCGCAGGTCAGCATCAGCGCGTTGAGCCGCTTCGAGAGGCTGGGCGTCAGCAGGCGCTCGCCGCTCCAGGGCAGCTCCCCGTGATTGGCAAGCAGCAGCATGGCGCGGGCGAGGTCGACGCAGTCCATCTCGATCGCGCAGTGGCTGCAGTAGGCATCGAGGATGCGGTCCACCGGGTTCTGCAGGCGGCCGAAGCTGCGCATGAAATGGGCCATCGCGGCATTGCGGTCGCTGTGGCGGCGTTCGGACTGCGCGACGCGCAGGCTGTAGTCGATGCCCGGATTGCCGGAGAGCTTGCGCAGCAGGTCCACCAGCGCGCTCTCGGGCTGCACATGGCGGGTGCACAGGACGTCGGTCACGGCCAGCGCGCCGGCGTTGATGAAGGGATTGCGCGGCTTGCCGCCCTCATGCTCCAGCTGCACCAGCGAGTTGAAGGGCGTGCCCGAAGGCTCGCGGCCCACGCGCTCCCACAGGGCGTCGCCCTCATGCTGCAGGGCCTTCAGCAGCGCGAAGAGCTTGGAGATGCTCTGGATGGAGAAGCGCTCCCGTGCGTGGCCGACCTCCCAGACCTCGCCGCCGATGCCCACGATGGCCATGCCGAAGCGCTCGCGCGGCACGCGGGCCAGCTCGGGGATGTAGTTCGCGACCTGGCCCTGGCGGAGCAGCGGCTGGACCCGATCGGCAATTTCCTGCAATGCGGCGTCGAAGTCGGGGCAGGGCGGGGCGGGGGTGCGGCTCATGGCGGCATGCTAGCGCTGCAGGCGCGCTGAATCGCCCCGCCTGTGGCGTCCGCCCGCCACCCATCCTTCCGATCTGGTGATCGCAGGCTTGCCGCCCCGGTGGTGCCCCCTTGCCGCTCAAGGCGCCACGAAGCTCTCCTTGCCCGCCTTGCGCTCCTCTTCGGCCAGCCGCACGTCGGCCTCGTCCACCACGCCGTCGTGGTTGCGGTCGTGCAGCTGGAACATGCGCAGGCCGGCGGACTGGAATTCCTCGCGGGTGATGCTGCCGTTCTTGTCGGTGTCGAGCACGCCGAAGCGGACCTTGGCCTGGCGCATCTGGCGTTGCAGCTCCTCGCGCCGCTTCTCCGGATCCACGATCTTGCCGACGCGCTGCATCAGGCGGCCCTCGAACTCGCCCAGGTACTCGGCCTCGCTCAGCAGGCCGTCGGCATTGAAGTCGATGCGGGTGAACTCGACCTCTCGGCCGAGCTTCAGCTCCGCCAGGGTGACCTGGCCGTCGCCGTTGAGGTCCTGCTCGCTGATGAAGGTGCCCGTCGAATGCGAGGCAGCCCAGGCCGGCAGCAGGGCGAGGCCGAGGAGCGTCAGGGTCAGGGGGTGTTTGAGGGTCAAGATCATGGTGATGGACTCAGGGTGGGGGCTCAGGGTTGGGGCAGGACTTCGAGCGTCAGCGTGGCGGTGTGGCTCAGCCAGAGGGACGGGTTCCCGGGGGCGGGCTGGCGCACGCGCACCTGCAGCAGGTAGAGGCCGGCGGTCGTGGGCTTGAAGCGGACGTTGCCGGCGGCATCGCTGCTGTAGTGCTGCTCGACCGGCTTCTGCGCGGCGTACTGCTGGCCGTCAGGGATGACGGTGAGGGTCTGGCCCGCCAGCGGCTGGCGGTTCTCCCGGAGCCGCACGGTGACGGTCTCGCCCGCATACACGTCCTGCGGCGGCGTGACGGGGTAGATCTCGAGGCCCTCGGTGCTGTAGTCCACGGCGCTCGGGCGGCCCCGGCTGAGGTAGACGTCGGCACGCGTCAGGCTCTGGACCTCGATGGGCGTGTCACCGGGCTGCGTCTCGTCGCGGCCCTCGGTGAAATGGACCTGGCCCTGGCGCAGCACGGCCTTGGCCAGGCGTCCCTTGCGCACGCCCGAGGACACGAGGTAGGTGCCTTCCGCCGGCAGCGGAACCTCCAGATAGCTCGCGTCCTTCAGCACGGCGGCCGGCGTGAGCGGCTGGCGGCGCCCGTCGGGGCCGATCAGGTGGAAGGACTCGGACTTCATCGCCACGTCCGGCCGCAGCCCGCCTTCGGCAAACGAGGCCTCGACGGTGACGTGCTTGCGCGCGGCCTCGGCGCTGAAGGTGTTGGGCTTGAGGTAGGGCGAATGGGCCTGGGCGGCGGCGCTCAGCAGGAGCAGTGCGGGCCAGACGGCGGTGTGGAGGTGGCGAACTTTCATGGGAATTGGCGTGGGGTGAGTGGTGAAGGAAGGCATGGAAGGGAGGGGAGGGCGACGCCAGCCGCACGGTCACGACGGCGCCCCGGCAGGGCCGCGATCAGTGCAGGCTGAAGCGGATCGGGTACTCGATCCAGGCGGCGAGGCGCAGCTCGCCCTGCCGCGCCGCCTGGTAGGGACAGGCCGCCGCCACCCGCCGCGCGGCCTCGTCCAGCAGGCGCCAGCCGCTGGCGGTCTGCACCTGCACCTCGGCCGCGTGGCCGGCCTCATCGACCCTGACGCGGACGACCACCCGGCCCTCGATGCCGCGCTCTCGCAGCAGGGCGGGGTAGTGGCGTTCGGCCTGCTGCACCCGGCAGGCCTGGTGGTCCGGGGGCAGGGCGGCCGGGAGCCAGGCAGCCATGGATGACGGTGGAGGCGCCGACGGCGGCGACAGCGGTGAGGCCGGCAGCGGCACCGGCGGCCGCTCCTGCGCACTGCGATCCGGCGGCGGCAGACGAGCGCTGGTGGCGATCGCGGTGCTGGCCACCTCGCGGACCGCGTCATGCACGACCGGGGCAGGCGGGAGCTCGGGCGCGTCGATCAGCAAGGGCGTCGGCGTCCGGGGCTGCGGCGGCATCGTCGTCGTCAGGCGCTGGGGCGGTGGCGCGGCCGTCAGCAGGCGCACCGCCACGGCCGGGCGCACGGCGGCTGAGGCGCGCGCGCCGTGGGCATCGCCCAGCCGGCCCCAGGCCCAGAGCGCCAAACCGTGCAACACGGCGGTGGCGAGGAGGCCGGGGCGGTTCATGGGTGCGCCCTCATCGTCGAGCGTGGCGCGCGCGGCGGCGCCGATGTCCGGACGGTGCCGCGCATGGCTCAGATCTCGGCGCGCAGGGAGACCTGCAGCTGGCGCCCCGGTGCCGTGTAGGCATCGAGGACCGCGCTGTTGGCGGCGATGCCCCGCACATCGCTCCAGCGCCAGTACTTGCGGTCGCCGACGTTGTTGATGAAGGCGGCGAGGCGCAGATCCGGTCGCAGGCGGTAGCTCACGCCCAGGTCGATCACGTCATGGGCCGGCGGCAGGAAATAGCTCGCGTTGCTGGTGCGAGCGGCCTTCTTGGCGGCGACATGCTGCCACGCCGCCTGCAGGTCCCAGTCCCCGCGCTGCCAGCGCGCCGCGGCGGTGAAGCGGGCGGGCTGCACGGTGTCCAGCGGGGCGTCGATGCCGGCCCGTGTGGTGTCGCCCCGGGTGTCGGCCAGCGCGGCGCTGAGCGCCAGGCCCTCGGCCGCCTGCCACACCACGCGTGCGTCCAGACCCTGGATGTGGGCCTGCGCCAGGTTGACGTACTGGAAGACCAGCGGATCGGCCGGCGTACCCTGGCCCTGCACGATCTCCTGGCTGATGAAGTCCCGGTAGCGATTGCGATAGGCGCTGAGCTGCCAGCGCACGTCCCGGCCGAGCGTGCCGCGCAGGCCCAGCTCCAGGCTGTTGGCGTGCTCGGGGCGCAGGTCCGGATTGCCGATGCTTCGGTAGCCCTGGGCCGGATTCGCAAAGCCGTTGTTCACCTGGTCGGGCGTGGGGGCGCGGAAGCCCTGGGACCATTGCAGATAGGGCTGCAGCGCGGGCTGCAGCCGCAAGATGACGCCCAGGCGCGGCGTCACGGCCTGGTCCGACAGCGACACCACCGCCCCGCCGGTGTAGCCCTCGGTGGAGGGCTTCAGCGCGTAGTGCTCCAGGCGCAGCCCGGGGATGACGCTGAAGTCTCCCGCCTCGATCTCGTCCTGCAGGAAGGCGCCGGCGAGCGTGTAGCGCGTGTCCGGGAAGGGCTTGTTGGGGAAGCTCTCGCCGGCCGGCGGCACCGTGCCGTCGCGCAGCGCGCTGATGCGGTTGCGGCTCACCTCCAGGCCGTAGCTCAGGCGCTGCCCGGGCAGCTGCGTCTGCGCCTGCGTGCTCAGGCCCACGAGCTGCTCGCGGTAGAGGCCGTCACGGGTGCGGTCGGCGGCCTGATAGCGGTCCTCGGCGGAGAACTGGCGGGTCTTGCTGTCCTGTGTGTAGACCTGGGTACGGACCGCCTGCACCCAGGGCGCCTCGAGGTCCTCGTAGCGATGCTCGAAGGACAGCCGCTGGCGATCGAGCCGGTCCTGCGCCTGCAGGCCGATCACGGCCGTGGCCGGGGTCTTGGCGTCGATGACCGGGACGACGGCGCTCAGCACATTCGTGTCGGTGCTGCGGCGCCGCGTTTCCAGGGTGGCCAACAGGGCATGGCGGGCGTTGAGCTGGAACCCCAGCTTGCCCAGCACGCTGCGGGACTGCACATCGCTCGGGTTCACGGCCGTGCGATTCGCGTTGGGGGACTCGTTGCTGCCTTGCGTCTTGAGGCCGTGCCCCTCGCGGGCGACGCCAGCGAGCAGGACCGTCCAGGGGCCGAAGGCGGCGGCACCGCCCGCGCTGAGCTTGGTCGAGCGATCCACGGTGGCCGCCCCGAGCGAGACGAAGCCCGCCTGGCGCCGCCCGCCGGTGAGGAGGTCCTCCGCGCTCAGCGTGCGCAGCAGGAGTGCGCCGCCCAGCCCGTCGCTGCCGAACTGCGTCGAGGCCGGCCCGCGCAGCACTTCGGCGCCCGCCAGCAGGTCGGTGTCGAGGTAGTCGACGCGGCCGCTGGCGAAGGCGCCGAAGCTGAAGCTCTGCGGCAGGCGGATGCCGTCGAGGCTCATCAGCACCTGGTTGCCCTCCAGGCCGCGGATGTTGATGCCCTCGTTGCCGGCGCGGCCCGTCGAGGCCCCGGCCGCCGTGAAGCGCGGGGTGCTGGCGCGGACGGCGACGTCCACGTCCTGTTCGAGCAGGTCCTTGAGATCGCGCGCGTCTCGCTGCTGAAGCCGCTGGCGGTCATGGACGGTGACAGTGTTCGGCACGGCGTCCGTGCTGCGGGCCGTGCGGGTGGCGCTGATGGTGATCTCACCCAGCGGCTTGGCGTCGGCGGTCGTGGGTTCGGCGGGCGCCGGGTTGGCCAGGGCCGGGGACGAAAAGATGGCGGCGAGCGCCAGCGCGACCGGAGTCTTGCGCAGCAGCATGTGCAGGTCCTTCTGATGAGGCGGCACGGGCTGGCGCGGCAAGCTGGCTTGTGCGATTGAAAAGGGGAAATGGGCAGCGCGAGGTGGGCGCCGCCGGGGCTGAGGTCTGGGCGGCGGGGCAGCACAGGTCAGCGGCTCGCATCATGCCACAAATGCGAATGATTCGCAGTCGCTAAATGCCATGCGTGCGGATGACGGACGTTGACGAGCGTTGCTGAATGAATCCGTCAGACGGCAATGGCCGGAAGAGTCGTCTCGCCACTGCGTTACGCTCAAGACTCCCCTGACAGGCCCGCCGCCATGCCCCGGATGACGCCCCCTTCCCCGGATTGCCGCTCATGACGCCCCCGCTCGCCGGGCTCAGCGCCGAGGAGGCCGCGGCGCGCCTCGCGCGCGACGGTCCCAATGAATTGCCCACGGCCCGCCGCGAGGGCGTGCTGCGCCTGCTGGTCGAGGTCGTGACGGAACCCATGTTCCTGCTGCTCGTGGCCTGCGGAGGCATCTACCTGGCCCTGGGCGACCGCCAGGAAGCCTTGATGCTGCTGGGCTTCGTGCTCATGGTCATCGTGATGACCTTTGTGCAGAAGCGGCGCAGCCAGGCGGCGCTGGATGCGCTGCGGGACCTCTCGAGCCCGCGCGCCCTCGTCCTGCGGGAGGGCCAGCCCGTGCGCGTGCCCGGCAAGACGCTGGTGGTGGGGGACTGCGTGCTGCTGGCCGAGGGGGACCGCGTGCCGGCGGACCTCGTGCTGGAAGAGGCCAGCTACCTGACCGTGGACGAGTCGCTGCTGACGGGCGAATCGCTGCCCGTGCTCAAGACGGCGTGCGATCCGGGCACGGAGGGCGGCGGTGAACGGGCCGAGGGCGCCAGCAGCCGTTGCTTCTCGGGCTCGCTGGTGACGCAGGGCACGGGCCGGGGCCGGGTGGTGGCGACGGGGCCGCGCAGCGCGCTCGGCCGCATCGGTGCCTCGCTGGGCGGCATCGTGCAGGACGCGACGCCCATCCAGCGGGAGACGGCGCAGGTGGTGCGCCGCGTCGCGCTGCTGGGCGGGGCGCTGGCGATGGTCCTGGCGCTCGGCTGGGCGCTCAGCCGCGGCGACTGGCTCACCGGGCTGCTGGCCGGCCTGACGCTGGCCATGGCCATCCTGCCGGAGGAGCTGCCGGTGGTGCTGACCCTCTTCCTGGGTCTCGGGGCCTGGCGGCTGTCCCGCGAGCGGGTGCTGACGCGGCGCATCCCCGTGGTCGAGCTGCTGGGCGCGACCACGCTGCTGTGCGTGGACAAGACCGGCACGCTGACGCGCAACCAGATGGAGGTGCGCCGGCTGTGGGTGGACGGGCAGGGCTTCACGCTCGCCGGCGAGGACCGCGACGCCATGGCGCATGCCTTCCATCCGGTGCTGGAATACGCCGTGCTGTCGAGCCACCGGCGGGCGTTTGATCCGATGGAATCGGCCATCGGCGCGGCCGGGCAGCACTGGCTGCAGGGGTCCGAGCACCTGCATGCCGACTGGACGCTGGTGTCCGACTACCCCCTGTCCCGCGAGCTGCTGGCGATGTCCCGGGTCTGGCGATCGCCGGACAGCCGCGCGCTGCTCGTGGCCGCCAAGGGCGCGCCGGAGGCGGTCATCGATCTGTGCCATCTGCCCGCCGAACGTCGCGCGCTGATCCAGGCGCAGGTCGCCGCGCTGGCCGCGGACGGGCTGCGTGTGCTGGGCGTGGCGCGCGCCGTGTTCGCGTCCGAGCCGCTGCCGCCGCTGCAGCACGACTTCGACTTCGAGTTCGTCGGCCTGCTCGCGCTGGAGGACCCGGTGCGTGCGAACGTGCCCGCCGCCATCGCCGAGTGCCGGGGGGCCGGCATCCGCGTGGCGATGATCACGGGCGACCATCCCGCCACCGCGCTCGCCATCGCGCGCCAGGCCGGTCTCGATCTGGCCGGCGGTGCGCTCACCGGGCCAGAGCTCGAGGCCCTGGACGACGCGGCGCTGGCGGAGCGCCTGAGCCACACGCAGGTGTTCTGCCGGGTCCGGCCCGAGCAGAAGCTGCGCCTCGTGCAGGCCTTCCAGACGCGGGGCGAGGTGGTGGCCATGACCGGCGACGGCGTCAACGACGCTCCGGCGCTGAAGGCCGCGCACATCGGGATCGCCATGGGTGGGCGGGGCACCGACGTGGCCCGCGAGGCGGCCGACCTCGTGCTGCTCGACGACGACTTCGGCGCGCTTGTCACGACCATCCGCTACGGCCGCCGCGTGTTCGCCAATCTGCGCAAGGCCATCACCTTCGTGCTCGCGGTCCACCTGCCCATCATCGGGCTTGCGCTGCTGCCGCTGCTCATGGGCTGGCCGCTGGTGCTGATGCCGGCGCACGTCCTGTTCCTGCAGCTGGTCATCGATCCGGCCTGCTCCATCGTCTTCGAGGCCGAGGCGCTGGAGCCCGGCGTCATGCGGCAGCCGCCGCGTCGACCGGAGGCGCGCCTCTTCGACGGCGCGCTCGTCCGGCTCGGCTTGATCCAGGGCGTCGGCCTGCTGCTGGCCGTGTTGGCCGCCTACCTGCTGGTGCCGGCCGGGAGTTCAGCGCCCGAGGCGCCGGAGGTGGGGCGGACCGGCGCCTTCGTCGTGCTGGTGCTGGGCAATCTGGCCCTGATCCAGGCGAATCGCTCGTGGGCCACGGGGCCGGGTGCCGGGCGGCCGCGCAATATCGCCTTCCGCTGGATCGTCGGCGGCACGCTGGCCCTGCTCACGCTGGTGTTGACGGTGCCGCCCGTGTCGGCGCTCTTCAAGCTCGTGCCGCTGTCCGGCGCCTCGCTGGCCCAGTGCGTGGCGCTGGCGCTGGCCGCCTGGGCCTGGTGCGCGTGGCGGGTGTCGCGCCACGCGCCCCTGCTGCGCGCCGTGCCGGCTCAATCGTCATCGTCGTGAGCGCGATTCCGGCGGTCGTGGGCATGGCCGCCCTGGTGTCCGCCGTGTCGCCTGTCGCCCCACAGGCCGTCGCTCGGCTGGCCGATGTCGCTCGACGATGAAGGGGCCGGCGCCTGGGTGCTCTGCCAGGCCACGAAGCCGATCCAGACGGTCACGAGCGCGGCCGCGAGCCAGGCCCGGTTGGTCTTGACGAGGTCCGGTCCGGAGCCCTCGGCCCGTCCCGTGAACATGGGCCGGGCGAGGTTGCGGCGCCGCATCGTCGAGAGCAGGGCGATCAGCGCGAGGTGCGCCATCACGAGGGTGAGGGCGGCATTCGCGAAGAACTCGTGCACCTCTTCCAGCGCGTCTTCCTGGCCCAACCAGTCGATGTGACCGGCATAGCCCGAGAGCACCAGCGGCGCGGCCAGGGCGATCAGCAGCAGCATGGCCAGCCCCATGCCGAGCGTGGCCAGCCGTGAGAGATCGGTGCGCCCGGCCAGCGTGCCGCGCAGCCAGTCGCCGAGCCCGGACACGCGGTGCCACAGCATCGACAGGCGCGCCTGCCGCGGACCGAACAGCCCGTAGACGATGCGGAACAGCAGCAGGCCGCCGAAGGCATAGCCCAGCGTCACGTGCACGTCGCGCCAGCGCTCGGACTCGGCCGTGAGCCAGGCCCCGGCAAAGCTCAGCGCGAAGAGCCAGTGGAAGGCGCGGGTCGGGGCATCGACCGTCAGGCGGCCCCGGCCGCCGGTCGCGCGGGGCGCATCGGCCGACGAGGTCGAGGACGCCGAGGAGGGGGTGGAAGGGCTTGCGGTGGTGTTCATGGCTTGCTCCATGTCGTGGATGTCAGTCGTCCCAGGCGGCACGCTGGCGCGGGCTGAGCCCGGCGGGCATGCGCAGGTCGTGTTCGTCGTAGCGGCCTTGCGCGGCGCCGCCATGGCAGGCGGCGCAGTTCGCAGCGGTGCGGACGCTCGGCAGCCGCCAGGTGGCCGCCTCGATGTGGCGGTGCTTGCGCTCGAACCAGGGGCTGCGGGTGATGCGGTCCTCCGGTGGCGCCGTGCTGCGGCGGGTGTCGGCGTGGTCCTGCAGCCAGCGGCTGATGAGGGTCAGGTCTTGCGCGTCCAGCGTGGCGTCCGTGCCGAAGTGGCGGTCGAGGCCGCCCACCAGGCGCTGCCAGGAGGCCGCCGGCAGCAGGCCGGCCGGGTACGCCACATGGCAGGCGGCGCATTCCCGCACGTAGGCGGCGGGCAGCGGCAGGCGCTGCCGCAGGCCGTGCTCGTCGGCCTGGGCGGAGCCCGCCAGACCCGCCAGACCCGCCAGGCAGGCGAGGAGAGGGCAGGTCAGGGCGGCGGCCCATCGGCGAAGGGGCGGAGGAGTCGTGATGATCAGTCGGCGCATGGGGGCTCCTGGGTTCAGCGCAGCGTCCGCAGCCAGGCCAGGACGTCGGCCTTCTCGGCGGGGGTGCAGGCGCGCCGGGCCACGTCCTGGCAGTTCCGGCGGAACCACTTCTCGACGCGGCGCTCGTCCGTGAAGGCGCGGGGGTTGAAGGCGGGGGCGAGGGGGGCCAGGGTCTTGCCGGTGGCGGCGTGGCGCCCTGGGCCCATGGGTCGCTCGCCGTGGCAGGACGCGCAGGACCATTCGCCCCCGTGTGATCGGGTGAAGAAGGCCTGG
Source organism: Burkholderiaceae bacterium (assembly GCA_041912595.1). GTDB lineage: Bacteria > Pseudomonadota > Gammaproteobacteria > Burkholderiales > Burkholderiaceae_C > Roseateles_B. The sequence continues at coordinate 11,240 of JAYRMR010000064.1, forward strand.
CCGCGCTCGGCCTGCCCGGGCGCGCCGGCGGCGGCTTCGTAGCCGCCTTGCAAGTCGGCGGGCGTGGTGGCCCGTGCAGCGCTCGACAGGCCGGCTGCCAGGCAGAGGGGCGCCAACAGAAGGCGCAGGGCGGGGGACAGTGGTCGCATGGGCGGTACCTCGTGAAGGAATGGGCACATGATCGAAAAGCGCCCTTGAACCGCGCCTGAACCCGTCGTTCATCTGGCGTTCAGACTCGGCGCGGGATACTCGGGCCATGAACCCGCCTGTGTTCACCGCCTCCCGAGCCGCCCTGGCCCTGTTGTCCGCCCTGCTGGTGGGCGCCGTGTCGCTGGCGCGGGCGGACGATCACCGGGAGCCCGGCCGTGACCACGACCGCGCGCGTGCGGCGCTGCAGGCCGGCGAGATCCTGTCCCTGCAGCAGGTGCTGGCCCGCCTCCAGCCGCGCTACCCGGGCGAGGTCCTGGCCGTGGAGCTCGAACGCGAGGACGGGCGCTGGGTCTACGAGCTCAAGCTGCTGCAGGCCGGTGGACGTCTGCTGCGCCTGGACGTGGATGCCCGGACGGCCGAGGTGCTGCGCAGCCGCAGTCGCGCCGGCCCGGCGGCCCGGCGGCCGGCCGCCTCTTCCGGCTTCTCCGCCTCCACCCCGGGCCAGCCATGAGAGTGCTGCTCGTCGAGGACGACACCCTCCTGCGCACCCAGCTGGCGCAGGTACTGGACCAGGCCGGCTATGCGGTGGACCAGGCCGCCGACGGCCAGACCGCGCTGCACCTGGGCGCCACGGAGCCCTACGACGCCGTCGTGCTGGACCTGGGGCTGCCCGTGATGGACGGGCTCACCGTGCTGCAGCGCTGGCGCAGCGAGGGTCAGGTCATGCCCGTGCTCATCCTCACCGCGCGCGACAGCTGGCACGACAAGGTCGCCGGCATCGACGCCGGCGCGGACGACTACCTCGCCAAGCCCTTCCACACCGAGGAGCTGCTCGCCCGCCTGCGGGCGCTCGTGCGGCGCGCCCACGGGCTGGCCTCGCCCTTGCTGCAGCAGGGGGCGCTCACGCTGGACACCCGCAGCGGCACCGTCACGCAGGGCGGCGTCACGGTGAGCCTCACCGCCCATGAATACCGCCTGCTGGCCTACCTGATGCACCGGGCCGGCGAGGTCGTGTCCCGCACGGAGCTGGTCGAGCACCTGTACGCCCAGGACTTCGACCGCGACTCCAACACCGTCGAGGTCTTCGTGGCGCGGCTGCGCCGCAAGCTGGGCGCGGACCTGATCGAGACCGTCCGCGGCCTGGGCTATCGCCTGGGCGCCGCGTCATGAGCCGGCCCGCCGTTCTCTCGCTCACGTCCCTGCGCTCGCTGAAGCAGCGGCTGCTCCTGCTCACGCTGGTGACGGCGGGGCTGACGCTGGTGGTCGCGGGTTTCATGCTCTCGGCGATCTTCCGTGAGCACGTCCGGCAGCAGTTCATCGAACGCCAGAGCGCCGAGCTGGACCAGGTCCTGGCGCACCTGGAGGTGGACGCGCAGGGCCGCCCGGTGCTCGATGCCGGCTCGCTGTCGGACCCGCGCTGGACGCGTCCGCGCTCCGGCCTGTACTGGCAGGTCGATGCCGGCGGCCCCGGCGGGCAGCCGGGCCTGCTGCGCTCCCGCTCCTTGTGGGACGAGCAGCTGACGGCGCCGCGGGACCTGCCGGCCGATGGCGAGCTGCATGTGCACGAGGTGGCCGGGCCGGCGCAGGCGCCGCTGCTGCTCATCGAGCGGCGCCTGCGCCTGGACGGCGCGCCGGTGCCCTGGCGCGTCATGGTGGCGGCCGAGACCGCCCCGCTGGCGCAGGCGGCCGAGCGCTTCAACCGGGCGCTTGGCGCCGCGCTGCTGGGCCTGCTGGTGCTGCTCGTCGCCGGGGCGCTCCTGCAGGTCGCCCTGGGTCTGGCACCGCTGCGAGGGCTGCGCGAGGCGCTGGCCGCGCTGCGCGAGGGGCGGACCCGCCGCCTCGAGGGGCGCTGGCCGGAGGAGGTCCAGCCGCTGGTCGATGACCTCAACGGCGTGCTGGACCGCCAGACCGCGATGCTGGAGCGCGCGCGGGCCCAGGCCGGCAACCTGGCCCATGCGCTCAAGACGCCGCTGACCGTCATGGCCCAGGGCGCGGCGGCGGCGCAGGCGTCCCTGCCCGCCGATGCCCAGGCCGCGCAGACGCTGGCGCCTCTCGTGAGCGAGCAGGTGCAGGTGGCGCGGCGCCACATCGACTGGCATCTCGCACGGTCCCGCGCGGCCGCGGCGGTCGGCACCGTGGGCCTGCAGGCGCCGCTGCGCGCCGTGGTGGATGGCCTCGTCCGGGTCATGCAGCGGGTGCACGCCGCCCGCGGAATTTCGGTCGCCGTGGAGCTCGAGGAGGCCGAGATTGCCGAGAAGGCCAAGGAGGCGCTCGTCTTCGCCGGCGAGGCCCAGGACCTGCAGGAGATGCTGGGCAATCTGCTGGACAACGCCTGCAAGGCCGCACGGCAGCGCGTCGTCGTCCGGGCGAGCCGGGCGGGGCGGCAGCTGCGGGTGACGGTCGACGACGACGGGCCCGGCATCCCCGCGGACCGGCAGGCCGAGGCCCTGCGACGCGGCGGGCGGCTCGACGAATCCACGCCGGGCAGCGGCCTGGGCCTGGCCATCGTGCAGGAGTTGGCCGCGCTGTACGGCGGCTCGCTGGCGCTGGAGGGCAGCACGATGGGCGGGCTGCAGGCCACGCTGCGGCTGCCGGCGGTCTGAGTGTCGTTCCAGAGCTCGTCGGATCACCGTCCCAGGCTGGGCGATGCGCGCCCGCGACCCGGCCCGCCCGCACATCCTTTGCCCTGGATCAGCTGAGCGCGGGACGGCGCTTGCGGGCGCCGCGACGCCGCCGCACCATGGCGCCACTTGAGGCAGCGTGCGGAGGCACCCCGGCATGGGCACCATTTCCCAGGAACTCTTTCTGGCATCGACCATCGGCGAGCGGGTCGAACTGCCCCGTTGCGGCACCGCCCTCGAACTGCCCTGGGTCTACGACGACGTCGCGGAGGACATCTGCGCCCTGGCGAAGTCCGGCAAGGTCGAGGTGCTGGCGCGGCAGGTGCAGCAGGTCCAGGGGGAGCCGCTGATCACGCATCTGGCGTTCCGCCGGCTGATGTGAGGGCGTGATCGCGTGATTGCTCATGCGGCCGGCCTGCCGAGGCCTCATCCAGCGGGCACGCGTCGAGGCCTTGGCGCGGTGCAGCGGGCCGTGCATCCTCCTCTACACTCCCGGCCATGAGCAAGTTCCTGCGGATCCTGTGGGCCTGGTGCCTCGCCGTGGCGCTGCCCCTCCAGGGCTACGCCGCGCAGGCCGTGCCCTGCATGCCGGCGAGCACCGCCAGCAGCGCCAGCAGCGCCATCGCGGCGCATGCGCTGCGGGCCGCTCAGCTCATCGCCACACACGCCGACGCATCGGGCTGCCATGCTGCCGCCGGTATGGCCCCGCGCTGCCCCGATGACGACGCCTTCGCCCCGGAACAGGGCGCGCATGCCGACCCTTGCAGCGCCGGCGCCTCGTGCTGTGGGGCCCTGGCGATCATGGCCCACATGGCCACCGTCACTGTCGTCCCGCCGGGCCGGCTGGACGTCCCGACCGTGCCCGCGATCCGCGATCGCGTCATGGTGAGCGGGCTGGATCGACCGCCTCGAAGCGCCATCCGCTGATGAGCCCGGCCTGCGCGCACGACGCCGCCGGCCGCTCAGAGACGCTTGATTGATCCCGCGCCCCGCGCCCGCACAGGGCGAGCGATTGAACCGCCCTCCGCGGGGCACCCCGACTTCCCCTCGGCACACCCGAAGGAACGCACCATGAATTCCAGATCCCTTCCCCGCCTCCCCGCGTTGGCGTTGGCGTTGGCGACCCTCGCCGGCATCGCGCAGGCCAGCGGCAATCACGCGGCCGACGTCGGCAAGCCCGGCATCGCCGCCAAGGTCACCCGCACCGTGCAGGTCGACATGAGCGACGCCATGCGCTTCACGCCGTCGAGCATCCAGGTGAAGCAGGGCGAGACCGTCCGGCTCGTCGTGAAGAACTCGGGCCGGCTGCCCCATGAGCTGGTGATCGGCTCGGCCCAGGACCTCCAGGCGCACGAGGCCCAGATGAAGCAGCACCCGGGCATGGTGCACGCCGATGAGAACCTGGTCAGCGTCGCACCTGGCCAGACCGGCGAGCTCCTGTGGCAGTTCACCCGGGCGGGCCAGATCGAGTTCGCCTGCCTGCAGCCCGGCCATTTCGATGCCGGGATGAAGGGCGCCTTCCTCGTGGCGGGCCAGCAGGCGAAGGCCGGAAAGGATGGCCATGCCGATCACCAGCACTGACATCAGTACGGAATTTCGTACTGACATCCGCACGGACATCCGCACCGAGACGCCGTCCCGCCTGTCCCGGCGGCAGATCCTGTCCGGCGGTGCCGCATGGGCGCTGGCCGCCACGGTGGCCGTTCCGCGAAGCGTCCTCGCGGCACCGTCCGCGGGCACCAGCGCGGGCACCAGCGCGGGCCCGCAGATCCAGGTCTGGAAGGGCCCGGCCTGCGGCTGCTGCAAGGACTGGATCCGCCATGTCGAGGCCCATGGATTCCAGGTCGTGGCCGTCCACGACAGCGGCAATAGCGAGGCCCGCAAGCGCCTGGGCATCGATCTGCGCTATGGCTCCTGTCATACGGCCTGGGTCGGCGGCTATGCCCTCGAAGGCCATGTGCCTGCGCGGGAGATCCAGCGGCTGCTGCGCGAGCGGCCCAAGGCCATCGGCCTCGCCGTGCCGGCCATGCCACTGGGCTCACCGGGCATGGATGGCCCGGAGTACGCACGCAAGGACCCGTATGACGTGCTGCTGCTCGCCCAGGACGGCAGCGCCCGCGTCTATCAAAGCTACCGTTGAAGGAGGAACGCATGCAAGCAATCAAGACCGCGGCATCCCTGGCCGTGCTGACCCTCGGTGCCCTCGCGGGCGTGGCGCCTGTGCATGCGCAGGCGAAGGTGCCTGCGCCGCCGGCCAGCGCGGGGGCCCCGTCGCCCGTGCCCGCCGTGGAGCTGACCGAGGGCGAGATCCGCAAGATCGACAAGGACCAGCGCAAGCTCACCATCCGCCACGGCGAGATCAAGAACCTGCAGATGCCGGGCATGACCATGGTGTTCCAGGTCCGGGACCCGGCGGTGCTGGCGCAGGTGAAGGTCGGCGACAAGGTCCGCTTCAAGGTCGAGCGGGGCTCGACGGGGCTTGTCGTGACGGAGCTGCAGCCGGCCGGGGGCTGATGCCCCTTGCGCCAGGCGCAAGGCGGACCGGGCCTCGCGCCCTCGCGGGCTCGGTCAGCCCAGCGGCGCCCCGAGCGCGCTGGCGCTCCATTGAGCGAAGAGCTGCTCCATCTCCGCCGGGCTCTGCGGGCGCTGGCTGCCCAGCCACCAGACGAGCAGCTCGAACATCGCGCCGCCGAGGTAGTGCGCACGCGCGCCGGCCTGCCAGTGCCGCTGCTCGTGCGGCGCTGTGCAGCGGCCCATCAGTTCGACCAGCATCTCCCGGAAACGGTCCTGCACGTAATGGCCCGAGCGGCGCGCGATGAGCGCCCGGAACAGCGCCCGGTTCTGATGCAGATGGGCCAGCAGGCTGGGCACAAAGCCCAGCGGCCCCGGCGTGCCCGCGGCCCGCGCCAGCAGCGCATCCCGCAGCCCGGCGAAGTTGGCCTTGAGCAGCTCTTCCTTGTTGCTGAAGTGCTGGTAGAAGGTCGAGCGCCCGATATTGGCCCGCTCGCACAGCGTCTGGATGTCGATGTCCTCCCAGTCGCGTTCCACCATCAGCGCCATCAAGGCCCCGCGCAAGGCGTCCCGCGTGCGCTGGACACGCCGATCCAGCGCTGGGGCAGGGGGCTGCCGGGGCAGGGCGGGGGGCTGACGGGTTGTCTGAGCGTCTGTCTGAGCGGGCATGGCGAGGTTCCTGGTCACAAGGGCGCTTGCTGTCTGCAATCGGACAGGTCCGCCTTCGCCGTGCTGGGCCCCAGTGCCGGGCCTCCCGAAGATGACGGCCATGTTGTTCGTTTGTGAACAGCGTGTCCATTATCAGGAGGTGCGGAATGCCCTATCAGGTTCAGGAGGCCAGGATCGCGGCGATCCAGCCGAGGCGGGGTGAATCGCTCATGAGCGCCTTCATCTCCTATGCGCTCTATCCCTTGCTGCTGCTGGGGACCCTGGCACTGCTCGGGGCGTCGCTTGCCCTGCGGTGGCCGCTGGCGACGGTCTTCACGGGCATGGCCGCCGGGCGCCTGGCCTTGCTCTTGCTGGTGGAGTTTCTTCACCCCGCGCGGCCGGCCTGGCGCATGAGCTGGGCCAGCTTCCGGCGCGACCTGAAGTACATGGCCGTCAACGGCGGCGTGACCGGCCTGCTCAAGTGGATGGGCGGATGGCTGGCGCTGGACCTGAGCCGGCTGAACACCGGCCTCGTGAGCGGCCTGCCCATGCCCCTCGAGTTCCTGGCCTTGCTGCTGGGTTTCGAGTTGGTCCAGTACGGATTCCACCGCCTGAGCCACGAGGGGCGCGGCCGCTGGGGCCGCTGGCTGTGGAAAGTCCACGTCGCCCATCATCTGCCGGACCGCGTCTACCTGCTCATGCACCCGGTGGGGCATCCGATCAACGCGCTGCTGTCGCTGCTGATCATGCAAGTGCCCCTGGTGGTGCTGGGCGCGCGGCAGGAGACGCTGTTCCTCTTCAACGCCTTGATGGGCTTGCAGGGGCTCGTGTCGCACCTCAACGTGGACATCAAGGCCGGCCCCTTGAACTACCTCCTGGTGGGCACTGAGCTGCATCGCCAGCACCACAGCAGCCAGCGGGCCGAGGCCGGAAACTATGGCGTGCTGACGCCGTTCTGGGACCTCGTCTTCGGCACCTTCGTCTACCATCCCCGGCGTCTGCCCGAGGGGCTGGGTGTGGAAGCACCGGGCGAGTATCCGGACAGCCATGCGTTGCGGCGGGTGTTGATGCTGCCGTTTCGTTGAGGTGGGGGGGCTTGGCCGGGAGATCAGCCGGCGTCAGCGCCTAGCTTGGCGTCGGGTGGTGCGACTCGAGGGTAGCGTGGCGATCCGCAACGGTGCTTTGGGTCGCGCGGCACCTGCGCAGTGACCCAGAACACTTCCATTGGTTGGTTCACATAATGCACATTGTCGAACTATTGCGACTGCAAAAGATGCCCTTTTTCATGTGCCGACCTACCCACCGCACCCACGACCCGATGCAACGCTGAGCCGGTTTCGTCATCGCCCAAGCCACTGACGCGACGCCCTGGCCCGCATCCCCCAGCCCATCATCGCCGCAACTTCACCGCCCCCGTCTCCCGCACGTCCGCCTTCAGCACCCTGGCCATCTGGTCCAAGGCCTGCTCCCGCGCCTCCGGGGACTCCGACGCCACGCAGTCGCCCGGCACCCACAGCGAGTAGCCGCGCAGATAGGCATCCATGGCGGTGAAAAGCACGCAGCTGTCGGCGGCGATGCCGGTCAGCACCAGCCGGCGGCAATGCAGGCGCTCAAGCAGGAGCTCCAGCGGCGTGGCATGAAAGGCGGAATGGCGCGGCTTGAGGATGGCGAAGTCGCGGCGCCGTGGCTTCATCGCCCGCGCCATCCGCCCGGCCGGACCCGGCATGGCCTGGCACCGGCGGCACAGCGCCTGGAAGTCCGACGTCCATTCGCCGTAGTTGTCATTCACGTAGACCGTGCGCACGCCGTCAGCCTCGAGGCGGCGCCGGAGTCTGGCAGCCTGGCGTGCGGCCGCCAGGGCCACCGGCGCGAGGGCCTCGGCACCGTCGAAGCGCAGGGGGTTGATGAAGTCGATCAGCAGCAGCACGGTCCTGCTGGGCGCCAGATCGTCAGTCCGGATCTTGCTCATGGTGGGGCGGGCAGTCCGGTGTCCCAGGCAATCGTGGCGCCAGGTCCGCCATGTCGCCGCCCGGAGCCTTGCCATGGGGCATGACGCTTGCCCCGCGTTGTCACCACTGCTGGAGACGACGATGTGTGGATGCCGCCACGAGCACCCCGGAGGCCCCCGATGAAGGCGCTGACCTACCAAGGCGCCCGCGACGTGCGGGTCGAGACCCTGCCGGACCCGGTGCGTCATGCCCCGGACGACCTCATCCTGCGCGTGACCGCCACGGCGATCTGCGGGTCGGACCTGCACATCTATCGCGGCAAGATTCCCGGCATGAAGTCCGGGGACATCCTCGGCCACGAATTCATGGGCATCGTCGAGGACGTGGGCCCCGGTGTGAGCTCGCTGCGTCCCGGGGACCGCGTTGTGGTGCCCTTCACCATCTCCTGCGGCGACTGCCTGTTCTGCCGGCGTCAGCTGTTCGCCGCCTGTGAGACGACGAACCCGGGCCGCGGCGCGATTCTCAACCGCAAGGACCTTCGCGCCGGCGCGGGCCTGTTCGGCTACAGCCATCTCTACGGCAGCTATGCCGGCGGGCAGGCGGAGTATGTGCGGGTGCCCAAGGCCAACGTCGGGCCGCTGCGCATCCCCGACTCCACGCTGAGCGACGAGCAGGTGCTGTTCCTCTCGGACATCCTGCCCACGGGCTATCAGGCGGCCTTGAATGCGGAGGTCGGCCCCGGCAGCCAGGTAGCGATCTTCGGTGCCGGTCCGGTCGGGCTGATGGCCGCCGCCTGCTGCCGGATGCTGGGCGCGGAGCAGATCTTCATGGTCGACCACCACCCTTACCGGTTGGACTTCGCCGCAGCGACCTATGGCGTGGTGCCGATCAATTTCGAGCGCATCGAGGATCCGGCCGCCTACATCATCGAGGCGACGGGCCACCACGGCGTGGACGCCACGATCGACGCTGTGGGCTTCGAGGCCAAGGGCAGCACGACAGAAACGGTGCTGACGACGCTCAAGCTGGAAGGCTCGAGCGGCGCGGTGCTGCGCCAGGCCATCGCGGCCACGCGGCGCGGCGGCGTCGTCAGCGTGCCGGGGGTCTATGCCGGCTTCATCCACGGCTTCCTCTTCGGGGACGCCTTCGAGAAGGGCCTGACCTTCAGGAGCGGCCAGACCCACGCACAGCGCTACATGCCCGAGCTGCTGGACCGCATCAGCGCGGGCCAGCTCCGGCCGGAGCAGATCGTCACGCACGAGCTGCCGCTGCTGGACGCGGCCCGCGGCTACGAGATCTTCAACGAGAAGCAGGAGGACTGCCGCAAGATCATCCTGCGTCCGGGCCTGGCGAGCACCGCCGTCACCGAGAGCGCCGCATCGCCGGCGGCCGGCGGATGAGCGCCCTGCCCCCTCGTCCGCCCGGCGCGCCCCACGTGCGGGTCGAGCACGACGCGATGGGCGCCGTCGAGGTGCCGACGCAGGCGCTGTACGGCGCGCAGACCCAGCGGGCGGTGCAGAACTTTCCCCTGAGTGGCCGGCGCCTGCCGGTGGCGTTCATCCGCGCGCTGCTGATGATCAAGGGCGCCGCCGCCGCGGCCAACGGCGGCCTGGAGGTGCTGCCCGCGGCCCTGGCCGCCGCCATCGAGGACGCCTGTGACGAGGCCCTGAGCCAGCCCGACGAGGCGCTGATGGCGCAATTCCCGGTGGACGTTTTCCAGACCGGCTCGGGGACCAGCACGCACATGAACGCCAACGAGAGGGTTGGCCACGATCTCGGAAATTTTGTCCAAAAACGTTGCTAAGTAATTGAATTTATTCTGATTTTTTACATCAGAAGTTCTACCCCTGCGATCAACGGCGCCGATGTCTGCAGATGGCACGCCGTCAAAACTGTTGGCATGGCTCGTGGCCGGGTCGCTGTTGCCCGCGCGGGAAATGGCATCGGCGCCGGCGCGACGCGCCGGCCTACTTCAGCCGGTTCAGGTCGGCGTGAATGCGGTTAGCCAGCTCGACGATCAGAAGGACTGTATTGACCCAGTGAAAACCTGCTCAGGTGTTACCGTCGAGAGGAAGACACCATGAGTACGTTGATGGACGAAGAGATCAAGCGCTGGACCGCGAAGCGCAAGACGGCATTGGTCCTGGAAATCA
>JAYRMR010000065.1:0-20469 GCA_041912595.1 Burkholderiaceae bacterium
AGATGCGGTGGTCCATCAGGAAGCGGATGGGGCGGGGGCTGGCGGCCATCACCAGCACGGCGTCGATGAAGCTGACGTGGTTGCACACCAGCACGGCCGCGCCCTTGAGCGGGATGTGCTCGTCGCCGGTGAGCTTGAAGCGGTAGATCATCCGCGAAAGGCAGAAGGCGAAGAAGCGCAGCAGGTACTCCGGCACCACCAGGAAGATGTACAGCGCCACCACGGCATTGGCCAGGCCCAGCAGGCCGAAGAGCTGGGGCAGGCTCAGGCCGGCGCCCAGCAGCACGCCGCAGATCAGCGAGCTGGCGATCATGAACAGGGCGTTCAGGATGTTGTTCGCGGCGATGATGCGCGCCCGGTGGCTGGGCTGCGAGCGCATCTGGATCAGCGCATACATCGGCACGCTGTACAGGCCGGCGAAGAGCGCCAGCAGGCACAGGTCGATCAGCACGCGCCAGTGGGCGTGCTGGCCGAGGAACTCCGAGAGGGTCAGGGCTTGCGTCACGGCCGGCAGGCCTTGCGAGGCCGCGCTCAGGTCCAGCGCGAAGACGCTCATGCCGATCGCGCCCAGCGGCACCAGGCCAATCTCGACGTGACGGCGCGAGAGCATCTCGCACAGCAGCGAGCCCGTGCCGATGCCCACCGAGAACACGACCAGCAGCAGCGAGGCGACCTGCTCGTTGCCGTGCAGCACCTCCTTGGCGAAGGCCGGGAAGTTGGCCAGGAAGACGGCGCCGAAGAACCACATCCACGAGATGCCCAGCAGCGAGCGGAACACTGCCAGTTGCTCGCGCGCCAGCACGAGGTTGCGCCAGGTCTCGGTGACGGGGTTCCAGTTGATCTTCAGGGCCGGGTCGGTCGAGGGGCTGTGGGGAATCATCTGCGCCGTCAGCCGGCCCAGCACGGCCAGGCCCAGGGCGGCGAGCGCCACGTGGTGGCGGCCCACCTCGGGCGTGGCGATCAGCAGGCCGCCGGCCACATTGCCCAGCAGGATGGCCACGAAGGTGCCCATTTCCACCATGCCGTTGCCGCCGGTGATCTCGCGCTCGTCCAGGTGCTGGGGCATGTAGGCGAACTTGACCGGGCCGAAGAGCGTGGAGTGCAGGCCCATCAGGAAGACGCAGGCCAGCAGCACCGGCACGTTGACCGTCCAGAAGCCCCAGGCGGCCAGGGCCATGATGGCGATCTCCAGCTCCTTGATGCGGCGCATCAGGCCGGCCTTCTCCAGCTTGTCGGCCAGCTGCCCGCTGGTGGCCGAGAGCAGCACGAAGGGCAGGATGAACAGGGCGCCGATCGCCAGACCGGCCTGCGCCGGCGGCAGCCAGGAGAGCTGCAGCTGGTAGGTGATCAGCACCGTGAAGGCGAACTTGAAGAGGTTGTCGTTGCCCGCGCCGAGGAACTGCGTCCAGAAGAAGGGCGCGAAGCGGCGCTGGCCGAGCAGGCTGAACTGGTTGCCGTGGGCGTGTGCGGCGGTGGAGTCAGGAGCGTCAGACATGGCGGACTTCTTCAGGGCTTGATGAGGACGGCGCGCTCGCCCAGGCCCGCGCGGGGCAGCCAGGCGAACATGGAATCAACGGTGACGGTCTCGATGTGACCGGCAAAGCGTTTGGCATTGGGGTGGTCGTCAAAGGCCACATTGGCCATGCCGACGCGCGCCCCGAGGCGCGAGAGCGTGGAGATGCGCAGGTCGCTGGGCTGGTAGCCTTGGGCGCGCAGCCAGGCCTGGGCCTGGGCGCGGCTTTGCAGCGAGGCGTCGGCGGCGAAGGCGAGGGATTCGAGCACCCACTGGTTGCTCTGCTGGTAGCGCGTCGCCCACGGGTAGGCGACCATGGAATAGCGCCGCTCGTGCAGGCCGAGCAGCCGGGCCGGCTCGCGCAGCAGCGGCAGCAGGGCCTGCTGCAGGGCCGGCGTGGGGACGACGTAGGCCGCCTCGTAGCGGTGCGGGCGGTCCAGGAAGAACTCGCCCAGGCCCTGGCGGTAGATCGCGGCCTCGGCGGTGCCGCAGTGGTTGAGCTTGTGCAGCACGCGCCACACGGGCTTGCCTGCGAGCTCGGTGCGATAGGCCAGCCCCAGGTGCGACCACTGCAGGCCGTACTGCGACAGATCTTGCCCGGCCCGCGCCAGCACCACGACCTGCGCGCCGCTGGCGTCCAGCTGCAGGGCCGTGCGCTGCGCCAGCGCCATGCCCTGCTCGACCTGCGCCCGGGTGAGGGGCTTCTCCTCGCAGGGCCGCCCGGCCTGGGCCGTGGTCACCACCGCGGCCAGCAGCAGGGCGGTGGCGGGTGCTCTCACTTGCTGACCTTCTCGTTGTAGAGCAGCGAGGCGCCGATCTCGTTGGGGATGAAGCAGATCGCCTCGCCCGCCACCGAGAGCACCGTGCCGGTGGCGATCACCGACACCGTCACGGCCGCCCCGACCGACGCGGCGGTGCCCTTGAGCACCTTGCCGGCAAAGCGGACGCTGACGCGCACGCCGTCGGACGCCCGCTGCAGGATCCACACCGAGCCCTCGGCGCTGGACTCCACCGCGACGACGGTCAGCACGGTGCCGGCCGACAGCACCGCCACGGGCGCCGCCACCGAGACGGCGACGGGCAGCATGGACACGAGGCTCAGGTCCGAGGACGGGTCGTGCGCCTGGCCGGCCAGGGGCAGGCCGAGGGCGGCGCACAGCAGGCCGCGCACGAGCAGGCGCGCGCGGCCGAGAGAGGTTCCGTGGAGCTTCAGGGCAGTCATGGACGTCCTTTCTTCGCCGGGGCGGCGTCGGGGAGGGCGGTCAGGCCGTGGCGTCGGCGTCCTCGCGCATTGCCTGGCGGCGGCCGTGGTAGCGGGCCTCCGCGAGGTCGGCGTCATGCGCGTCGCGCAGCATCTTGGCCAGCGTGAAGACGTTGGAGATCAGGTAGAGCCAGCTCACCAGCAGGTAGGCCTTCCAGACGGGCTGGATGTCCATGCGCCACAAGCCCCAGCCGGTGAGGCCCATGGCCAGCACGAAGGCGCTCCAGACGACCATCTTCCACATGGGCGTGTCGACCGGCTTGTCCTGGTTGTCGCGGATGAACTTGGCCAGCACGAAGGCGGCCGAGAGGCAGAAGATGTAGCCCATCACCATGAAGGCGCGGTCCAGGTCCTCGCCCGGCAGCCAGGCCAGGCCGATGCCGCACAGGCTGACGCTGAGGCCGAACGAGATCCACACCTGCAGGCGCCAGGCGGGCGTGTCGCGGCGGACGATGGATGGGGTCGATGACATGTGATCCTCCCGGAGGTCGCTGGGCCCAGGATGCGCCGGCGCTGGGGCCCGGGCCTCCCTGTATGTGACAAGTGCTTCCGGCCGGCCGGCGAAGTATCGCCTCACGCCACCCTGCCCTCGAAATGCCGGGCGCTGGCAAAAACCCGCGGGCTGAAGCCCCGGCCCTGCCAGCGCACCCGGCGCTTGAGGGCGAAGTCGAAGAGCAGGGGGTTCTGGGCCCGCAGTGCTTCCAGGGGGGCCACGTCCCGCGGAGACAGCACCTCGGCGTCCACCAGGCGGCCCAGGCGGTGCAGCGGGCGCACGGCGGGCAGCGGGTAGTCCGAGCCGTGCAGCAGCCGCTCGTGCCAGTCCTCGCGCTGCAGCAGCGTGTGCCAGACCTCCGGCTCACGGTTGAACTGGAACACCGCCGAGACGTCTCCGAGCAGCCGCTCGCGGCCGTCCGCCTCGTCCATCAGGCGCGCGAAGAGCGCGAAGGCCGGCTCGCGGCGGGGGCGCGGGCGGTCCAGGTCCAGCGCCCGGCCGAGCGAGGCGCAATGGGCCGCGATCACGCGCACGCCGTGGCGCAGCGGCTCGCGCAGCAGCAGCGGGTTGCCCAGGTCCTCGCGGCCCGCGCCGGGCACGGCGTGCTCCTCGCCGCAGTGCACGATCAGGGGCGTCCGGTGGGCGGCGAGCGCGTCGTAGAAGGGCCGCAGGCGGGCATCGCGCAGATCGATGGCCATGCTGCTGGGCAGCCATTTGATCGCCACGGCGCCGCCCGCGCGGGCCCGGGCGAGGCGCGCGAGGGCGTCCGGCCGGTAGGGATGGATCGACGCCACCCAGCCGAAGCGCTCAGGCCGGGCGGCGGACATGGCCTCGGCGTAGGCGTCGGGCGTGTGGAAGGTCGTCCAGTCCGACCGCGGCCGGCCCTGCGCGTCCAGCGCCTCGTCGAAGGCGTAGAGCAGCCAGCGTGCGCCCGGCGGGAAGTCGTCGGCGAGCTGGCGCAGGCGCTGCACGTAGGCGCGGTCCAGGCTGCCGCCCTCGGCCGGGCGGGCCTGGGCGGCGTCCATGATCACGCGCTTGCGCAGCAGCTCCACGGGGTGCCACCACTGGTCCATGACCGGGTTGAGCCGGCAGCCGCTGCCGCTGTCGCCATTGCCCAGCAGGTGGGTGTGGACGTCCCAGAGCATCGCCGGGTTGATGCCCTCCCAGCAGCGGGCGAGCAGCGCGGCGGTCTCGGCGTCGAGGCGGGTGTCGAGGCCGGCTGTGCCAACTGCCGTGCGAACGGTCGTCGCCGTCGCGGCCCGTGCCGGATCGGCGCCCAGGCTGGTGAAGAAGCCCGCGGCGGCGGCGGCACCGCAGCACAGCAGCCGGCGGCGGCCTGGCAGGAAGGGGGAGTGCTCATGCGAAGTCATGGGCGGGATGCTGGCCGGCGGCCGGCCCGCGGCCCGGCGCATTTCGCCTCGGTGCCGATCCGGTTCACCAGCGGTAGCGCCACCTGCTACCGTAGCGCCCATGTCGAGCACCCACGCCCTCCTGGCCGTCATCAAGGCCGAACTCAAGGCCCAGTCCATCAGCTACGGCCAGCTGGCCCAGGCCCTGGACCTGTCCGAGTCCAGCGTCAAGCGCATGTTCGCGGCAGGCGGCGAGATGCCGCTGTCGCGCATCGACGAGATCTGCCGCGTGCTGCGCTGCGACTTCGCGGAGCTCTCGCGGCGCCTGGTCGCGGCCGAACCGCTGCGCAAGGAGCTGACGTTCGCCCAGGAGCGCGCCGTGGTGGCCGACGACCGCCTGCTGCTGATGGCGATCTGCTGTCTGAGCCAATGGACGGCCGAGCAGATCAGCGCGCATTACCGCCTCGACGACGCCGAGGTGACGAAGTACCTCGCCCAGCTCGACCGCCTGGGCATCATCGAGCTGCGCCCGCTGAACCGCTACAAGCTGCAGGTCGCCAAGACCTTCCGCTGGCGGCCGCAGGGGCCGGTGATGCAGTACTTCCGCGAGGAGGTGATGCAGGACTTCTACGCCGGCGGCTTCGACGGCGAGGGCGAGCTGCTGATGCTGGTGCACGGCCAGCTGGCGCCGTCCAAGGCACGAGAGCTCAACGAGCGCCTGCAGCGCGTGGCGGAGGATTTCGCCCGCCAGCACCTGCTGGACCAGAAGCTGCCGGACGCCGAGAAGCGCCAGTACACCCTGCTCATGGGCATGCGCGGCTGGCTGTTCGAGCGCTTCCAGCACCTGCAGCGCCGGCCGGGCGTGCGGGCCTGAGCGACCGCCGCCCCGCGCCATGCAGCCCCTGAACGACCCCGAGCAGCGGCCCGGACGCCCGACCCTGGCCATGGCGGCGGCCTGCGGGGCCGGCGTCCTGTGGGGGACCGGCGCCCTGGTGGTGAACCTGCTGGTCAGCCGGCATGGCTTCACGCCGGCCTCGATCTCCTTCTGGCGCTTCGCGATCGGCGCGGCCGTGCTGCTGCTGGTCTTCGGCCGGCGACTGCCCGGGCGTGACATCGTCGCGCTGTGGCGCCCCCTCGTCGGCGCGGGCGTGGCCATGGCGGGCTATGTGCTGTGCTGGTTCCTCGGCATCGAGCGCATGGGCGCCGCCGTGCCGACGCTGATCGCCCTGTGCCTGCCGCCCGTGCTGGTGAGCCTGCACGGCGTGCTGCGCGGGCGGGAGCGGCTGGATGCGCCGCTCGTGCTCGTGCTGGGCGCGGCGCTGCTCGGCACGGCCCTGGTCGTGTCCCGGCATGGGCAGTCGCAGGCCGTGCCGGCGGCGGATGTGCTGGCGGGCGTGGGCTACTCGCTCGTGTCCGCGCTGCTTTTCGCCGGCTTCTCGCTGGGCAGCGGCCGTCTGTCGACACGCCTGGGCGCCGGCCCGGCGGCGACCTGCATGACGATCGTCGCGGCGGCGGCCATGGGCCTGTACGGCTGGGTGCGGCCGCTGCAATGGCCCGAGGGGCTGCCGCCCCAGGCCTGGTACCTCTACCTCGGCGTGGTCACCGCGGCCCTGGCGCTGCTGGCCTTCAGCTGGGGCGCGGCGCGCATCTCCGCCACGGCCCTGACGGTGGCCACGCTCATCGAGCCGCTGACGGCGGTGCTGCTGTCCGCCTGGCTGCTGGGGGAGGCGCTCGGCCCGCTGCAGTACGCGGGCGCCGTCCTGCTCATGGCCGCGATCTGGGGGCTGGGCCGGCGCGTGAACGGCGCCGCGGGGCCTTCGCACTGAGCGGCGGCGCCCCGGCGCGGGCGCCTCACCAGAACTGCCAGTGCCCCGTGGCCACGACCCACACGCCCAGCGCGCCATTGGTGACGGCGTGCGCGATGACGGCGTTCCAGAGGCGGCCGGTGCGCACATACAGCGCGGCATAGGCCGCGCCGGCCACGATGGCGGCCAGCCACAGCGGATGCACCAGCATGAAGGCGAAGGTGGAGAGCACGACCGGCTTGATCGTCACGCGCTGCGGCGGCACCGCCTCGAACTGCGGATGCTCCAGCCAGCGCATGACGAAGCTGCGCCAGAACAGCTCCTCCATCACCGGCACCAGGGCGACGGCGCCGAGCCAGCGCACGGCGATGAGCGCCCAGTCGAGCTGGCCATCGGCCTGCACGGGCACGAAGGCGGCGGTGGGCTCACCGATCTGCATCCACGGCGCATCCAGCTGGATCCAGGCCACGAACACGAGCAGCCCCACCAGCACGCTCCACAGCGCCTCGCGGCCCTGCGGCCGGTTCTGCCGGTGCAGCTCCCCGAAGCCGCGCCAGCTCCAGGCCAGCAGGCCGCCCACGAGCAGCAGGTTGAGCGCGTAGATCCAGCGCGCGTCCAGCCAGCCGAGGTCGGCCAGGGCGCCGCGCAGGGCCAGCAGGCCCAGGAAGAGCAGGAAGGGCAGGATGCGGGCCCAGGCCGCGGGGCTGAGGTTCATGACGGCAGTGCGTGGGGTCAGGTCTTGCTCGCCGGGGCGGCCGCGTCGCGCAGCGGGCCCAGGACGTCGGCATTGTGCTCACCGAGGCTGGGCGCCAGCTGACGCAGCCGCCCCGGGGTGTCGCTGAGCTTGGGGACGATGCCCGGCACTTCCAGGCGCAGGCCCCGGCCGGTGGTGAGCGTCTCGATCATGCCGCGGGCCCGGTAGTGCGGGTCCTCGGCGATGTCCCGGGCCGTGTAGATGCGGCCCACCGGCACGCGCGCCGCCTGCAGCACACGCAGCACCTCGTCGACGGGCCGCTGCACCGTCCAGGCGGTGATGGCGGCGTCGAGCTCGTCCACGCGCGCGGCGCGGCCCGCATTGCCGGCGAGGCCGGGATCCTGCCCGAGGTCGTCGCGGCCGACGGCCGTCATCAGGCGCCTGAAGATGGAATCCCCGTTGCCGCCGATCACCACCTGGCCGTCGGCGCAGCGGTAGGCGTTGCTGGGCGCGATGCCGGGCAGGGCCGAGCCCGCCGGCTCGCGCACCGCCCCGAAGGCGCTGTACTCGGGCAGCAGCGACTCCATGCAGTTGAAGACCGACTCGTACAGCGCCACGTCCACCACCTGCCCGCGCCCCGTGCGCTGGCGCGCCTGCAGGGCCAGCAGCACGCCGATCACGCCGTGCAGCGCCGCGAGCGTGTCCCCCAGGCTCACGCCCGCGCGCACCGGCGGGCGGCCCGGCTCGCCCATCAGGTGGCGCAGCCCGCCCATGGCCTCGGCCACCACGGCGAAGCCGGGCAGGTCGCGGTAGGGCCCGGTCTGCCCGAAGCCGCTGATGCGCAGCATGACGAGGCCCGGGTTGTCGGCGGCCAGCGTCTCGTAGCCGAGGCCCCATTCCTCCATCAGGCCGGGCCGGAAGTTCTCGATGAGCACGTCGCACTCGGCCGCGAGCCGGCGGGCCAGGGCGCGGTCGCCCGGCTCGCGCAGGTCGAGGGTGATGCTCTCCTTGTTGCGGCTCTGGACCTGCCACCACACGCTCTCGCCCTCATGCAGCATCCGCCACTGGCGCAGCGGGTCGCCGCTGCCGGGGGGCTCGACCTTGATGACGCGCGCGCCGAAGTCGGCCAGGGTCTTGCCCGCGAAGGGGCCGGCGATCAGCTGGCCCAGCTCGAGCACCTTGAGGCCGGTGAGGGGGCCATCCGGCAGTGGTGGGGTCAGGTCTTGCGCAGCGGCGGCGGGGGAGTCATCACGCATGGCGTCAGGTCGGTTCCGTCGATTGGAAGAACTGCCGCAGCGCGGCGATGGCATGGCGCACCTTGGCGGGCTGCGCGTCGCGCTGCGGGGTGAGGGCATGGATCGGCAGGGTCGGCCATGCCAGCTGGGGCAGCAGGCCGATCAGGCGTCCGGATTGTGCGGCCTCGCCGACGTCGCTGGGGCTCAGCAGCGCCAGCCCGAGGCCGGCCTCGCAGAGCTGCTGCAGGCTCAGCTGGTTGTTGCTGGTCGCCCGGGCCTGGACCTCGATCATCGGGCTGCCCGGGCCGGGCAGCGGCACGCGGTGGCGGCTGGAGGCCTCGGTGCGCAGCAGCAGCCAGTCGTGGGCGGCGAGGGTGCCGAGCTCGGGCACGCCGTGGCGGGCGAGGTAGGCCGGCGCGGCGAACAGCGACACGGTCTTCTCCCCGATGCGGGTGCCCACCCAGCTGCTGTCGGGCAGGCGGCCGAAGCGGATGGCGAGGTCGATGCGCTTCTCGACGAGGTCCGTGAAGCCGTCGTCCACCTCCAGATGCAGGCGCAGGGCCGGGTGCGCGGCCAGCAGCGGCGCCAGGGCCGGACCGAGCTGCCGCGCGAAGCCCACGGGCGCCGTCATGCGCAGCTCGCCCTCGGGGGCGTCCCGCAGCTGGTGCAGCTGGGCCTGGGCGTCACGCGCGGCGGCCAGCATGGCGGCGCAGCCCTCGTGAAATCGGGTGCCGGCCGGCGTCAGGCTGAGCTTGCGGGTGGAGCGGTGCAGCAGGGTGACGCCCATGTCCCGCTCGAGCGCGCGCACCTGCTGGCTCACGGCCGAGGTGCTGGTCTGCAGCTGCCGGGCGGCGCCGGCGAAGCTGCCCTGCTCGATGACGGTGGCCAGCACGGCCATGCGTTTCAACTGGTCCAGCATGAAGATTTTCTAAACAGTGCTGGCGAATTCTGCCGTCTTATCGCGGCATCGTGAAGTTTTTAAAGTTCATCCCATCGCAACACCGCGGCCACCGGCCCCCGCCGGGAAGGACCGCACCGACGAAAGGACCTCGTATGAAGATCGCCCTGATTGGCGCCACCGGCTTTGTGGGCAGCGCCGTGCTGAAGGAACTGCTGGCCCGGGGGCACGAGGTGCGTGCCCTGGCGCGTGACCCGGCCAAGCTCGCCGCGCAGCCCGGCCTGCAGACGGTGCGGGCGGATGTCACCGACGCCGCCGCCGTCACCGAGGCCGTGCGCGGCGTGGACGCGGTGATCAGCGCCTACAACCCCGGCTGGGGCCATGCCGACCTGCACGACGAGTTCCTGCGTGGCGCCGATGCCATCCAGGCCGGCGTGAAGGCCGCGGGCGTGGCGCGTCTGCTGGTGGTCGGCGGCGCCGGCAGCCTCTACATCGCACCCGGCGTGCAGCTGGTGGACACGCCGGAGTTCCCGGCCGAATGGAAGGCCGGCGCCCTGGCCGCCCGCGAGGCGCTGAACCGCCTGAAGACGGCCGAGGGCCTGGACTGGACCTTCCTGTCGCCCGCCATGCATCTGGAGCCGGGCGAGCGCACGGGCGTCTACCGCCTCGGCCGCGACGAGCCGGTGTTCGACGCCGCCGGGCAGTCGCGCATCACCGTGGCCGACCTCGCCGCCGCCCTGGTGGCCGAGGCCGAGCAGCCGCAGTTCCTGCGTCAGCGCTTCACGCTGGGCTACTGAGCGGCCGTCAGCGCCGGGGTCGCGCCGGACTCATGGGCGGCCCAGGGCCGGCACCTGCTGCTCGAAGCGCGGCCGGGCCGCCGGGATGAGGGAGCGCACGAAGCGGTCGGTCAGGTGCTGGCCGTCGCGGAAGACCACCACGCCGTCGGCACTGACGGCGCTGCAGCGGCCGCCCGGGCAGACGAGATCGTTCAGGTCCAGCAGGTGCACATTGGCGAAGCGGCCGGCCGCCGTCGCCAGATGGCGCGTCACAGGGGCCACCTCCGCCAGGGCCCCGTCGGTCTCACAGACGCCCGCGGGCATCGTGCCGTCCGGCGCGCGGTGGCGGGCCACGCAGCCCGGGCCGTCGAAGCCGAGCCGGGGGGTGCCCGGCAGCAGCAGGATCGTGCCCGCGGCCGGGCTGAGCTGCTTCAGCACCCGCGTGCTGCCCTCGACCCAATCCTCCGGCGTGAAGCGCTCGGAGGCCACGCCGCCCATGACGATGACGTCCGGGCGGAGCCGGGCCAGGTCCTGCAGCACGGCATGGCGCCAGTCGGTGCACACCTGGTAGGTCTGGCCGATCCGCTCGTAGAAGAAGTCGATGTCCAGCATGGGGCAGGACGACTTCGTGAGCACGACGACGCGCCACTGCGGCGGCGCGAAGATCCCCTGGACCAGCGAGAACCACTGCGCGCTGATGCTGTCGCCCAGCAGCACCGCCGTGCGCTTCGCCGTTTCGGGGCCGAACACACAGGGCTCGACGCGTGCGTGGCTGTACCAGGCGTCGCAGTGCTGGCGGTAGATCACGGGGGCGTCGCCCCGCCAGGCCGAGGCGGCGTCGGCGGCGCCGCTCGGTGGCGGCTCGAGGGCGCGCAGACCCGTGAGGCCGCCCGCGAGCGTCACCACCACGGCGAGCACGCCCAGCAGCAGGGTGCGTCTGGCGGGTCCGTGGCTCGCCCGCCCCTTCCAGAACGGCAGCTCCACGCAGCGGTAGCTCACCAGGGCCAGCAGCAGGGCGAGCAGGCCCAGGATCGCCGTCGGCCCCGGCTGCCCTTCGTAGCCGAGCGCGAAACCCAGCACCAGCACCGGCCAGTGCCAGAGGTAGAGCGCATACGAGCGGTCGCCCAGCCAGACCAGCGCGGGGTGCGCCAGCGGATGGCGCGCGCCCAGGGCCGACCCACAGGCGATGAGCAGCGCCGCGCCCAGCGAGGGCAGCAGGGCCCAGGCGCCGGGATAGGCCAGGCGCGGGTGCAGGAGGGCGGTGCTGGCCAGGATCAGGCCCAGCCCCAACCCGCAGGCCAGCGCGGCACGCGGCGGCGTCAGGGCACGGCGAAGGTCCGGGCGGGACGCGGCCAGGTAGGCCAGGCCGCCCAGCGCGAACTGCCAGCTGCGCGAGGGCATCAGGTAGAAGCCGAACTCCGGGCGCTCGTACGTCCAGTAGAGGGACGCCGCCAGGCCCGCCACGCCCAGGATCGCCAGGCCCCGCGCCGTGCCGGACGGGGAGCGCCAGGGCAGCAGCGTCAGGAGCAGCGGCCAGACCAGGTAGAACTGCTCCTCCACCGCCAGCGACCAGGTGTGGATGAAGAGGTCCCGCGCCGCCAGCTCGTCGAAGTAGCCGAACTTGGCGAACGCGAAATAGAGATTGCTCACCCAGGTGGCCGCGTAGGGCGCGGAGGCCAGCTGCGCGGAGGCTTCGGTGTCCGACAGCAGGGCGGCGGCGGCGGCGAAGGACACCGCCAGCATGGTGAGCATCGCCGGCAGCAGGCGCTTCACGCGCCGGGCGTAGAAGCCGATGAAGTCGATGCGGCCCGACTGCTCGAGCTCTCGCAGCAGCAGGCCGGTGATCAGGGCACCGGACAGCACGAAGAACACGTCCACGCCCACGAACCCGCCGGCCAGCGCCGGCACGCCGGCATGGGCGAGGCACACGACCAGCACCGCCACGGCGCGCAGGCCCTGGAGGTCGGCGCGAAAAGGGAGAGCGGTGGCTGAGTGGGCAGTGGCAGGGTGGTCGTTCGGCATGGGGCAGCGGCAGGCGCGCCCGGGGCGAGGGCGCCGGGGTACGATTGTGACCCCGATGAGGGACGAGGGGCGCAAGGCGCCTGCTACCCTGCCCCGCACGACAAACCACAGACGCCCGCAGGGGCGAGGAAGACGAGCGATGTACTGCAGCGGGGAATTCGAGGGCAGCTTGCTGTTGGACGGCGCCGCCAATGGCGCCCGCATCGCGGTGAGCCTGGATCAGGCGCTCGCGATGGGGCCGTACCCGCCGGGCATGAGCTCGCCCCGCATCTCCCTGATCCCCGTGACGCCGGCCATGCTGCTCGTGCAGGATCCCACGCTGATGGCCCGGGGCCTTCACTACGAGGTGCGCGGCGAGCAGCTGGGCTGGGTGAGCGTGGGCTCGGCGGCGGACGGCTACGACACCCATGCCGTGACGGCGTTCGAGATGCGGGTCCGCTACAGCGCCGCGGGGATCCGCGTCGAGATCGACGGGCAGACGCTGCATCACGGCCGGGGCCAGCCCTCGGCGCACACGTATCCGCCCGAACCCCGGACGTTCGCGGTTCACTTCGATATGCCCCGGGACGCGCTCGGGGCCTTCTTCGGCTGGTCCGAGGCGTGGCTCGCTGAGTTGCTGGCTCGCTTCGATCAGTGCTTCGGCCCGGCGTCGTGACGCCGCTGCCGGCCGTTCATCGCGGGCTGGACGCGGCCTGTGTCCCGCCGCCGCCGCCCGGCCCCACGCCACCGCCGGTCAGCGGGGCGCCTTGCTCGGTCCCGGTGCCCTGGGCGACGGCGCCCCCCGTGACGGGACCGGAGGTGAGCGCCGGCAGGGTCGAGGCGAAGGCGAGGCCGCGGCGCGCGGCCGACGGCGGCACGGGCAGGGCGGCGTACCAGGCGGCGAGGGCCTGGACCTCGGCCGGGCGCAGGGCACGGGCGATGCGGGGCATCTCGCCGCTCGGGTCCGTGTCACGCCGGCCCTCGCGCCAGGCGTCCAGCGCCGCCTGCAGGTAGGCGGCAGGCTGGCCGGCCAGCGGCGGCAGGCGTTCGCCCTGGCCGCTGCCGTCCCGGCCGTGGCAGTTGGCGCAGGCCATGAGCTGGCGGGATTCGTCGCCCGTCCAGGCCAGGCGGGCGGCGGGGCTGTCCGGCGAGGGCCAGGAGGAGGCAGCGGACGCCGCGGCGGAGGACCGCGCGGATGCCGACGTGGTTCTCGATGCTGATGCCGATGCCGATGTGGACGCGGGTGGAGCCGGCGCCTCGGCGGGTGACTCCATCGCCCCGAAGTACGCGGCCACCTGGCGGCGCTGGTCCGTCTTCAGGGCCTGGGCGATGGGTCCCATGACGGGGCTCTGGCGCGTGCCTTGGGCGTAGGCGTCGAGCTGGCGGCGCAGATAGGCGGCCCCGAGGCCCGCCAGGCGCGGGAAGCTGGCCGTGGGCGCGCCGGACTGACCCTCGCCCCGTGCGCCGTGGCAGGCGGCGCAGGCGGCCGTGCCGCCGGTGCCGCTGGCAGCGAGGCGCTCGCCGGCCTCCAGGTCCGCCAGGCTCGGCGTGGGTTCGCTGGCGGGCCGCACGGGCAGCGGCAGCGGGCCGGAGGCCGCCGCCGGCGCGCTCGTGGGGGCGCTCGCTGGTGCGCCGGCCCACGGCGAGGCCATGCGCTCGCAGCCCGACAGGCCGACCGCCAGCAGGAAGCCCAGCACCATCGCCAACGTGAAGGCGAGGGCCTCGAGCAGACGTCGGGCGCGCCTCATGCCAGCGGCCCCGGCAGCCGCACCCAGCGCTGCGTGATGGCCTGCGAGGCCCAGTAGGCGAGGGCCCCGACGGTGGCGGTCGGGTTGTAGGACGCGTTCTGCGGGAAGTTGGACGCGCCGATCACGAAGACGTTCGGCACGTCCCAGCTCTGGCCGAAGCGGTTGACGACGCTGGTCGCCGGGTCCGTGCCCATGACCGTGCCACCCGTGTTGTGCGTGGTCTGGTACTGCGTGCTGTTGTACGGCCCCTTGCGCGGCAGCCCGACGACCTGCCGCCCGCCCATCGCCCGGCCGATGGCCACGGCCTTGTCCGTCACGTAGGCGGACAGGCGCAGGTCGTTGGGCGGGAAATCGAAGGTCATGCGCAGCAGCGGCTGGCCCCAGGCGTCGCGGTAGGTCGGGTCGAGGTCCAGGCAGTTCTGCCGGGACGACACCGAGCTGCCGTGGATGTTGAGCACCGAGGTGTGGGCGTAGTGCGCGGCCACGGCGCGCTTCCAGGCCGAGCCCCAGGCCGGCGTGCCCGGCGGCGTGGGATGGAACTCGATGGGCCGCCCGTGCGACATCACCTCGCCGACGTAGGCGCCGCCCACGAAGCCGAGCGGCGCGTGGTCGAAGTTGTCGCTGACGAAATCGGCGATCACCGTGCCGCAGGCGCCGGAGCGCATGAAGGGGTTGATGTGCACGCTGCGGTCGAAGAAGACCTGCACGGCGCTGGTCGTCTGGTAGGCGTAGCCGCGGCCCACGACGCCCGTGCCCGCCTGGGCGTCGTAGGGCTTGCCGATGCCGGAGAGCAGCAGCATGCGGACGTTGTTCAGCGCGAACAGGCCGACGATGACGAGGCGCGCCGGCTGCTCGAACTGCCGCCCGGCCGCATCGGCATAGACGACGCCGGTGGCCTGCCGGCGGCGCTCGTCCAGCAGGATGCGCAAGACCTGGCACTGGGTGCGCAGCCGGAAGCGCGGCTCCCGGGCCAGCGCGGGCAGCAGGGCGGTCTGGGGCGAGCTCTTGGCGTAGTGCTCGCAGCCGAAGCGCTCGCAGAAGCCGCAGAACATGCAGGGCTGCATCGCCAGGCCCTCGGGGTTGGTGTAGGCCTGGCTGAGGTTGCAGGAGGGCTGCGGGAAGGGGTGGTAGCCCAGGCTCGCGGCGGCCTGGCGGAAGAGGGCGCTGCCGTAGGGCTCCTTCTGCGGCGGCGTCGGGTAGTCCCGCGAGCGCGGGTCCTCGAAGGGATTGCCGCCCGCCACGCGCCGGCCCTGGAGATTGCCGGCCTGCCCGCTCGTGCCCATCAGGTACTCGAAGCGGTCGTAGTGCGGCTCCAGCTCGGCGGCGCTGACGCCCCAGTCCTGCACCAGCAATTCGGGCGGCAGGAATTTCCGGCCATAGCGCTCGTCGGTCAGGGTGCGCATGCGCAGGTCGCTGTCCTGGAAGCGGTAGGTCTGCCCGTTCCAGTGCACGGCCGAGCCGCCCACGCCGCTGCCGGGCAGGAAGCTCTCGAGGCGGCGCAGCGGCAGGGCGGCCTGGCCTGGGAGATTGCGGAAGGTGAAGGTCTCGCGCGCGCTGTCCTGCATCAGCGCCTTGCGCACGGCGTAGTGCAGCTCGTCGTGCATGGCGGGGCCCTGGAAGTCCGGCACCGTGGCGCGGGGCTCGCCGCGCTCGAGCGCCAGGACATTCATGCCGGCGCGGGTGAGCTCGCGCGCCAGGATGGCGCCGACGAGGCCCATGCCGAGGATCAGCACCTCGGTCTCGGGCAGACGCTGGGGGCGGCCGGCCATGCTCAGCCCGGCTGGCCGTGGTGGCCAGGCGCCTCTGGCGGCGCATGGGGGCCGTGCAGGCTGTGGGGCGTGCCGCCGGCCTCGCCGAGGCTGCGCGGCGCCGCGGTGTAGGGCAGGCCGTGGCGGTCGATCCAGTCCAGGTAGGCGCCCTGGGCGCCGGGGAAGCCGATCATCTGCCAGGCCGCCATGCCGCGATTGCCGCCGTAGACCGGGTCGCAGAAGTAGCCCTCGATGGTCATGCCCAGCAGGGATTCGAAGAAGACCGCGGACGGCACGCCCGCCAGGTCGATGCCGCCCTTCTGGAGCGCGCTCAGGCAGGCGTCCTGCGCGCCCCCGCCCAGCTGCACGAAGCCAGGCTGGCCGCGCGAGGCGAGCCAGTCCTGCAGCCCGCGCAGCGCCGTGCGGAAGAGCTGGGCCGGCGTCAGCGGGAGCTGGTAGCCCTGCGTGGGCAGGCCGGGCGCCCAGGGACCGTCGCGGTAGAGCCGCTCGCCGGCGCCCCAGCTGCCGGCGAGCTGGCGGTCGATGAAGGCCGGCACGCCGGCTTCGAGGGCGCTGGGCCCGAGCGCATCGGGCGGGATCAGGCGCTGCACGGCGGCCTCGATCACCGCGGCCTCGTCGGCATTGAAGAAACGGTAGGCCGCGGGGGCGATGTCGTCGGCGGGGGCCGGCCGCGTCGCCTGCCCCAGCGTCGGCGCCAGGGCGGCGCTGCCGCTCACGGTGAGGAAGATGCGGCGCCGCAGGTCGGGGGCAGGGCGGGCGTCGTCAGGGGGCGGGCGTTGCGGCATGAGGGGCTCCGGATCGGCGGAGTCCCCGGGGCAAGCGGCATGCCGGGCTGGCCGGGCCGCTTGGAGGAAGGCCTCAGTCGTAGTGCTCGATGCCCGCCGGCACCGTCACCCAGGCGTGCTTGCGGGACTCGTAGACGGACACCGTCGGTCCGGGGAAGCCGGGCTCCGCGAAGACGCCGACCGGGATGACGAGAAAGTCCGGGAACGCCTCGGGCGCGTACCAGACCGTCACGCCGCAGCGCGGGCAGAAGTGGAAGTGGGCGCGGGTGCCCTCGTCCCCGACGCGGACATAGGCCGTCGACTCCCCGGCGAGCTCGACGTGCTCGCGCGGGAAGCGGGCCTGCTGCGCGAAGGGGCCGCCGGTGCGGCGCTGGCACGCCAGGCAGTGGCACACGGAGACGCGCACCGGCTCGGCCGTGACGCGGGCGGTGAGCTGGCCGCAGCTGCAGGCGGCGAGGCGGAGGGTCATGGGCGCTCCAGGAGGATGGTCAGGGCATTGTGCGGCCGCGCCGCGCCCCCGTTCAAGGCTACAGACTTGCCCGGAGGGCGGGCGGCGACGCCCGGTGTTAGCTTGTCGCCAGCGCCGGGATCCGCCCGGGGCGTCCCACATCTGAATGGAGGCAGACATGGCGTGGCAATGGCTCAAGGTGGCAGGTCTGGCGGCGGTGGCCGCGGCGGCGGCGCTGGGATCGACCCCGGTGCGGGCGGAGTCCCCCGCCGCGTTGCTGGAGGCGCTGACGGCGCAGGGGCTGCCGGGCGAGGTGACGTTCGTCCAGTTCCCGTCCCCCAATCTCGCATCGCCGGGCTCGCCCCTGACGATCCAGGGCAAGCTGACGGTGCCGCGGCACGGCCACCGCAAGCTGCCGGCGGTGCTCATCCTGCACGGCTCGGCCGGGGTGGACGCGCGAGGGGACTTCTACGAGTCGGCCCTCAATGCCGCCGGCATCGCGACGCTGCAGATCGACATGTGGCAGGCACGCGGCGTCACCACGGCGGCCCAGCGGCCCACCGCCCCGGTGCTGACCTACCCGGACGCCTTCTCCGCCCTGCAGTTCCTGGCGCAGCAGCCGCGCATCGATGGCAGTCGCGTGGGCGTGCTCGGCTTCTCCTGGGGCGGCTTGGTCAGCATGGGCACGGCGGAGCGGCTCTACGCGGGGCAGTTCGGCGGCGGGCGGACCTTCAAGGCCCACGTGGCGCATTACCCGGTCTGCTATGCCTGGAACAACGCCGCCCTGGCCGGCGCCGTGCGCACCACGCCGGCGCAGTACGGCGTGCAGTGGCTGAACCTCACCGGCGCGCCGGTGCTGCTGCAGGTCGGCGCGCTGGATGATTACGACAAGGGCAGCGGCCCCTGCGAGGCGCTGGCCCGTGCGGCCAATGCCGGCAACGGCGGGATCGTCAGCGTGAACGCCTACCCCGGCGCCACGCACGGCTGGGACCGCCTCATGGTGCCCATGACGGTGACGGATCCCTTCGCCAACCTCGGCAGCTACTTCAGCACCGGGGTCATGCCGACGGTCAACTTCAAGCCCGATGTGGAGCAGGCCTACCAGGCGCGCAGCCGGGTCGTGCGCTTCTTCGCGCGGCACCTCTAGGCGAAATGGCCGCCCCGGCGCGGGCCGGGGCCGCTCAGGGCGCCGGGAGGCGCTCGGTGAACAGGTGCAGCGCCGCCTGCTCGTCCTTCGACAGGTAGTACATGCGGGAGCCGGGCGTCAGGGAGGAGGCCCGGTACAGCGCCTGGAGCTCGGCGTCGCTGACCTGCAGGGCGCCGGCGTACTGGGTCTGCACGTCCTTCAGGGCGAGGTCCGAGGTGAAGTTCACCGGACCGGACGCGGCCGGGCCCGGGCCCGCCGCCGTCTCCTCGCCCGGCTTCTGCACTTCGATGAGCGCCTTGGTGGAATGAAGGCCGATGGCAAAGCGCTCGCCGATGGCGAGGCGGTTCTTGCCGGCCAGCAGCAGCATCACGCAGGCGGATTCGCAGGTGGCCGTGTACCGCACGCCCGGCTGCTGCAGCTCGAGCGGGCCCAGCGGCAGGTCACCGACGCAGGTGTCGAGGCCCGTGGCCTTGATGTGCCGGGCGATCGTGGCCGCTTCGTGGTTGTAGCCGCCCTTGGAATTCAGGCAGATCAGGCGGATGCCGGGATGCTGCTGCCGCGCGGCGTCCAGCTGGGCGACGAAGCGCTGGCCGTCGCCCGGTTCGAGATCGCCTTGGAGGATGTAGGAGTCCCGGCAGACGGCGCGGTCGCTGCTGCAGGTCTTGCCGACCATGAGCGTCAGGTCGCTGAGGTTCACGAGGCGCGAGGCGATCGAGGAGCTGACGTGGTAGATCGACGAGCGCAGGTTGCCGGGCTGGACCAGATAGGCCGGCAGGAACCAGAAGGTGAGCAGCAGGAAGTGCGCGGCCACGGCCGCGACGATCCAGAGCGGGAGGCGGCGCAGCGCGGCGGTCAGCGTCATGGGGGCGTTCGGAAGTATGTCAGGCGGGGATCGACAGGCCACCGCGGATGGACAACGAGGCCCGTGAAGGGCCTCGCCTGAGTCAGAAGCAATGAATTATTACTTCTGGTCCTTCTTCAGGTTGCTGTTGTTCGGGCCGTTGACCGTGGCGCAGCCGCCCAGCAGGACGCTGGCGACCACGACGACGACGACACCGATGATGCCGCCGGACACGGCGTCGATCTCGGCCTGATTCAGGGCCTGGATTTCTTGAGTCTTGGTTTGCATTTTGATTTTTCAACCTGACCAGAGAAACAGCTGGTCCTCCTGTCTCCGGGCACCGATGGGCCCGGATTCCTCATGGGGCCGTGGCCTTTGCATGCCATCTGACCCCCCTCTGTCACTTCGTCCGTGTGGACGAGTCATCGAGCGGCGGAGTTTAACGACGAATTGTGGTGGCCGGCCGTCGAGGGGGCGATCAACGGCCTGCCGATCGCGGAGGGGGGACTTGGGAGGCGGATTGGGAGGCGGCTGGGCAGGCGCGCGCTGGCCTTGCGCGAGAATTCAATGGAACCACTTGACAGGTTAAGTGGACGCCAATGAGGGCTGAAGATGACCGCGCGCATCATGCCCGCCGCAACGCCCACCGCAACGCCCGCGTCCTGAGCGAATCCGAGCCGCCAGCGGCCGACATCACCGGAGCTTCCCATGCAGCACCGTCTTCTGGCCCTGTGCGCCCTGGCCCTGCACCTGAGCCTGCAGCTGACCCTGGCTCATGCGCAGCCGAACGGGCGCCTGCAGGCGCTGCGGCAGCAGGATGGCGCCGACCGCACGAACAGCCGAGGCAAGCCGTGGGACCCCGCCGTCACGGCGCGTGACGCCCAGCGCGTGGCGGCCGTCCGCGTGGAGCTCAACGTCGGGCGCCTGCGTGATGCCAGGGACTTCTATGCCGCGGCGATGATCCTCCAGCACGGCGAAAGCTCCGACGACTTCCGGCTGGCGAATGCCATGGCCTGGCTCGCGTACACCCTGGCGGACGACCCGGACACGGTGCCCGCGCGCGAGGCCGGCTGGCTCTATGCCGCGTCCTGGGACCGACTCCTGATCTCGCTCGGCAGCCGGCAGTGGTACGGCACCCAGCGGCACCGCGATCCCGCCACCCATCAGCCGGGCGACGCCTTACCCACGGACGACGGTGCGGCCTCGCCGCGGGACAAGGATCGCTTCAGTGGCCCTCGGTACAGCTATTGATGGGAGGTCTCGCAGGCCCTTCGACGACGCCAGGAATGGCCAGGCCGGCCGGGGTGTGCCGAAATCGTCCGCTGGGGCCAAGACGAGGCGCGGAAGGCCGGAAGTGCAGCTGTCGGTGCCGGGGCGATCAGGCATGGGCGTCTTGCTCAGGCACGCGAGCCCTGTCCGCGAAGGTGGGCGCTCAGGGCCGATGCGCCCTCCTCAAGCGCGCTTGGCTGGAGCACGGTGGCGTGTACGGCTACAGCAAGCTCACGCTGGAGATGCACGACCTAGGCTAGCGCTGCGGCAAGCACCGCGTAGCCCGATTGCTGAAGCTCGAAGGACTACGCTTGTTGGCGCCGATCTAAATTTGACCCACCCTGCCGATTGAACATTGACCCAGGGCTTGGGGCCGGCATCGGCTGATGCCGGCTGTGGACAACTGTAGCGCGGCGCTTGTTCAGCCCGCCTCGTTG
>JAYRMR010000066.1:0-19477 GCA_041912595.1 Burkholderiaceae bacterium
TCCCGCCGGCGGAGTTTGCGCAGCGCCATCGCAGCAAGAACTCGCCACCACCGGCTTCAGGCAAAGAGATCAAGTAACCTTCAACCCGGACTTCCGCCTTGGTGGTACGGCGGGAGGGGGCAGGTCATCAGAACTCACTGAGACTCGACAGCGGCCTGGGTGTCGGTTCTCGTTCAGTTCTGAATTCCTTTCATTTAGTCCTGAACTCAGAGGGGCTGGCTGTGGGGGCAACTCGGGAGATCAAGTTCTGCTCCCGCTGCAGAGGCGCCTGTCGAAGTGGACTGTCTGCAACAGGCTGCTTGCTGTCGCTCACCAACGACTGCTTTGCGGCTTCTCAGCGTCAGGCAGCGAGTCCAGGGGGCTGCGCACGGCACTGCCGCCCATCCTGAGCACATGGGTATAGATCATGGTCGTCGCCACATCGGCGTGCCCGAGCAACTCCTGCACGGTGCGGATGTCGCTACCCGCTTGAAGCAGATGGGTCGCAAAACAGTGCCGCAGCGTGTGAGGCGTGGCGGGCTTGTTGATGCCTGCGGCCAGAACCGCGCGCTTGAACGCTCGCTGAAAGGTCTCGTCGTAGAGATGGTGCCGGCGAACGACGCCGCTGCGGGGATCGGTGGAGTGATGGTCTTGAGGGAAGACCCAGAACCATCCCCAGCTGGCGCCGGCCCGGGGGTATTTGCGCTCAAGAGCATGCGGCAACTCCACCCCCGCATGCCCTGACTCCACATCGGCCGCCCAAACCTGGCGAACCCGGCCCAATTGCTCTCGCAACGGCAAGACCAAGGATTGGGGCAGCATCACCACCCGATCCTTGCCGCCCTTGCCCTGACGCACGTAGATCGCGCGTTGCGCGAAGTCGATGTCCTGGACCCGCAGGCACAAGGCCTCGGTGATGCGCAACCCCGTGCCGTACAGCAGTCGCGCCAGCAATTGACGCTCGCCCTGCAGTCTGGCAAGCACCGCCAACACCTCTTGGACGCTGAGCACCACCGGCAAGCGCCGCTTGGGCACCGGGCGGCCGATCTCCTGCATCCAGGGCAACTGCAGCCCCAGCACTTTGCCGTAAAGGAACAGGAGTGCAGACAAGGCTTGGCGATGGCTAGACGGAGACAGCCCGCGGTCGGATGCCAGATAGGTCAGAAAGGCCTCGACCTCGGAGCCTCCCATCTGCGCCGGATGGCGCAGGCCGTGGAACCTGATGAAGGCTCGAGACCAGTGCAAGTACGCCTGCTCGGTCCGCCGGCTGTAGTGCAACATCCGAACGCGCTCACGCAACTGGTCGAGCAGCCTAACGGCACGCAGCGGTGGTAAATTGACAGGGGCGGTCGGGCGCAAAGCCTCGCGAGGGATGGCTGGACGCACGACGGCAGGCAGCATGGCAGCCTCCACTTGGCGGTGCCGCGAACCGGCCAAGTAAGTTTGTAACGGATGCGGCTTTTGGCTTGAAATTTAGTACTGTATGAATAAACAGTCAAATGGGATGAAAGTCCAGTCTCGACAAGCACTTGGATCGCGCGCGGGGCGACCCGTTACTGCGCGGCCTGCCGTGATAGGCCGCGCCGCCCTGCGGTCTACAACACGTTAGGCCCCTGCAAATACATATGACCGCTTCTGCGCCAATGATGATCGGCTGTGGCGAGCATGGGGAGCGAACCTCCGCAGTGGTTTGCGGGCACATGCTGCGTGGCGAGCCGGCGCCCGCCGGATTCGTCGAGAACTCCAATGACCCCAACGACCTTCAGGCTTGGTGCTCTGCCTGTGAAGAGCTCTTTGTGCGCGAGGGCGAGATGACAGATGTGTTCCGCGGGTTCAATTGCATGTCTGTCGTTTGCGTCGCTTGCTACGCTGAGGCAAAGGATCGCCATTCATTGCCATGAAAAATTGTCCTAGCTTCAACCAGCAGTGGCCTAACCAGTCGCTCGAGCCTACTCGCGTCGGCAAGCCGCCGCTCGCGGCTCAGCTTCAACGTTAGGCCTCGGAATGCTGTTCGCTATCGCCGAAGACGGCATGGTCTCAGTGCTTGATTCCGAGGGTGAAGCATGTGCGGCATTCGAGGGCATTGACGTTGAGAACGGCGTCTTT
Organism: Burkholderiaceae bacterium; assembly: GCA_041912595.1. GTDB lineage: Bacteria > Pseudomonadota > Gammaproteobacteria > Burkholderiales > Burkholderiaceae_C > Roseateles_B. Next base: position 2,086 of record JAYRMR010000066.1, read on the forward strand.
GCCTTCTATGCTGAAGACGGAAGTTCTTTAGTTCCTCAATTCAATCGACCGAACAAGCGCATTCTTTTTGGATTGATCCTTGAGAATGGGAAGTACGAACTGGTGCATGCCGCAACCGGCAATTCAGGGGACGATGCTTTTGAGGTCGCCATTGCCGAAGCACGGGGGGTCGAGCCGAATGCTCATTTTCGAACCGTGTCTGAGATTCGTGAGTATGTCGAAGCACGAAGGAGAGGCAATGGGCCAGTCGGTAGGAACACCGAGGCCTAACCAGTCGCTCGAGCCGACTCGCGTCGGCAAGCCGCCGCTCGCGGCTCAGCTTCAACGTTATACGTCATGACCGATATCTTCCGCGCCAGTACGCTTGACCGAGGTGGGCGGTCCGTGATCGTGGGATCGATTGTCCGCGTGCTCGAAATCGATTCAAAGTTAAACGAATGACGAGTTCAAGGCTTTGTGAATCGATTGCCGCTAAGCTGTTGTCCCTGACGGATGTCGGGTTCAGAACTCACTGAGACTCGACACTGGGAGCCTGCAACTGTTACGGTTGTCTGCCCTTGCGGGCCGGGTGGCGCTCCGTGCTGGTCGCGGCTTCGCAGGCGCTCCTTGCCTCGCTTGCCGCGGCCGCCCGCCTGGCTGCGGAGGCCTCCAAGGCCTGGCGGGCACTGGCCGACAAGGCCCGCAGGCCCGACTTGTCGGCGGCCTGCGTAGGCGGCGAATCCTGTCGGCAGTCCGAGGCGGTCGCCCAGCCGAGCGCCGTTCCGTCGGCGCCGCCGGGGTTCTCTGACGCCAGCTTCTGGCAGGCAAGGATGACCCGGACGGTCGCCGAACGATTGGCGGCATGGCACTCCACGAGTGCGTCGTGGGCCCCTTGCGAGGGGCAGTCCGACTTCGCCGGCCGGCGTGAGCCCGTGCCCGACCAGATGAGCTCGTAGGCATCCAGGGGGCGGAGGGCACCGGAGGCTCCGGTGGCGGGCGGCATCAGGGCATGGTCCAGCAGGTAGCTGGCCAGGCACGCCGCTCGATTCCTTGACAGGGCCTGGTTGCCGTTGTCCGAGAGCGGCATGGCATCTGCGTGGCCCGTCACGATCACCTGCTCGAGCCGCCAGGCCTGGACTGCGCTGGCACTCAAGGCCGGGGGGAAGGCTCCCTGCCCGGATACCAGCCTGTTCAAGGCCTTGGCCTGGGCTTCGGCGTCCACGGGATCGAAGGCAACTGACTTCGAGCGGAAGAACACGTCGGCCGGGAGGTCGTGGCACACCGTGCTGGTGCCGCGAAGGACCTTGAGCTCATCTGACGCCACTTCGATCTCGGCGCCGCGAGCCGGTGTTGGGCTCTCTCGCCGCGCCGGCACGTGACCGATCGACAGCCAGGAACGCTTGCCCATGCCATGCCAGAGCACATGGACCGGCGACACCAGCGTTGTGCCGTCCGGTTCGGCGCAGAGGTTCAGGTGGATGCCCGACGTTCTGGCCTGGGTGCGGACGAGGGCCAGGGCTTCACCCTTCAGCTGGACGGTGGCGTTCTCCGCGCGCAGTCCCAGGCCGCGGAAGACGGCGGTGCTGAGTTGCGCGTCAAACTGGAAGAGGTCGCCCCACAGCGGAATTGCAAGCGTGGCCATGGCGAAGACTCCGGCGCTGACCAGGCGGGCCCGATGCTTCGCTTCGGAGGACGGTGAGTCGTCTGCGGCAGCGCCGGCTGGGGGCGGCGCGGGCGGTGCCGGCGCTGTCGCGACAAGGAGCGGCAGCCAGATGGCCAAGGTCAGCAAGGCAGCAGCGCAAAGGACGACAGGCCATGGGGCCCATGCGAGCGCTCCCCACAGCCCGGCCAAAGTCACGACGATTGCCACCAACCCTCCGGCCGCGGCCAGGGGCAGGGCCAGCGTCTTCAGGGGGCGGCCCGAGGGTGGCGTCCCGCTCTGCGACGGGGGCTTGGTCTCGCCGATTGAAAGTGCGATCCACAGAAGCAAGGCTGAAACGAACGACAGCCCCACGGCAAACATCGCGGGCGCACGCGCAAGAGCGACGGCCCACGGCACGGCGAAGAGGTTGAAGAGGCCATAGCCGATACCTGGCAGCATCCAATCCTCGACGCCGGCCCATGCCGAGGCCGGTCGGGTGCGCGCTCCATGCCGCCAGGCCGCGCGGATGATGTGGATCCCCAGCAGGCAGGCAAAGCCCAGGTGTCCCCAGACGAGGCGCGGTGCCTGGGGGACCTCGGCATCCAGTTCGATCAGACCCCGGAGGCACCCGCTCGCCAGTGCGGGAAAGGCGATGCTGAACATGATCCAGCCGATGGCTTCGCTGGGCCGCCGTCGATCGGTGCCGGACCATTGGGCGCCCGCCTGATGGCCGACGCCGGGCAGCAAGTGCAAGCTGCCCGCGCCCACGAAGAAGAACGAGAACAGCCCGAACGCCAGGGCGATGAAGATGAAGATGACGGAGTCACCCAGCGTCAGCCCGGACGGAAAGAACTGGATGGCGCCAAAGAAATAGAGAAAGGCCACGAGCAGTCCGTAGGCGACGGCGACCGCCGGAACGAGCTTGCGGACCGTCTCCACGTAGCTGGCCATCGTCTTGGCGCGCGACTCCTCCGTCTGTTGTCGTTCCTTGGCGGCCTGGGCCTGGCGCAGCTCGGTCTGGGCCACTTCGCTGGCGAGTTGCTGGCGCTTCAAGTCCTGCGACAGCGGGTCCGGAGGTGCCGGAGGAGGGCTCGCCAGAGAGCCGGCAATGGCCTGGAGGACGCGGGAGAGGAGTCGCTGGATCGGCATGGACGGCGCAGCTGCAAGGGTGGAGGCATGCGATCCTAGCGTCTCAATTCCTGGGAGGGGCGGCCGATGCGCCCGGTGTCCCCTGACCCGGGTTGCGTGCACGGCAGCGCGGTGGCGGGTCGGCGCGAGGCGTGGAGGCACCGCGACTGCACAAAAAGCGGGCAATGCGTACGCCACCTCAATGAATCAAGCACTTGCGTGCCCCTTCACCGGCCTGCCCACACAGTTATCCACAGTCCGCGTGGATGAGTCGTGGCGCCACCGGCCGGCGGGGCTGCCGCCCCGCGCCGCCGGTTGGCCCCAGACGGGGCTGGCCTCTCAAGCCTGCAGCTTCGCAGGCGCCAGGTACTGCTGCCGGAACTCCTCGAAGCTCAGCGTGTCCGCGGCTTCGACGGCGGCCTGCTCGGCCAGCGATTGGCGCGCCGTCTCGGCAAACGCCGCCTGGCGCTCGGCGCTCAGCGGCTGGGCACGCAGGTGCGCGCGCGCCTGTGCCGAGCAGTGGGCGATGAAGCGGATGTGCGAGTGCTCGAACTCGTTCGTCATGGCGGCCAGCACGCGCGCGGACGGCAGCTGCTCCGGATGCTCGAAGCGCTCGCGGGCCACGGCCAGGGCCTGGCGGTACGCTTCGCCGCCCAGCTGCTGGTCGAGGTGGACGCTCAGCGGCCCCAGGCCCTCCAGCAGCTCGGCCGCCCAGTCGCGCAGCGGCACGGGCCGGCCGGCGCGCTCCAGCATCAGTCCGGGCTCGCGTCCGCGCGAGGCCGTCAGCTGCTGGTTGCGGGCCAGGGCGCTGATCTCCTCGGGCGTGTCCGGCGGGCTGTCGGACAGCAGGCAGTGCAGCAGAAAGAGGTCGATGAAGCGCATCGTCGCGGCACTGATGCCGACGGGCTCGAAGGGATCGAGGTCCATGCAGCGCACCTCGACATACTCCACGCCGCGCTCGCGCAGCGCGTGCAGCGGGCGCTCGCCGCTGCGGATCACGCGCTTGGGGCGGATGGTGCCGTAGAACTCGTTCTCGATCTGCAGCAGGCTGGTCGAGAGCTGGTTGTACTCGCCGCCCGGATTGCGGATGCCGATGGCCTCGTAGGCCGGGTAGGGGCGCAGCAGGGCGTCCTGCAGCGAGGCGGCATAGCCCTCCAGGCTGTTGTAGCTGACGGCCAGCGAGGACTGCGCGTCGCTCTGGTAGCCCAGGCGGCCCATGCGCAGCGACGTGGCGTGCGGCAGGTGCAGCGTGCCGCAGTGCGTGCCGCCCGAACCGGGTGCCGGCAGCGGCTGCAGGCCGTGGTCACGCCCCTCGACGAAGCTCGAGCACAGCGCCGGCGAGGCCCCGAAGAGCAGCAGCAGCAGGAAGCTGTGGCGGCGGAAATTGCGGATCAGGTCGAAGTACTGCGCGCTGCTGATGCCGGGCAGGGACCAGTTGTAGTGGATGCCCGAGATCGTCTGCATGCGCCGGCCGTAGCGGTGGCCGAGGCCCATGCGGTAGACACTCTTGGCGCGGCCGATGTTCGAGTGGCCGTAGTGGCCGATGGGGATGGTCTCGTCCGTGGGCAGGAAGCAGGGCATGCTCGACGCCCACATCATTTCCGGGCCCAGCAGCGCGTCCACGGCCTGGTGGATCTCGGTCAGCTCGGCGGCGCAGGCCTCGGCGGAGCCGTGCACGCCCGTGATGAGCTCCAGCTGGCTTTCGCTGAAGTCGGTGGTGACCTGCGGATGCGTCAGCGCGGAGCCGAGGCCCAGCGGGTGAGGCGTCATGGCCAGGGAGCCCTCTGGCTGGGTGCGCAGGCTTTCCTTTTCCACGCCGCGACGCATGCCTTGCAGTCGCTCGCGGTCCAGTGCTTCCAGTCGCTGCGGCCAGTTGTTCAAGAGGGGCTCCTCGTCTCGTTGTGGACCGCGAACTTAACAGATGCCGATGGCGCCTGCTTGACTGTGGACATGGCACTGTGTGCTAGTTGACTTCAGTGGGCCCGCGAGCGGCGGGTGCGCCGCCACTGCTGCTCGGAGCTGAAGCCCGCCCGCGCGGCGGCGTCGGCCAGGCTGGCGCCCTGCTGGCGCGCGCGCTCGGCCAGTTCCAGCCGGATCGACTGCAGGTAGCGCAGCGGCGTCGTGCCCGCATGCTCCCCGAACAGGCGCCCGAGGTGGCGCGGCGTCACATGGGCCACGGCGGCCATGCGGTCGAGGCTCCAGTCCTCGGCGGGGCGGGCGCAGACGGCGTCCTGCACCCGGTGCAGCGCCGGATGCAGGTGGTGCCGGTGGGCCAGCAGCGGCGAGAGCTCCGGATCCTGCGGATTGCGGCGCAGATAGACCACCATGGTCTGGGCCACCGCGGCGGCGATGGCGTCCCCGCAGTGGGCCTGGATCAGGTGCAGTGTCAGATCGATGCCCGCCGTGATGCCCGCGCTGCTGGCGAGCGGGCCGTCCAGCACGAAGACGCGGTTGTCCACGACCTCGGCCGTCGGGGCCTGGCGACGGAGCTCCTCGAGCAGCTCGTGGTGCGTGGTGCAGCGGCGCGAGCCCAGCAGCCCCGCCCCGGCGGCGAGCAGCGCCCCCGAGCAGATCGTGACCACGCGGCCGCCGTCGTCTGGCGACAGCAGGGGCGTGCCCGCGTCATGCAGCCAGCGCAGCGTGCGGATCTGCTCGGCCCGCTCGGCGCTGCCCGGGCTCGCCTCGCCGGGATGCAGATGCCGGCAGCCGAGCAGGAAGAGCCAGCTCCCGGGCGTCAGGCGCTCCGGCAGCGGCGCCAGCTCGCCCAGCGTCAGCCCGACCGAGCTCGGCGCCGCGGGCCGGGCGGCCACGAAGCGCAGGCGGAATGCCGGCGGCTGGCCGCGGCGCTGCAAGGCCTGGTTGGCCAGCCGCAGCGCCTCGGCCGGGCCTGCCAGGTCCAGCAGCAGGGCGCGAGGCTGGACCAGGAAGACGGCGTCGACCGGGGCGTCGGCAGGAGAGGCGGGCGTGCACATGCCGACCAGTATGCCCGTCAGATCAGGACATGGCCCGGGCGCGCTCCAGCGCCTGCGCCACGGTGCAGATCTCGGCGAAGCGGTCCTGCAGCACGGTCTCGGTACGCAGCTTGATGTCGTCGGCGCTCAGCACGGCGCCGCTGGGGTGGCGCATCTCGAAGGTCAGCGTGGCCTCGGTGACGTAGTCCACCTGCCAGCCTTCGTCGCTGGCATGGCGGGTGGTGGTCTCGCAGCACTGCTCCGTGCGGATGCCCGCGACGATGAGGCGCTGGATGCCGTGCTGGTGCAGCCAGATCGAGAGACCCGTGCCCGCCAGCGCGCTGTGCCGATGCTTGATGAATTCGACGGCCACGTCGTGCGGCACGAGGCCGTCCAGCGGCCGGACGTGGCCCGACTTCAGGGCGAAGGCGTTGTCGGCGGTCTCGGGCCCGTCGTTGTGCAGGATGCGCACGATGGGGATGCCCGCCGCCTGCGCGCCCGCCAGCAGGGCATTGGTCTGCGCCAGGAAGGCGGGGAGGTCCGTCTCGCGCCAGTAGGGGCGGTGGCGGAAGGATTCCTGGACGTCGATGAAGAGCAGTGAGGTGTTCATGAGTGCATTCCGGGGTGGGTTGGGAATGCGCTCATGGTGCCGCCCGGGCGGGGCGGCGTCGCGCGGCATGCGGACCAGTTTCGGTCAGATCCGGACATCCTGCGGTCGGACCTGACGGCGGGGTCCGCCGGGGGTGTTCAGCCGTGGGTCTTTAGCCGTGGGTCTTCAGTCCCAGCGCCTTCCAGCCTTCCAGGCCCAGCTTCTCCAGCGTGGCGATGTTGGCCTCGTAGATGGCGTCGGTGTCCGGCATGGACTCGACGGCGCGCTCGATGCTCTCCTCGCGCAGCAGGTGCAGCGTGGGGTAGGGCGAGCGGTTCGTGAAGTTGGTGATGTCGTCGAGCTCCGTGCCCTCGAACTGGAAGTCGGGGTGGAAGCTCGCGACCTGCAGCTGACCGTCGAGCTCCAGGTCCTCCACCAGCGCGTCGGCGGCACCCTGGAAGTCGTTGAAGTCGAGGAAATCGGTCAGGACCTTCGGGTGGATGAGCACGGTCGTCTCGATCTCCTCCGGGTCCGTGCGGCGCAGCAGGAGCAGCTCATGCGCGAGCTCCTTGAGCAGATCCTCCGGCGTCTCGGCCTCGCTCACCACGTAGCGCAGCTGCTGCTTGACCTCCACCGCCTTCGCGAAGGGGCACAGGTTGAGGCCGATGACGGCCTTCTGGACCCACTGGCGGGTCTCGTCGATCACTTGGTCTTTGTTCATGGGGTACTTCGCGGTGTCCGCCGGGGGCGGACGGAATGCAAGGGACGGGCCGCAGGACCGGGCCTGCGTCGCCGGGGCACGGGCCTCACCGGAACCAGGCCTCCACCAGACGCACCCACATGGAGCCGCCGAGGGGGATCAGGTCGTCGTTGAAGTCGTAGCTGGGGTTGTGGAGGGTGCAGGGGCCGAGGCCATGGCCGCCCACGCGGTGGGTGCCGTCGCCGTTGCCGATCAGGAAATAGCAGCCGGGCACGTGCTGCAGGTAGTAGCTGAAGTCCTCGGCGCCCATCGTGGGCTCGAACTCCTGCACGCTGGGCGCGCCCACCAGGTCTTCCAGCACGCCGCGCACGAAGGCGGTCTCGGCCGGGTGGTTGATGGTGGGCGGGTAGTTGCGGCGGAACTCGAAGGTCACCTCGCAGTCGAAGGCCTCGGCCGTGGCACGGGCGACCTTCTCCATGCGCTGCTCGATCAGGTCCAGCAGCTCCAGCGTGAAGGTGCGCACGGTGCCCTGCAGCTCGCAGTGGTCCGGCACGACGTTGGTGGCCTCGCCGGCGCGCAGCATGGTGACCGAGATCACGCCGGCCTCCAGCGGTTTCTTGTTGCGGCTGATGATGGCCTGGAAGGCGTTGACCATCTGGCAGGCGACGGGCACCGGGTCGATGCCCAGATGCGGCATGGCCGCGTGGCAGCCCTTGCCGCGGATGGTGATCTTGAACTCGTTGCTGGACGCGAAGACCGGGCCCGACTTGAGCGCGAACTCGCCGGCCTTCATGCCCGGCCAGTTGTGGATGCCGAACATGGCCTCCATGGGGAAGCGCTCGAAGAGGCCGTCCTTGATCATCTCGCGCGCGCCGCCGCCGCCTTCCTCGGCGGGCTGGAAGACGAGGTAGACGGTGCCGTCGAAGTTGCGGTGCTTCGCCAGGTGCTGGGCCGCCGCCAGCAGCATGGCCGTGTGGCCGTCATGGCCGCAGGCGTGCATCCGGCCCGCATGCCGGCTGGCGTGGGCGAAGGTGTTGTGCTCGGTCATCGGCAGGGCGTCGATGTCCGCCCGCAGACCGAGGGTGCGCGTGCCGCTGCCGCTCTTCAGGATGCCCACGACGCCGGTCTTGCCCAGGCCGCGGTGCACGGGGATGCCCCAGGCCGACAGCTGCTGCGCGATGAGCTCCGAGGTGCGCTCTTCCTGGAAGCAGAGTTCGGGATGGGCGTGGATGTCGCGGCGCAGGGCGGTCAGCGCGGCGGCATCCGCGAGGATGTCGGGGATGAGTTTCATGGACAGGCTCCAGGGCCGGCGCGGGCCGGTCCCGGGGCAGTTTACCTGCCGCCCGCCCGTGATCCGCTCAGCGCTTGACCTTGCCGTCGCCCGTCAGCATGGACAGCTCGACGAAGTTCGAGGCCACGTGGCGGCCGGGCCCGAACTTCACGGGGAAGCCGCCGGCGTTGTAGTTCTGCAGGCCTTCCAGGGCGCTGACCAGCGCCTCGCGGCTGCCCTTGCCGTTGATGCGGCGCAGGCCCTCGGTCATCACCTTGGCGGCCAGGAAGCCTTCCATGGCGGTGTAGTTCAGCACGTGGCTGCCGGCCTTCTGCGCGGCCGCCTGGTATTCGGACACCACGCCCGTCGCCACGCCGAAGGGATAGGGCATGACCTGGCTCACGACGATGCCGTTGGCTTCCTTGCCCAGCTCGTCCAGCAGCGCCTGCGTGCCGACGAAGCTGACGTTGAAGAACTGCCCGGCATAGCCGGCCTTGCGGGCTTCGCGGATGAAGGCGGCGCAGCTCTTGTAGGCGCTCACCATCACCACGGCCTCGGGCTGCGCCGCGACGATCTTCTTCACGGCCTCGGCGACCTCGACGCTGTTGCGCTCGACCGTGGCGGTGGCGTGCACCGTCAGCTTGCGATGCATCAGGGCGCGCACGGCGCCGTCGAGACCGGCCTTGCCATAGGCATCGTTCTGGTGGAAGACGGCGATCTTGCTCAGGCCCAGCTGCGTCAGCTGCTTGATGATCAGCGCGGTCTCGTCGTTGTAGGAGGCGCGCAGGTGGAAGACGTAAGGGCTGGCCGGATCGCGCAGCGCCTCGGCGCCCGTGAGCGGCGCGAAGAAGGGGATCTTGGCCTGCTGCACCAGGGGCAGGGCGGCCAGCGACGTGGGCGTGCCCACATAGCCGAACAGCGCGAAGGCGTTGCCGGCGATCAGCTTCTCGGTGTTGGCCTTGCAGCGCTCGGGCTCGTAGCCGTCATCCAGCGTGCGCAGCTCGATGGGAAGGCCGCCGACGCCGCCGGCCGCGTTCACACCGTCGAAATACAGCTTGGCGCCCGCCTGCATCTGCAGACCCAGCTGCGCGGCGGGGCCGCTCAGCGGCGCCGACTGGCCCAGCACGATCTTCTTCTGGTCCTGGGCATGGCTCCACAGGGGCAGGGCGGTCAGGCTGGCGAGTTGGGCGAGGGCAAGGCGGCGGTTCATGGGGCGGGCGGTTACGGCAAAGGCGCGGAGGTTACCGTAAATCTAGGGTTAACCCTGTAACGAATTGCCGATCTGCGCCCCTGTCTGCCGTCACCCCAGGGGGGCTTGTGCAATAGTGCTCGGATGAATGCCCCCGAGCCCGCCCTCACCGCCAGCCGCATCGTCCACGGCGCCTGCCCCCATGACTGCCCCGACACCTGCGCCCTCAAGATCACCGTCGAGAACGAGCGCGTGGTCAAGGTCCAGGGGCGCGCCGAGCACCCGTCCACCCACGGGGCCCTGTGCACCAAGGTCTCGCGCTATGCCGAGCGCACCTACCACCCCGAACGCCTGCTGCAGCCGCTGCGCCGCACGAGTGCCAAGCATGAGGCGCCGCGCTTCGAGCCCGTGAGCTGGGACGAGGCGCTGGGCGACATCGCCCGCCGCCTCCAGGCCATCGCCGCGCGCGACCCCCAGGCCATCCAGCCCTACAGCTACGCCGGCACCATGGGGCTGATCCAGGGCGAGAGCATCGCGGCGCGCTTCTTCAACACGCTGGGCGCCGCCCGGCTGGACCGCACCATCTGTGCCTCCGCGGGCGCCGAAGCCCTCAACGCCACTTACGGCAGCCGCGTGGGCATGCACCTGCGCTTCTTCGCCGAGAGCCGGCTGATCCTGATCTGGGGCAGCAACTCCATCGCGTCCAATCTGCACTTCTGGACCTACGCCAACCAGGCCAAGCGCAACGGCGCGAAGCTGATCTGCATTGACCCGCGCAAGACCGAGACCGCCGACAAGTGCCACCAGCACATCGCCCTGCTGCCCGGCACCGACGGCGCGCTGGCCCTGGGGCTGATGCATGAGCTGATCGTCAATGGCTGGCTCGACCAGGACTACCTCGACCGCCACGTGGACGCCTGGCCCGAGATGCGCGAGCGCGCCTTGCAGTGGCCGCCGGCGCGGGCGGCCGAGGTCTGCGGCATCACCGAGCAGGAGCTGCGCGAGCTGGCGCGCGAGTACGGCACCACCGCACCGGCCGCCATCCGCCTCAACTACGGCATGCAGCGCGTGCATGGCGGCGGCAATGCCGTGCGCCTGATCGCGCTGCTGCCCTGCCTCGTCGGCGCCTGGAAGCATCGGGCGGGCGGGCTGCTGCTGTCGGCGTCCGGCTGGGCGGCGCGGGTCAAGAACGCCCACGCGCTGGAGCGCCCGGACCTCCTCGCCGGCCGCCAGCCCCGCACGGTCAACATGAGCGCCATCGGGGAAGCCCTGCTGCGCGAGGCCTCGCCCGAATTCGGCCCGCGCATCGAGGCTCTGATCGTCTACAACAGCAACCCGGTGGCCGTGGCGCCGGACACCGGCCAGGTGCTGCGGGGCTTCCAGCGCCCGGACCTGTTCACCGTCGTGCTCGAGCACTTCATGACGGACACCGCGGACCAGGCCGACTACGTGCTGCCGGCCACGACGCAGCTCGAGCACCTGGACGTGCACACCAGCTACGGCCACACCGACGTGCTGCGCAACGACCCCGCCATTGCGCCGCTGGGGCAGGCCAAGCCCAACACGCAGATCTTCCGCGAGCTGGCTCGCCACATGGGCCTGGACGACCCCTGCCTGCAGGAGACGGACGAGGCGCTGGCCGCGCAGGCCTTCACGGCGGCCATCGACCCGGATCTGCTGAAGTCGCAGGGCTTCGTGAGCCTGGACCTGCCCGAGGCACCCTTTGCCGACGGCGGCTGGCCCACGCCCTCGGGCAGGGTGCAATGCCGCTCGCCGCTCTACGGCCTGCCGGACCATGTGCCCAACCGCGAGAGCCGCCTGAGCAGCCCCGAGCTCGCCGCCCGCTACCCGCTGGCGATGATCTCCCCGCCGGCCCGCAACTTCCTCAACAGCAGCTTCGTGAACGTCAAGAGCCTGCGCGACATCGAGGGCGAGCCGCTGGTCGAGATGCATGCCGTGGACGCCGCGGCCCGCGGGCTCGAGCACGGTCGCATGGTGCGCATCTTCAACGAGCGCGGCAGCCTGCGGTGCCGCCTGCACATCAGCGAGCGCGCCCGCCCCGGCGTCGTCAACGGCCTGGGCGTGTGGTGGCGCAAGCTCTCGCCCGGCGGCGAGAACGTCAACGCCGTCACGCAGCAGGGGCTCACCGACATCGGCGGTGGCGCGACCTTCTACGACTGCCTGGTCGACGTGGCGGGCGCGTGACGGCGTGCGCGAGCGGCCGGCCTGGGCGCCTGATGCGCGCGGGTCTCGTCGCGCTGCTGGCGGGCCTGCTGGGCGGCTGCGCCCAGCTCGGCTACCTCGGCCAGGCGGTGGGTGGCCACCTGAAGCTCTCGCAGGCCGCGCGGCCGGTGGATCAATGGCTGAGCCAGCCGGACCTTGACCCGGTCCTGCGCGAACGCCTGCAGCTGAGCCAGCGTCTGCGCGACTACGCCGTCAGCGCGCTGGCCCTGCCGGACAACGCCAGCTACCGCCGCTATGCCGATCTCGGCCGCCCGGCGGCGGTCTGGAACGTCGTCGCCGCGCCGCCCTTCAGCCTGCAGCTCAAGACCTGGTGCTACCCGCTGATGGGCTGCGCCGGCTACCGCGGTTACTTCGATCACGAGGCCGCCCGGGCACTGGCGGCGCAGCTCCAGGCCGAAGGCTGGGAGGTGCAGGTCTATCCCGTCCCGGCCTATTCCACGCTGGGCTTCGGCAACTGGCTGGGGGGTGATCCGCTGCTCAATACCTTCATCCGCGACGGCGAAGGAGAACTGGCCGGCCTGATCTTCCACGAGCTGGCCCACCAGCAGGCCTACGCCGCGGACGACACCGAGTTCAACGAGAGCTACGCTACCGCCGTGGAGCGCATGGGCGCCCGCCGCTGGCTGGCCGAGCATGGCAGCGCCGAGGCCGCCGTGGCCTACGAGCGCCAGCGCCGCCGCCGCGACGAGTTCCTCGCCCTGGCCTTGCGCGGTCGCGAGCGCCTCGCCGCCGCGTATGCGCAGGACCTGACCCCAGCGGCCCGCGAGGACGCCAAGCGCGAGGCCCGGGCGGCCATCCAGTCCGACTACCGGGCCTGGCGCGACGGGCCCTGGCAGGGCTGGGCGGGCTACGACGGCTGGTTTGCCCGCGCCAACAACGCGTCCTTCGGCGTGCTGGCCGCCTACCACGGCCTCGTGCCGGCCTTCGAGCGCCTGTTCGTGGCGCAAGGATCGGACTGGGCGAAATTCCATGCCGAGGTGAAGCGCCTGGCGGCGCTGCCCAAGGCTCGACGTCGGCTAGAGTTGGGCTCTTCGGAATGACGACAAGAACGACCCACCATGGCTGACATCCACCTCCACCGCGACCATCAACTCGGCCTGGCCAAGGCTCGTGAAGTGGCCTGGGCCTGGGCCGAGCAGGTCGAGCAGAAGTTCGACATGGAGTGCACGGTCATCGAGGGCGACACCAGCGACACCGTCGAGTTCGAGCGTTCCGGCGTCAAGGGCCAGCTCATCGTCACCGGCGAGCATTTCGAGATCGAGGCCAAGCTCGGCTTCCTGCTGGGCGCCTTCAAGGCCACCATCGAGACCGAGATCCAGAAGGAGCTCGACGCCCTGCTGTCGCCGTCCGCTGGCGGCAAGGCCTCGAAGAAGAAGGGCTGAGCGCGCGGGCGCGTCCAGAAGTGGCAAGGCGCCCGCGAATCGCTGCCGTCCAGTCCTAGCGGGTCCGCCCGCAACCGAGCAGCCGCCACAAGCAAAAAAGCCAGGCATCAGCCCGGCTCCCTCAAGACACGCTCCCACGCCGCAAGCACGGCGCGGCGCAGCCCGCGCCCCCCGCACGGATCGTGCGGATCCGGCTCCGCCGGTCCGCCCGCGATCGAGCAGACGCCAGAAACAAAAAAGCCAGGCATCAGCCCGGCTCCCTCAAGACACGCTCCCACGTCGCAAGCACGGCGCGGCGCAGCCCGCGCCCCAGCACGGATCGTGCGGATCCGGCTCCGCCGGTCCGCCACGATCGCCCCCCTGGGGGGGCTCGCGAAGCGAGTAGGGGGGGGCTTACTTCAGACTTTCGATGAGGTCGATGTACTGCTGCATCGCCTCATCGTTGCTGGTGCCCTTCAGCGCGGCCCAGGCGTCGTACTTGGCGCGGCCGACCATGTCGGTGAAGCCGGGGCGGGAGCCTTCCACGTCGCCGCTGCTGGCCTGCTTGAACAGGGCGTAGATCTTCAGCAGGGTCATGTTGTCGGGGCGCTCGGGCAGGTTCTTGGAATCGGCCACTGCGGCGTCGAATTGCTCTTTGAGGCTCATCTCGTCTCCTTGGGTTTCGCGGCACCAAAGTTTGGTGACAATCGGGGTGGACACCGAGCATATTACCCAGCAATGTCTGGGTCAGACACTCTAGAACGAGGAGCACGCCTTGGCCGCAGCAGAACGCATGTCCCGGGTCGATACCGCCTGGTTGCGGATGGATACCGAGCAGAACCTGATGATGATCGTCGGGATCTGGACGCTGCGACCGCGGCTCTCGCTGCAGGACCTCCGGCAGCGGGTCGAGGAGCGCCTGCTGCAGTACCGCCGCTTCCGCCAGAAGGTCGTGGAGGACGCACTCGGCGCGCACTGGGTCGACGACGAAGCCTTCGACATCGCCCGCCATGTGGTCCCCGGCACGCTCAAGCCTGCCAAGGGTCAGAGCCTGCAGCAGGCCCTGCAGGACCGCGTGGGCGCGCTGTGCGCCCAGCCGCTCGATCCCGCGCACCCGCTGTGGCAGTTCGAGCTGGTCGAGGACATGGACGGCGAAAGCGCGCTGATCGCCCGCATCCACCACTGCATCGCCGACGGCATCGCGCTGATCGCGGTGATGCTGTCCATCACCGACGGCGGCCAGCCGCCGCCCAAGCGTCGCCGCAACGAACCCGTCGTCGAGGAAGACCACGACTGGCTGACCGACGCCCTGCTCAAGCCCATCACCGACCTCACCATCAAGGCCATCGGCGTCTCCGGCGCCGCCATGTCCAAGGGCGTGGACCTCATGATGGCGGCGGACCATCCCATCGACCATTCCCTGCACGCCGCCAAGCTGGGCTACCAGGCGGTGAGCGACGTCGCGGCCTTCGCGCTGATGTCGGACGACTCGCCCACCAGCCTCAAGGGCAAGCCCGGCACCGTCAAGCGCGTGGCCTGGGACGAGGGCCTGCCGCTGGACGCCGTGAAGGCCGTGGGCAAGGGCTTCAACTGCTCCGTCAACGACGTACTGCTGTCCTGCGTGGCCGGCGCCATCGGCCGCTACCTGCGCCAGCGCGGCGAGGACGTCGACGGCAAGGAGATCCGCGCCATGGTGCCGGTGAACCTGCGGCCCCTGGAGAAGGCCTACCAACTCGGCAACCGCTTCGGCCTCGTGCCGCTGGTGCTGCCCATCGGCATCAGCAATCCCGTCGAACGGCTCTATGCCGTGCGGGCCCGGATGCAGGAGCTCAAGGGCAGCTTCCAGCCCATCATGGCCTTCGGCCTGCTGTCGGTGGCGGGCCTGCTGATCAAGCCCGTGCAGCACGCGATGCTCAACATCTTCGCCAAGAAGGCCACGGCGGTGATGACCAATGTGCCCGGGCCGGCCAAGGCGCTGGAGTTCTGCGGCGCGACGGTCGAGCGCGTGATGTTCTGGGTGCCGCAGTCGGGCGACATCGGCATGGGCGTGTCCATCCTGACCTACGCCGGCAAGGTGCAGTTCGGCCTCATCACCGACGAGAAGCTCTGCCCCGAGCCGCAGGCCGTCATCGACGAATTCGCGCCGGAGTTCAACCAGCTGCTCATGCTGGCCCTGATGCTGCCCTGGGGCGAGGAGCTCGAGGCGATCGAATAGGCCGCGGGCGGCCGCCCATGAAAAAAGCCAGGCATCAGGCCTGGCTTTTTCTTTGAGCCCCCGCGAATCGCGCGGGAGACCGCGATGCGGTGCCTGGCCTTACTTGGCCTTCTGGCTCTTGCCAGGGCGGCCGGCGGCGGTCGGGTAGGCCGACATCACGCGGGCGGGATCGGCGTTGTCCAGGTAGGCGACGTACTGGGCTTCGGTGCACTTCAGCGCCTTGCCCTCGGTGTGCTCGCCGCGCAGCTGGCCCTTGGCGTAGACGAAACGGTATTCGTTGTCCTCGCGGGCGCCGTCGAAGCTCACCGTGTGCTGGGCGGCGCACTCGGCGCGCAGGGCCTGCACTTCGCGGTTTTCAGCCGGCTTGGCGGCGTGGGCCAGGGAGGTGCCCAGCAGGGCGGCCAGGGCGATCAGGTGGAACTTCTTCATGATGCAACCTTTGCGAATGCAGTGAGACGGTGGCAAACGGGTGTCGTGGACCCGCCCGCCGGTAAAAGTGCACACAGCTTAGCGGGCGGGACGCCCGATGGCCATTGAGGATATCCACGGAGCAGGGCCGAAAAACGTGAGCTTTCCCACGAATCGACCGGGGCGCCCCCGCGGCTGCGGGGGCTGGCACGGGCCGGTCGGCGGGGTCAGCCGACCGCCGCGGCTCACTCCTCGAGCTCTTCCTTGGCCAGCTCGACGTCCAGGCATTCCATGGCGTCCATGGGCTGGCAGGCGGCGGCATCGGCATAGAGCTGCTCGGCCACGGCCATGCGCTTGTCGCCCTCCAGCATCACGAGGCCGTTGGCGCGCTCAATCATGGCGATGGCGCTGGTCGGGTTCAGCTTCAGCGCCTGCTCGAACATCTTCAGTCCGGTGGCGGTGTCCGCGCCCTGGGTCTTGCCCAGCAGCTTGCCGACCTTGTCGATCACCTCGGCGTGGAAGGCGCCCAGGGCGATGTGGGCGTCGGCGTGCTTGGGGGCCAGCTCGATGGCGGTCTCCAGGGCGGCCTTGACCTTGCCGCCCAGGCCCTGCGCGAGGGCCTTGGCCACGCTGATGCCCTGGCTGTAGCGGCCGAGGGCGTAGGCCTGCCAGTACCAGGCGTTGGCGTTCTTGGGCTCGCTCTCCTGCTGCCCCTCCGCCCGCTCGGCGACCTCCAGGAACATCTCCAGCTTGGCCTTTTCCTTCTTCTCGAGGTAGTTGGCGTAGATGGCCTGGGCCTTGTTGGCGACCGTGACGCCGGCGCCGCCCGCGGCCAGGCCCGCCTCGTAGGCCTTCTGGAACTCGCCCGCATGGAAGTGGATCCAGGCCTGCTGCACCGCGGCGTCCTTGGGGAAGGGCTCGGCATCACCGGCGTGCAGGCGGGCCCAGTGCTTCTTGAGGCTGGCGGCGTCGTACTGGAAGGCCGCGTTGTCGTAGGGGAAGGCAGTCCACTTGGCCATCGATGTCTCCGTGTCGTGTCGGTATAGGGGTTCGGGGGCAGGTGTTGCGTCGCGGGCCGGCAGGGCTAGCCGTTGTAGCGCCCGGCCAGCTTGAAGAGATGCTCGCGCGAGTCCGGCTCGAGGTAGGGCAGCAGTGTGCTCAGCACATGGAAGGCGCCGCGCATGAGCGCGCTGCCGGCGCGGTCCGGCTCGAGCGCGTGGCGCGGATCGCGCACGTATTCGTAGCTCAGCCAGTAGCTCTGCAGCACGACCATGGCCTCGGCCGTGGGGCCGGCGTCGCGGGGCTCCATGCGCAGCGCGCCGCCATGCTGCAGGCCGGCGAGCACCGCGCGCATCGCCTGGCCCTTGTGCACCAGCACGGACTGGAAATGCGTCTCCAGCTTGCGGTTCTTGGAGAGCAGGTCGTTGAGGTCGCGGTAGAGGAAGCGGTGCTTCCAGATCAGCTCGAAGAGCATGTGGAAGAAGAGCCAGGCGTCTTCCACGTTGCGCACGTTCTCGGACGCGCCCAGCAGCTCGGTGAGCTCGCGCTCGTAGGCCGCGAAGAGCGCGTTGATCAGCTCGTCCTTGGCCGGGTAGTGGTAGTAGAGGTTGCCGGGGCTGATGTTGAGCTCGGCCGAGATGAGCGTGGTCGAGACGTTGGGTTCACCGAAGCGGTTGAACAGGTCCAGCGTGACTTCGAGGATGCGTTCTGCGGTGC
>JAYRMR010000067.1:0-18934 GCA_041912595.1 Burkholderiaceae bacterium
CAGCGGCGACGTGGATCTCAGCAATGGCCTTGGCGTCACGCAGCGTGGCCGGACGGACCTGAATACTCGACATACAAAGAAACCAGCGGCAAATGAAAGACGAAGGGCGGGATTGTGGGGGGCAAATCCAAAAATTGCGCCGCTTGACAAGGCGATATTTTCAGGCCCGTTTTGGCGCAAAGTCCGCAGCCATGGGGCTTCGGGGCCGACGTCGGGCCGGATGGCGCGGCCTGACGCCCGTCAGACCTGCAAGGGCAGGGGCTGCTGTGCCCGGCGGCGCCACACGGTGGCGTAGTCCGCCACGCAGCGCTTGAGCGCGGTCTTGTTGGCTTTCTGGAGACGTGCCAGCAGCTCGTGACGCACCGGCGCCACGCCCAGCTCCTGCCCGAACTGCTGCTCGATGTCGCGTTCCATCCGGATGAGCAGGTGGGCGGTGGTCTTCGCGTCGGCCAGGGCCCGGTGGGCACGGCCCATGTCCGGCAGCTCATGCCAGCGCGCAAGCTGGCCCAGCTTGCAGGACGGCGCCTCCGGGTAGAGCCGCCGCGCCAGCAGCACCGTGCAGGCGAACTCATGGGCCGGATCCGGCTCGATCTCGGCCTTGCGCATCTCGAACTGCCAGAAGCCGCGATCGAAGCCGGCGTTGTGCGCAATCATCGGGCAGCCGCGGGTGAACTCGGCCACCTCGCGCATCACCTGCTCGGCCGGCGGCGCGCCCTCCAGCATCTCGTTGCTGATGCCTGTCAGCTGCTCGATGAAGGGCGGCACGTACACGCCGGTGTGCATCAGGCTCTGGTACTCGCCGACGATCGCGCCGCCGCGCACCAGCACCGCCGCGATCTCGGTCGCCCGCCCGCCATTGGCCGGGCCGAGGCCCGAGGTCTCGAAGTCGATGACGGCCACCGTCTCGCTCATGCGTTCACTCAGAGACGCGCTCATGCGCTCTCGCCTTCCCGAGGCAGCGGCGGGTGCTTGCGGGCATTCATCACGAGCTTGCGTTCCACGGCCGACGGCACGTCGACCTGGCAATGATCGGCAATCTGCAGCAGGTACAGCAGGACGTCGGCAATCTCCTCGCCCAGGTGCACCCGCGTGGCTTCGTCCAGCGCCTGGGACTCCTGCGGCGTCTTCCACTGGAAGATCTCCACCAGCTCGGCGGCCTCCACGACCAGGGCCATGGCCAGGTTCTTGGGTGTCTGGTAGGGCTCCCATTGGCGCTCGGCGGCGAAGGCGCGCAGACGGGCCTGGAGGTCGGCAATGTTCATCATGGGCCGCGAGTGTGCACGCTGGCTTGCCTGGCGCCAAGCCCGGCGCCCATCCGGGAGCCCTGCCTGCAACAGCGCAGGTTTTTTTGCCCGGCTGATATCAACAAGACAAGATAGAAATCCTTAATTCGTAGTCTTAGTAGAGGGCGGCCTCTGCTGTGGACAAGTCGATTTTCTCTTTGCCATTCAAGGACTTGTCGCCTAAACAAGCTTGTGGTTGAAGCCCCGGATTTCGAGCGGACGGTTTGACAACAAGTCCCGCCAGGCCCGGTGGGCCTGTGCACAAGCCCCTGCTTGCTCAAAAGTTGTCCACAGCCTTGTGCCTTTACAGCGGGCGGCGAGCTGCGCTAGGCCCCCAAAAATGTGCAATTCCACGTACAGATTTGCGCGGTTTCGGGGCGCACCATGAGCGCATCAACCCCCTTCACGAGGTGCTGCAATGGCGACCGTGTCCAAACCCCCCTTCTACAAGTCCCTGTACCTGCAGGTGATCCTGGCCATCGTCATCGGCGTCGGCCTGGGCCACTTCGTGCCCGAGACCGGCGCGGCGATGAAACCGCTGGGCGATGGCTTCATCAAGCTGATCAAGATGCTGATCGCGCCGATCATCTTCTGCACGGTCGTGGTGGGCATTGCCGGCATGGAGGACATGAAGAAGGTCGGCAAGACCGGCGGCCTGGCGCTGCTGTACTTCGAGGTCGTCTCGACCCTGGCGCTGATCATCGGCCTGGTGGTGGTGAACGTGTTCCAGCCGGGCGTGGGCATGAACGTCGACCCGGCCCACCTGGACACCAAGGGCATCGCGGCCTACACGGGCCCGGGCAAGATGCAGAACACCACCGAGTTCCTGCTGGCCATCATCCCGACCAGCATGTTCGACGCCTTTGCCAAGGGCGAGATGCTGCAGGTGCTGCTGGTGGCCGTGCTCTTCGGCTTCGCGCTGCACCGCTTCGGGGGCCGCGGCACGCTGGTGTTCGACTTCATCGAGAAGAGCTCGCACGTGCTGTTCGTGATCGTGGGCTACATCATGAAGCTGGCCCCCATCGGCGCCTTCGGTGCCATGGCCTTCACGATCGGCAAGTACGGCCTGGGCTCGCTGGTGCAGCTGGCCAAGCTGATGGGCAGCTTCTACCTGACCTGCCTGCTGTTCATCTTCATCGTGCTGGGCAGCATCGCCCGCGCGCATGGCTTCTCGATCCTGAAGTTCATCAAGTACATCAAGGAAGAGCTGCTGATCGTGCTGGGCACGTCCTCCTCGGAGTCGGTGCTGCCGCGCATGATGGCCAAGATGGAGAACCTGGGCGCGAAGAAGTCCACGGTCGGCCTCGTGATCCCCACGGGCTACTCCTTCAACCTGGACGGCACCTCGATCTACCTGACGATGGCCGCGGTCTTCATCGCGCAGGCCACCAACACGCCGATGAGCCTCACGCAGCAGCTGACCCTGCTGGCCGTGCTGCTGCTGACCTCCAAGGGCGCCGCCGGCGTGACGGGCTCGGGCTTCATCGTCCTGGCGGCCACGCTGTCCGCCGTGGGCGGTGTGCCGGTGGCCGGCCTGGCGCTGATCCTGGGCATCGACCGCTTCATGAGCGAGGCCCGCGCACTGACGAACCTCATCGGCAATGGCGTGGCCACGGTGGTGGTGGCGAAGTGGACGGGTGACCTCGACACGGCGCAGCTGCAGGCCCGTCTGAATGCCGAGACCGAGCAGGAGGCCGAATCTCCCGAAGCGGTGCTGGATCAGAAGACGGCGCATCTGTCGGCTTGATGGCCGCCTGAGGAGATCGAGCGATCGCCGGGCAGAAGGCCGGCACGATTGCTCCGTGTCCCCCGCCGCCGCCTTGCAGGCGACGGCTCCTCCTTGACCTGCGCAATCGCACCGGCCTTCTACCCGGCTCATGCAGCACGGAGCGCAGGCACAAAGCAAAAGCCCCGGCCAATGGCCCGGGGCTTTTTTGGTTCAGGCGTGGTTCGGGCCTGGTTCAGGCGATTCCTACGACCTTGTGCATCTGCACGGACAAGCGCCACTGCGGGTGGCTCATGCAGTAAGCCACCGCCTCACGCGTGTGCTGCTTCTGCAGGATGGAATCGAGGGGCTGCAGGAAGAAGTGCTGGAAGTCGAGCTGCTCGAAGCGCTCCGGCATGGCCAGCGGCTGCGGGTAGACCAGCTTCAGCTCATGCCCCTTCGTGAGCACGATCTCGGCATCGGCCTTGGGGCTCACGCAGATCCAGTCCAGGCCTTCCGGCGCGGGCTGCGTGCCGTTGGTCTCGACGGCGATCTCGAAGCTGCGCGCATGCAGGGCCTCGATCAGCGGCGTGTCCAGCTGCAGCAGCGGCTCGCCGCCGGTGCACACGACGTAGGGGCGACCCAGGCGCTGGCCCTGCGCATCGCGCGGCCAGAGGCTGTCGATGGCATCGGCCAGCTCGGCGGCGGTGGCGAACTTGCCGCCGCCCTCGCCGTCCGTCCCGACGAAATCCGTGTCGCAGAAATTGCAGACGGCCGTGGCGCGGTCCTGCTCACGGCCGCTCCAGAGATTGCAGCCCGCGAAGCGGCAGAAGACGGCCGGGCGGCCGGCCTGCGCGCCCTCGCCCTGCAGCGTGTAGAAGCGTTCCTTGACGGCGTAGGTCATCGCATCGCCCTCACACGGGAATCAGTTCGTCGGCCGGGCCGGCACTCACGAGCGCCCCGGAGCCGCGCGTCTCGTACAGGTCCACGCGATCGAGCTGCGGCAAGACCTGACCCCCTTCACGCAGGATCCAGGCGGCCAGCGAGGCCGTGTCGCTGTCCGCCAGCGAGGGGATCTCGTGCAGCGGGTGGTGGTCCAGCGCCTTGAACAGCGGATTGAAGAGCGTCTTCACATCGCCGAAGTCGACCGTCCAGCCCATCACCGCGTCCAGCGGCGCGCACAGGTGCAGGCGCAGCGTGAAGGTGTGGCCATGGATGCCGCGCTGCGGGTGCTCCGCCGGCGCGCGCTTGAGCTGCACGGCGCTGTCCAGCGTCATCTCCTTCCAGATGCGGTAGCTGGTGCCATCGAAGTTGGCGCCGCTCGAGCCCGTCTCGTAGACGGTGACCCAGGACAGCTCCGGCAGCTGCGGGCGGATGCGCGTCCACAGCCAGGCGGAGATCACCTCGCTGGTCGGGTTGTGCAGGCCCTCGATCTCGTTGAGGCAGTGGTAGTTCAGCTGGGCGTGGAAGGGCGCCCAGATGTCGTCGAGGTGGTCGTAGTCGATGCTCAGGTCCCGCTCGCCCAGGTCCTGGTTGGCATGCAGGATGACCTCGAAGCCATGGCCATGCATGCGCCCGCACTTGTGGCCCAGCGGCACATTGGGCAGCTGGTGGGCGGCCTGGAAGCGGTAGCGGCGCCACACGTGCGCGCGGCCGGAGACGTCCAGGTCCACGCCGGAATGCGTCGTGCTCTGGATGCCGACCTGCTGGATGCCGGGCACGCCGAACTCGGTCTCGAGACGGTGGCGGATCCAGCGGGCGATGTTCTCGTCGGTGGGGTTCTCGATCTGCTCGTTCAGCAGGCCGTGGTCCAGCGGGGCGACGCAGGCGGCCAGGCGCTCGCGCAGGGCCTCCACCTCGCCGCCGGGAAAGGGCGCCCAGCCGGCCGGCAGATCAGCCCGAACGGTGGCGAAGTAGCTGTGGCCATGCAGGCCATGCGCGCGGTGCGAGGCCGGCAGCGCCGGAATACGGCAGGCGGACTCGAAGCCCGCGGAGGCGCAGAAGAGCGAGGTGGTGTTCATTCAAGGACGTGCCGGCAGGGCGGCAAAGAGCGGGCCACAGCGCCTTCACACGTGATTCAGGCGCCCGAAAAGGCCAATCCCCGATTTTTTCACGTCCTGTCTTTCAACAACAGTAGTTAAGGATCTTTAACTGGTAGGAGTAATAGAGGAGGCACTTTTCTGTGGACAAGTGCTCAAAGTCCTTTTGCGACAAGCACTTGCGTCCTTCAAAAGCCTGTGCGCGCCACCCGGGAATCCCGCGGCACGGTTCGACAACAAGTTCGGGAATGGCCGCCCGCCTGTGGATAAGCCATGCCTTGTTCAAGAATTGTCCACAGCCTTGTGCCTTGACCGCCCGTGAAGCCCCGGGCATCGTGCGGCCCCTGGAAAACCAAAAGGGATGGAGCAGAGGCATGGAATGGCTGGTGGAGGTGATCGTCGAGCTCTTGGCCGAGTTCCTGCTCGCGCTGGTGCTCGAGTTTGGCGGCCGCGTGCTGCTGGCCCCCTTCCGTGGCGAGCCGTCGCCCTGGGTCAGCTCCCTCGGCTACCTGCTGCTGGGGGCGATCCTCGGCGGGCTGAGCCTGTGGCTGATGCCGCATTCCTTCCTGCACCAGCCGGCGCTGCGCGTGCTCAACCTGCTCATCACCCCCTTCGCCGTGGGCGCAACGATGGGCTGGATGGGCCAGTGGCGCGCGAAGAAGGGCCTGCGCGTGCTGCGGATGGACCGCTTCGCGTATGGCTACCTGATGGCGCTGAGCCTGGGGCTGGTGCGCTACTTCTTCGCAAACTGAACGCCCAGGCTGAACGATGACGCTGCTCTTTTCCTGTCTTGTCGCCGCCTGCGGGGTGTTGACCCTGGCCGGCATGGTCGTCGAGGAGATCGCCTCACGTCGGCTGCCCGACCCGCTGCGGCAGTACCGGGCCGAGACCAAGGCCGCGGCGATCGCCCTGTGCAAGAGGCATCTCGCCCTGTTCGCCCTGCGTCTCACCCTGGTCGTGGGCTACTTCCTCTCCCTGTTGGCGCTGGGCCTCCTCTGGCCCTACAGCCCGTGGGCCTTCCTGCTCTGCACGGTGGGATGGACCGGGCTGTCGACGCTCGACGCGCCGCAGGTGTTGTCCCGCCCCTTCGTGCCGATTTATGAAGCGGTCCTCATCCTGAATGGCATGGTGCTCGCGCTCAGTTTCTTCGGTCCGCTGTCAGGCCGTCTGTTGGGCGGGGCCGCCTGAGGCGCCATGACTTGCCGATGGCTGCGCGGGACTCTGCGAGACTGGCCGCTGCACAAACGCTGAGACAGCCCATGGTCCTCGAAGTCGCCCTCCTGCAGGTCATTCCCAGCCAAGAGCCCGCCTTCGAGGCGGCCTTTGGCGAAGCGCAGGCCATCATCTCGTCCATGCCGGGCTACCAGTTCCACCAGCTGCAGCGCTGCCTGGAGAAGCCCTCGCAGTACGTGCTGCTCGTCGGCTGGGACACGCTGGAGGACCACACGGTGGGCTTCCGCGGCTCGCCGCAGTACCAGGCCTGGCGGGCGTTGCTGCACCACTTCTACGATCCCTTCCCGACCGTCGAGCACTACGAGCTCGTGATGGGGTCAGGTCTTGCCCCATGAATCGTGCCCCATGAAGATCGAGCACGCGGATCCCACCTCGCCCGAGAGCCGGCAGCTTCTGGCCGCGCTGTCGCAGACGCTGCAGTCCCTCACCGGCAGCAGCGGCACGGCGTCCTTCGACGTGAGCGATGTGCAGGTCGACCGGGCCTGTTTCGTCGTGGCGCGCCAGGACACGGGCGAGGCCGTCGGCTGCGGGGCTCTGCGGCCGCTGGCGCCGGGCATCGCCGAGCTCAAGCGCATGTTCGCCGTGTCGGGGTCCCAGGGCGTGGGCCAGGCGCTGCTGAGTTTTCTCGAGCGGCAGGCGCGGGCCTTCGGCTACGAGCAGCTGTGGCTCGAGACACGCCGCGTCAACGAGCGTGCCGTCCGCTTCTATGATCGCCACGGCTATGCCGTCATCGAGAACTACGGTCGCTATGTCGGCCGGCCGGAGGCGCTGTGTCTGGGGAAGCGGCTGACCCGGCCATGAAGATCCGCCTCCTGCGCGATGCCTGCTGCAGGTGCCGACGACCAGGCCGGCCCGCTGGACATGACCCTCGAGGTCGACCCCTCGCAGACGCTGGGCGATTTCACCGAAGCGGTGATGCGCACGCACTTCCTGCAGTTCTCGTCCACGCGCCACACGATCACCGGCGTGGCGCAGGAGCTGCCGCTGGTGCAGGTGGTGGCCTTGCCCGGCGAGCCGCAGCGGGCGGTGTTCCTCGTGGCGGCCTCGCAGCCCGTCGGGCGCCTGCTGCGCGAGGGCCTGATCTATTTCCGCTTCTGAACCGAGGCCCCGGCTGACTTGCGGCAGGGGTCGCAGGCATGGGTAGACTCGCCGGCACCATGAAGCCTTCCACCCCAGTTCCGCGGCCCGGCGAGGGTGTCAACCCTGCCGCGTCGGCTGCTCACCCAGGCCGTCATGCCGCCGCCCTGGCGGTGTGGATCGCGGGCGTCGGGGTGCTGATCCACGTCCTCGCGATCGTCGGCGGGCCGTCCTGGTTCGCCTTCTTTGGCGCGCCACCCGCCATTGTTCGATCGGCCGAGGCCGGCACCTGGCTGGCACCGGTGGGCAGCCTGCTGATTGCCGCCGCGATGGGCCTTTGCGGGCTCTACGCCGCATCGGCGCTGGGCTGGGTGCGGCGTCTGCCCCTGCTGCGATTCGGGCTGGCGGCCATGGCCATGGTCTGCCTGGTCCGCGCGCTGGCATTGATCCCGTTGGGGCTGTGGCGGCCGGCCCTCCTGTCCACGTTCGAGATCGTGGCGGCCTTGGTGTGGGGGCTGGCGGGCATCGGCCTGGCCCAGTCCTTCCGCCTGGCACGCTCGCCACGGCGAGCCTGAACACCATGACGCAAGACCTGACCCCTTCCTCGCGCCCCGGTGGCTGCCATTGCGGCGCGGTGACCCTGCGCGCCTCCGTGCCGCTGCAGCCGCCCATCAACTGCCACTGCGGCCTGTGCCGGCGCCTGAGCGGTGCGGCCTTCACTACCTGGCTCAGCCTGCCGGCACAGGCGCTCGAGGTCCAGGGCTCGGAGCAGCTCCGTGCTTACCGGCCGACCGTCCATCTGGAACGCCTGTTCTGCATGCAATGCGGCACTCACGTGATGACGCGCGATGCCCGCTACGACCACATCACCGGCGTGCCGGCCGGCGTGATGCCCGATGGCGATGTGCCGCCCGCGAGCGGCGATTACTTCGTCAGCCACAAGGCCTCTTGGCAGCCTCTGGCCGGCAACGTCCCCTGCTTCGGTGGCGAGACGGGCTTCGAGCCGGTGCCGCGCCCCACCCCCTGATCGCCGCCGGCGCTTACCATCCGGCCCATGCCCTCCGCGCTGTCCCACCCTGCCGTCCCGCTAGCCTTGGCGCTGGCTCTGGGATCGCGTCGGGTGCCCGGCCGCCTGCTGCTGGCCGGTGTCGTGGCGGCGGTGCTGCCGGATGCGGACGCCCTGGGCTTTCGCCTCGGCATTCCCTACGAATCCGGCCTGGGCCATCGGGGCGCCAGTCACTCCCTGCTGATCGCCGCGGCGCTGGGCGGTGTGGCGGCGCTGATGGCGCCCATGTTGCGCTGCCGCCGTGCCCACGCGGCCTTGTTCGTGGCCGTCTGTGCGGCGTCTCACGGCCTGCTGGACATGGCCACGAACGGCGGCCACGGCGTGGCGCTGTGGTGGCCCTTCAGCGAGGAGCGCCTGTGGTGGCCCGAGCGCCCCATCGAGGCCTCGCCCATCAGCCTGCGCCGCTTCTTCTCGGACCGCGGTCTGGCGGTGATGTTGAGTGAATGGCGCTGGATCTGGATGCCGGCGCTGCTGGTGGGTCTGGCCGGCTGGATGAGCCGCCGCTGGCTGGACCGCGGTCCTTCCGGTCCTTCGATATCCAGGGGAGTTCCATGACGTCATTCCATCACCAACGCGAGATCCCGGCCACGCCGGCGCAGATCCATGCGGCCATCGCCGACCCCGCACGCCTGGCGCGCTGGTGGGGCCCGGCGGGCTTCCGCAACACCTTCCAGCATTTCGACTTCCGTGAAGGGGGCCGCTGGCAGTTCGTGATGCATGGGCCCGATGGCCGGGACTATCCGAACGAGTCGGAGTTCGTGGAGATCACGCCGACGCTCGTTCGATTGCGCCATGTCTGCGCGCCCTTCTTCGAGCTGCGCATCGGCCTCACGGCCACCGCGGGCGGCACGCGGGTCGACTGGCAGCAGACCTTCGACGATCCACAGGTGGCGGCAGCGGTGCGCGCCATCGTCGAGCCCGCGAACGAGCAGAATCTCGACCGGCTGGCCGCGGAAGTGCTCGCGGCCGCCTGATCGTCACCCCGCCCTTCACCCCCGTCTCTTTCAGCCAGGAGCCTCCTATGAAACGCGTCACCGGCCTCGGCGGCCTCTTCTTCAAGGCCCGCGACCCCAAGGCCCTCGCAGCCTGGTATGAGCGGCATCTCGGCATGAAGGTCGAGGAATGGGGCGGCGTGGTCTTCCGCTGGGCGGACGATCCGGCCGCCGCCAACGGCACCACCATCTGGAGCCCCTTCGCGGCGGACACCGGCTACTTCGCGCCCAGCACCTCGCCCTTCATGGTCAACTTCCGCGTGGCCGATCTGCACGCCCTGCTCGCAGCCCTGCGCGCCGAGGGCTGCCAGGTGGAGGACAAGGTCGATGAATCCGAGTACGGCAAGTTCGGCTGGGTGATCGACCCGGAAGGAAACAAGCTGGAGTTGTGGGAGCCGCCGGCGGGGCGGTGACCAGGCCATCGAAGGGGGCGGATGTCTCGAGCGCCGCCCGGCTCAAGCTTCAACGGGGCATTCCCAGCCGTCGTACTCGCCCCCATGGCGCGAGGCCGCAGCAAGCAGGGGTTGTGTGATGTCGTCGATACGGCCATACGAGGGCGTGTCGACGCGCCACACCTGGACGCCGAAGCCCAACGGACCTTCATTGTCGAAGGGAGCGCCGCGCAGCTGATAGCCGTCAACGGCCATCTCGGCAAGGAAGGCCTGCACAGCCTCAGCGCTCGGGAAATAGAGCCAGTGATCCATCTCTCGCGGGTCAGTCAGCTTGTCACCATGCTGTTCGAGCGCCTGGCAAACCCGCCGATTCATGATGCGCTGGCGATCGACGTCGCCTGGCAGCAGGAAGTTCAGGTAGGAGGACCACGCTGCGTCTTCGCGAGTGGCGGCTTGGTACCGGTAGCTCCTGAAGGGCGCCAGGACCTCGTCGACCTTGCTTTCCCAAGCTTCGCCAGTGGAGGCGTAGAAGTAGAAGTCGCGGCAGCCGCCGGAGGTGTTGCGACCGACGTAAGCCACATCCTCGCTGCAAAGCTGGGCCTCGATGGCGTTCTCGATCTCGATCAACGTGGCGAATTCCTCCTGGCTCGACAGCCCGTCATCGCGAGGCTGATTCATATGCAGCCGGACGTAGGCCATGTGCGGAAGCGATCTGATGGGTGCTTCAGCTTCGATGCCCAGGTCAACATAGATCGACGCGGGTTCGCCGTCCACGCGCAAGGCGTAGAAGTCCCAGTCATTGCTCATGGGGTCGCGGTCCGGTGGATGGGACGTTCAGACGTTCTTGGCCTGTGACGGGTACCAGTGCGTGCAGAGTTTCCACTCGTGAACCGGCTGGTCATCCACGTAGGCTGTCGGCTTCGGAAGAAAGCCGTCAAAACAATCGGAGATGCCGAGCTCGTCGGCTGTCTTCTTGCAGTAGTCATGGCCACCGGAACTCCACATGAACAGCGTGGCACCCTCTGCCTTCAGGCGCCGGACTGCATCAATGACGGATGGCATGGGGATGCGCTTTGTACCGGATGAACGAACCAATGTGTCGTCGATGTCGAAGTAGACGATGCGCTGCATTCAAGTACTCCACCGGCTGAGCAAAGGGGAGAT
This sequence comes from Burkholderiaceae bacterium, assembly GCA_041912595.1. Classification (GTDB taxonomy): domain Bacteria; phylum Pseudomonadota; class Gammaproteobacteria; order Burkholderiales; family Burkholderiaceae_C; genus Roseateles_B. The sequence continues at coordinate 10,952 of JAYRMR010000067.1, forward strand.
CCGCGCATCAGACATACAACGCCGCCTCCAAGCCCGGCTCGCACTGCGGCCACAGCGCCAGGCCGCCGGCCAGCGTGTAGGCCGCGTCATGGCCGAGGCGGCGCAGGGCGCGGGCGGCCTGCTCGCTGCGGTTGCCGCTGCGGCAGAAGAACACCACGGGTGTCTCGGCCGGCAGGGCCAGCCAGTGGGGCAGGTGGTCGATGAGGATGGACAGCGGCACGGCCTGCAGCTGCACGTCGCCCAGGTCGGGCAGCAGGCTCAGGCGCTGTTCGTAGGGCTCGCGCACGTCGACCAGCAGCGCCTCGGGATGCGTGCGCAGCAGCAGGCGCAGGCCGCGGGCGTCGAGCTCGGGCGCGGCCTCGGGGCCGCTGCAGACGCGGGCGCCGCAGGCCATGGTCTGGTACTCGGTCAGGCCGAGGCCGCGCTCGAACTCCGCCTTGGCGCTGGCCAGGCCGAGCGCGTCCAGGCTGCCGTTGAGCGCGCCGGCCAGCAGCGGCTGGTGGGCCGCCTCGGTGCTCAGCGTGGTGGCGAAGCGGTTCTCGTAGTCATGACCCGGCGCCAGCAGCGTGCCGGGCTGCAGGGCGTCGGCGAGGCGGCGCAGCGAATCGCGCAGGGCGAGGGGTTCGCTCACGGGGAAGTCGGTGCGGCCCAGCGCGCCGGGCATGACGGTGTCGCCCACGAAGGCCACGCGCACCTGGCTGCCCTTGCCCAGCAGGTAGGCGGTGGAGTCCGCCGTGTGGCCGGGCACCGGCAGGCGGCGCAGGGTCTGCTCGCCCAGGACGAGCTGCTCGGCGTCCAGCGGCCAGCCCAGGGCATCGACCTCGCCATGCAGCAGGCGGTCCGGCAGCGCGGCGCGCAGGCCCTCGGCGGACGAGGCATGGTCGCCGTGGCTGTGGGTGTCCAGCACGGCCAGCAGGCGGTAGTCCTGGCAGCGCAGCAGGCGCTCCAGGCGCTCGTTGAGCTCGGGCAGCGGGTCGATGACGACGGCCGTGCGGCTCGCCGGGTCCGCCAGCAGCCAGCAGCAGGCGCCATCGACGACGTAGCGGGTGATGGGGGTCAGCGGCGTGCCCTCCTGCGCCACGGTGCCGGTGAGGCAGCTCTCGCGCAGGGCCTCGCCGCAGGCGCGGATGCGGGCGCAGGCCTCGTCGATCAGCTGCTGGTCCACGGCCGGGCCGAAGGACAGGCGCACGGCAGACGCGGCCTGCCACTCGGGCACGCCCATGGCCTGCAGCACGAAGCTGGGCAGGGCCTTGGCGGCGCTGCAGGCCGAGCCACCGCTCACGCGCACATCGGCCGCGTCGAAGAGGTCCAGCAGCAGCTTGGAGCTCAGGCCCGGCACCGCGAAGTTGAGCGTCGTGGGCAGGCTCACGGCCAGCGGCGCGTTGAAGACGAGGCCGGGGAAGGCGGCGAGCAGGGTCTCGGCCAGCCGATCGCGCCAGCGCGCCAGCGTGGCGGGGTCGCGGAAGGTCTGGCCGTCTTCCAGGGCGGCCAGCACGGCGCCCAGGGCGGCGATGCCGCTCATGTTCTCAGTGCCGGAGCGCAGCGCGCCCTCCTGGCCCCCGCCGGCCAGCAGCGGCGTCACCGGCGCGCCCTCGCGCACGTAGAGCAGGCCGATGCCCTTGGGCGCGTAGAGCTTGTGGCCGCTGAAGGGCGCGTAGTCGATGCGGCGCGCGGCCAGGCGCAGGTCCAGCTTGCCCAGGCCCTGCACGCCGTCGACCATCCAGAAGGCGCGGCTGTCGGACAGGGCCTGCTCGATGCCGTCGAGGTCGCTGATCACGCCGGTCTCGTTGTTCGCGGCCATGGTGCAGACCAGGCCGGCACGCGGCGCCTGCAGGCTCAGCCAGGCGAGGTCATGGCGGCCGTCCAGCCCCACGGGGATGGCCCGCACCTCGAGATTCAGGCCCAGCAGCTCGTTCCAGTGCTTGAGCGCCTCGGGCACGGCCTTGTGCTCGGTGGCGCCATACAGCAGCAGGCTGCCGATGGACTCGCCGGCATCCCGGCGCTCACGCAGCGCGCGCAGGGCCGAGAGCACCGCCGTCTGGATGCCTTCCGTCGCCCCGCTGGTGAACAGCAGCTGACCGCCGCCGGTGCCCAGCAGGCGCTGCGCCCGCGCGCGCACGGCGTCCATCAGCGCGCGCGCCTTGAGCCCGGTGCTGTGGATGCTGCTGGGATTGCCGAAGTCATCGCTCATGGCTGCCAGGGCGGCGGCACGGGCCTGCGGGAGGACGGGCGTGGTGGCATTGGCGTCGAGATAGATTTCCATGGCGGCTTCAGCAGGCGAAGAACGGGAGGCCGGGGCGGCAACGAGTCGCTGATTCTCCGCGAAGCGCCGCCCGCTTGACATGGGTCAGGCGCGCGGCCTGGCCCTGCCAGGGCGTGGAGCGGACTCTCCAGAGCGCGACCGGGTGCCCCGGGACGGGCGGGGGCGCCTCCTACAATCCGCCCCGCCCGGCGCGCGTCGGGCCCCGCGTCCGTCGCCCCTTTCCCGGGGAAAGGCCGCCGGTCCATACTCCTTCCCTGGCCCACTCACCGGAATCCGCCGTGTCCGATCGCCTCGCCATCCTGCTCCAGTACCTGCTGCCCAAGCAGGCCCTGACCTCCCTGGCCGGCCGGGCGGCCTCCGCACAATGGGGCGGCGTGACGACCGCCGTGATCCGCCGCTTCATCCAGCGCTACGGCGTCAACATGGACGAGGCCGCCAATCCCGACCCGGCCGCCTACCCGACCTTCAACGAGTTCTTCACCCGCGCCCTGAAGCCGGGCGCCCGCCCGCTGGCGGTGGCGCACCTGCTGTGCCCGGTGGACGGCGCGATCAGCCAGTTCGGCCGCATCGAGCGCGACCAGATCTTCCAGGCCAAGGGCCACCACTTCAGCACCACGGCGCTGGTGGGCGGCGACGCGAAGATGGCGTCCTATTACGAGGACGGCCACTTCGCCAACATCTACCTGAGCCCCAAGGACTACCACCGCATCCACATGCCCTGCGCCGGCCGGCTGCTGCGCATGATCCACGTGCCGGGGGACCTGTTCTCGGTGAACCCCGTGACCGCGCGCGGCGTGCCGGGCCTCTTCGCCCGCAACGAGCGCGTGGTGTGCGAGTTCGCGCGGCCCGACGGCGAGCGCTTCGTGATGGTGCTGGTCGGCGCGACCATCGTCGGCTCCATGGCCACCGTCTGGCATGGCGTGGTCAACCCGCCCCGCTCCGGCCAGGTGCGCGAATGGCGCTACGACGGCCAGGCCATCGAGCTCGCCCAGGGCGCCGAGATGGGCCGCTTCCTGCTCGGCTCGACCGTGGTGATGCTCTTCCCCAAGGCGCCGCTGAAGTTCAACCCGGCCTGGCTGCCGGCGGGCCCGGTGCGCCTGGGCGAGGTGATGGCGGACTGATCCGCGCTCAGTGGACGGCCGGCGTCTGGCGCGGCCGGTCCTCGCCGCGGTGCTGCAGCAGCGCGGTGGCCGCGACGGGCTCCAGCGGCCGGCCCAGCAGATAGCCCTGCAGATGGGTGGCGCCCAGGCGTTCCAGCGCGGCCGCCTGCTCCTCGGTCTCCACGCCTTCCGCGACGATCTCCAGATTCAGGCTGCGGCCCAGCGCACAGGTCGCCTCGACGATGGCGGCCGCCTCCGGGCGCGGCAGCGGCTCCACCATGCTGCGGTCCAGCTTCAGCGTGCGGATGGGCAGCTTGCGCAGCATCGTGAGCGAGGACTGCCCGGTGCCGAAGTCGTCCATGGCGCAGGGCACGCCCGCGGCACCGAGCTGCTCCAGCTGGCGCAGCACCTCGTCGAGCTCTGTCATCGCGGCGGACTCCGTGATCTCGATCTCCAGAAGCCCCCGCGGCAGCCCGCTCTGGGCGAGCCGCTCCAGCAGCCGGTCCGCGAATCGCGGGTGGGTGAACTGCACCGGCGAGACGTTGATGGCCACGGGCAGGACCAGGCCCTGCTGGTGCCACTGCCGCATCTGCTGCAGGGCGATGTCGATGATCAGCTCGCCCAGGGCGAGGATCTGGCCGGTGCGCTCGGCAGCGGGAATGAAGTCGGCCGGGCTGATGCGCTGCCCGTCCGGCCGCTGCCAGCGCACCAGGGCCTCGAAGCCGCTGAGCTGGCGGCTGCCGCAGCGGAACTTGGGCTGGTAGACCAGCTGGAATTCGCGGGCCCGCACGGCCTTGTCCAGCAGCTGCTCGGCCTGCAGCATCGAGCGGGCGCGCTTGTCCAGCTGCGGATCGAAGAGCGCGAAGGCGCTGCCGGGAATCTGCTTGGCGCGGTGCATGGCGGACTCCGCGGCGCGCAGCAGCGTGGCGGCGTCGCGGCCATCTCGCGGGGAGAGCGCCAGGCCCACGGAGAGGTGCACCGTCAGCTCCTGCTCGTCCAGGCGCAGGGGCAGGCGCGTGGCCTCGAGCAGCTTGCGCGCCAGGATCTCGGCCTGCTCGGGCGCCTCCAGGCCCTCGACGAGCAGCAGGAACTGGTCCTCGCCCAGGCGGCTGACGCTGGAGGGATGCGGGCTGTGCCGCATGTGAGCCAGCAGGCGCTGGCCGAGGGCGTGCAGCAGGCGGTCGCCGAACTCGGGGCCGAGGGTCTCGTTGATCAGCTGGAAGCGGTCGACGTCCGCCGACAGCAGCAGCAGCGGCGTGCCGGCCGCCGTCAGGCGTTCGAGGCTCTGGACCGCGTGGTTGCGGTTGGGCAGGCCGGTCAGCTCGTCGAACAGGGCCTGGCGCGTCAGGGCCTCGAGCGCCTCGTGGCGGGCCGTCTCGTCCAGCATCACGATGAGCTCGGCGGGCTGGCCGTCCCAGATCATCTGGCTGGAGAGGCCGCGCAGGTGCAGCCGGCGGCCATCCTGCGTCAGGCGCGGGCCTTCCCATTCGATGCGGGCCTCGGGGTCGCTCATCACCCGTGCGTGGCGTTCCTTGGAAGTGAGCGCCTGCTCAGGCAGGACCACCTCCCGCAGCACATCGCTCTGGCGGGCGTGGGCCAGGCTGGGGAAGCCGAACATCTGCAGGGCGGCCGGGTTGGCGTAGAGCAGGCGGTGCTCGCGCATCACGGCCAGGCCCTGCAGCGAGTGCTCGGCCAGGCGCGTGAAGCGCAGCGCCTGGTCGCGGGCCTCGCGCTGGGCGCCGGCCGCGGCCACGATGATGAGGGTGAGGCACAGCAGCGTCTGGACGATCAGCCCGCTGGCATGCGTGATGGAGGACTGGCTCAGCGGATGCAGCAGCGGCCCGGTGGCGTGCACGGCGGCGGAGGCCACGAAGAGCAGGCTCATCACGCGCTCGGCCCGGCGCGGGGTCCAGCCGATCCAGCGGGCGCAAACGAGGTTGCCGAGGCACAGCACCGCGCCCGCGAAGGCCACGCCCCAGGGCTTGTGCTGCAGCGCCAGGCCGGCGATCGCCACGCTCATGGCGATCAGCAGGCCCGCCCAGAAGCGGCCGGACCAGGCGCGGCGCCGGTAGAGCGCGCTGCCCTTCATCAGCTGGTACAGCGAGGTCATCACCGCCGCCGAGGCCAGGCCGGCGAGGACATCGAAGGCCGGCCCGGGCCCCACCACGGGCGCCATCCCGACGCCCAGGGCCAGGCCCATGCCCAGCAGGATGGCGCTGCGCCCCCACAGCCGCACGTGCTCATGCCGCGGGTTCAGCCGCCACAGCGCCAGCAGCGTGACGCCGAGCATCAGCTCCAGGAATGAACTCAGCAGCATCAGCAAACTCATTGGCGCAGGCTCCCCGTGTCCATCTTCCGAGGGACCCTATGTCGGATGTTGGTCGGATGCTAACGTTTGTAACGGCATTCGCAGCCACGGATTGAGGCGACTGTTGCTTTGCGAGTGGCATTGCATGTCCAGGGGCTTGCGCGCCGGCCCGGGCCGGCGCTAGCCGCCGCGGCCTCTCGTGCGGGTGCTGCGGCAAGCGGTGACGCGAGCGGTGACAATAGCTCCCTCCCGGCGCCCTGGCGCCCCGCACGACAGCAAACCGACGCCCACCATGACCCAGCGCGTTCTCACCGGCATCACCACCACCGGCACCCTGCACCTCGGCAACTACGTGGGTGCGGTGCGCCCGGCCATCGCGGCCAGCCGCGAGCCCGGCGCCGAGAGCTTCTTCTTCATGGCCGACTACCACGCGCTGATCAAGTGCGACGAGCCGGACCGCATCGAGCGCTCGCGCCTGCAGATCGCCGCCACCTGGCTGGCCGCCGGCCTGGACACCCAGCGCGTGGTGTTCTACCGCCAGAGCGACGTCCCCGAGATTCCCGAGCTGACCTGGCTGCTGACCTGCGTCACCTCCAAGGGCCAGATGAACCGCGCCCACGCCTACAAGGCCTCCGTCGACGCCAACGTGGCGGCCGGCGAGGACCCGGACGCCGGCGTGACCATGGGCCTGTACAGCTATCCCATCCTGATGGCCGCGGACATCCTCATGTTCAACGCCCACCGCGTGCCGGTCGGCAAGGACCAGGTCCAGCACATCGAGATGGCGCGCGACGTCGCCCAGCGCTTCAACCACCTCTTCGGCCAGGGCCAGGACTTCTTCGTGCTGCCCGAGGCGCAGGTCGACGCCGAGATGGAGCTGCTGCCGGGCCTGGACGGCCGCAAGATGAGCAAGAGCTACGACAACGTCGTGCCGCTCTTCGAGGGCGGCGCCAAGGGCCTGAAGGAGGCCATCGCGCGCATCGTCACCGATTCCCGTCTGCCCGGTGAGCCCAAGGAGCCGGAGGGCACGACCCTGGTCCAGCTCTTCGACGCCTTCGCCACGCCCGAGCAGCGCGCCGCCTTCCGCGCCGAGCTGCGCGCCGGCCTGGGCTGGGGCGACGCCAAGCAGCGCCTCTTCGCGCAGATCGACGCCGAGATCGGCCCGATGCGCGAGCGCTACGAGCAGCTGATGGCCAATCCGGAGCGCATCGAGCTCATCCTGCAGGAAGGGGCCGCCAAGGCCCGCGCCATCGCGGCGCCCCTGCTGGCGCGCCTGCGCGAGGCCGTGGGCCTGCGCCGCTTCCAGGCGCTGGCGACCTCCGCCGCCCCCGTGGCCAAGGCGAAGTCGGCGCTGCCGGTCTTCAAGCAGTACCGCGAATCGGACGGCCAGTTCTACTTCAAGCTCAACGCCGCCGACGGCCAGCTGCTGCTGCAGAGCCAGGGCTTTGCGCAGGGCAAGGAGGCCGGCCAGTGGGTGGCCCGCCTCAAGCGCGAGGGCGCGGCCGCCCTGGCCGAGGCGCCGGTGCAGCGCGCCGATGGCCTGAGCGAGGCCCAGCTGCACGAGGCGCTCGCCGCCCTCCAGGCGGCCGAGAGCGCCTGACCGCGAGCCCGCCCGGTAGTCCCGGTAGTCCCGGTTGTCCGGGTGCTGCGGTGTGGCACCCGGGGCGCCCCGGTTTAGGGAGATCTGTCCAGACGGACGGCCCGGGGAAGCGCTCCGGTGCTGGCATCAAGCGTGGCCGCGTCTTTTGACGCACGATGTGTGCACAAAGACAGCAGGAGGGCCGGGAGCTCAGCGATTTCCGCACAACAAGTGCGAACAAACCCGCTAGGCTGATCGAGGGCTGCTAGCTAGTCTTTGCTATCAAGCTCGACACATCGATCAATAGCAGGAGACTCCCCCATGAGCGCCATCGCCCCTGACACCCTGGCCCTCCAGTGCCTCTACCGATGGGAGCGTGAAGCCGCCTCCCGGGTGGCGCTGACCCAGCCCATGGGCGGCGGCGAGCTGAAGGACTTCACCTGGGCCGAGGTGGCCGACCAGGTCCGGCGCATGGCCGCGCACCTGAAGTCGCAGGGCTGGCCCGAGGGCTCCAAGGTCGCGATCCTGTCCAAGAACTGCGCCTGGTGGCTGATGAGCGACCTCGCGATCTGGATGGCCGGCTACGTCTCCGTGCCGCTCTACCCCACGCTGGCGGCCGAGACCGTGCAGCAGATCCTCACCCACAGCGAGGCCCGCGCCTGCTTCATCGGCAAGCTGGACGGCTGGGAAGGCATGAAGCCCGGCGTGCCGGCCGGCCTGCCCTGCATCAGCT
>JAYRMR010000068.1:0-18471 GCA_041912595.1 Burkholderiaceae bacterium
TGGCCAAGGCGCACTACCTGTGCCTGAACATCGAATGCAGCAAGGAAACCCTGGCTGAGCTCGAGACCGGCTTCCGCTTCAACGACGCCGTGCTGCGCCACATGACCGTGGTCAAGAGCAAGGCCGAGACCGCTCCTTCCGTCATGATGAAGGCGGTCGAGCGCGAGGAAGCCCGCAAGGCGCCTCAGGAAGCCTAAGCCCCAGGTTCTGTCGCGAGCCCTACCGCGCTTTCAGTGAATCAACTGGTTCTCACCGCGCAGGTACAGGAAGTCGGTCTGATCCGTTACACCCCCGCCGGCATGCCCGCCCTGGATTTCAGCCTCAAGGCCGAATCCGAGGTTCAGGAAGCCGGAAGACCCCGAAAAGTCTCCCTGGAGATCCGGGCCGTGGTGATCGGAGAGATCGTCAAACGCATCCAGACGCTCGGCATTGGAGGCCAAGCCCGCTTCAGCGGCTTCCTCAGCGCCCAGCGCAACGGCCGTGGAACGATGTTCCATGTCACCGCCCTGGATCAGCTCGCAGCGCCTGATTCGTTATCCGGATTGAAAAGTTAAGAGGTCACACTATGCCCCCAGCACGTGGTAAGGGTCGGTTCTCCAAGGACCGCAAGCCCAAGCGCAACCAACAATCGCTGCTGTTCCGCCGCAAGCGTTTCTGCCGCTTCACCGTCGCCGGTGTCGAGCAGATCGACTACAAGGACGTGGACACGCTGCGTGATTTCATCGCTGAAAACGGCAAGATCACGCCCGCTCGCCTGACCGGCACGCGCGCCTTCTTCCAGCGTCAGCTGACCGTCGCCATCAAGCGCGCCCGTTTCCTGGCTCTGCTGCCCTACAGCGACCAGCACAAGGTTTGAGGAGTTAAGACACCATGCAAGTGATCCTGCTTGAAAAGGTGGCCAACCTCGGCAACCTGGGTGACATCGTCAAGGTCAAGGACGGCTACGCCCGCAACTTCCTGATCCCGACCCGCCAGGCACGTCGTGCCACCGAGGCCGCGATCAAGGAATTCGAAGCCAAGCGCGCCGAACTGGAAAAGGCTGCCGCTGAGAAGCTGGCCGCTGCCCAGGCCCTGGGCGAAAGCCTGACCGGCAAGACCATCCGCATCGCCCAGAAGGCTGGCGTGGACGGCCGTCTGTTCGGTTCGGTGACCAACGCCGACGTCGCTGAAGCCCTGAACAAGAACGGCTTCGCCGTGATCAAGGCTCAAGTGCGCATGCCGCACGGCCCGCTGAAGGCCGTGGGCGAGTTCCCCGTGAACGTCGCTGCCCACACCGACGTGGTCGTCGAGATCACCGTCCAGGTGGTGGCCGAGGCCGAGTAAGCCTTCGCCAAATCCTGATTGCGCAGTGCCCTGGGTGCTGCGCACAATCAGCAAAGCCGACAGCCTTCCTGGCCGTCGGCTTTTGTCGTTTTTGGGGTGTGCAGTTATCCCGAACTGCCCCCACGTCATCCACAGACTTGTCCACAGCCGGGTGCCACCGGGCCTGCGGGCGGGTCTGGCCAAGGACCGCGCAGTTTCATGAACGCCATCGTTTCTCCGACCCCCGGCACCCCTCGCGACGACGAGGTGGCCCGCCTGCGTGTGCCGCCGCACTCCGTCGAGGCGGAGCAGAGCGTGCTGGGCGGCCTGCTGATCGACAACTCCGCCTGGGACCGTGCCGGCGACCTGCTCACCGAGACGGACTTCTACCGCTTCGAGCACAAGCAGATCTTCGGGGCGCTGGGCAAGCTCATCAACGCCGGCAAGCCGGCCGACGTGGTGACGGTCTTCGAGGAACTCACCTCGCTGGGCAAGGCGGCCGACTGCGGCGGCCTGAAGTACCTCAACGACCTGGCGCAGAGCGTGCCGAGTGCCGCCAATCTGCGCCGCTATGCGGAAATCGTCCGGGAGCGCGCCATCCTGCGCAAGCTGGTGACCACCAGCGACGAGATCGCCACCGCCGCGCTGGCGCCCCAGGGCCGCGCCGTGACCGAGATCCTGGACGAGGCCGAGGGCAAGATCTTCCGCATCGGTGAAGAAGGCTCGCGCTCCAAGCAGGGTTTCCAGTCCATGGACCAGCTCGTGGTGCAGCTGATCGACCGCGTCAACGAACTGGCCGAGCAGGGCGCCGAGGACGTCACCGGCGTGCGCACGGGCTTCTATGACCTCGACCGCATGACCGCGGGCCTGCAGCCGGGCGACCTCATCATCCTGGCGGCGCGCCCCTCCATGGGCAAGACGGCCTTCGCCATCAACATCGGCGAGAACGTGGCCATCAACGAAGGCCTGCCGGTCGTCATCTACTCCATGGAAATGGGCGCCGCGCAGCTGGCCTTGCGGATGGTGGGTTCCATCGGCCGCATCGACCAGGGCCACCTGCGCACGGGCCGCCTGGCGGACGACGAATGGAGCCGCCTCTCCGAGGCCGTGGACAAGCTCGGCAAGGCGGCCATCTTCATCGACGAGAGCCCCGGCCTCTCGCCCAGCGAAGTGCGGGCGCGTGCCCGCCGCCAGGCGCGGATGTGCGGCCAGCTCGGCCTGATCATCGTCGACTACCTGCAGCTGATGAGCGGCAACGGCGGTGCCAACGAGGAAAACCGCGCCACCGTGGTGGGCGAAATCTCGCGGGGCCTGAAGGCCCTGGCCAAGGAACTGCGCTGCCCGGTGATCGCGCTGTCGCAGCTGAACCGAAGCGTGGAAACCCGGCCGGACAAGCGGCCGATGATGTCCGATCTGCGCGAATCGGGCGCCATCGAGCAGGATGCGGACATCATCATGTTCATCTACCGCGACGAGTACTACACCAAGGAAGAGTGCAAGGAGCCGGGCGTGGCCGAGATCATCATCGCCAAGCAGCGTAACGGCCCCGTGGGCACGGTGAAGCTGGCCTTCCAGCGCATGCACACCAAGTTCGAGAACCTGGCACCCGGCTACGTGAGCCCGGCCGGGGACGAATACTGACTGGTGAGGCCGGCCCCCGCGGGCCCGGCACGCGCAAGCCCGGCGATCCGTAGCAGCGGCGCCGGGCTTTTTGCTGCCCTTGGGTGATCCGGTGCGGGCCGGTGCGGGCCGGTGGAGTGGCCGGGGTGATTCGGTGCGATGGTCCTGCTGCCCGCCGGGTCATTCATTTGCGGCGAATCAAGTACTGTATGAAAATACAGTATGCGAGATCCGCGGACCCCTCCGGATGACGGCCCCTTTGCAGGCGACTCAGCAGGCGACTTAGCCAGGGACTTGGCCGGCGACTTTTCCGACCGCGAAGACGCCGTGCCGCTGCCATGGCCGCGGGCGATCAAGGGCCGGGGCAGTGCCTGGACCATCGCGCACCGCTTCGAGCGTGCGCAGCGCGAGGTCTATGACGACGGCTGGGGCAGCCTCGACCAGCAGGTGCAGGAAGAGACGCTGCCCCCCGAGACGCAGGTGGTGGAGGAGCACGTCCGCAGCATCCTGAGCCGCAACCAGTCGCCGGACATCGTCTTCGACCTCTCCATCAACCCCTACCGCGGCTGCGAGCACGGCTGCATCTACTGCTTTGCCCGCCCGACCCACAGCTACCTGAACCTGTCGCCGGGGCTGGACTTCGAGACGCGCCTCGTGGCCAAGGTGAACGCGGCCGAGCGCCTGGCCGCCGAGCTCTCGCGCCCGCGCTACGAGCCGCGCCTGCTGTGCATCGGCACGGCCACGGACGCCTACCAGCCCATCGAGCGCCGGCTGGGCATCACGCGGCAGGTCATCGAGGTGCTGGCGGCGCACCGCCATCCTTTTTCGCTCGTCACCAAGTCCGCCGGCGTGGAGCGGGACCTCGACCTCATCGCCCCGATGGCCGCCCAGGGCATGGCCGCGGTCTACGTCTCCATCACGACGCTGGACCCGGCGCTGGCGCGCATCCTGGAGCCGCGCGCCGCGGCGCCGCACCGGCGATTGCAGACGCTGCGCGCCCTGGCCGAGGCCGGCGTGCCCGCGGGGGTGAGCGTGTCGCCGCTGATTCCCTTCATCAACGAGCCCGAGCTGGAACGCATCCTCGAGCTGGCGGCCGAAGCCGGGGCGCGGTCGGCCTTCAGCATCCCGCTGCGCCTGCCCTGGGAGGTCAGCCCCCTGTTCCAGGACTGGCTGGCGCAGCACTTCCCGGACCGCGCGGCGCGCGTCATGGCCCGGGTGCATGACCTGCGCGGCGGCCGGGACAACGATCCCCGCTTCGGCAGCCGCATGCAGGGCGAGGGGCTGTGGGCGGAGCTCCTGCAGCAGCGCATGCGCAAGGCCTGCGCACGTTTGGGGCTCAACCGTGAGCGCACCCCGCTGGACCTCACCCGCTTCATGCAGCCTGCTGCGCGTGGGGCTGGGTCGGGCGCCGGTGCCGGGGGGCGTGCCGGTGTTCGCGCAGATGTTCGCGCAGATGTTCGTGCGGGCGTTCGTGCCGGTGTTCGTGAGGAGGTTCGTGCGGGTGCAGGAGATGCGGGAGACGCTGGTGCACAGGGCGAGCTGTTCTAGCGCCAGCGGGTCTGCGGCGCCGAATGCCCCCGGCGGCGTGATGCGGACATCGCCGGGGCGGGGCTGACGGGCGTCCCGGTTCGAGGTCACCGCAGGCGGTCAGGGCACGGGCTGACTGCAAGGGACAAGGGCGTGAGCGCACTGCGCGTTGCGACCTCGCGCCCTGGTGCGGGGGCATCGGCCCGCTCATTGCACGGGCATATCGCACGGGCATATCGCACGGGGCCGAAGGCATGCACTCGCCGCGCGCATGGGCCGCACGCGCACACGGCCCGTGTCGGCCTCAGGCGCTGGTAGTGGTAGTGGTGGCGGTGGCGGCGACGGTGGCCTCGGCCGGCAGCCAGTGTTCGAGGCCCTGCAGGTACGCCTCCAGGGCCGCATGCAGGCCAGCGAGGGCCGCGGGCACCGCCGGGTCGGCCGCAGGCTCGGCGCAGGCGCGCTCCAGGGCGTGGGCCGAGCCCGCCAGGCCCGCCATGCCGAGATTCGCGGCGGCGCCCTTCAACCGGTGTGCGGCACTCTGCAGCGCGGTGAGGCTCTCGGCCTGGGCTGCCGCGAACAGATCCTGGTGCGTCGCATAGTGGCGGGTGAACTGGCGCAGCAGCTTGAGCAGCAAGGGCCGCTGGCCGGCACAGCGGCGCAGGGCGGCGTCGAAATCGGTGTCGGGCAGATCGGGCCACGGCGCGTCAGGCGCTGGGGCGGCGGTTTCGGGCGCTGAGGTCGGCGAGGGCGCTGAGGGGAGCGAGGGCGATGTCGGCGGCGTCGACTGCGCGGGCGCCGCGACGGACTCCGCATCGTGCGGGGGCTCCGACGGTGCTCTGCGCCCGTCGTCAGGCCCCGCCGATGCGGCCGGGCGCCGGCTCCGCGCCTCCGGCACGACGCGCGCGATGCAGGCCATCAGCGCGTCGGCGTCGACCGGCTTGTTCAGGTGGTCCTTCATGCCCGCATCCATGCTGTGCTGGCGGTGCGAGGCCATCGCGTGCGCGGTGACGGCCACCATGGGCAGCTCCGGGTCCAGCTGGCGCAGCGCGGCGGCGGTCTGGTAGCCGTCCATGTGGGGCATCTGGACGTCCATGAGCACGAGGTCGAAGGCATGCGCCCCGTGGGTCTGCACCAGGCGGATGGCCTCCTCGCCGCTGCCGGCCTGCATCGACTCGACGCCGAAATGGGCCAGGATGTCCTGCAGGATCTCGCGGTTGATGTCCACGTCGTCCACCACCAGGATGCGCAGACCGCTGAGGTCGCGCGCCTCCACGCCCTCGCCCGGCGTGCTGGCGGGGGCCTCGACCTCCTCCAGCGGCAGCAGGACCGTGAAGGTGGCGCCCTGGCCCGGCGTGCTGCGGACGCTCAGCGTGCCGCCCATCGCCTCGACCTGGCGACGGCTGATCGCCAGGCCGAGGCCGGAGCCGCCGTACTTGCGCGTCGTCGAGGAGTCGGCCTGCTCGAAGGCATGGAAGATGCGCTCGTGGTCCTCGGGCGGAATGCCCGGGCCGGTGTCGCTGACGGCAATGCTCAGCTGCTCGCCGTGACGCCGGAGGTAGAGCGTGACGCCGCCGTGCTCGGTGAATTTGATGGCGTTGGCCAGCAGGTTCACCAGCACCTGGCTCACCCGCAGGGGGTCGAGCATCACGTGGGTCGGCACGCCCTCGCTGGATCATTTCAGCGCCAGCCCCTTCTCGAGGGCCCGGTCGCTGACCAGATCCATGGCGTCCTTCACCACGGCGGCCAGGCGGACGGGCAGGCGCTCGACCGGGAGCTTGCCGGATTCGATCCGCGTGTAGTCCAGCACGTCGTTGATGACGCCCTGCAGATGGCGCCCGGCCCGCAGGATGCGCTCGAAGGCCTGGACCGCCGGCGGGTGCTGGGCCCCGTTGCGGCGGCCGAGCTGGGCCAGCCCCAGCATGGCGTTCAGCGGCGTGCGGATCTCGTGGCTCATGTTGGCCAGGAAATAGCCCTTGGCCTGGGCCTCGTCGCGCGCCGTGCTCAGCTCGCGCTGCAGCGTCTTGAGCACGGTGACGTCCGTGCCGAGGTGCAGCGTGGCGTAGGGCTTGCCGCGCTGGTCCGTCAGGGGCACGGTCGTGGTCAGGTAGTCCCGCTGGTCCCCGCCGGGGTGGCGGACCTGCTCCTCGACGGTCACCGAGCGGCCGGTCGACAGCACGGTCTCGTCGCGCTCCTTGGCCTCGGCGGCATAGGCCGCGTCGAACAGGTCCTTCATGGCGCGCCCCAGCACGGCATCGCGGGGGCGGCCGACGGCGTCCTCGAAGTAGCGGTTCACCATCATGAAGCGCCCGGCCGGGCTGCGCACCGACAGCGTGATGGGCAGGGCCTCGATGATCTCCTGCATCTTCTGGCGTTCGGACTTCTGCTCCGCCGTGCGGGCGGCCACCTCCTCCTGCAGCAGCTCCCGGTGCTGGCGCAGCTCGGCCTCGGCCATGGCGCGGGCGGTGACGTCGTGGATGAACATCACGACCTGCATCTCGCCGTAGAACTCCACGCGGTCCAGCTTCAGGTCCAGCCACAGCGCGACGCCGTCCCGCCGGCGTGCCTGCCAGGAAAAGACCTGCACCCGACCCTCGGCGGCCCTCCGCACGCGGCCGAGGAACTCCTCCCGGTCGCCCGGCCGGTCCAGCCCCAGCAGCGAGGTGTCCAGCTCCGGCAGCTGCGTGCAGCCGAACAGGGCCAGCGCCTGGTCGTTGGCATAGCGGACGGCGGCGGTGTCCGCCTCGATGATCTGGATGCCGAACAGCGCGCCGTCCAGCAGGCGGCGCAGGCGCTGCTCGCTGCGGCGCAGCTCGTCGCTGCTGTCCTGCTGGCTGCGCATCGACTGCAGGAGCAGCTCGTGCGACGACTGCAGCGAGGACGTCGCATGCCAGAAGATCGCCGAGAAGCGCGTGACGAGCCAGGCGCACATCATCAGCACCGTCAGGTACACCACCACGAAGCTGCCCACCGGCGGGGTGTTGGCGGGCGTGGGGCCGGTGATCCAGCCCACGTCCTGCGCCATGCCCAGCAACGCGATGCCCGAGGCGGCGATCAGCGTCACCGCCCACATCAGGCGGCGCCCCGCGAGGAAGGCGGCGGTCAGGGTGATCAGCAGCACGCCGGGAATGCCGGAGGAGTGCACGCCGATGCCATAGAAGTAGGCCGCGCCCAGCAGCATGCAGTTGCCGAGCAGGCAGAAGACGCACATGGCGGCCCGCAGGCCCCATCGCCGCGCTAGGAGACCGCACACGAGGCACAGCAGCAGCACCGACCCCGACGTGCCCATGCGCGCGACGCGCTGCGGCCAGGGAATGGCGAACTCCAGCGCCAGGGTCCCCATCTGCAGTACCGCCGCACCGCCGGCGACCAGCAGCAGCCGGTTGCCGACGCTGTGCAGCGCGACGTCGATGTGGCGCCGGAACTGCTCGACGTAGTTGAAGTCCGGCTTGAAGGCCGCATCGACCGGAGGCGGGGCAGGGGTGGGTTCCATGGTCGCGTCCGTGGCGGCAGGAGCGGGCCGGCGGCTAGATGAAGGTGCCGAGCTTCCGGATGACCCGACCCAGGAACTCCTCGTTGGCCTGGCCTTCCTTCAGCACCCCGAGCAGCCGGTCGCGGTTCTCGGTGATGAGGAGGTTGATGTGGTCTTCCTGCGGGCTGGTGAGGCCCAGGTGGATGAAGCTCTCCTCGAACTGGTGCTGCATCTCCTCGAACTGCGATCGCACCGCGGTCTGGAGCCGGTGGTTGCTGTCGGCGATGTCCGTCAGGGCACGCCGCGTGATCTGGATCAATTGCCGGATCTCGGCGAGCTCCTGGCTGGTCATCTCGTTGTCGAGCGCGATCAGGCGGCTCGTCATGGCCTCGACCAGCAGGGCGATGTTGTCCAGCGCGCGGCCGGCCTTGTCGGCGGCGGCGGCGTCCAGCGCGGAGCGGTCCATCGGCAGGTCCCGCACGAAGAGCGTCACCGAGCCATAGGCAAAGCCGGTGTGTGGCCCGAGCGAGCGGATGCGCTCGCTGCCCGTCGCGTGTTCGACGTGCTCCAGCAGCGACAGCTCCAGCGCCGAGCACTGCGTCCTTGCGTTGCGGGACACCGTGTCACGGCGCCCCCGCAGCTGCAGGCAGCCCTCGTAGCCGTAGGCCTGCAGAGACTCGAACAGCGCCTCCGCCACGGCATCGTAGGAGTGGCAGTTGTTCAGCGCCCGCTGGAAGCTCAGCGCGACGCCGGCTTCGCCCACCATGTCCGCGGTGCTCATCACCGCGTTCATCGCCTCGTCCAGCTGACCGCTCATCTCGCGGGCCCGGTCGACCCGGCTGAGCTGCAGGCCGATCTTGGTGCTGAGCTCGCTGGGGTCGAAGGGCTTGGGGAGGTAGTCGTCGCCGCCGGCCGCGTAGCCCAGCAGCCGTTCCTCGATGGAGGTCTTCGCGGAGTGGAAGACGATGGGCAGCTCCGGGTAGAGCGCCTTCAGCGTTCGGCAGGCGTCGTAGCCGGACAGGCCCGGCATGTCGACGTCCAGGATCAGCAGGTCCGGCAGGACCTCGGCGCAGGCGGCCAGGGCGCTCTCGCCCGTCAGCGCCAGGCGTATGTCGAACTGTGTGCTGAGGTTGGCGGCGAGCATCTCCAGCGTCGAATCCTCGTCGTCCACCAGCAGCAGTGACTTGCGTCGGTCCATCGTCCACTCCGTTGACTTGGGCGGCCTGATTCGCTGTGCAGACTTCCTCTTTCCGTCACAGGGGCCGCCTCTTTGCCGAACCGAGACTAATCGTCAGGCGTGATCGCTACAAGCCCGCCCCGGCGCAGATACGCAACGCCTGACCCCCACCCGCGAAGCGCATCACGACTGGGCTGATGCTTGCGCGCGACGGCGCCACGGGCAGGGCTCGAAATGGGGCGCCAAACCGGTGGCGAACGGGCAATACGTCACGCCGATCCTTCCGTCACGGTCCGCCGTGTCCCCACTTGCTGGCGAATGGAGGGGAATTTGGACGTAATTCATGGGACAGACAAGGCCTTTGGAACGTGAATCCGGCGCTGATCGCCCAGTGGCGCCGTCATCGATTCTCGACAGCATCTGCCAAGCTCGTTACGCTGATCGGCACAGCCTGCCCCCTGACGGCACGCGCCTCTCGGGGCCGCGCCCCGGGCAGCGGTCCCGGGGGATCCCCGGCCCGAGGCAGGCTGGCCAATTCACTCATCGCGCGCCGCCATCCGGCGCGCCCGGTGCAACGAGACGAAGCAGGGGGCCCATGGTGTCGAACCCACACGCGACTGGCCGAAGCAGTCAGCCTGCGCTAACGCTGTGGATGCTGGTGGCACTGGGTGTGCTGCTGCTGCTTGTGGCCTGGCGCGGCGATCCGCTCGCCCTGCTGGGGCTCCCGCTGCTGCTGCTCATCCATCGCGGGCAGGCGCCGGCGCCGCAGACCGAGGTCACGCCGGAAGCCGGCCCGGGCCTCGCGCTGCTGCTGGGGCGGCTGCTGCCGGTCTGGTCACGCCAGGTCGAGGCCGCCGACCGCGCGCTGCAGTCGGGCACCGAGGAGCTGCTCGAGAGCTTCACCCAGATCGTCGAGCACCACCAGCGCATGCCCGAGGAGCCCGAGCTGGCCGAGACGGTCTGGCAGCAGGCCGAGAAGGCGCTGCAGGGCCTGCAGTTCGCGGACCGGCTTTCCCAGATGTTGCTGGTGCTCAAGCGGGACATCGACAAGCTGACCGTCGCGGCCCCCGAGCTCGACAAGGCGGCGCCGGCGGATGCCGAGCGCTGGCTCCAGGAACTGCACGACACCTACACGACCGACGAGCAGCGGGTCCGCCACGAAGGGCAGGGGCCCCAGGCGGTGCGCGGCAAGGGCGTGGACTTTTTCGACTGACTCAGTAGCGGAGAACATTCAATGAGCGGGAAGACGATTCTGGTGGTGGACGATTCGGGCTCCTTCCGGACCGTGGTCAAGCTGGCGCTGCAGAAGGCGGGCTACACGGTGCTGGAGGCCGCGGACGGCCAGGCGGCGCTGACGGTGCTGAACGGCGCCGCCAAGGTGCATCTCATCGTCTGCGACGTCAACATGCCCATCATGGACGGCTTGACCTTCCTCAAGCAGGTCAAGACGATGCCGGCCTACAAGTTCACTCCCGTGATCATGCTGACCACCGAGTCGCAGGAATCGAAGAAGGCCGAAGGGCGCGCGGCCGGGGCGAAGGCCTGGATCACCAAGCCCTTCCAGCCCTCGCAGCTGGTGGATGCGGTCAACAAGCTCTGCGTCTGAGCGGCTCTCCATGACGGTCGCTCTGTCGCTCACCGCGGGCCCGGAGCTGTGCATCGCGCAGGCGGCGCAGATCCAGGCGGAATGGCTGCAGTTGCTCGCTGGCGTCGAGGCCGGCCAGCCCTGCGAGGCGCAGCTCGATCTTTCGGGCGTCGAATCCTTTGACAGCGCCGGGCTGCAGCTGCTGCTCGCGCTCAAGCTGCGGCTGGAGCAGCAGGGCGGGCAGTTGCGGCTGTCGTCCCCTGGTGCGGCCGTGCGCGATGCCCTCGGCGTCTTCGGGCTCGACGAGGCCCTGAGGCCGACGGCAGGCACCACCGGGGCCGCTTCATGACCACGCACGACGACGACGCCGAAATCCTGGCGCAGGCGCGCGCCGGCTTCATCGACGAAGCCCACGAGATGCTCCAGCAGTTCGAGGACGCCATGCTCGTGCTCGAGTCCGCGCCCGACGACGGCGAGAGCCTCAACGCGGCCTTCCGGGCCGCACACACCATCAAGGGCACGGCCGGCCTGTTCGGCTTCGACCGCGTCGTGCACTTCACGCACGAGGCTGAGGCGCTGCTGGAGGCGCTGCGCTCCGGCGAGCGTCCGCTGGACGAGCCGGTCATGACGGCCCTGCTGGAGAGCCGCGACCAGATCGGGCGCCTGCTCGCCGAGCTGGGTGACCCCGAAGGCTCGCCCGAGACCGAGGCCCTGGGGCGCGAGCTCGTCGGCCGCCTGCGGGCGCTGCGCGGCGCCGAGGCGCTGCCCGAACCGGAGCCAGCCGCGGCCGCCGAGGCCGACGCCGCTCCCGAGCACGCCGAGGCGGTGCGGCCCGTCTGGCACCTGTCGCTGCGCTTCCTGCCCGATGCGCTGCGGGCCGGGCTCGATCCGCTGGCCTTCCTGCGCTACCTGAACAAGCTGGGCGAGGTCATCGCCATCCGCACCCTGATCGAGGCGGTGCCGCCCCTGGACGAGATCGACGCCGAAGCCTGCCACCTGGGCTTCGAGCTGCGCCTGCAGTCCGAGACGGCGAGCCTGGCGGACATCGAGGGCGTCTTCGAGTTCGCCGCGGAGGACAGCGATGTGCGCATCCTCCCGCCGGGCAGTGCGCCGGCGGCCTTCGAGTCGCTCGTCGAGCACCGCTGCGGCGACGATGCCGCGGCCCGTGCGGCGCTGCTGGCCGTCTGGGAACAGCTGGGCCTGCAGTTCGCGCTGCGCGAGTCGGTGGCGCCGCCCGCGGAGCCGGATGCCGAACCCGTGGTGGTGCGCCACATCGAGCGCCGCTCCGCCGAGATCGCCGCCCGCAGCGACCGCCGCAGCGGCGAGGGGGACCGCCGCCAGCAGGGCCGCGACCGGCGTGCCGGCGACGAGACCCGCTTCGTGCGGGTGCGGGCCGACAAGCTCGACCACCTGATCGACCTCATCGGCGAGCTGGTGATCGCCGGCTCCGGGGCGCAGATGGTCGCGCACCTGGAACACTCGGCGCCGCTGCAGGAGGCCACCGAGCGCGTGATGACGCTCGTGCAGGAGACCCGCGATGGCGCGCTGGCCCTGCGCATGGTGCCGATCGGCGAGACCTTCGGTCGCTTCCAGCGCGTGGTGCGCGACCTCTCCAAGCAGCTGGGCAAGGAGATCGAGCTCGTCGTCACCGGCGGTGACACGGAGCTCGACAAGTCCGTCGTCGACCAGATCGCCGACCCGCTGATGCACCTGGTGCGCAACAGCCTGGACCACGGCATCGAGCCGACCGCCGACCGCCTCGCGGTGGGCAAGTCGGCCACCGGCCAGCTGCGCCTCAATGCCTACCAGGAAGCGGGCGCCATCGTGATCGAGGTCAGCGACGACGGTCGCGGCCTGGCGCGCGAGCGCATCCTGGCCAAGGCCATCGAGCGCGGGCTGATCCCGCACGACGCCGACCTCGCCGACAACGAGGTCTGGCAGCTCATCTTCCTGCCCGGCTTCTCGACGGCCGAGGCCGTGACCGACATCTCGGGCCGCGGCGTCGGCATGGACGTGGTCAAGCGCAATATCGAGGCGCTGCGCGGCAGCATCCAGCTCTACAGCCAGACCGGCCACGGCACCACGACCCGCATCCGCCTGCCGCTCACGCTGGCGATGATCGACGGCTTCCTGACCATGGTCGGCGGCGTGCATTACGTGCTGCCGATGTCCGCCGTGGGCGAGTGCATCGACGTGCCGCCCGAGCACGGCGCGTCGCCCGAGCGGGTCAGCGGCACCTTCAACCTGCGCGGCGAGATCCTCCCCTGGCTGGACCTGGCCCGCTTCTACGGCGTCGAGCCCACGCCGCTGGCCGCCGGGGCGCGCCGCAGCGTGGTCGTGGTCCGGCATGTCGACCAGCGCGTCGGCCTCGTCGTGGACCGGTTGATGGGCGAGCACCAGACCGTGATCAAGCCGCTGTCCGGCATCTTCAGCCACCTCAAGGCGCTGGCCGGCTCCACCATCCTCGGCTCCGGTGACGTGGCCCTGGTGATGGACATCGCCGGCCTGCTGGTCCACGCGCAGGCGCTGAGCCGCTCGTCCTCCTCCACCGTTGCGAGAACCCGCGCATGACAAGCTTCTTCCGCCAACTGATGTTGTGGCAGCGCTTCCTGGTGCTGGGCCTCATCGCGCTGCTGGCGGCGGCTGTGCCGCTGGGGCTGCTGCTGCGCGTCCAGGGCGAGAGCATCGCCAGCACCGAGGCGGAGCTGCGCGGCCTGCCGGCGGTGCGCACGGCCGTGCAGATCGAGCAGCAGCTGCAGAGCCATCGCGGCCTGGCGAGCCTCGTGCTCAACGGCGATGCCGGCGTCGAGGCCAAGCGCCAGGCGGCGGAGCAGGCCGTGCTGAAGCAGCTCGCGGCCCTGTCTGCCCACATCGAGGGCGATGCGGCCTATGCCGCGGCGGCCCGGCACGCCGCGGAGATCGCGCAGCGCTTCCGCAAGCTCGCGGCGGCGGTGGCCGGCCGTAGCGTGGACACCGCCGCCAGCCGGGCGGAGCACATTGAGCTGGTGGCGCAGACCCTGCGGCTGCTGGAGGAGCTGGGGGATGCCTCGACGCTCATGCTGGACCCGGTGGCCGAGAACTACTACCTGGGCACGGTGTTCGTCGACGCGCTGCCCAACGCCGCCGAGTACCTGGCGCTGGCCCGCGGGGTCGGCAACCGCATCCTCGAGACGCAAGCGCGGGGCAAGGAGGCGGATCCCGGCGACCTCGCCCTGATCCAGAACCAGATCCGCCAGGCGCAGTACTGGAACGGGCGCGCCCAGCGCCAGATCGAGAAGGCCGGCCAGGGCCGACCGGAGCTCCAGGAGCAGCTGGGCGAGGGCAGCACGGCCGCCGCCAAGGCCTCCGAGGCCCTGGCGCAGCGCTTGCGCCACGACCTGGGCAGCCGGCAATCCGCGCTCTCGGTGAAGGAGCTGTTCGACTTGGGCAGCCAGGCCGTCGGCACGCAGTACGCGCTCAACCAGAAGGTGGGCGAGGCGCTCGAGAGCCTGCTGCAGCAGCGTCTCAAGGAGCAGCTCGCGCGCCGCAAGCTGCTGGCGGCCGGACTTGTGCTGCTGGTGGGGCTGGGCCTGCTGCTCGGCGGGCTGATCGTCCGTTCGGTGACCGGGCCGATGCAGCGGGCCCTGAGCGCGGCCCGGGCCGTGGCGAGTGGCGATCTGACCTTCGACACCCGCGACGAGGCCCGCGATGAGACCGGCCAGCTGCTGAGCGCCATGGCGGACATGCAGCGCCAGCTGCGCGAGCGCCTGGAACGCGATGGCGTCGCCGCGGCCGAGAATGCCCGCGTGCGCCAGGCCCTCGAGGCCTGCTCGACCAACGTCATGTTCGCCGATGCCGACGGCATCATCCTGTTCATGAACCGCTCGCTGACCCGCATGCTCAGCGAGAACGAGAGCCAGCTGCGCCAGGGGCTTCCGAACTTCCGCGTCAGCGAGGTCATCGGCGGCAGCTTCGACCGCTTCCACCAGCGGCCCTCGCACCAGCGCGACGTCCTCGGGCGGCTGAAGGGCGAGCATCAGGTCCGCATCCAGGTGGCCGGGCTGAGCTTCTCGCTGATCGCCAATCCCATCCTCGGCCCGGACGGCGAGCGGCTCGGGACGGTGGTCGAGTGGAAGGACATCACCGCCGAGCTCGCGGCCCGCGAGACGGCCGAGCGCGAAGCCGCCGAGAACCTGCGCATCCGCCAGGCCCTGGACGTCGCGGCGATGCCCGTGCGCATCGCCGACACCGCCGGCACGATCGTGTATGCCAACGAGGCGCTGATGCGCGTCCTGCGCCGGGACGAGGCCGCCTTCCGCGCCGAGCTGCCAGGCTTCGATGCCAGCCGGGTGGTGGGCGGCTCGATCGGCATGTTCTACCGGGACGCCAATGCGGCCATCGAGCGTCTGGCCGCCTTGCGCGAGACGGTGCAGTCCACGATGGTGCTGGGCGGGCGCACCTACGACGTGACCACCTCACCGATCCGCGACGAACGCGGGCTGATCCTCGGCACCGTGGGCCAGTGGGCCGACCGCACCGAGCAGATCGCCGCCGAGCGGGAGTTCGACACCATCGCCACCGCCGCGGCCCAGGGCGACATGAGCGAGCGCATCGAGCTGGCGGGCAAGCAGGGCTTCTTCCGCCAGAGCGGCGAGAAGTTCAATGCGCTGCTGGAGACCATGGTCGGCACGATCCGCGAGGTGCGCGTCTCGGCCGCGCAGCTGTCATCCGCCGCGAACCAGGTCTCGGAGACCTCCCAGGCGCTGTCGCATTCCGCCTCGCAGCAGGCGGCCAGCGTCGAGGAAACGACGGCCTCGCTGCAGGAGATCGCGGCGAGCGTGCGGCAGAACGCGGACAACGCCAACGTGACGGACCGCATGGCCACGCAGGCGGCCACGGAGGCGATGGAAGGCGGGCAGGCGGTGTCGATGACGGTGGACGCGATGAAGCAGATCGCGACCAAGATCTCGATCATCGACGACATCGCCTACCAGACGAACCTGCTGGCGCTGAACGCCGCGATCGAGGCGGCGCGGGCGGGCGAGCACGGCAAGGGCTTCGCGGTCGTGGCCGCGGAGGTGCGCAAGCTGGCCGAGCGCAGCCAGGTGGCGGCGCAGGAGATCGGCAATCTGGCCGGCTCCAGCGTGTCCCTGGCCGAGAAGGCCGGGCACCTGCTGAGCTCGATGGTGCCGTCGATCCAGAAGACCTCCGAGCTGGTGCAGGAGATCTCGGCGGCGTCGGGCGAGCAGAGCGACGGCGTGCAGCAGATCACCGGGGCGATGAACCATCTCTCGGGCTCGACCCAGCAGACGGCCTCGGCCTCCGAGGAGCTGTCCGCCACCGCCGAGCAGCTCTCGGCCCAGGCGGCGCAGCTCGAGGAGCTCGTCGCCCAATTCCAGCTCGACGCTCACCGCGCGCCTTCGGGTGCCGGGGCGGGCGGGCGCTCACCGCGCCGTTGACGCGGGCTTCACTCCGATCAGATCCGGATTCGGATACAGAGACAGATACAGATTCAGGCGAGGACGAACATGCGTACCAATCTTCCAGTCACGCAGCAGGAGTACGTGCTCAAGGACGGCATGACGATCGTGTCGCGCACCGATCTCAAGGGCCGCATCACGTACATCAATGACGACTTCATCGAGGCGAGCGGCTTCACGACGGACGAGCTCATCGGGCAGCCGCACAACCTCGTGCGCCATCCCGACATGCCCGAGGAAGCCTTTGCCGACCTCTGGAACACGCTGAAGGCGGGCCGGCCCTGGACGGGGCTGGTCAAGAACCGGCGCAAGAACGGCGATCACTACTGGGTGGTCGCCAATGCCACGCCGATCCGCGAGGGCGGCCAGGTGACGGGCTACATGTCCGTCCGCACGCGGCCGACCCGCGAGCAGATCGAGGGGGCCGAGCGGCTGTACCGGCTCTTCAAGGACGGCAAGGCCCAGGGCTGGGAGATCCGGGACGGGGCCGGCGTGCGGCGCTCGGCGCTGAATGATGTCGCCCGGCGTTGGAAGGCGCTGGGCGTGACGGCCAAGCTGGGGCTGCTGGGCGTGCTGGCTGTGGCCGGTGCGGCGGCGGCGGCCTGGCTGGCCCTGGGCGCGAACTGGCTGGGGCTGGCCCCGGCCGCGGTGGCGCTCCTCGCCCTCGTCGGGCTGATGCGGACCGGCAGCGGCCTCGCCCGCCAGCTCGTGCAGGCAGGCAACCAGTTCGAGCAGTTCGGGCAGGGCAACTTCGACGGCATCGTCGTCGCCGAGTCCGACGACGAGATGGGGCAGATGATGCTCGCGATGAAGCGGGTGCAGACGCGCCTGGGCTTCGAGTTTGCGGACACCCGCCGCCGGGCCGACGATGCCGAGCGCATCCGCCAGGCCCTGGACGTCGCGGCGACCAACATGATGGTGGCCGACGCCAGCTACAACATCATCTACACCAATGCGTCCTTGCAGGAGATGCTCACCACGGCGGAGGCCGACGTGCGCAAGGACCTGCCGCAGTTCAGCGCCGCCACGGTGCTCGGCTCGAACATCGACCAGTTCCACAAGAACCCGGCGCACCAGCGCGGCATGCTGGACCGCCTGACCGGCACCCACAAGACGCGCCTGCACATCGGCGGCCGGCGCTTCGACCTCATCGTCAATCCGGTGAACAGCCAGGGCAAGCGCCTGGGGATGGTCGTCGAGTGGCGCGACATCACGGCCGAGCTGGCCGCCCAGGAGCGCGAGCAGGCGCTGGCGGCCGAGAACGCACGGGTCAAGCAGGCGCTCGACACCTGCTCGACCAATGTGATGATCGCCGACAGCAGCGGCCAGATCGTCTACATGAACCAGTCCGTGGCCCAGATGATGCTGCGCAACGAGTCCGTGCTGCGTCAGGCGCTGCCGCAGTTCGACGCGCGCCGCATCGTCGGCAGCAACTTCGACGTCTTCCACCGGCAGCCCTCGCACCAGCGCAACCTGCTGGCCAACCTCAAGAGCGAGTACCGCGTCGAGATCAATGTGAGCAGCCTGATCTTCCAGCTGGTGGCCAATCCCATCATGGACGCGAAGGGCGAGCGCCTGGGGACGGTGGTCGAATGGAAGGACCGCACGGCCGAGATCGCGGCCGAACGCGAGATCAGCGAGATGGTCGAGGGTACGGTGCAGGGCGACTTCAGCCGCCGCATCGAGATCGACGGCAAGGAACCCTTCTTCCGCATGCTGGGCGAGAAGTTCAACTCGCTGGTGGACACGGTGAGCGGCACCATCCGTGAGGTGACGGTGGCGGCCGAGCAGCTCAACTCCGCGGCGGAGCAGGTCTCGCAGACCTCGCAGTCGCTGTCGCTGTCGGCTTCGCAGCAGGCGGCCAGCGTCGAGGAGACGACGGCCTCGCTGCAGGAGATCGCGGCGAGCGTGCGGCAGAACGCGGACAACGCCAACGTGACGGACCGCATGGCCACGCAGGCGGCCACCGAGGCGATGGAAGGCGGGCAGGCGGTGTCGATGACGGTGGACGCGATGAAGCAGATCGCGACCAAGATCTCGATCATTGACGACATCGCCTACCAGACGAACCTGCTGGCGCTGAACGCCGCGATCGAGGCAGCGCGGGCGGGCGAGCACGGCAAGGGCTTCGCGGTCGTGGCCGCGGAGGTGCGCAAGCTGGCCGAGCGCAGCCAGGTGGCGGCGCAGGAGATCGGCAATCTGGCGGGCTCCAGCGTGTCCCTGGCCGAGAAGGCCGGGCACCTGCTGAGCTCGATGGTGCCGTCGATCCAGAAGACCTCCGAGCTGGTGCAGGAGATCTCGGCGGCGTCGGGCGAGCAGAGCGACGGCGTGC
>JAYRMR010000069.1:0-16827 GCA_041912595.1 Burkholderiaceae bacterium
CAACGAGGCGGGCTGAACAAGCGCCGCGCTACAGTTGTCCACAGCCGGCATCAGCCGATGCCGGCCCCAAGCCCTGGGTCAATGTTCAATCGGCAGGGTGGGTCAAATTTAGATCGGCGCCAACAGGTGGGGAAGCCCTGGCGGCGGACCATGGCCCGCCATTGGTACTCCCCTCGGTTCTCAATCAGTGCCATGGCGCCTCGCTGTTGGGGAGCTCAAGTCGGCGGTGGGGCCGACGCGGGTCAGTGTACCAACAGTGCACCAAATATTGTCTTCATTGCATGGAGGTCCAGTGTTTATGGGGCCTGTAGGCTGTTTTCAATGGGCCTTCTAAGCAGCAGGTCGGGGGTTCGAGTCCCTCCGGGCAGGCCAGCGACGCCAGGCACCGCCACCCAGCCGTCGACACGGTCTGGCGCCTTCGCGAGCCACCGCGCTCCCATGACTTTCCTGCGATGCGCGCGGGAGCCCGAGCCGGGCATGATGTGGGCTTGCGACCGCTTCGAAAGGTCTTGCGATGACGACGCTCCCCAAGCCTCTGACTGCCTGTCTCGTGCTGGCCGCCGCCGCGTGGCCGGCCCGGGGTGCGCCTCCTCCGCAAGCCGACGCCGTGCTCTGGCAGCGGGAATGCGCGTTCGCGGACACGATGGCCCGGCGCGACCTCGAGGCCTTCGGGCGCTTCGTGGCGGAGCAGGCCGTCTTTCACAGCGGCCCCGCGCCGCTGCGGGGCCGGGCGGCGGTGCAGGCCTACTGGCAGCGCTTCTATACCGAGGCGCAAGCGCCGTTCAGCTGGTATCCCGACGTGGCGGAGCTGCTCGAGCCGGACCGCCTGGCCCACACGAGCGGGCCGGTGTTCGGTCCCGATGGCGCGCTCGTGGCCCGCTTCCACACGGTATGGCGCAAGGAGGCCGACGGCCAGTGGCGGGTGCTGCTGGACCATGGCGGCCCCGCGAGCCCGGGCGATCGGGAGCGGCATCCCCGGCCCGATCCCGAGGCCTGCCGTTGAGCGTCTCGTCGCGGCCCGCGCACCGCACGCGCTGCTGAACGACGCCCGGCTGCGCCAGCGCAACTGTCCTCATGAATTGGGCTTCCTCGGGCTTTTCAGCGCCAGACAAAAGCGTTACACCTGAGGGCTACGCGACCGCGATCGGGCTGGTCGCCCCAAGGAGAAGCTGATGCAAGCCACGAACGAGGCCCAGGCCCCTGGCTCCGAAACGACGGCCGCCCGCATGCGGGCGCTGATGGTGAGGGCGCCGAGCGCGCTGTGTTTCATCGACCACGGCACGTTCCAGGTGGTCAGCGAGCAGTTCAACCACCTTTTCGGCCACGGGGACGAGACCGACCTCTGCGGTCAGGCCACGCGCGGCATCTTCGTCTCGGACCTGTCCCACCAGGGCCTGATGGAACGCATGGGCGCGGCATTCAGCGCCGGCCGCCCGCTGGACGAGGAGATCGAGCACGTGCGCCGCGACGGTTCGCGCTTCTGGGGCCGTCTGCAGGCCACGCCCGTGCATTGGGACCAGCCCGCCGGCGAGGCGTTGTGGATCATCGAGGACGTCACCGCCGCCCGCCAGCTGCGCATGCAGCCCACCTGGACGGCCAAGCACGACGTGCTCACCGAGCTCGCCAACCGCCGGGAGTTCGAGCGCCGTCTCTCCGAGCACGTGGGCAGCCGCCGTCACGAGCCGGTGTCGGTGCTGTGGGTCGACGTCGACAAGTTCAGCGAGGTCGTCCATGGCATGGGCACCGAGGTGGCGGACCATTTCCTCTACGGCCTCGGCCAGATGCTGGTGACCAAGGTGCGGGCCTCCGACCTCGTCGCCCGCCTGGAGACCGATCATTTCGCCATCCTGCTGCCCGACTGCGACCAGCACTACGCCCAGATCGTGGCGGACAAGGTCCGCTCCTCGGTGGCGGCCTACCGCCTCCGCTGGGGCCTGCACCGCACGCGGGTGAAGGCGTCCGTCGGCGTGGTGCAGCTGCAGCCGACGCTCGAGACGGTCGATGCCGTGCTGGGTGCCGGGGCGCTGGCCTGCACCGAGGCCAAGGCGGCGGGCGGCGACAGCGTCCGCGTCTATGTTTCGGCGGGCACCTACGAGGAGCTGGCGGGCTGAGTCGAGCCTGCGCTGGCCCTGCCGCAAAGCCCGCTCCGGCGGGCTTTCCTGCGTCTGGCGTGCGGTGAAATTCGGCAGCTTTCCCGGATTTGCAGGTCCGGCGGGGCGGGGCGGCCGAAATTTCTGTGTCTTTTTGAGGCTGTAGGGCTAAAGTCTCGGCGTGATCGGTCGATAAGGCGGCCAATCACAGTCCATCTTTCGGAGATTTCCATGGCCATCAGCTTGAGC
The DNA here is from genome assembly GCA_041912595.1 of Burkholderiaceae bacterium. Classification (GTDB taxonomy): domain Bacteria; phylum Pseudomonadota; class Gammaproteobacteria; order Burkholderiales; family Burkholderiaceae_C; genus Roseateles_B. Next base: position 2,340 of record JAYRMR010000069.1, read on the forward strand.
ACCGCGCTTTCCGGCATGTCCGCGGCGAACGAGCGCCTGCGCGCCAGCTCCGAAAACCTCGCGGCGGCGGCCAAGCGCCCCGAGTCCGTCGAGGGGCAGGACCAGAAGCAGTCCGACACCCTCACGCGCGAGGCCACCAACGCGACGACGTCTGTCCAGGTGGAGAAGGAAATCGTCGAGCAGCGCTCGGCCACCTACGCCTACGTGGCGAACCTCAAGGTGCTGCAGAGCCAGGTGCGGGCCGAAGGCGCGCTGCTGGACATCAAGGCCTGACCCCCTCGGGCGCCGCCCGGTCGATGCCGGGCCTGCTGTCCATGCCCGGTGCCGCGTCCGCCAGCCATGCCGCTAGCGCCTGGCCGGACGTGCCGCCCCGGCCGTCTGGCCGAACAGCACCTCCCGGGCCTTGTCCGAGGTGAGCGGCTGGCGCTGCTGGGCCAGCACCTCCAGCCCCCGCTGCACGGCAGGCCGCTTCGCGATCTCGTCGAACCAGCCCTTGAGGTGCGGATAGTCCGACAGCTCGATGCCCTGGTTCTTCCACGAGCGCAGCCAGGGAAAGACGGCGATGTCCGCGATGCTGTAGTCCTTGCCGCCGAGGTAGGTGCTGGCCGCCAGACGTCGGTTGATGACGCCGTAGAGCCGCTGCGCCTCGCGCGTGTAGCGCTCGATGGCATAGGGCAGCTTCTCGGGTGCATAGAGCCTGAAGTGATGCGCCTGCCCCAGCATCGGGCCCACCGAGCCCATCTGGAACATCAGCCACTGCAGCACCTCGTACTTGCCGCGGACGTCCGCCGGCAGCAGCCGGCCAGTCTTGCCGGCCAGGTACAGCAGGATGGCGCCGGATTCGAACAGCGACATGGGCTGGCCGTCCGGCCCGTCGGGATCGACGATGGCCGGGATCTTGTTGTTGGGGCTGATCTGCAGGAAGTGTTGTTCAAACTGTGCACCGCTGCCGATATCCACTGGAACGACGCGATAAGGCAGGGCACACTCCTCCAGCATGATGTGGACCTTGTGGCCGTTGGGCGTCGCCCATGTGTAAACGTCGATCATCGTCGCTCTCCTGTCTGCCGCAACCGCGGTGCTCCTGGATGCACACTGCCTGCCCATGGTAATCAAACAGCTTCAACATTGGTTCGTGACTCGAGCAAGCGCCGCGCGCTGGAAGCCCATCGCCGACTGGGTCGAGTCGCTGGGCGGCCAGTTGCGCATCGTGGCGGAGGGGCACGGCTTCATCATCGACATGCCGCCCGGCCGGGCCGGTGGCGCCGTGCGGATCGAATGGGGCCGCTCGCAGCGGGCCTACATCCCCGGTCATGAGCTGCGCATCCGCTACGAGGCGCGTCTGCACAGCGACCTGCAGATGATGGTCATCGAACAGCAGCTGATGGACCAGCTCGAGGGCGCCGTCTTCGAGGCCTACACCGACACCCTGCGCACCCGCGTCGACACCGACACCCCCGAGGAGATGCGCTGGCTGGTGATGTTCCCCAAGCTGACGCAGATGAGCTCCCGCATCGTCCGCGCCCAGTTCGGCGTGCTGGGCGTGGCCCGCGAGCTGCTCCATGTGTGGATCGAGGGGCGGCTCAGCGAGGCGCTGGTGCGCATCTCCCAGGACCTCGTGACCCCCGGCCGGCCCTTCGTGCTGATGAGCATGCGCGGCAACCTCTACCTGCGGACCGCGATGGAGGAACCGCGCGTGGGCGATGTACAGGCGCTCTTCAAGCTCTGCGAGATCGCGGTGGAAGCGGCCGAGCGGGTGAGCCAGGCGCTGGGGGATTCCAGCCCCTGGCCCAGCGTGCCCTCCAGCACCACGATGCACGGCACGCTGCAGGAGCCGGATTCCCAGTAGCCCGCCGCGCGCGCTGCGCGCCTCCGACGGGCCCCGGCGGCCCCGTCATGGGGCCGCGAGGCGGCTTCAGCCCGCCTTCTGCGCGAACTGCCAGGCCAGCTCGGCCATCGGGCGCGCACCGGCGCCGGCTTCGCGGGCACGCTCGCTCGAAGCCGTGCCGTCCTCCACGCGCTTGGCGATGCCCTGCAGGATCGCGCCGATGCGGAAGAGGTTGTAGGCCATGTAGAAGTTCCAGTCCCGCTCGACGGCCGCGACGTCCGTGCGCCCGGTGCGCTCGCAGTAGCGGCGGATGTAGTCGCCCTCGGCCGGAATGCCCAGCGCGGCCAGGTCCAGCCCGGCCAGGCCGTTGGCGGCACCCGCCTTGCGGATGTGCCAGGACATGCAGTGATAGCTGAAGTCGGCCAGCGGATGCCCGAGCGTCGACAGCTCCCAGTCCAGGATGGCCAGCACACGCGGCTCGGTCGGGTGGAAGACGAGGTTGTCCAGGCGGAAGTCGCCGTGCACGATCGACACCTCGGCGTCCGAGCGGGCCGCCTCCGGCACATGGGCCGGCAGCCAGTCGATCAAGGCGTCCATGGCCTCGATGGGCTGGGTGATCGTGGCGAGGTACTGCTTGCTCCAGCGGCCGATCTGGCGCTCGAAATAGCTGCCCGGCTTGCCGTAGTCCGCCAGGCCCACGGCCTCGGGGCGCACGCGGTGCAGGGCGGCGATGACGCGGTTCATCTCGTCGTAGATCGCGCCGCGCTCGGCAGGGCTCATGCCCGGCAGGCTCTGGTCCCACAGCACGCGCCCCTCGATGAACTCCATCAGGTAGAAGGCGCGCCCGATGACGGATTCGTCCTCGCACAGCGCCAGCATGCGCGGCACGGGCACGTCCGTCTGCCCCAGCGCCTGCATGACGCGGAACTCACGCTCGATGGCGTGCGCCGAGGGCAGCAGCTTGGCCACGGGCGCCGGCTTGGAGCGCATCACATAGGTCGCCGAGGGCGTGATCAGCTTGTAGGTGGGATTGGACTGCCCCCCCTTGAATTGCTCGATCTGCAGCGGGCCGGCGAAGCCGGGCACATGGGCCTGCGCCCAGGCGGACAGTCGCTCGGCGTCAATGGCCTGCGAGGGAGGGCGGGTGCCGATGAATGCGTCCATGGGATTCCTGAAGGGGATGAATGAGGTGATGCGGGAGCCGTCGACCGGCGGCTCGGGCAAGACCTGACCCTCCGTCCCCGGTCAGCGCCCCGCGATGGCGAGCAGCTTGTCCTTGTTGAGCACCACGAGCCGGGTGGGCTCCACACGCACGGCGCCGTCCCGCTCGAAGCCCTTGAGCTCCTGGTTGACGCGCTGGCGCGAGGCCCCGAGCAACTGCGCCAGGTCTTCCTGGGCCAGTTGCAGGCCGATGCGGATCTCCTCGCCCTGCGAGATGCCGTACGAGCGCGCCAGCAGCAGGATCTGCTTGGCCAGGCGCGCGGCCAGCGGGCGGGTGTTGAGGTCCTCGACCACGTCGAACATCAGGCGCAGACGCCGGCAGTTCAGGCGCAGCAGGGCCTCGTAAAGCTCGGTGTGGCGCTGCAGCAGTTCCTTGAAGTCGGGCTTGCGCACGACCAGCAGGGTGGTCTCGCCATGCGCCGCGGCGTCGTGCGTGCGGGGCAGGCCGTCGAAGAGGGAGATGTCGCCGAACCAGGTGCCGGGCTCCACGTAGGTGAGCGAGACCTGCTTGCCGGCAAGCGATACCGAGCTGATGCGCACGGCGCCCTTGGCCACGCCCACCCATTCCTCGGCGGGCTCGCCCCGGCACGACAGCATGGTGCCGTCCGGGACCCGCTTCACCACCGCCCTTGCGAGGATGTCGTTGCGAAGGGGCAGGGACAGCTTGGAAAACCACGAACCCGACTCGATATTGCTGCGTTCGGAAATTGTAAGAACAGTGCTACTCATGCTTTGTCACGGCTGCGACAGGGGCCGGTACGACGTGACGACGGCGTGGACCGGGCGCTGGGCGGTCCATTGTCCACGAAGCGCCCGATGCGCGTGCGGCGTCGCAGAAACACGATGCTAGCGCGGCAATTCAGTGTTTGGCCGGCGGGTGGCTGGTGCTAGAGTCTGTTGCAAAGTACTTACATCTCGCATGGCCCGAACACCGACGCCCGCGCTTGCTGCCCGCCCGACCGTGCTGCCACGGCCTTCGGCGCTGGCCCTCCGCCTGTCGGCCGCCCTCGCGGTGGCGTGTCTTGCCACGGCGCCCGCCCGGGCCCTGACGGTCGGCGCACCCCAGACTCACTCCGCCCTGTTCCAGCCTCTGCGGCTGGTGTTCCCCTTGCAGTTGCAACCGGGGGAGAGCTTCAGCCCGGACTGCGTGAAGGTCGTGGTGGTGGCCGGCGAGAACCGCCTGCCGGCCGACCAGGTCCAGGTGCACCTCCAGGGGCGGACCGAAGGAGAGGTCAATGCGGTGCGAGTGCAAAGCCTCGCGCCGATCGACGAACCGCTGGTGACCGTCAACCTCAGCCTCGGCTGCCCCACGCGCTTCACGCGGCAGTTCACCGCCCTGATCGATCCGCCCGCCTCGCCGGGCCGTGCGGACACGCTGCCCGCGGTGCCGGAAGGCGAGCAGCTGTATTCACCGGCCTTGCGGGCAGCGCTGGCCACCCCGGGATCGCGGGCGAGCGAGCTGCTCGCGGCGGGGCGCTCCGCGACGGCCAACTCGCCGGCCAGCGCCTCGTCGGAGCTGCCGGTGGCCCTGCCGAGTCTGCCCGCGAGCGCGGTGGCGGCGTCCGTGCCCAAGCCGGGCAAGCCCGTCCGCCCGCCCCGGGTGACCAAGCCCCAGGGCACGACCGGCGCCGAGCCGGCCACGCTCGCGAAGGCGGAGCGCCAAACGCCTGCCGCGGCCGTGCCGACCCCGCGTCCCGCCGCGCGGCTGCAGCTGGAGGCGCCGGAGGTGCTGAGCGCTGCGCCCGTTGCGGCGCCCGAGCCCGCCTCGTCCCCGACGCCGGCGGCCAACGCGGCCGCCCAGGAACGTGTGACGCAGCTCGAGGCTGAGCTCGCCCGCGTGCGCGCCGAGAGTCGCGAGGTCAAGGAGGCGCTGCGGCAGCTGTCGTCCCAGCTCCGCCAGCCGCAGGCCGCCGACCGCAACTGGCTGCTGATGCTGGCCGGGATCAGCCTGCTGCTGGCCGCCGCCTGCGGCTGGCTGTTCTTCCAGCTGCAGCGGCTGCGCCGGGCTTCGCAGGAGGCGTGGTGGGCCCAGCTCTCCGACGCCGAGGAGCGCCGCCCCGGCCGCACGACGCCCAGCAGCCTGGCGCCGCTGGTGGTGCCGCCCGAGACCTGGCCCTCTCCGGACGAGCCCGACGAACGGCCGACCGCGATGGCGACGCAGGCCACGCCGGTGGACATCCCCACCGACGACGATGCCGGCCAGGATTTCCTGAACAGCAATCTGCCCCCGGCCGACGATGCGCCCGACACGGTGCCGGTGTCCGACGACGCCGTGAGCCTGCAGCTCCTCGACATGCCGCAGTCCGACACCGGCCTGCAGCCGCTCCAGACCCTGCCGGAGCGCGCGGACGCCCAGGGCGTGAGCGTGGAGGAGCTCATCGACCTGGAACAGCAGGTGGACTTCTTCATGGTGCTGGGCCAGCACGAGGCGGCTGTCGACCTGCTCTCGCAGCGCCTGCATGAGACCGGCCGGCACACCGCCTTGCCGCATCTGAAGCTGCTGGAGATCCTGCAGCGCCATGGGGACCAGGCCGGCTTCGAGCGTGTGGCGCGCGAGTTCGGCGAGCGCTTCCATGCGCAGGCGCCCGTGTGGAGCGACGACATCGCGGCGGGCGAGGGCCTGCTGGCCTATGCGCAGGCCTCGGAACTGATCATCCAGAGCTGGCGCGATGCCGCCATGACCATGCAGCTGATCCAGACGCTGCTGGCCCATGGCGACCCGGACGGCCGGGCCTTCGACCTCGCGGCCTACCGGGACATCCTGATGCTGTACGCCGTCGCCCGCGACATCTCCGAGCACGAGGTGCGGGGCGCCGACATCGACCTCTTCCTGCCGCTGGACGGCGGCCAGCCGGGCAGCCCGACCTCCATGATGGCGACCATGCCGTGGCAGCGGCCCGGCGGCAGCCCCTCGCCGATGCCGGGGCCGGTCGATCTGGACCTGGATCTCTCCTCAGGCGCCAAGCGCTGATCAGCGCGGCCGGGTCGGTGCCCGGCCCGGTCAGGGATGCTGCCGACTGGCAGTGCTCAGAGGCCGCGCAGCTTGCCGAGGGCCGCGTGCAGCGTCTCGTCCCGCTTGGCGAAGCAGAAGCGGATGAGGCGGTCATCGCCCGGCTCCGCGTAGAAGGCCGACAGCGGGATCGCCGCCACGCCGATCTCGCGGGTCAGCCAGCGGCAGAACTCGTCCGGCGCCAGGGCCGAGATCTCGCCCAGGTCGCTGTAGTCCACGCACTGGAAATAGGTGCCCTCGCAGGGCAGCAGCTGCAGCCGCGAGCCGGCGAGCCCCTCGCGGAACAGGTCGCGCTTGCGCTGGTAGAAGGCGGGCAGGTCCAGGTAGGGGCGCGGGTCCTGCAGATAGGCCGCCAGCCCGTGCTGCACGGGCGTGTTCACCGTGAAGACGTTGAACTGGTGCACCTTGCGGAACTCCGCCATCAGCGCCGCCGGTGCGGCAACGTAGCCGACCTTCCAGCCGGTGACGTGGTAGGTCTTGCCAAAGCTGCTGATCACGAAGCTGCGCGCCGCGAGGCCGGGATGGCGGGCTGCGCTTTCGTGCGGCTGGCCGTCAAAGACCATGTGCTCGTAGACCTCGTCGCTGATCACCAGCACGGAGGTGGGCGCCAGCAGGTCCGACAGCGCCTGCAGGTCCTCCGCCGGCCAGATGCGGCCGCTGGGGTTGTGCGGCGTGTTGATCAACAGCGCCCGCGTGCGGGGCGTGATCGCGGCGGCGATGGCGGGAAGGTCGGGGCGGTAGCTGCCGGGCAGGAGCTTCACGCGCACGACGGTGCCGCCCGCCAGCTCGATCTCGGGGCCATAGGCGTCGTAGCAGGGCTCCAGCACGATGACCTCATCGCCCGGATGCACGATGGCCAGCAGCGTGCTGAGCAGGGCCTGCGTGGCACCGGCCGTCACCGTGATCTCGCGATCGGCGTCGTAGCGGTGGCCATACAGCGCCTCCATCTTCGCGGCAATGCCCTGGCGCAGCGCCGGCACGCCCGTCATCAGCGGGTACTGGTTGTGGCCCGCCTTCATGGCCTGGTGCACGGCCTCGACGAGCGCGGGATCGCAGTCGAAGTCGGGGAAGCCCTGTCCGAGGTTGACCGCGCCGTGCTGCTGCGCGAGCGCCGACATGGTGCTGAAGATGGTGGTGCCGACGTGCGGCAGGCGGGAGCGGATCTCGGGCGTTCGGGTCATGGCAAGGGAGGGAAAGCCGCGTCGTGGACGGCGCGGTCAGAGGTCGTAGTCGCTGGCCTCGCCGCTGAGGGCCCGCTGCAGCAGGTTGCGGTTCAGGCGGTCGGAGAGCAGCTCCGCGAAGGCATAGACGTAGTTGCGCAGGAAGGCGCCGCGCTTGAAGGCGATGCGCGCGGTGTTGAAGCCGAAGACATGGCCGAGGGGCCTGGCGACGAGATCCCCGCCCGGCGGGTCGTCCCGCACGGCCATCTCCGCCACGATGCCCACGCCCATGCCCAGCCGCACATAGGTCTTGATGACGTCGGAGTCGATGGCTTCCAGCACGATGTCCGGCTGCAGCCGGCGTGCGGCGAAGGCCTTGTCGATGCGGGTGCGGCCGGTGAAGCTGGGGTGGTAGGAGATCAGCGGCTCCTGCGCGAGCTGCTCGAGGCTCGGGCGCTCGACGGTGGCCAGCGGGTGCTGGGCCGGGACCACCAGCACGTGCTGCCATTCGTAGCAGGGCAGGGTGACGAGGTCCTCGAATTCCGCCAGCGATTCCGTCGCGAGGCCGAGATCGGCGGTCTCGTCCAGCAGCATGCGCGCCACCTGCTCCGGATTGCCCTGGTGCAGGCTCACCTGGACCTGCGGGAACTGCCGGCGCAGTTGCGCCACGGGCGCGGGCAGCACGTAGCGTGCCTGCGTGTGCGTGGTCGCGATGCTGAACTTGCCGGCGTCCTGCTTGGAGTACTCCTCGCCGATGCGCTTGAGGTTGTTCACCTCGCGCATGATGATCTCGATGGACTTGAGCACCTGCAGCCCGGGCTCCGTCACGCGGCGCAGGCGCTTGCCATGGCGCGAGAAGATGTCCACGCCCAGCTCCTCCTCGAGCTCCAGGATCGCCTTCGAGACGCCCGGTTGGGACGTGTAGAGCGCCTTGGCGGTCTCGGTGAGGTTGAGATTGCGGCGCACCGCCTCCTGGACGAACTTGAACTGGTGCAGGTTCATGCGGGGGCTCCGGGGTCAGGTCTTGCCGGATGGCGGGGCCAGCGGGGCCAGGCAGGCCTCGGCCATGGCCTCGATGATGCGGGGCTGCTCGCCGAGCGGGGCCTGCAGCGTCCATTCGACGCGGCCTTCGTGCTGTGCGCGCTGCTGCTCCACGAGCACCGGCAGGTCGCGCTGCACATGGCCGCCGCTGCCGAGGAACATGGGCACGACGTGGATGCGCGTGCAGCCCTGGGCGATCAGGCCGGCCGCGGCGGTGGCGAAGTCCGGCTGCATGAACTCGAGGAAGGCCAGCGCCACGGGCTGCCCCGGGCGCTGCAGCGCGATGCGGCGGGCCACGGCCTCGAAGGGGCCGGCCCAGCGGGGGTCGCGGGCGCCGTGGGCAAAGAGAAGCAGTCCGTCCATGGGAGATCCGAATCAGCGGTAGCGCACCAGCCAGCCGAAGGCAGCCAGCGAGATGCAGAGATAGAGCAGGCTGGGCGCGGAGGCCACGGCCCAGGGCGACCATTGCTTGAGCAGGCCCAGGTGGCCGGCCAGGTTGTTGAGCAGCACGAAGCTGATCCCGCCCATGATGCCGCCGAAGACCTTCAGGCTGATGCCGCCGGCGCGGCCGTGCAGGTAGGCGAAGGGCAGGGCGAGCGCCACCATCACGAAGCAGGCGAGCGGGTACAGCGCCTTGCGCCAGAACTGGATGTCGTACTGCTGCGCCGACTGCTCCTGGGCCGAGAGATGCTGGGTGTAGCGGTACAGCTCCAGGGTCGACATCGACCAGGGCGGCAGCACCGCGGCGCTGACCACATTGGAGCTCAGGCCGCCATGCCATTCCCATTCGTCGAGGTGGCTTTCCCAGACGCGGGCGCGCTGGCCGGCCTCCGCGGTCGTCCACTGGCTGCGCTCCACGTCATAGAGGCGCCACAGGCCGTCCTTGTCGACCTGCGCGCGGCGGGCCTCGGTGCGGCTCAGCAGCCGCCCCTGGGCGTCGAACTCGAACAGGCGCACGCCGCCCAGCTCGCCGCTCACCGAGGCCGACTTGACGTTGATGGAGAAGCTGCGCTCGCCGTCCGCCGCGGTCTGGCGGTCCTTGAGCCAGACCCCGGGGGCGCCGCTGGCGGCGACCTCGCGCGGGTCGCGGCGCAGCACCTCGGCCTGCTTCTCGGCCCACGGCGCCACGTAGTCGCCCACCACGAAGGTCAGGGCGCCAAAGACGGCGGCAAGCACGGCCAGCAGCCCGAGGGCGCGCCCCGGGCCGAGGCCGCCGGTGCGCAGGATCGTGAACTCGCTGGACTGCGCCATGCGGGCCAGCGAGAAGATGCTGCCGATCAGCACGGCGATCGGGAAGATCTCGTAGAAATGGGACGGCATCTCCAGCAGCGCGAGCAGGCTGGCCAGCATGGCACCGCCGCCGCGCCGGTTGGCACGGTCCAGTTCCTCGATGAAGCCGATGAAGAAGAAGAGCGAGAGGAAGGCCACGGCGACGAAGATCACCGCGGTGACGATGTCCCGGTAGAGCAGGCGGCGGACGGTCTTCATGCGCACGCCCCCGGCTTGCCGGCGTCACTCGGGGATCGACGCGGCCCGCGGGCCAGGCAGAAGCGGTTGCTGTTGTCGCGCCACCAGAGCAGCAGCATCGCCAGCACGAAGGCCGAACCATGCAGCGCCAGCAGGGCGCGTGGCAGCGTGGTGCGTTCGTTGGCCACCCAGGTCTGGGTCAGGTTGATGAGGTTGTAGTAGATGATGAAGCTCAGCAGGGCCACCAGCAGGTTCCAGTTGCTCGCGCGGCGGGGATTGCTGGCGGAGAGGCCAATGCCCAGCAGCACCAGGTTCATCGCGCCGAGCGCCAGGCCCACGCGCCAGGTGAGCTCGCCGAGGTTGCGCGGCGTGGGCTTGCGCAGCAGGTCGAGACTGGAGGTGGCCTTGGGCGGCAGCTCGGCGTCGCTGCGCTCGACCTGCGTGTCCATCAGCACGCGGTAGTGCTCGAAGCGGGAGAGCGTCTTGTCGCCGCTGTCCTTGTCGATCTCGTTGCGCTGGCCCTGCGACAGCGTGAGGAAGCGGTCGTTGCCCTGGAACTCGATCTGCCCGCGGTGCGCGGTGGTCACGGACTCCTGCGCCTTCTGCTCGGTGAGGATGAAGACGTTGCGGCCCACGCTGCCGTCCTTGCTGTCGCGGTCGATGAAGAACACGCGGCTGCCGTCACGCGAGGTCTGGAACTGGCCGGGCGCGACGCGGGAGAGGTCCGAGCGCTTCTCGTAGCGCTCGCGCAGCTGCTCGCTGTTCTGGTTGCCCCAGGGCCAGACCACCAGCTGCAGCACGGCCACGGCGACCAGCACGGGCGCCGTCATGCGCAGCACGGGCTTCACGAAGCGCGACAGCCCGACGCCGCTGGCGAACCAGATCGTCATCTCCGATTCGCGGTACATGCGGCCCAGGCAGGCCACGATGGCGATGAACAGCGCCAGCGCGAAGATGATGGAGAGATAGCCCAGGCTGGTGTAGCCGAGCAGCAGCAGCACGTCCTGCGGCGCCACGCTGCCCCCGGCCGCCTGGCCCAGGGTGCGGATCAGCAGATACGTGAGCACGACGGTCAGGATGACGATCACGGTCACGCCGAAGCTGCGCGCCAGATCCTTCCTCAGGGTGGAATCGAATAACATCCGAGCACTTTACTAATTGCACCGCATTATGGACTTCCGTACTCAGTCTGCGTCCCTGGACGCCCTGGCCGGCATCAATGCCGACGCCCTGATCGTTGTGATCGCCGGCGAAGCCCTCCCGGCGAAGCTGGACAAGGCCGTGGCCGACGCGGCCAAGGACGCCATCAAGCTCGGCGACTTCGAGCTCAAGGCCGGCAAGACCCTGCTGGTGCAGCGCGCCCCCGGCGTGAAGAGCGCCCGCCTGGTGCTGGCCGCCGCCGGTCAGGCCAGCCTCAAGAGCGCCAAGGCTGCCGTGGCCGCCGCGCTGGGCCTGGTCAAGGCCCGCAATGCCGCCCACGCCGCCGTGATGTACGTGGGCTTCGACGGCCTGGATGAAGCCCTGGCCGAGCAGACCGCCCTGGCCGCTGCCGACGCCGTCTACACCTACCGCCACACCAAGCCCAGCGCCCCGGCCGCCTCGGCGCTGAGCAAGCTCACGCTGCTGGCCGACAAGGCCGCCGCCAAGGCCGTCAAGCTGGGTCTGGACCGCGGCCAGGCCATCGCCGCCGGCGTCGAGCTGGCCAAGGAATGCGGCAATCGCCCGGGCAACTACGCCACGCCGACCTTCCTGGCCGAGCAGGCCAAGGCACTGGTCAAGAGCCATGGCATCAAGGTCGAGATCCTGGACAAGAAGGCCGTCGAGAAGCTGGGCATGGGCTCCTTCCTGGCCGTCGCCCAGGGCTCGGACGAGCCGCTGAAGTTCATCGTCGCCAAGTACGAAGGCGCTCCCAAGACGCAGGCGCCGGTGGTGCTGGTGGGCAAGGGCCTGACCTTCGACTCGGGCGGCATCTCGCTGAAGCCCGGTGCCGAGATGGACGAGATGAAGTTCGACATGGGCGGCGCTGCCGGCGTGCTGGGCACCCTGCGTGCCGTGGCCGAACTGAAGCCCAAGCTGAACCTCGTCGTGCTGATCCCCTCCTGCGAGAACATGCCCAGCGGCAAGGCGCTGAAGCCGGGTGACGTCATCACGTCCATGGCCGGCCAGACCATCGAGGTGCTGAACACCGACGCCGAAGGTCGCCTGATCCTGTGCGATGCCCTGACCTACGCCGAGCGCTTCAAGCCTGCGGTGGTGGTGGACGTCGCCACGCTGACCGGCGCCTGCGTGATCGCCCTGGGCGGTGTGCGCAGCGGCATGTACGCGAGCGACGATGCCCTGGCCGCGGCCCTGACCGCCGCCGGCGAGCAGGCCCTGGATCCGTGCTGGCGCATGCCCCTCGACGAGGAGTACGAGGAAGGCCTCAAGAGCAACTTCGCCGACGTGGCGAACGTCGGCTCGCGCGCCGGTGGCTCCATCACGGCGGCCCTGTTCCTGAAGCGCTTCACCAGCAAGTACCGCTGGGGCCACCTGGACATCGCGGGCACCGCCTGGAAGAGCGGCGCGGCCAAGGGCGGCACCGGCCGTCCGGTGGGTCTGCTGACGCACTTCGTGCTGTCCCACGCCAAGTGATCGCGGGCCGGCCGTTCGGGAGTGCACACGTGCTGAGGTGTTCGTGCCGGAGGCCGCATGGCGGCTGAGGTCAGCTTCTACACCGGCGTCTCGGACCGCCTGCACTTTGCGACGCGGCTGCTGCGCAAGGCCTACGGCAGCGGGGCGCAGGTCCTGGTGCTGGGGCCGGCGTCGCTGCTGGCGCGGCTCGACGCCGCGTTGTGGACGCAGGACCCGACCGACTTCATCCCGCACGTGCTGGCGCGCGAGGGCGTCGATGCCGCGCTGCTGCGTGCCACGCCGCTCGTGCTGGCGGAGCGGCAGGACGCCGCGCCGCACTGCCGCACCGTCCTCAATCTGGGGGCCGACTTCATGGCCGACGTCGCCTCGCTGGACCGGGTGCTGGAGGTGCTCTCCAGCGAACCGGAACAGGTGCAGGCCGGGCGTCGCCGCTACAAGGCCTATCGCGAGATGGGCCTCGACATCAAGCATCACGAGGTCAATGCATGAGTTCGAACGGCACCCGCGTGGTGCCCACCTTGACGGAGGTGCTGGATGAGCAGCGCCTGGGTCGTCCGGCTGGCGGGCTGAACCCGTCGGGCGGGCAGGACCGCCGCCCCATGCACGACGAGCTCGTCCCCATCAGCCTGGACTGGGGTGATGAACCCGCCGCCGCGGACGACACCGCGGCGCACGGCGACGTGATGACGCCGTGGCAGGTGGTGCGTCCGCGCGATCCGCTGGCGGCGCCGGACGATGCGCCCTTCATCGACCTCTCCATCGACGTCGCGCCCGTGCAGGCGCCCGATGTGTCGACGCAGGTGCTGGACGTCTACCCGACGCTGCCGGCCTCGCCGGTCCTGGCGAGCGCCAGCCTGCGCCCGCTGAGCGCCGACGGTGCCCCCGTGCCGCCGGATCTGGCCGTCTTCGCCGGCGCCGACGATCCTGCGGCGCCCCTGCCGCCGCTGGCGCCATCGCCGGACCTGCCGGATCTCGTCCTGGACCTGGCCCCGCTGACCGCGCTCGACCTCGAGCCGCCCGCGGTGGAGGTGCTGCACGAGGAGTTCGTCGAGTCCGTCCAGCCGCCAAACGCCTTCTCGGACATCCAGGACATCCCGGCCTTCCTGCGCGTCGCACCGCAGGCCGTCGGCGAGCCGGTGCCTGAGCCGATGCCTGCGTTGGTGCCTGAGTTGGTGCCTGAGTTGGTGCCTGAGTTGGTGCCTGAGCCCGCGGCCATGGTCGAGGAGACTGCAGCGGAAGTTCCTGTGGAAGTTCCTGTGAACGTGCCCACCGAACCCGCACCGGCATTTGCCGCTGTGGCCCGCGCGCCTGTCGTGGTCCCCGAGCCGACGCCGGAGGCCACCGTGCCGCCCGTGCACGGATCCACCGCGGCGCCGGACGCGCTCCCACCGCCGCTGGACCCCGGCACGCTGGCCGTTCGCCAGACCGGCGCCCACCTGCCCGGTGTCAGCGAGGAGCGGCTCCAGGCCATCATCCAGGAGGCGCTCGACCGGCTGCTGCGCGACGAGCTGCCCAGCGCGCTGGTCGAGACCCTGATCCGGCTGTCACCGCAGCTGTCGGAATCGCTCATCGAGTCGCTCAAGCCCAGCCTGCATCTGCATGTCATGGAGGCGCTCGGCGCCGAAGCCCTGGGCACGCCGGACGGTCGCCCGCACGCCTGACGCGACGGCGCGCTTTCCTCTCATCGCCACCTTGATCTCGGGCCCCGTCACGGGGCTGTCCGCACCCGGACGGCGCGGCCCTCGGAAAACGGTCTGTTGCGGGGCGCACAACGCGCATCGGGTCCTCGCGGTTTTCCACGCTTTCCCCATGGAGGCGGCCTCGGATTTGGAGTATGGTCTGCGCCGTTGAGCAATCGACAACATAAAGCTCTCCTTCTTCCAACTCGGAGGTTATTCATGCAAGTCAAGTTGAATGTGGTTGTGGGTGCTGTCGCCCTGATGCTGGGCGGTACCGCGATGGCTCAGGACCTGGTCGTGAAGATCGGTCACGTGGGTCCCACGAGCGGCGGCATTGCCCACCTGGGCAAGGACAATGAGTTGGGCGCGCGCATGGCCATCGACGAACTGAACGCCAAGGGCGTGATGATCGGTGGCAAGAAGGCCAAGTTCGAACTGCTGGCCGAAGACG
>JAYRMR010000070.1:0-16740 GCA_041912595.1 Burkholderiaceae bacterium
GCAACGAGGCGGGCTGAACAAGCGCCGCGCTACAGTTGTCCACAGCCGGCATCAGCCGATGCCGGCCCCAAGCCCTGGGTCAATGTTCAATCGGCAGGGTGGGTCAAATTTAGATCGGCGCCAACACACCGAGCTGCTGTCAGCCCGCCCGGTGCAGTGCGCCAGTGCAGAATAGCGGCCCATGCAAGACCTCCTCTATCCATTGCTGGCGGCAGTTGCCGGCTACCTCCTGGGCTCGCTCTCGTTCGCCGTGATCGTCAGCCGCGTCATGGGCCTGTCGGACCCGCGCAGTTACGGCTCGGGCAACCCGGGCGCCACCAACGTCCTGCGCTCGGGCAACAAGAAGGCGGCGCTGCTGACGCTGCTCTTCGACGCGCTCAAGGGCTATGTGCCGGTGCTGCTCGTGGTGCTCTACGGCCAGCGCTTCGGCCTGGGTGAAGACAGCGCAGCCTTCGTCGGCCTGGCGGCCTTCCTGGGCCATCTGTGGCCCGTGTTCTTCAAGTTCGAGGGCGGCAAGGGCGTTGCCACCGCAGCCGGCGTGCTGCTGGCGGTCAACCCGCTGCTGGGCGGTGCCACGCTGCTCACCTGGCTGATCATTGCCTACTTCAGCCGCTATTCCTCACTGGCCGCCATCGTGGCCGGCGTGTTCGCGCCCTTCTATCAGATGCTGATCTGGGGCGCCTCGCCCACCGTGCTGTTCGTCGGTCTGATGGGCCTGCTGCTGGTGTGGCGCCACGAGGCCAACATCAAGAAGCTGCTGAATGGCACCGAGAGCAAGATCGGCCAGAAGGCGGCCGGCACGCCGCCCGCCGGCAGCAGCAAGAAGCACCCGCACGGCGAGGGCTACCAGGCCCGCGGGCACTCGCACCACCACGGCAAGAAGAAGCGCTGAGGATCGCGGCCCGCCCGAACCCCCTGCCAACGCCCGCCCATCATCCGGCGGGCGTTGTCGTTTCAGCGCCGCTGCGTGTCCGGTCACGGTTGCGCCAGTCCCGGCCGGCGCCGGTGCGGCACGCCACGCGCGGACGGGCGCGGATGTGGTTGGCGAGGCGCGTCTGGCGGGCCTCCCGGCGCAGGCCGGCATTGCCGGCCGCATGAACCCACGCTTGTCCGCTTGCGGACGCAGCCGGGCGCGCGGGCGGGCGACAATCCGGCAAGTCCCGCTGCCTCGTTGCCGCCGTGCGCCACCGGAGCGGCAGGTGTGATGTCCTTCCCGATCTTTCCCAGGAGTCTTGAGAAATGAGCTCGATCGAACGTTTTGATGTGGGCGCCCGCATGTCCGAGATGGCCGTGCATGGCGGCGTGGTCTACCTGGCCGGCCAGGTGGCCTCCGATGCCAGCCTGGACATCACGGGCCAGACGGCCGATGTGCTGGCCCAGATCGACGCCCTGCTGGCGCGTGCCGGCAGCGACAAGACCAAGATCCTGCGCGCGCAGATCTACATCGCCGACGTCGCCGAGTTCGCCGGCATGAACGCCGCGTGGGACGCCTGGGTGCCGGCCGGTCACACGCCGCCCCGGGCCACCGTCGAGGCCAAGCTGGCCAAGCCGGAGTGGAAGGTCGAGATCGTCGTCACCGCCGCCGTCTGATCGCGCTTCCCGGCAGATCCAGATCAAAGGCCCCGTCAGCGTTCGCTGGCCGGGGCCTTTTTGCTGGGGCGGCTCGGGCCGCTCAGGCGGGGATCTGGTACTGCGCCGAGCCCATGAGGTCGACCCCGCACTGCAGGTTCTCGGCCCAGTCGATGAACTGCTTGACGGCCGGGCCGGCCATGGGCGAGCCGTGCTGCGGCACGATCATCTTGATGTCCAGCTGGCGCACCATGGCCGCCCACAGGCGCAGGATCTTGTTGCTGACCATGTAGCGGCGGTGGAAGGCTTCCATGCGGCGCAGGTGGGGGCCGAGGTCGGTGATGGTCTCCTCGGGGTTCAGGTCCGCGCCGATGGACGCGCCCAGGTCCCCGGAGAAGAGGATGCGGGCGACCGGATCGTAGAACTGGAAATTGCCCTCGGCATGCAGGAAGTGCGCGGGCAGGGCGATCAGCTCGAAGGCGGCGCTGCCATCACCGAGGCGCAGGCGCTGGCCGGGGTCGGGGATGCCCACGATGCGGCCCACGGTCTTGCCGGGCTTGCAGAAGTGGGGCGCGAAGCGTTCCCAGATCTTGGAGATGTAGACGGTGGCGCTCGTCGCCGTCATCCAGCGGTCGAGCGAGGCAATGATGTCCGGGTCCGCATGCGAGGCCAGGATGGCGGCCAGCTTGTGCGGCGGGAAGTGCTGGGACATGCCCAGGTAGAGCTCGTTGTACGCCAGGTTGCCGCCCGGATCGATGATGCAACCGGTGCCCTTGTTGACGATCAGGAACTGGTTGGACTGGACGGCCTCGCCGTCTTCGTCGCTCAGCTTGGCGAACATCAGACAGACGTGATCGTCCTTGCGGAACAACTCGATGGCCACGGGCTCTCTCCCTGCATTGGATGAGCCCCTACTCTAGGGGGGAGTTTGCCCGCCCGGCTTGAGGCATCTCAAGGCGGGCGGCGAATTCTTGGCCTGGATCAAGAATTCGCCCCCCGCGGCGCGGCTCACGGGCCGCGGGGGCGTGGGGGCGCTCGCGCCACTCACGGGCCGCTCACTGGGGGCGCGCTTCCTTCGCGTCCGGTGCCGGCAGATTGGCAGGGCCTGCCTGCGCCTGCAGGTCGATGCGCAGCGCATGCCCTTCCTTGCCGATCTCCACACGGCTCGACTGGCCCGCCTGCACGATGAGCTGCGGACGAGCGAGCGGCTCCGCCGCCTGCCCTTGGTAGAGCGCCATGTCGAGGCGATAGCGGGCATCGGGAAGCGCCTTCGGCGTGACCTCGATGCGCCAGCTGCTCCCGGTGTCCGGGCTGAAGGCTATCGCGGCCGGCTGGCCGTCCCGCGTGATGACGCGCGGCTCGCCGAGCAGCGTCTCGCCGTCCCGCACGCTGAGGCGCAGGTCGACGCTGGCCCCCGTGGGCTGCGCCTGGACTTGCAGGGTGTAGCCAAGCGCGGACATCAGCAGCGCGGCCAGGGCGGCGCCGAGGCGGATGCGCCCGGCGTGAGGGGCGTGGGTGCGGTGGTTCTTGAGCATCTGGACTCTCCTTTGAAGTGGATGGGGGGACTGCCAGGAGGCCGCGAGGGGCGGCCACACGGCGGTGGAAGAAGGGGTGCACCCGGTCTTGAGCAGGGCATGGGCGTAGTGCGCCAGGTCGCGCGCCGGCGCGTGCTGCAGGACGACGGCATCACAGGCGAGCTCCTGATCCTCGGCAAAGCGGCGCAGGGCCCACCAGGCGAGCGGGTTGAACCAGTGCAGGCACACCAGCAGCCGCGCCAGCAGCGTCCAGGCGTTGTCGCCACGGCGGGCGTGGGTGGCCTCGTGGGCCAGCACCAGGGCGCGCTCGGGGCCGGTGAAGCGTCGCCGGAAGTCGGCGGGCAGCACGAGCCGCGGGCGCCACAGCCCGACCAGCGCGGGGCTGCAGCCGGCCGGGCTGCGCCAGACCACCGGCCCGCGCACGAGGCGCGTCAGCATCCGGCCCTGCGCGTACCCCTGCATCGCCAGCAGCACGACGACCCCCGCGAGCCACATCAGCAGGACCGTGCCGGGCTCCCAGGCCAGCGGTGCCGTTGCCATCGCGCCTGGCGTGGCCGGCAGCGGGCCGGCCTGGGGGATCAGCGCCAGGACCTGCAGGGGCGGCAGGACCGTCGGCCCGGGCAGCTGCAGGGCGAGCTGCCCGAGCGGCACGGCGAGCCAGGCGGCGTGCACGCCCCGCGGACCGGCGGCCCGCATGAGCACCGGGCGCAGCAGCGTCATCATCAGCAGCGCGGCGCAGAGGAAGACCGTCTGCTGCCCCAGCCATTGCAGGCCCCGGATCGCCAGGGGCGCCGTCAGCAGCTCGATCACGGCGCCTCCCCGCGGGCCTGGCGCCAGGCCCGGTCCTGCGCCTGCGTCTCCTCGCGCAGGCGGCGGAACTCGGCGGCGAATCGCTCGGCCTCGGCCTTTTGCTCAGGGGTGAGCGCGGGGCGTGGCGTCTCGATCTCGCGCTGGAAGCTGGCCGAATAGGGGTCCCGGAGGGTCACGGTGACCTGCGCCTGGAGCGGGACGCCCAGCGGGCCCGGCAGGCGCGTCGCCAGCGTCTGCGGCCCATGGCCGATCTGCAGCTCGACGAGGCCGGTCAGCGTCTGCTGGCAGGACTTGTCGAGGATCTCGGCCATCGGTCGCACCGTGTCCGCAGGGCCGCCGTAGAAGGTGATGCCCAGACACCACTCGCCCTGCGGGGACTGCATCGTGGTGAGGCGCGAGGAGTTCAGCATGCCGTTGAGCGGCAGCACGACGCTCATGCGCCGGTGCTCCCAGGACTGGCTGCCTTGCTGGCTGGCCAGTTCGATCATCAGGCCCTGGCCCTTTGGCGCCTCGGGCGCAGAGGCCGATGGTGCCGGTGATGCCGATGCGGGCACGGCGGCCTGCGTTGCAGGCGCTGCTGGTGAGGCGGTGGGCGCGGCGGTGGCGAGGGGGGCTGCGGGTGCTGGCGCGGTGGCCGGGGCGGCGCTGCGGACCGGTGCTGCCGGCTTGACCGGCTGGGCCGGTGCCGCAGGCGTCAGGCTGCCGGCCGCCTGGGAGAGGGCCGTCGCCCCCAGGCACAGGCCCAGCACCCCGGCGCGGCCCAGATGGCGGCGCCAGGCGGGTTGCGCATGGCGGGCCAGCAGGCTCACGCGCTCCAGCAAGGGGTGGCGGTGCGCCCAGCCCGTGCTGAGCACCGGCAGATCGCGGCCCGGGTGGGACTTGAGCAAGGCATTGAGGTAGGTCTTCAAGAGGGGCTCCTCCGGGGTGGCGTTCGCCACCTGCTGGTTCAGGACGGCCGCATCGCAGGCCAGCTCCTGGTCCTGGCGCATGCGCTGCAGCGCCCACCAGGCCAGCGGGTTGAACCACTGCAGCACCAGCAGGACGACGGCGAGCAGGTTCCAGGCGTTGTCGCGGCGCCGGGCGTGGACGGCCTCGTGGGCCAGGATCAGCGCCTGCTCCCGGGGGCTGAAGCGCTGGGTGAAGTCCTGCGGCAGCACCAGGCGCGCATGCCAGATGCCGAGCAGGGCGGGGCTGTCGCCGGCCGGTGCGATCCAGCCCTCGGGGCTTCGCTGCAGGCGGGCGCCGAAGCGGGCCTGCCGCCAGGCCAGCAGCGCCAGCACGGCCAGGACGCCGAACGCCCAGGCACCGAGCGCCAGCGCGGGCAGGGCCGGCAGGCGCGTCTCGGACGCCGCGGTCGTTGCAGGCGACGGCGTGACGGGGCGGGCCGCCGCGTCGTTCGGCGCCGCCACCCAGGTCGGCACGAGCTCTTCCAGCATTGCCACCGGAGCAGGCAAGACCTGACCCTCGACGAGTCGCGGCAGCACGGGGGCCAGCAGCACCAGCGGCACGAGCAGCCAGGCCAGGTAGACGGCGCCGGCATCGAAGGCGCGGCGAAGTGCGGGGCGGACCAGGGCCATCATCAGCACGGCGGCGCTGAACAGCAGGGTCTGCGTCGCCAGCAGGTGGAGCCAGGGATGGTCATTCATGCGAGGCCTCCTGCTTCAGCGCTGCTCACCGCGCGCCAGGCGCCAGGCGCGGTCCTGCTCGGCCAGTGCGGCGCGGTTCTGCTCCTGCTCGGCAAGCCCGTCGAGCATGCGCTGGCGCTGTTCGGCCGGCATCTCGTCCAGTTGCTGACGGAACAGGGCGAGGAAGCCCTCGGAGCGCGGGTCCTCGAGGCGGAGGCTGACCTGCGCCTGCACGGCGGTTTGCGGAGCCTCCGGCAGACGCGCCAGCAGGGTGGCAGGCTCGGCGCCGATCGTCAGCGTCTGCGCTCCCGTCAGGCTGCCCAGGCAGCCGCGCCCCATGATCTCGGCCTGGCTGCGCAGCGTGCCGCCGGGGGCCTTGGCGATGTGCACGCTGAGGCACCAGTCGCCCATGGGTGCAATGAGGTCGACGTCCGATGGGAAGTCGAGCTGCATTTGGGTGAAGGCCGTGACCATGGTCTTGCGCTGCCAGGCCGCCGCGCCCTGCTGGCTGTCCAGCTGCACGACGAGACCGACCGGCTTCCTGCCCGTGATAGCTTCCTTCCGCGTCAGATGCTCCCGCAGCTTCTGAGCAATTTCGTCACTGGACAGCGGCTGTGCGGCCTGCGCCAGCAATGTCAGGCCCAGGCACAGGCCGGTGGCGCCGGCGCGGCCCAGGCGTCGCTGCCAGGCCGGACGGCGGTGCAGGCGCAGGCCCTGCACGCGTTCCAGCAGCGGGTGGCGGTGCGCCCAGCCGGTGCTCAGCAGCGGCAGGCCGCGGGTGGGATGGGACTTCAGCAGTGCGTTGATGTAGTGCTTCACAAAGGGCTCCTCTCCTGAGTCGGGTGTGCGGGCTTGATGGAGGACGGCGGCGTCGCAGGCCAGCTCCTGGTCCTGGCGCATGCGGCGCAGGGCCCACCAGGCCAGCGGGTTGAACCACTGCACGGCCAGCAGCGCGGCCGCGAGCAGGTTCCAGGCGTTGTCGTGGCGGCGGGCATGCACAGCCTCGTGGGCCAGGATCAGCGCGCGCTCGGTGGGGTCGAATCGCTGCTCGAAGTCCTGCGGCAGCACGAGCCGGCCGCGCCAGACGCCGCACAGCGCGGGGCTGTCACCGGCGGGCGCCGTCCAGCCCTGGGGCCCGCGTTCCAGTCGGGCCAGGAAGCGGGTCTGGCGCAGCACCAGGAGGCTCAGCAGGGCCACGACGCCGCCCAGCCACAGGTCGAGCGCCAGCGGCCAAGGGGCGGCCTGTGCGACGGGGGCGCGGGGGGCGGCGGCAGGGGGCTCGATGGGCGACTGGGGCGTCCCTGCCGCCGCTGGGCCCGTCGTCGGTGCAGACGCTTCCTGCATCAGCCAGCCGGGGGCCGCCTGCGCCAGGGCGCGCGTCGCGGCCGGCAGCGCCTGCCCATCCAGGACGCGTGGCAGCGCGGGGCTCAGCATCAGGAGCGGCACCAGCAGCCAGGCCAGGTAGACGGCGCCGGCATCGAAGCCGCGGCGAAGCAGGGGCCGCAGCAAGGCCATCAGCAGCACGGCGGCGCTGAACAGCAGGGTCTGCGTCGCGAGCAGGTGGAGGCCGGCGTGCTCAGTCATTTTCGTAGTCCCGGATCAGCTGCTTGAGGGCCTTGAGGTCGGCGTCACTCAGCTTGCGCTCCGAGGAGAACTGGGCCACGAGCGGCGCCAGGCTCCCGCCGAAGAGGCGGTCCAGCAGGCCCATGCTCTGGCGCTTGAGCCAGTGCTCGCGCTGCAGCACCGGGCTGTAGAGATAGCGCCGGCCGTCCTTCTCGGCGCTGATCGCGCCCTTGTTGAGCAGGCGGTTGAGCAGGGTCTTGATGGTGGCCAGCTGCCAGTCCTGCCGGTCCTGCAGGGCGCTGGCGATGTCCTCGGTGCTCTGGGGGGCGCGGTCCCACAGCACCTCCATGATCTGGGCTTCGGCGTCGCTGATGTTCATGGTTAGATTACGGTTGTAAACGTTGATATTGTTTACGCGTGTAATCGATAAAGGCAAGCGCGCTGAATTAGGGAATTACCCGGGGGTGAATGCAAAAAGCCCGCCGAGGGGCGGGCTGGGTGGGGTGTGAGAGGGGCGCGTGAGGGCTTGCAAGCCCTCAAGCCTTCGCGAGGAAGTCAGGGGGCTCTGGCGCTTGAGGGCTTGCAAGCCCTCAAGCCTTCGCGAGGCACAAGACATGCCGCAGGGCATGTCTTGTGTCCACGCTCAGTCCTCGTTCTTGAAGACGAGCTTGACTTCGTGGGTCTGCTTCTCGCCGGTGCCTTCGAAGCGCCACTCCATCAGCGCATTGGTCACGGCACGGTCGAAGATGCGCTTGGGCTCGGCTTCCAGGATTTCGACGCCGGTCACCTTGCCATCGCCGTCGATCAGGATCTTGGCCTTGACGCTGCCACCGCTCACGCCCTTCTGCGTGGCTTCCCGCGGGAACTCGGGCGGCACCTTCTTCACGACCTTGGGGCTGGCATGGGCCGCGACGCTCAGCAGGGCGGCACCCAGAAAGGCCAGCAGCCAACGGGACAGGCCCTTCTTGTCAAACATGGAGCTCATGGCGTTGCGCTTCATCTGCATGGTTTCCCCTGAAAAATTGTTGCTCATTCGCCGGTACGGAAGAAGTCTACGGCCTGGAGCAGGCGCGTCGAGCTGTCCGTGAGGGCCTCGGTGGAGCGGGTCAGCTCGCTCACCAGGCTGGCGTTCTGCTGGGTGCTGCGGTCCAGCTCGTTCATGGCCTGGTTGACCACGCCCACGCCGGTGGCCTGCTCCTGGGCGGAGTGCGAGATCTCCTCGATCAGCTGACCCATGTTGTTGACCTCGTCGACCACGCTGCGGATGGTCGCGCCCGCGTTGTTGACGTGGCCCGTGCCCTGCTCGACGCGGACGGTCGATTCCTGGATCAGCACCTTGATCTCCTTGGCGGCGGCCGCGGCGCGCGAGGCCAGGGCCCGCACCTCGGAAGCCACCACGGCGAAGCCCTTGCCGTGCTCGCCGGCCCGGGCCGCTTCCACGGCGGCATTCAGGGCCAGGATGTTGGTCTGGAAGGCGATGCCGTCGATCACGCCGATGATGTCGCCGATCTTCTTGGAGCTGGCGCTGATTTCCTGCATGGTCTCGACGACCTGCGCCACGGCATTGCCGCCCGCGGAGGCCGACTGGCGGGCCTTGCCGGCGATGCTGGCCGCCTTGCGGGTCAGCTCGCTGGCGCCGCTGAGGTTGGCAGCGATCTCCTCGACGGAGGCCGCGGTGGTCTGCAGATTGGACGCCGAACGCGCGGTGCGATCGGCCAGGTTGTTGTTGCCGCCGGCGATGTCGCCGGAGTTCTGGGCCACCTCGCGGGCCGCCGTGCTGACGCTGCTGGCCACGCCGCGCAGCGCGCGCCGCATCTCCTGCATGGTCTCCAGCATCTGGCCCAGCTCGTCCTGGCCCATGCTGGGGATGTCGTGGGTCAGGTCGCCCTGGCTGATGGCCTCCGCGGCGTTGCGGGCCTCGCGGACGGGCACGATGATGCTGCGCGTGATCAGCAGGCCGCCACCGGCGCCCAGGACCACGGCCGCGATCACCAGCACCACGGTGATGATCACGGAGTTGCGGGCCAGCTCGCCGCCGGAGGTGGCGAGGTCATGGGCCGACTCGAACTGCAGGTCCACCAGGGACTTCAGGCCGTCCTGGTAGGCCTGCTGGGCCGGGCGGACGTCGGTGATGAGGCTCTCGCGGGCCTCGTCGGGGCTGCCGTCCGCCTGGATCTTCAGGAACTTGGCGACGGAGGCGAAGAACTTGGCCTGGCGCTCCTTGACGCTGTTCAGGACCTCGGTCTCCTTGGGGGTGTCGATCTGCTGCTGCAGCGAGCCCAGCTGCTTGTCGATCTCCTGCAGCGCGCCGTCGATGGCGGCTTTCTGCTTCTTGATCTGCCGGGCCTCGTCCAGCAGCAGCAGGTCCCGCGAGGCGCGGGCGATGACATTGACATTGCCTTCCAGCGCGTTGGCGGCGGCGATCTTCACCAGGCTCTGGTTGGCGGTGCGGTCCAGATCCTTGGACAGCCGGTTGGCGCTGTTGGCACCATAGGCGCCGATGACCACCAGCAGCACGATCAGCAGGGCATAGCTCAGGGAAAGTCGCTGGCTGATGCGCAGGCTCGTCAGAAAGCTCATGTTCTTGTCCTCGCGGTTGAAGCCCGGGGGCGCTCGGAGTCACCTTCCCGGGGCAGGCACGCGACGTCGGCGGGACCGGTGCCGCATCGTGCCGTGCCTGTTGCCGATTGTGTCGGCAGCCGTCCCTGCGCGGTGTGGATCAAATGCGCTCAATTTGATGCGCATTTCGCAGTCCGGCGGCAAATCTGCGGCGCGCCGAGGCGTCAATCCAACTGCAGGCCCAGGCTTTGCGGGTTACCCCGCCCCTGGCGGATGAGCACCGGCTCGTCGCCGCTGAGGTCGATGACCGTCGTCGGCTGCATGGGGCAGGCACCGGCGTCGATGATGGCCTGCAGCTGGCGGTCGAAGCGCTCGCTGATCTGGTGGGCGTCGTTCAGGGGCTCGTCCTCTCCGGGCGGGATGAGGGTCGTCGCCAGCAGGGGCTGGCCGAGGAGCTCCAGCAGGTCCAGCGTCACGCGGTGGTCGGGCACGCGCAGGCCGATGGTGCGGCGAGAGGGGTGCGAGACGCGCCGGGGCACTTCCTTGGTGGCCTCCAGGATGAAGGTGAAGGGGCCGGGCGTGGCGTTCTTGAGCAGGCGGTACTGGCGGTTGTCCACGCGGGCGTAGTTGGCCAGCTCGCTGAGGTCCCGGCACAGCAGCGTCAAGTGGTGCTTCTCGTCGACGCCGCGCACCCGGCGCAGGGCGTCCGCCGCGGCCTTGTCGTCCAGGTGGCAGACGAGGGCATAGCTGGAGTCCGTGGGGATGGCGACCACGCCGCCGGCATGCAGGATCTGCACGGCCTGGCGCAGGAAGCGCGGCTGGGGGTTGTCGGGGTGGACTTCAAAGAATTGGGCCATGGAAGGCATTGTGTGCCGCCCATGGCCCGGGGGGTGTGGTGCGAATGCTGCGGGCAGGGTCAGTCGATGTTGAAGATGAACATCTGCTCGACCTCCATCTCCTTGCCCCGGGCGTTGCAGACGTACTGACTGATCGCCTTGCGGATGGCGTCCTGGAAGGCCGCCTCGCCGTCGGTGACCCGGATGTTGACGGGCTTGCCGCCGGGGCCGATCTCGTAGGTGGCCTTGAACTCAAAGGACCCGGTCAGGTTCACGATGGGGACCTCCGGGCGCACCATCGTCTGACACACGGCGGCGGCTTTCACGGGGCGCTTGCCCGTTGCCGCACTCGCCGCCGGCTTGGTGGCGGCCGTAGGCGTCTGCCGCGCGACGCTGGCGGCCTGCTCCGACTGCAGCGCCTGCACGGTGCCGACGGCAAGCACCGCGGCCGTGCAGAGGGCCAGTCGGCCGGCGCGGCGGCGCCATGGGGTCAGGCCATGGATGTTCTTGAGCATGTCGATCCTCTCCTTCAAGGGATGGGTGGGCTGCCAGGCCGAGGCAGCGATCGGTACTGCAAACTGCGGATCCGTCTTGAGCAGCGCCCGGGCGTAGCCCTGCCACTGCCCGGGCTGCTGGCCCAGGAGCGCGGCATCGCAGGCCAGCTCCTGGTCATGGCGAAGGGCGGGCAGGGCCCACCACAGCAGCGGGTTGAACCAGGCCAGGGCCTGCAGCACGGCCGCCAGCAGCCGCACGGCGTTGTCATGGCGGCGTGCATGCTGGGCCTCGTGAGCGAGGACCCACTGGCGTTCCTGCGGGCTGAAGCGCTCCTCGAAATCCATGGGCAACAGCAGGCGAGGGCGCCAGATGCCCAGCAGCCCTGGCGAGCTGCCGCGCGGCGTGCGCAGGCACAGACCCGCATCCGCCGGCAGGCGCCGCACGAAACGCCAGTGGCGCAGGGCCTGGAGCCCGATGATGACCAGGCAGCCCAGCCCCCAGGCCACCAGCGCGCCGGTCACCGTCTGAGGTAACCCCACGGGGACGGCGGCCACTGCCGGCAGCGCCTGCCAGGCGCCTCGCCACTCCACGGCCTCCAGGGTGATTCGGGGAATGCCGGCATCCGGCAGCAGCCCCGCGGCCAGGCCCAGCAAGGGCAGCAGCCACAGCGCATAGGACTCCTGCGGCCCGGCCAGCCGGCGCAGGGGCCGTCGAAGAAGGGCGACGGCGACGAGGCCGAGACTCAGGCCCAGGTGCGCCTGCCAGAGCGTCCGTACCCATGCGTCCAGGGTCTCAGCGCTCATCGTCGTGCTCCTTGAGCAACTGGCGCAGGGCCTCGGCGTCCTCCGGGCTCAGCTTGCGGTGCGCCGAGAAGTGCGCCACCAGCGGCGAGAGCCGGCCGCCGAACACGCGGTCCACGAGGCCCAGCGATTCCTTGCCTTCCCACTGGGCCCGCTCGATCAGCGGTTCGTAGAGGTAGCGTCGGCCGTCCCGCTCGGCCTTCACCGCGCCCTTGTTGAGCAGGCGGTTCAGGAGCGTCTTCACGGTGCCGAGCTGCCAGCCGTCCTGCGCGGGCAGGGCGGCCAGGATGTCCTCGGCACTGAGCGGATGGCGGCCCCACAGGGCCTGCATGATCTGGGATTCGGCGTCGGAGATGCTGCTCATGATTCGACAACAGTTGTTGACGAATTGATTGTCAACAAGCGTTGTCGAATCGGCCAGCTGTGGAAAACCCGAGGGTTCTCCGAGTGCGGAAGATCAGTGGGTGGGCGGAACGATGCGCTCGCGCAGCGCTTCCCAGACGGGCGTCAGCCGGCCGGAGAGGGCCGGGAGCTTGCCGAGGTCCGTGTGGCTCTCGTCGGGGCTGTGGAAGTCGGAGCCGCGCGAGGCCAGGAGGCCGAATTCCAGGGCCGTCTCGGTGTACTTCACGGCCTCGGCGGCCGTGTGGCTGCCGGTGACGACCTCGATGCCGCGGCCGCCGTGGGCCATGAACTCGGTGATGAGCGCGTATTCCTCGGTCGGCGTGAAGTCGTAGCGGCCGGGGTGGGCGATGACGGCCACGCCGCCGGCCTCGGTGACCCAGCGCACGGCATCCGAGAGGCGTGCCCAGCGGTGCGGCACGAAGCCGGGCTTGCCTTCGGTGAGGAAGCGCCGGAAGACCTCGGGCACGTCCTGGCAATGGCCGGCGTCCACGAGGAAGCGGGCGAAGTGGGTGCGGGAGATCAGTTCCGGGTTGCCGACATATTTCAGCGCGCCCTCGTAGGCATCCTTGATGCCGACCTTGGCGAGGCCCTCCGCCATCTCGCGCGCGCGCTCGCCGCGGCCGCCGCGGGTCTCGCGCAGGCCCTGGACCAGCGCGGCGTTCTCGTGATCGAAGCCGAGGCCCACGATGTGCACGACCCGGCCCGCGAAGGTGACGGAGATCTCGCAGCCCGTCAGGTAGTGCATGCCCAGGCGGCCGGCCGCGGCCAGAGCGCGGGCCTGGCCGCCCACCTCGTCGTGATCGGTGAGGGCCCACAGCTCGACGCCATTGGCGTGCGCACGGGTGGCGACGGCCTCCGGCTCCAGCGTGCCGTCAGACACCTTGGAGTGGCAGTGGAGGTCGGCGTTGCTCAGGGCATGGATGGTATTCACGCCGCCATTCTAGGCGGCGGCTCCCGGGGGCTCGCTGCGCTGCAGCAATGCCCCTGCACCGGCCGCGGCGAGGTTCAGGGGCTTCTCAAGCGGGCGTCAGGCGTGCCGGGCGGTGACCCGGAAGCTGCTGATCGCCGCGCTGAGCCCCACGGCCTGATCGCGCAGGCTGCTGGCGGCGGCCGCGCCCTGCTCGACGAGGGCGGCGTTCTGCTGGGTCATCTGGTCGAGGTTGGTGATGGCCTGCCCCACCTCGTTGATGCTGGTGCTCTGCTCCTGCGTGGAGGCGGTGATCTCGCCCATGATGTCGGTGACCCGCTGCACGGAGCTCACGATCTCGTTCATGGTCGTGCCCGCGTCCTGCACGAGGCTCGCACCGGCCTCGATGCGGTCCATGGAACCGGTGATCAGCGTCTTGATCTCCTTCGCTGCCTCGGCGCTGCGCTGCGCGAGCGAGCGCACCTCGCCGGCCACGACCGCGAAGCCGCGGCCCTGCTCGCCGGCGCGCGCCGCCTCCACCGCCGCGTTCAGGGCGAGGATGTTGGTCTGGAAGGCGATGCCGTCGATCACGCCGATGATGTCCCCGATCTTGCGCGAGCTCGTGCTGATCTCGCCCATGGTCTGCACGACCTGCTGGACGACGTCGCCGCCGCGCTGCGCCACGCTGGACGCGCTGCTGGCGAGCTGGTTGGCCTGGCGGGCGGCGTCGGCGTTGTGGCGCACGTTCTCCGTCAGCTGCTCCATCGAGGAGGCCGTCTCCTCCAGGCTGGCCGCGGCCTGCTCCGTGCGGGACGAGAGGTCATGGTTGCCCGTCGCGACCTCCGAGGCCGCCACCTGGATGGACTCCGAACCCTCGCGCACCTTGATCACGATGCCGCGCAGGCCTTCCTGCATGTGCACCAGGCTCGTGGACAGCGCCGTCAGCTCGTCCTTGCCCTCGATGTGCAGGTGCTCGTCGAGATTGCCGTTCTCCACCGCCGAGGCGAAGGCCATGCCCTGCTGGATGGGCAGCAGCAGCGAGTGGGCGATGCGCCAGCCGATGAAGGCCGCGAGACCCATGCCGAACAGCAGCGCCACGATGATCACGGTGGTGATGGTGGCGTAGACCCCGGCGATCTTGTCGTGGGCGATCTCGATGAAGCGGTCCACCGTCTTGAGGGCCTCCTCGAGGCCCTGCTCGGCCTGGTCGACCGACTTCTTGGCGTCGCGCGGGGCGTCCCAGGCGCCCTTGAGGTCGCCCGCCATGTCGCCCTTGGAGAGCTGGGCCATGACCGGCACCATGCCGCTGCGGTAGGCGTCGAAATTGCTGCGGATCGTGCCCAGGCCCTCGCGGACCTTGGGATCCTTGACCCGCTGCTCCAGGTCCTTGAGGCCGGCGTCCGCGGACTTCATGGCGGCCTCCCAGCGTTCCTGGGCGCGCTTGAAATCGGCCACGCCGATGGCGGCGAAGATCATGTCCTTCTCGTAGCGGCGGGCGGTGAGCATGCCCGCGCGCAGGTCGTCCACGCTGCGCAGCGAGGCGACGACGGAGGTGTTGAAGGTCTCGAAGGCGCCGAACATGGCCCGGGTGGCCATCCAGCCGCCGGCGCCGAGCACCAGCATGAGCAGCACCATCAGGCCGAAAGCGAGGCCGAGGCGGGCCTTGATGGACAGTTGTCGCAGCATGGCGTCTCCTTGTTATTGCATGCGTCTTGTGCGCGCCTCGCCTGATGTCGCATCAGGCCGGACCGGGCGCGGTCCTCAAGCATGCGCCCGGCGCGGCGCGGGCAGCAAGGAGAAAAGAGGGGGCGCGTGGCGCCAATCCCGCAGTGGCGGACCGGCCGGCCCGTGGCAGGGCGGCCGGCCGGCGGGCTTCAGACGATGGCCTCGACCACCATCTGCACGCGCTGCTGCCCCTGGTACTCGTCCAGGCTCAGCCGGTAGGCCATGCGGGCCTGCTCGGGTACCGGGTCCGTGTGGCCGAACCAGATGGCGTCCCGCAGCAGGCCGCCCTGGCGCACCCGCAGCTTGAGGTGGCGCTCGCCCACGATGCGCTGGGCCACGATCTGCACCTCATCGCAGAACAGCGGCGCCTCGAAGGCCTGGCCCCAGACCTGGGCGTCCAGCTCCTGCACCGTCTGTGCATTGAAGGCCTCGGGCGGCAGCGGGCCGTCAGTGCGCAGGGTGCGCTGCAGGGCGCCTTCGTCCAGCCATTCGGCGGCGACGGCGGTGAGCGCCTCGCGGAAGGGCTGCACGCCGCCCTCCGCCAGCGTGCAGCCGGCCGCCATCGCGTGGCCGCCGAACTTCTTGAGCAGCTCGGGGTGGCGCTTGGAGATCAGGTCCAGCGCGTCGCGCAGGTGGAAGCCCGCGATGGAGCGCCCGGAGCCCTTGAGCTGCCCGTCCGCGCCGCGCGCGAGCACGAAGGTGGGCCGGTGCGCGGCGTCCTTGATGCGCGAGGCCACGATGCCGACGACGCCCTCGTGGAAGTCCTCGTCGAAGATCACCAGGGCCGGCGGCGTCTGCGTCTCGAGCTGGGTGCGCAGGCGGGCGAGCTGGGCCTCGGCCTGCTCGCGCATGCCGGCCTCGATCTCGCGGCGCTCGCGGTTGATGGTGTCCAGCAGCTGCGCCAGCTCGAGCGCGCGCGCGGGGTCCTCGCAAAGCAGGCATTCGATGCCCACGGTCATGTCGGACAGCCGCCCGGCCGCGTTGATGCGCGGGCCGAGCGCGAAGCCGAGGTCGAAGGCATTGGCGCGCGCGGCATCGCGGCCCGCGGCGGTGAAGAGCGCCGCCACGCCAGGCTGCATGCGGCCGTTGCGCATGCGGCGCAGGCCCTGGGCCACGAGGCGGCGGTTGTTGGCGTCGAGCTTGACGACGTCGGCCACGGTGCCGAGGGCGACGAGATCCAGCAGGCCATCGAGGCGCGGCTGCTCGCGCCCCTCGAAGGCGCCCCGGCGGCGCAGCTCGCTGCGCAGGGCGAGCAGCACGTAGAAGGCCACGCCGACGCCGGCGAGGTTCTTGCTCTCGAAGCCGCAGCCGGGCTGGCTCGGATTGACCAGCGCGTCGGCCTGCGGCAGCTGCACGACGTCCTCGACCAGCGCCGGGAGGTGGTGATCCGTGACCAGCACCTTGAGCCCCAGCGCTTTCGCGTGGGCGACGCCGGCCAGGCTGGCGATGCCGTTGTCCACCGTCATCAGCAGCTGCGGCTGCAGCGGCAGGGCCAGCTCGACGATGGCCGGCGTGAGACCGTAGCCATGGATGGCGCGGTCCGGCACGACGTAGTGCAGGGTGTCAGGTCTTGCCCCCAGCAGGCCCAGGCCGCGCAGGGCGACGGCGCAGGCCGTGGCGCCGTCGCAGTCGTAGTCGGCGACGAGGCAGATGCGCTCGCCGGCCTGCAGCGCATCCGCCAGCAGCGCCGCGGCGGCCTCGATGCCCTTGAGGCCCTCGGGCGGCAGCAGCTTGTCCAGGCCGGCGTCGAGCTCGTCGGCGCTGCGCACGCCGCGGGCGGCGAAGAGCCGGGCCAGCAGGGGCGTGAAGCCGGCCTGCTCCAGGGTCCAGGCCGCGCGGGGCGGGGCGTCGCGGGTCACGAGGGTCGGGGCGGTGCTCACAGGCGCTCCAGCAGGCGGTTGGACAGGCCCCGGG
>JAYRMR010000071.1:0-15910 GCA_041912595.1 Burkholderiaceae bacterium
GCCAAGGGCGCGGTGGAGATCATCTTCCGCGAGGACAAGGGCGATCCGGCCAAGCTGGTCGCGAAGGAGGCCGAGTACAAGGCGCGCTTCGCCAACCCCTTCGTGGCGGGCGCCCGCGGCTTCATCGACGACGTCATCCAGCCGCACGAGACGCGCAAGCGCATCTGCCGCTCGCTGGTGATGCTCAAGGACAAGAAGCTCGAGAACCCGTGGCGCAAGCACGGGAACATCCCGCTCTGACGCACCGATGCTGACCGCGCTCCTGCTCATGGCTGCCCTGACGCCCGCTGCCACCCCGTCCGCCACCCCGGCCGACGTGGCGGCCTGTGTGGCGCTGCGGGCGCTGCCGGCGCAGAGCCTGGACCTGCTGGAGGCGCGCCAGTCCGACGACGGTCTGCAGGCGCTGATGGCGCTGGCGCAGGCCAGTGGCGTGGCGGCGGCGGACCAGGCCTGGTGGCGCGAGCAACTGGCCGAGCCGGGCGAGGTCGACGGCGATCGTCTGCGCCACTGGGCAGAGCAGGGCTTCGAGCGCTGCGCGGCCCGCGTCGCGCCTCTGAGCCCTCCCGCCCAGCGCGCGCAGTGCGGGGCCGACCTCGATGTGCTGCCCGTGATCCTGCTCTACCGCGCCGATGGCGTGACGCTGGCCGAGGCGCGCCGCGACCTGCGCGAGGGCACGGCGGTCCTGGCCGATGGCGTCGAGCTGGCGCGGGCGGAGTCCATGCTGCGCTTCAGCTATGAGGGCGCGGCACCGCGCAAGGGCGTCGCCGAGCGCTGGATGCGCGAGCGCCAGCAGGCCTGGGTGGCACGCTGTCTGCGTTCGGCACCGGCGGGGGCGCGCCCATGAAGCATTCACTGACATTCGAATCGAAGGCCGGCTTGCTGCCGGCTTGGAGGCACTATGTTTAAGAAGATCCTGATTGCCAACCGGGGTGAAATCGCCTGCCGTGTGATCAAGACGGCCCGCAAGATGGGCATCAAGACCGTGGCGGTCTATTCCGATGCCGACAAGGACGCCCGCCACGTGGAGCTGGCGGACGAGTCCGTGCTGCTGGGCCCGGCGCCGAGCCGCGAGTCCTACCTCGTGGCCGACAAGATCATTGCCGCCTGCAAGGCCACCGGTGCGGAGGCGCTGCACCCGGGCTACGGCTTCCTGTCGGAGAACGAGGACTTCGCCCGCCGCTGCGAGGAGGAGGGCATCGTCTTCATCGGCCCGAAGCACTATTCCATCGCGGCCATGGGGGACAAGATCGCCTCCAAGAAGCTCGCGAACGAAGCGAAGGTCAGCACGATTCCCGGCCACAACGAGCCCATCCTCTCGCCCGAGGAAGCCGTGGAGATCGCCAAGAAGATCGGCTACCCGGTCATGATCAAGGCCAGCGCCGGCGGCGGGGGCAAGGGTCTGCGCGTGGCCTTCAACGACAAGGAATGCTTCGAAGGCTTCAGCTCCTGCCGCAACGAGGCGCGCAACAGCTTCGGCGACGACCGCGTCTTCATGGAGAAGTTCGTCGAGCAGCCGCGCCACATCGAGATCCAGGTGCTGGGCGACGCGCACGGCAACGTGGTCTACCTGCATGAGCGCGAGTGCTCCATCCAGCGCCGTCACCAGAAGGTGATCGAGGAGGCGCCGTCGCCCTTCATCAGCGACGTCACGCGCAAGGCCATGGGCGAGCAGGCCGTGGCCCTGGCCAAGGCGGTGAAGTACCAGAGCGCCGGCACGGTGGAGTTCGTGGTCGGCAAGAACCAGGACTTCTACTTCCTCGAGATGAACACCCGCCTGCAGGTGGAGCACCCGGTCACGGAATGCATCACCGGTCTGGATCTTGTCGAGCAGATGATCCGCGTGGCCGCCGGCGAGAAGCTCGGCTTCGGCCAGGCCGACATCCGGAAGGATGGCTGGGCGATCGAGTGCCGCATCAACGCGGAAGACCCGTTCCGCAACTTCCTGCCCTCGACCGGCCGCCTGGTGAAGTACCAGCCGCCCGCCGCGAACCTGGAGCAGGGCACCGAGACGCTGCAGGGCGAGGCCTATGCCGCGGGCCAGTTCGGCGGCGTGCGCGTGGACACGGGCGTGTACGAGGGCGGCGAGATCCCGATGTTCTACGACTCGATGATCGCCAAGCTCATCGTGCACGGCCGCGACCGCAACGAGGCCATCGCCAAGATGCGCGAGGCGCTCAACGGCTTCGTGATCCGCGGCATCTCCAGCAACATCCCCTTCCAGGCCGCGCTGCTGGCCCACCCGGACTTCGTCACCGGCAACTTCAACACCGGCTTCATCGCCCAGCACTACGGCGGCGGCTTCCGCGCCGAGGACGTGCCGCACGCGGACCCGCGATTCCTGGTGGCGCTGGCCGCCTTCATCCGTCGCAAGACCCGCGAGCGTGCCGCCGGCATCAGCGGCCAGCTGCCCGGCCATGAGGTTCGCATCGACAGCGACTGCGTGGCCGTGGTGAGCGAGGGCGCGGGCCAGCACACCCATCACGACGTCCACGTGGCCGAGTACACGGGCCACAAGGGCGAGGCCACGGTCGACGTCGGCGGGCAGCGCTACGTGATCGTCTGCAACTCACGCCTGAACGACATCCGCCTCGAGGGCACGGTCAACGGCCAGTCCTTCGTCGCCCAGGCCGAGCGCGGCACCGTCAAGAATCCGCTGGCCTACCGCGTCAACCACAACGGCTTCGCGATGGATGTGACCGTCCTGCCCAGGCGCGCGGCCGAGCTGCTCAAGCTGATGCCCTACAAGGCACCGCCGGACACCAGCAAGTTCCTGCTCTCGCCGATGCCGGGCCTGCTCGTGCACATCGCCGTGCAGCCGGGGCAGCTGGTGCAGGCCGGTGAACGCCTGGCCGTGATCGAGGCCATGAAGATGGAAAACATCCTCGTGGCCGAGCGCGACGTGAAGGTGGCGGAGGTGCTGGCGAAGACGGGCGAGAGCCTGTCTGTGGACCAGCCCATCCTTCGATTTGAATGAACCACCCCCTACCGGCTGCGCCGGCCCCCTCGAGGGGGCGCACCCGCAGGACCGGCGGAGCCGGATCCTCGGGTGCCGCTGAGTCCCAAAGGTCTCGGTACCGCGGTGTTGCCGGCCCTGGAGAATCTGTGTGACAAACAAACCTTATCGAATCCTCGGCATCCAGCAGATCGCCATCGGCGGTCCCGACAAGCAGGCCCTGCGCAAGCTGTGGGTCGACGTCCTGGGCCTCACCGTCACCGGCAACTTCGTCTCGGAGCGCGAGAACGTGGACGAGGACATCTGCGCCATCGGCAGCGGCCCGCACAAGGTCGAGGTCGACCTCATGCAGCCGCTGGATCCCGAGAAGAAGCCGGCCGTGCACGCCACGCCGCTGAACCATGTCGGCCTCTGGGTGGACGACCTGCCCAAGGCCGTCGAGTGGATGAGCGCCAACGGCGTGCGCTTCGCCCCGGGTGGCATCCGCAAGGGCGCCGCGGGCTTCGACATCTGCTTCATCCATCCCAAGAGCAATGACGAGTTCCCCATCGGTGGGGAAGGGGTGCTGATCGAGCTGGTGCAGGCACCGCCGGAGGTGGTGGCGGCCCTGGGCTGAGCCCAAAGCGACCGCTTCGTGCAGGGCGTCACGCCGACAGGGGTGACGCCCTAATTTTTTGCCGGGCGTCTTGTCAGGGGCGAATAGCTTGGTATTCTTCGCTTTGCGCGAAGGCTTGTTTGGGTGATTGGGTAGTAACAAAGTCTTCCGCGAAGACTAAATTACTGCCAAGGCCACTCACCATGCGACTCGACCTCACCACCCTCAACCTCGTGCTGGCGATCGAACAGACGCGTTCGATCACCCGCGGCGCGGAGCGCGAGCATCTTGCGCTGGCCGCGGCGTCCAAGCGGATTTCCGACCTGGAGACGCGCCTGGGGGTGCAGCTGTTCGAGCGCCGTGCCCGGGGTGTCGAGCCGACCGAGGCCTGCCGGGCCCTGGTGCGCCACATCCGCTCTCTGCATGCCTCGCTGCATGCGCTGGAGAGCGAGGTGATGGAGTTCGCCCGCGGCATCAAGGGCCACCTGCGCATCGTGGCCAACAGCGGCGCCATCGCCGAGGCCCTGCCGCCCGATCTGGTGGCCTTCTCGCAGGCCCATCCGCAGATCCGCATCAGCCTCGAAGACCTGACCAGCGCCGAGGTGCAGGCCGCCGTGGCGGAAGGGCGCGCCGATGTCGGCGTGTTCACCGCGCCGCTGCTGGACAGCCGCATGCAGACCTTCAACTACCGCTCCGGCCGCCTCGCCGTGCTGGTGCCGGAGAGCCACGCGCTGGCCGAGCGCGCGTCGATCACCTTCGACGAGCTGCTGGACTATGACCTCGTCGGCCTGCACGCCGGCGCGGCCGCCCAGGAGCTGATGCGCGAACAGGCGCTCGCCCGTGGCCGCACCCTCAACGCGCGCCTGCAGGTGCGCGGCTTCGATGCCATCGCCCAGCTCGTGGAGGCCGGGCTCGGCGTGGCCGTGCTGCCGCAGGCGCCGGCCGAACGATTCGCCCAGGTCTTCAAGGTCCGCCAGCTGCGGCTCGAGGAGGACTGGGCCAAGCGCGACTACGTGCTGGGTGTGCTGCGCCAAGAGCGCCTGCCCACCGTGGTCCAGCGATTCGTGGACGCCCTGTGCCCGCCCGAGACCCGGACCGAGACCACGGCGCCCACCCAACCCCTGCGCGGCAAGGCCTGACCCGCCGGCCGCATCACAGCCAGAGAGACCCACATGAGCGCACGCACCCTCTACGACAAGCTCTGGGACGAGCATGTCGTGCACACCGAGGAAGACGGCACCGCCGTGCTCTACATCGACCGCCATCTCGTCCATGAGGTGACCAGCCCGCAGGCCTTCGAGGGGCTGGACATGGCCGGCCGCAAGGTCTGGCGCCTGTCGGCCAATCTGGCGGTGAGCGACCACAACGTGCCCACGACGGACCGCAGTGCCGGCATCGCCGATCCCATCTCGCGGCTGCAGGTGGACACGCTGGATGCCAACTGCGACCGCCACGGCATCACGCAGTTCAAGATGAGCGACCGCCGCCAGGGCATCGTGCACGTGATCGGCCCGGAGCAGGGCGCCACGCTGCCCGGCATGACGGTGGTCTGCGGTGACAGCCACACCTCCACGCACGGCGCCTTCGGGGCCCTGGCCCACGGCATCGGCACATCCGAGGTCGAGCACGTGCTCGCCACCCAGACCCTGCTCGCCAAGAAGGCGAAGAACATGCTGGTGAAGGTGGAGGGTCAGGTCTTGCCTGGCGTCGGCGCCAAGGACATCGTGCTGGCCATCATCGGCCGCATCGGCACGGCCGGGGGCACGGGCTACACCATCGAGTTCGCGGGCTCGGCCATTCGCGCGCTGAGCATGGAAGGCCGCATGACGGTCTGCAACATGGCCATCGAGGCGGGCGCACGTGCCGGTCTGGTCGCCGTGGATGACACCACGATCCACTACGTTCAGGGCCGTCCCTTCACGCCCCAGGGCGTGGAGTGGGAGCAGGCCGTGCGCTACTGGCGCACGCTGCACTCGGACGCCGGCGCGCATTTCGACGCCGTCATCGAGCTGGACGCCG
Organism: Burkholderiaceae bacterium; assembly: GCA_041912595.1. GTDB lineage: Bacteria > Pseudomonadota > Gammaproteobacteria > Burkholderiales > Burkholderiaceae_C > Roseateles_B. The sequence continues at coordinate 5,568 of JAYRMR010000071.1, forward strand.
CCCAGATCCGCCCGCAGGTCACCTGGGGCACCTCGCCCGAGATGGTGCTGTCCATCGAGGATCGCGTGCCGGATCCGGACAAGGAGAAGGACGCCGTCAAGCGCGGCGCCATCGAGCGCGCGCTGACCTACATGGCCCTGGAGCCCAACAAGGCGATCAGCGACATCCGCATCGACAAGGTATTCATCGGCTCCTGCACCAACAGCCGCATCGAGGACATGCGCGAGGCCGCCGCCGTGGTGAAGCGCCTGGGTGGCCGCATTGCGAGCAATGTCCGACTGGCGCTGGTGGTGCCGGGGTCGGGCCTGGTGAAGGCGCAGGCCGAGGCCGAAGGGCTGGACCGCATCTTCACGGCGGCCGGCTTCGAGTGGCGCGAGCCGGGCTGCTCCATGTGCCTGGCCATGAATGCCGACCGCCTGGAGCCGGGCGAGCGCTGTGCCTCGACCAGCAACCGCAACTTCGAGGGCCGGCAAGGCGCCGGTGGCCGCACGCATCTGGTGAGCCCGGCGATGGCGGCTGCGGCCGCGATGCAGGGGCATTTCGTCGACGTGCGCCGCCTGGCCTGAGGGAGAGCAAGACATGGACAAGTTCACCATCCACAAGGGCCTCGTCGCGCCCATGGACCGCGACAACGTCGACACCGACGCCATCATCCCGAAGCAGTTCCTGAAGTCCATCAAGCGCACGGGCTTCGGCCCCAACCTCTTCGACGAGTGGCGCTACCTGGACAAGGGCGAGCCCGGCCAGGATCCGGCCTCTCGCAAGCCCAATCCGGACTTCGTGCTGAACCAGTCGCGCTATGCCGGCGCCTCCGTGCTGATCGCCCGCAGCAACTTCGGCTGCGGCTCCAGCCGCGAGCACGCGCCGTGGGCCCTGGAGCAGTACGGCTTCCGCGCGCTGATCGCGCCGAGCTTCGCCGACATCTTCTTCAACAACTGCTTCAAGAACGGCGTCCTGCCCATCGTGCTGCCGGAGAGCCAGGTGGCCCGCCTGTTCGATGAGGTCCACGCCTTCCCCGGCTACCAGCTGACGGTGGACCTCGCGCGCCAGGTCGTGATCAAGCCGGACGGCACCGAGCTGCCGTTTGACGTCCAGCCCTTCCGCAAGTACTGCCTGCTCAACGGCTTCGACGACATCGGCCTCACCCTGCGCCACGCCGAGAAGATCAAGGCCTACGAGGCCGAGCGCCTGGCCACCAAGCCCTGGCTGAACCACCGCATTCCCGGCTGAGCGCGTTGCGCGGCCCCTCGACACGAAAGAGCCCCATGAAGATTGCAGTCCTGCCCGGTGATGGCATCGGCACCGAGATCGTCGCCGAAGCCGTGAAGGTGCTGAAGGTCCTGGACCTCGACCTCGAGATGGAAACCGCGCCGGTGGGCGGCGCCGCCTACGAGGCCGCCGGCCATCCGCTGCCGGAGAGCACGCTGGCCCTGGCCAAGGCGGCCGACGCCGTGCTGTTCGGCGCCGTGGGCGACTGGAAGTACGACACCCTGGAGCGCCGCCTGCGCCCCGAGCAGGCCATTCTCGGCCTGCGCAAGGAGCTGGGTCTGTTCGCCAACTTCCGTCCGGCGATCTGCTACCCCGAGCTGACGCACGCCTCGAGCCTCAAGCCCGAGCTGGTGGCCGGCCTGGACATCCTCATCATCCGCGAGCTGACCGGCGACATCTACTTCGGCCAACCCCGCGGCCGCCGCACGGCCGTGGACGGCCACTTCCCCGGCAGCGAGGAAGCCTTCGACACCATGCGCTACTCGCGCCCGGAGATCGAGCGCATCGCCCACGTCGCCTTCCAGGCCGCCCGCAAGCGCAACAAGAAGGTCACCAGCGTCGACAAGGCCAATGTGCTGGAGACCTTCCAGTTCTGGAAGGACGTCGTCACCGAGGTGCACGGCCAGTATCCGGACGTCGAGCTGGAGCACATGTACGTGGACAACGCCGCGATGCAGCTCGTGAAGGCGCCCAAGAAGTTCGATGTGGTCGTCACCGGCAATATGTTCGGTGATATTCTTTCCGACGAAGCGGCGATGCTGACGGGTTCCATCGGCATGCTGCCCTCGGCCTCGCTGAATGCCGCCAATCAGGGCCTGTACGAGCCCAGCCACGGCAGTGCGCCCGACATCGCCGGCAAGGGGATCGCCAATCCTCTGGCCACCATCCTCTCCGCTGCCATGATGCTCAAGTTCTCCCTCAACCAGCCGGAAGCCGCCGCCCGTATCGAGGCCGCCGTTCAGTCCGTGCTGTCGCAGGGCCTGCGCACCGCCGACATCTTCTCGGAAGGCACGCGCAAGGTGAGCACCCGCGAGATGGGTGACGCCGTGGTCGCCGCGCTCGCGGGAAGCACCGTGGCCGGCACCACCATGACCAAAACCATCAAGGGCTGATCCAGCTCCGGTTCGTCTCGCCTCCACAAACCCGGCGAACGAGCCGGAGAAGGTAGCGACGGGTTTGTGGTGTGAGATGACAAAGGAAGCAAGATGACGACTCTCGTAGGTTTGGTGGGCTGGCGCGGCATGGTCGGTTCGGTGCTCATGGACCGCATGACGGCCGAGCGCGATTTCGACCTGATCGAACCGCTGTTCTTCAGCACCTCCAACGCCGGCGGCGCCGCCCCGGCCCAGGCCAAGAACGAAACCAAGCTGCAGGACGCCTTCGATCTCTCGCAGCTGAAGCGCTGCGAGATCATCATCACCGCGCAAGGCGGCGACTACACCTCCGAGGTCTTCCCCAAGCTGCGCGCCGCGGGCTGGAACGGCCACTGGATCGACGCCGCCTCCACGCTGCGCATGAAGGATGACGCCGTCATCATCCTGGACCCGGTCAACATGCCGGTGATCAAGGACGCCCTCGCCAAGGGCGGCCGCAACTGGGTGGGCGGCAACTGCACGGTCTCCTGCATGCTGATGGGCGTGGGCGCGCTGTACAAGGCGGGCCTCGTGGAGTGGATGAGCACGCAGACCTACCAGGCCGCGTCCGGCGGCGGTGCCCAGCACATGCGCGAGCTGCTGACGCAGTTCGGCACGCTGAATGCCGAGGTCCGCGAGCTCCTGGCCGACCCGAAGAGCGCCATCCTCGAGATCGACCGCAAGATCATCGCCAAGCAGCGCGGCCTCTCGGCCAGCGAGACCGCCAACTTCGGCGTGCCGCTGGGCGGCTCGCTGATCCCCTGGATCGACAAGGACCTGGGCAACGGCACCTCCCGCGAAGAGTGGAAGGGCATGGCCGAGACCAACAAGATCCTGGGCCAGGGCGAGGGCTTCAGCGCCCCGGCCGTGCCGGTGGACGGCTTCTGCGTGCGCGTGGGCGCGATGCGCTGCCACAGCCAGGCCCTGACCTTCAAGCTCAAGAAGGATGTGCCCCTGGCCGACATCGAAGCCATGATCGCCGCCGACAACGAGTGGGTGAAGGTCGTGCCCAACACCCGCGAGGCCACCATCCAGGACCTCACGCCGGTCGCCGTCACCGGCACCCTGACCATCCCGGTCGGCCGCCTGCGCAAGATGGCCATGGGCCCCGAGTACCTCGGCGCCTTCACCATCGGTGACCAACTGCTGTGGGGCGCGGCCGAACCGCTGCGCCGCATGCTGCGCATCCTGCTGGCTCAGTAAAATCCCTGCATGACTGCCGTTACCCGTTGTCCACATGCGACAGCTGGTAACGGCTGGTGAACCAGACGCTTGTCAAGGGTGAAATTCAGCCTTTGCATGAGTTGTCTGGCGTATATGCTTGACGCTGTTGTGATTTCTGCAGCGCTGAAGCCGTGTACGACAGCATCCCGAGGGCTGTGAAGCACATAACAAACATCGTCGAAACAGGCGGACACCCTGGGGTGCCCGCTTTGTTGCTTTGGGGGACGCCTTGAACAAGTACTCTCGCGCTTTCGGGCGCTTTGCCTTGACCCGCGTTGCGGTGGCCGCGTTGTCTCTGGCCAGCTTGCAGGCCTGGGGCCTTGGGCTGGGTAGCTCAAAGGTCCAGTCTGCATTGGGCGAGACGCTCAAGGCCGAGATCGATGTGAGCAGCCTGTCGGCCGAAGAGGCCGGTTCGCTGAAGGTCCGCATCGCCAATCCGGACGTCTACCGCGCCAGCGGCGTCGAATTCAATTCGGTGCTGACGTCCACGCAGGTTCAGCTCCTGCGCCGGGCCGACGGGCGCCCCTATCTGCGCATCACCAGTGATCGCGCCGTGCAGGAGCCGTTTGTCGACCTGATCCTCGAGCTGAACTGGTCGTCCGGCCGCCTGACCCGCGAGTACACGCTGCTGTTCGATCCCCCCGCGCTGAACCGCCCCGCGGCACCCAGCGAGGTCACGACCGCGCCGGTCATCGCCGCGGCGCCTTCGGATGCCAAGACCCTGCCGGCCCAGCGCCCCGCGGCGCAGCGTCCGGCCGTGCCGGCCCCGGCCCCCCGCGCTGCTGCCGAGCCCAAGCCGGCGCCCGCACCCGCGCCGGTGGCGCCGACGGCCGCGAGCGACTACGCCGTCAAGCCGGGCGACACCCTGTCCCGCATCGCCAACAAGACGCAGGTGGATGGCATCTCGCTCGACCAGATGCTGGTCGGCCTGTACCGCGCCAATCCGGATGCCTTCGTCGACAACAACATGAACCGGCTGAAGGCCGGCGTGGTGCTGAAGGTCCCCGGCAGCGACAAGCTCGGCGAGCTCAGCGCCGCCGAAGCCCGCCAGGTCATCCAGGCCCAGAGCGCCGACTTCAACAGCTACCGCCAGCGCCTGGCCACGGGCGCGCCGCTCATCCATCAGGACGAGAGCGACAAGTCCGCCAAGGGCCGTGTCCAGGCCGAAGTGGCCGACAAGAAGCCGGCCGCTGCCGCCGCGCCGGACAAGCTGACGCTCAGCAAGCCCAGCGCCGCCGCCAGTGCCGAGGTCAAGGTGTCCAAGGACACCGAGAAGAAGGACTCCGCCGCCCGCGTGGCCGAGCTGACCCGCAACGTGGAAGAGCTGAAGAAGCTCTCCACCCAGACCAAGCCGGGCACCACCGCGCCTGCCGCCGCTCCTGCGCCGGCACCGGCTCCCACACCAGCACCGGCACCGGCACCCGCCGTGGCCCTGCCGGCCGTGATGCCCACACCGGCCAGCATGCCCAGCCCGGCTGCCTCCGTGGCTGCGCCGGCGCCTGAGGCGGCATCGGCTGCCAGCGCACCGAAGCCGGCCGCGTCGCGTCCGAAGCCCGCGCCCATGCCGGCTCCGGCCCCTGAGCCGAGCTTCCTGGACTCGCTGACTGACGGCCCCATCCTGCCCATCCTGGCCGGCGTCGTCGTGGTCGCGCTGGGGGGCTTCGGCCTGATGCGCCTGCGCAACCGCCGTCCCGAGTTCAAGGCCGAGACCGCCTTCACCGAAAGCCGTCTGCAGCCGGATTCGTTCTTCGGCGCCAGCGGTGGCCAGCGCATCGACACCCGCGAGTCGGGCAACTCCAGCCAGAGCTCCATGAGCTACTCGCTGAGCCAGCTCGATGCCATCGGTGACGTCGATCCCGTGGCCGAAGCCGACGTGTACCTGGCCTACGGCCGGGACCTGCAGGCCGAGGAAATCCTCAAGGAAGCGCTGCGTGCCAATCCGGAACGCCTGGCCATCCGCCTGAAGCTGCTGGAGGTCTACGCCAAGCGCCGTGACACCAAGGCCTACGAGCAACTGGCCGCGCAGCTCTACGCCGAGACGCAAGGGCAGGGCGAGGACTGGCCGAAGGTGCAGGAGCTCGGTCGCCAGATCGATCCCGACCATCCGCTCTACCAACCCGGCGGCATGCCCGCCGCCCTGGCTGCCGGTGATGCCGAGCAGCGTCCCGAGCCCATGAACGCGACCACCCTGCCGGCCTCGGCCGGCATGATGGGCACGCCGCTGGCCGCCACGGACCCGGGCCCCGCCAGCAGCCTCGATCTGGATCTGGACCTCGACCTGGGCGGCTCGAGCAGCTCCATGCAGGCCACGCAGGCCATGCCGGCTGCGGCGGCTCAGGCTCCGCTGCGCATGGACGTGGACCTGGGTGGCGTCAAGCTGCCGGAATCCGCCAAGGCCGCCGCGACCGATCTCGAGTTCGACCTGAACGAGCTGGGTGACTTCGATGCCGCGACCGCCGCCGCACCGCTGCCGCCCGACGCGCAGAGCCTGGACTTCGACCTGTCGTCGATCGACCTGGACCTGCCGGCCACGGACGAACCTGGCGCCGTGTCGACCGTCGCTGACCAGCGCGGTGCCGACACCCCGGCGCGCAGCGCCGCCGACCAGCTGGCCGATGCCATCGACGCCCTGGCCGACGACGAAGGCGACCCGCTGCAGCGTCAGCTGGAGCTGGCCGAGGAGTTCCGTCAGATCGGTGACGTCGAAGGTGCGCGCGACGTGCTTCAGGAGCTGGTCCTGAAGGCGGAGGGCAATCTGCGCGCCAAGGCCCAGGCGATGCTGGACGAGCTGCGCTGACCGGCGGCTTGTCTCCAGCGCGGCGCCATGTCCGCGACAATCAGAAGGCGTCCGCGAGTCGGACGCCTTTTTTCTTGCCCGCGAGGGCAGGGCCTGTGAGGGCATGGGCCGCCGCAGGAAACCCGATGAGGATGGATCGATGACGCAGCGCGTGGCCCTGGGGGTCAGTTATCGCGGGGAGGGCTATCTCGGCTGGCAGTCCCAGCCCAATGGCCGCACGGTGCAGGACGCGCTGGAGAAGGCGCTCTCGCAGTTTGCCGACGCACCGCTGCGCACGATCTGCGCCGGCCGCACCGACACGGGCGTCCACGGCCTCAACCAGGTCGTGCACTTCGACACCGACGCAGTGCGCGAACCCTTCTCCTGGGTGCGAGGCACCAACCGCTACCTCCCGCCCGACATCGCCATCCAGTGGTGCGCCTTCCCCGGCGCGGACTTCCATGCCCGCAACCATGCCCGCGGGCGGCGCTACGCCTATCTGCTGCTGGAGTCCGCCGTGCGGCCCGCCATCGAGAGCGGCGCCTGTGGCTGGGTGTTTCGCCCGCTCGATGACGAGGCCATGCGCGCGGCCGTCCAACACCTGATCGGCGAGCATGACTTCTCATCCTTCCGTTCGGCCGAGTGCCAGGCGAACTCGCCGGTGAAGGTGCTGCGCGCCATCGACATCCACCGCCGCGGCGCCTACTGGCGCTTCGAATTCGATGCGTCCGCCTTCCTGCATCACATGGTGCGCAACCTCATGGGCTGCCTGATCACCATCGGCAGCGGGCTGAAGCCGCCCGAGTGGATGGCGGAGGTGCTGGCCGCCCGCAGCCGACAGGCGGCAGCGCCCACCTTCTCGCCGGCAGGCCTCTACTTCCTGGGGCCGTACTACGATGCCCATCTGGGACTGCCGGAGCGCACGGCTGCCATGGACTGGCTGCCCTGATTCCTCGGACCCCGGCAGCCAAGGAGCGTCGCCATGACACGAACACGCATCAAGATCTGCGGGCTGACCCGCGAGCAGGACGTCGAATTCGCCGTGCAGGCCGGCGCGGACGCCATCGGCTTCGTCCTCTACGAGAAGAGCCCGCGCTACGTCAGCCCGCTACGTGCGGCCGAACTGGCGCGGCGCCTGCCGCCGTTCGTGACGCCCGTCGGGCTCTTCGTCAACGCCGACGATGCCCTGCTGGCCGAGGCCCTGGCGGCCCTGCCCAATCTGCTGCTGCAGTTCCATGGCGACGAGACGCCGGCGCAATGCGAGCGCCATGCGCGACCCTACATTCGCGCGGCCCGCATGAGCCCCGGCTTTGATTTGCTAGACTTCGCCCAACAGTTCTCTAGCGCCCAGGCCATGCTCGTCGACGCCCATGTCGAGGGCTATGGTGGTGGTGGAAAGGTCTTCGATTGGTCACTGCTTCCTCGAAACGTGCCCTCTCCAGTCGTTTTGTCTGGTGGGTTGCATGCCGGAAATGTGATCGAAGGGATTCTTCGCGTCCGGCCCTGGGCCGTTGACGTCAGCTCCGGGGTGGAGGAGGCCAAGGGCCTCAAGAACCCGCTGCTGATGCGTCAGTTCTGCGAGGCCGTCCGGGAAGCGGACGCCCGCCTGGAAGATGCCGGCTGAGGCCCCCGTGACGGGCGGCCCGGCCACCTGAAGAGAGAATCATCATGTCAAGCTACAACATGCCGGATGCCCGCGGGCACTTCGGGCCCGTGAACGGCCAGGTCTATGGCGGCCGCTTCGTTGCCGAGACCCTGGTCCACGCCCTGGACGAGCTGAACGAGGCCTACGCCCGCTACAGCCAGGATCCGGAGTTCATCGCCGAGTTCAAGAAGGAGCTGGCGCACTTCGTGGGCCGCCCGAGCCCGATCTACCACGCGGACCGCCTCAGCCGCGAGCTGGGCGGCGCGCAGGTCTACCTCAAGCGCGAGGACCTCAACCACACTGGCGCCCACAAGGTGAACAACACCATCGGGCAGGCCCTGCTGGCCCGTCGCATGGGCAAGAAGCGCATCATTGCCGAGACCGGCGCCGGCCAGCACGGCGTGGCCACGGCCACCATCTGCGCCCGCTACGGCATGGAATGCGTGGTCTACATGGGCAGCGAGGACGTCAAGCGGCAGTCGCCCAACGTCTATCGCATGAAGCTGCTGGGCGCGACGGTGGTCCCCGTGGATTCGGGCTCCAAGACCCTCAAGGACGCCCTCAATGAGGCCATGCGGGACTGGGTGACGAACGTCGAGTCGACCTTCTACATCATCGGCACGGTGGCCGGCCCGCATCCCTACCCGATGATGGTGCGGGACTTCCAGCGCGTCATCGGCGACGAATGCCTGACGCAGATGCCGCCGATGATCGGGCGCCAGCCGGATGCCGTCGTGGCCTGCGTGGGCGGCGGCTCCAATGCCATCGGCATCTTCTACCCCTACATTCCGCACGAGCAGGTGCGCCTGATCGGCGTCGAGGCGGCCGGCGAAGGCCTGGACGGCCACAAGCACGCCGCCACGCTGAGCCTGGGCAGCCCCGGCGTGCTGCACGGCAACCGCACCTATCTGCTGCAGGACGAGAACGGCCAGATCATCGAGACGCACTCCGTCTCGGCCGGCCTGGATTACCCCGGCGTCGGCCCCGAGCATGCCTACCTCAAGGACATCGGCCGCGCCGAGTACGTCGGCATCACCGACCAGGAAGCCCTGGACGCCTTCCACCGCCTGTGCCGCACGGAGGGCATCATCCCGGCGCTGGAATCGAGCCATGCCGTGGCCCACGCCATGAAGCTGGCCCCGACGATGCGGCCGGACCAGCACATCCTCGTGAACCTCTCCGGCCGGGGCGACAAGGACATCGGCACGGTGGCCGATCTGTCCAAGGCGGACTTCTACTGCCGGCCGTCCTGCCGCGGCCAATCGGTGAAGGGCGCCGACACCGTCGTTGTCAGCACGCCCGCGAAGGGAGGTGCGCAATGAGCCGCATCCAAGCCACGTTCGCCCGTCTCGCCGCGCAAGGTCGCAAGGCCCTGATTCCTTATGTCACCGCGGGCGACCCCTATCCGGACTGCACCGTCGAGCTGATGCGGGCCATGGCGGGTGCCGGTGCCGACGTGATCGAGCTGGGCGTGCCGTTCTCCGATCCCATGGCCGATGGCCCGGTCATCCAGAAGGCCGCCGAGCGGGCCCTGACGCATGGCATCGGCCTGAAGCAGGTGCTGGCCTATGTGCGGGCCTTCCGGGAGCAGGACGCCGAGACGCCGGTCGTGCTGATGGGGTATGCGAACCCTGTCGAGCGCTACGGGCAGGCGGCCTTCGTGGCTGATGCCAAGGCCGCGGGCGTGGATGGCGTGCTGATCGTCGACTACCCGCCCGAGGAATGCGAGACCTTTGCCGGACTCATGAAGTCCGCCGGACTGGATCCCATCTTCCTGCTGGCCCCGACGTCCACCGACGAGCGCATGGCGAGCGTCGGCAAGGTGGCGAGCGGCTATGTCTACTACGTCTCGCTCAAGGGCGTGACGGGGGCCGGGCACCTCGACACCGACGCCGTGGCCCGCATGGTGCCGCGCATCCGGGCCCAGGTCCCGGTGCCGGTGGGGGTGGGATTCGGCATCCGCGATGCCGCCACCGCCCAAGCCGTGGCCCGGGTTTCCGACGCCGTGGTGATCGGTTCCCGCCTCGTGCAGCTGCTGGAGGTCGAAGCACGCGATAATGTGGCCTCCACGGGGGCGGCCTTCATCCGCGAGATCCGCGAGGCGCTCGACGCCTTGCCGCGCGGCTGACGCCCCTTGATGACCCCGGTGCCGGGCCGCCCACAAGGCGGCGCGGCACCTGACAACGAGACCTGAGACGAAGGAGTCTGCCCATGAGTTGGCTTGAGAAACTTCTGCCGCCCAAGATGCAGCAAAGCGAGGCCGCCGAGCGTCGCACCGTGCCTGAAGGGCTGTGGA
>JAYRMR010000072.1:0-14658 GCA_041912595.1 Burkholderiaceae bacterium
GCAACGAGGCGGGCTGAACAAGCGCCGCGCTACAGTTGTCCACAGCCGGCATCAGCCGATGCCGGCCCCAAGCCCTGGGTCAATGTTCAATCGGCAGGGTGGGTCAAATTTAGATCGGCGCCAACAGTCTTGCAGATCAGGCGCAGCAGTTGGTAGGCCGTGAATTCACATTGAGCTCCCAAAGGCTGGCGCCGAGCCAGATGCAAGATGGCCTCCCACACGTCCAGATCCCCCTGATCCAGTCGCTGTCCCGTGTAGAGGATTTGGGCATCGCCCGTGGTTGCCACCTGCACTTGCTCCAGGTAGCGGCGCGCACCCTTGCCAAAGACTCCGAACAAGGCAGACCGCAGCGCCACATTCGGCACTCCGCGCGCTTGCTCAGGCCATGGTTCCGGCCACATCGCCTTGGACATTGATGCCAGCGGTGAAGACGATCAGGCCGCAGAACCATCAATCGAACCGCAGTCCACCAACCTGGCGATGAGGCCGGCCTTGAAATGAACACGGCGCCCGATCTTGACGCGGGCCAGCATCAGTTGCCGCCCCAATGCGTTGCTGCCGCGAATCGTGATGCGCAGACCTTCCGGGCTGCGGTCCAACAGTTCTGCGACCTGCAACAGGGTCATCAAGGGGCCGTACTTGTCAACAAGCGCTTGTTCCGTGGTCATTCGTATTTCTCCGCAATCAACACTGAAGATTGCGCAAGATTACGGATGAGGAGACAATGATTGGTCTGGTTTTTCTGAACAAACACTTCCGACATTGGTTGAGCCGTGCTGCCCATCGAACACGTCATCGTCTCTGGTTCTGATCAACGTGTGGCCAGGGCCATCAAGCGCTGCCTATTGCAGATCACTGACCAGCACTCGGTGACATCTCGTCGCCATGCCATTTCCACCCTGCTGAAGCTTGAGGTCGATGCAGAGGTGACTCGGGTTTTGGCGTCCTATCGAGGGAACTGGGACAGCGATCTGCTGCAGGGCTTCTTGCCATCGAGAGCCTGGCTGCAATCGCCTCCAGGAGCAAAACCAGTCCAGGGCTACACAACATTCGGCACAGCCACCAGCCGAGCTGCACAATGGCGTGCACGAATCAGGCTCTCGATTCACAGTGCATATCGCCACACGTCCGACCCGATCCCCAAAGCTTGCTCGACGTTTTGCAGCACATTGGATGCGCTAATGCTGATGATCGACGTCATCAATAGCAAGGTACCCGCCCACACACGTGGCCCCAATGGGCGCGTTTATCTGATGCCCAAACGCAGGCATGGCGAATACTGCGAGCTGTGCTGGCGTCAAACAGAGATCGCAACCCATGGGGATCTGCGTGACCCGGACAACCGAAAGCTAAGCATCAGCAAACGCTTCTGCGAGGAGCACAACCCCCAGACTGCGCCGTCCAACTACCGGTATGACCTCAACTTCAAATCCGCGTTCTGGGCAGAGATCGAGCAAATCTACCGACTGGAACTGGCTCAGCACAACTCCCAATTCAAGTTCGCGCCAAACAAAGACACTCCTTCGGGGTACGAGCTGCACTTTGTCCCTGTAACTGGGCACCCCGAAGACGTCAGGCGCGCCGCCTACGCACTCGTGCACAGCAAACTGCGCGGAACGCCTGCCCAATGCCTCGCCTTCAAGCTCCGAGGGTTGAGCCCTCAACAAACAGCTGCCGAGCTCGGCATCACGGACCGAGCGGTACGGTTGGCCTTGTCAACGATCATTCCAAAGCTCAAACAAGCAGAACTGAGTAGGTGGGGCTCAGGCCCCCGAAGCAAATTTGCCATCCTCGCTGCACGTCAGTCCAACCCCGCTTAAGCAGCCAAAAACGACGGCGAATACAGATCTGGGATAAGCAGTCACGACGAGCTCGGGCACGCCAAGCCTTCACTCTTCCGCGGATAAACGATCCAGCTTGGCCACCAGATCCTCCGCCCTGAGGTGGGTGTATCGCTTCAGCATCTGCATCGACTTGTGCCCGCTGATGGCCGACACCTCTTGGTCGCTCAAGCCAGCCTCGACAAAGCGGCTGACAGCCTCATGGCGCAGGTCATGAAAATGCAGGTCCGGCATGCCCGCCTTGGTCTTGATGTCGCCCCAAGCTTTGTTGAAGTTGTAGGGGCGCCGCTTCTTGTCCTTGCCCGGCTCACCAAAGAACACCAGGTGAGTCTCATTCTTGGGGCGTACAGGGTTGGCCAGCGCCTCGGTGAACAGCTCCGTCGCCTTCTTGCTCAAGGGTACGGTGCGCTGTGTGGTGTTCTTGGTCTGCTTGAGCAAGATCACCCGTTTCTTCAGGTCCACCTGGTCCATCTTCAGGGTGACAATCTCAGACGACCGCATGCCCGTCTCGATGGCGATGCGTGCGATCCACCGCAGCATGGGGTTGGAGTACGGGTCGATCAAGCCAAACAGCGTGGCCTCTTCCTTGGCCGACAAGCGCCGGTTGCGGCCAGCACCTGGCGATGGGCGCCGGATGTTCAGCACGGGGTTGTAGATCAACCCCAGGCCCCATTCTTTGATGGCCACGGTGAAAAGGTGGCCGATCAGGGCCAGCTCCAGCCTGACCGAGTTGGCGGCACGCGGCTTGGGGTTGCCGCTGGCATCCAGGCGGTCAAGGCCAGCCAGGCGCTCGTCGCGGTAGGTAGCCACCAGCTCGGCGGTGATGCCCGCCAGCGAGTACTTGCCGAAGTGCTTCTTGAGCGTGGCCGCCCGGTGCTTTTCGCCTGCCTGGGTGAAAGGTCGCTTGCTGGGCGTGACTTCGGCCAGGTAGCGGTCGATGGCATCGGCAAACAGCAGCTTTTCGGCCGGCGCACGTTTGACGTACATGCCGCGCACCATCTCGTCTTCGGTGGTGCGGGCCCAGTCCTCAGCATCGCGCTTGAGGCGGAAAGTTTTTACGGTGGTGGGGAAGCCGGTCTTGCGGATGACGGCTTTCCAGGTCCCTGAATCGGTCTTGACGATGGTTGGCATGCAGGCTCTCTGAAGGATCTGTCGCTGACCACTGTACCGAATTTGTACCGTTTGGCAAAATCCGGAGTGTGGTGCAGCGACCAAATCGCCCGCAAACATCGATGAATACTTGGTAGGCCGTGTTGGACTTGAACCAACGACCAAAGGATTATGAGTCCTCTGCTCTAACCAACTGAGCTAACGGCCCCCGTGTTTCCAGCGCCGGGGAGGCGCCTTAGACGACCCGGCGGGGAGCCGGGAGCGCGGATTGTACGGGCCCGTCAGGAGCCCGCCGGCCTACTTCTGGGACAGGGCGTTGGACACCATGCGGGAGGTGATGTCCACGATCTGGATCATGCGGTCGTAGGCCATGCGGGTGGGGCCGATCACGCCGAGGGTGCCGACGACCTGGCCGTCGACCTCGTAGGGGGCTGAGACGATGGAGAGCTCTTCGTAAGGCACGACCTGGCTCTCGCCGCCGATGAAGATGCGCACGCCCTCGGCACGGCTGGAGCCGTCCAGGAGGCGCATGAGCTGGGTCTTCTGCTCGAAGAGATCGAAGAGGCGGCGCAGGCTGTTCATGTCCTGGCTGAAGTCCTGCACGGTGAGGAGGTTGCGCTCGCCGCTGATGATGACCTGCTCCTCCTGCTCGATGGCCTCGGTGCCGACCTGCACGGCCGCACTCATCAGCAAGGCAATCTCGCCGCGCAAGGCATCGACCTCGTGCTTGATCTTCTCGCGCACGGCCTCCAGGCTCAGGCCGGCGTATTGGGCATTGAGGCGGTTGCTGGCCTCGGCCAGCTCGCCCTGGGTGTGGTCCTGGGCGGTGAAGATGACGCGGTTCTGCACGTCGCCGTCCGGGGAAACCATGATGACCAGCACGCGGCGCTCGCCCAGGCGCAGGAACTCGATGTGGTGGAAGACGCTCGGCTTGCGGGGCGCGGTGACGACGCCGACGAAGCTGGACAGATTGGACAGCAGCTGGGCCGCGCTGGTGATCACGCGCTGGGGCTGGTCCGGCTGCAGATGGGCGTCCAGGGCGATGGGCTCGGCGCCCAGCAGGCCGGGATTGGCCGTCAGCATGGTGTCCACGAACAGCCGGTAGCCGCGCGCGGTGGGAATGCGCCCCGCGCTGGTGTGGGGGCTGGCGATGAGGCCGAGCTCCTCCAGGTCCGCCATCACATTGCGGATGGTGGCCGGCGACAGCTCCAGGCCGGACGCCTTGGAAAGCGTGCGGGAGCCCACGGGCTGGCCGTCCGCGATATAGCGTTCGACCAGGGTTTTCAGCAGTGATTTGGATCGCTCGTCGAGCATGGTTTTCATTGTACGGACCTGGGAGATGCCGTCAGTCGAGCCAGGAACGCTGTGGTGTAATTCTGCGCATGGCCAAACGATTCCAACATGTGGCGATTGTGGGCAAGCACCAGGCGCGCGGCATTCGGCCGGTCCTGGAGGAGATTGCCCAATTTGTGGCCAGTCAAGGCCTGGAGGTTTCCCTGGAGCGCGACACGGCGCTCAACACGGGGATCACCGCCTATGACGCCCTGGACAACGCCGAGCTCGGCCAGCGCTGCGACCTCGCCATCGTGGTCGGGGGCGACGGCACCATGCTCGGGTTTGCCCGGGAGATGGCCCGCCACGGCACGCCGCTGGTGGGCATCAACCAGGGCCGGCTGGGTTTCATCACGGACATCTCGATCGAGCACTTCCGCGAGGCGCTCTCGCCGATCCTGGCCGGCGACTACGACGCCGAGCAGCGCGCCATGCTGGAAGGCGAGGTCTGGCGGGACAACGCCATCATCTTCGAAGGCGTCGCGCTGAACGACGTGGTGGTGAGCCGCGGCGCCACGGCCTCGATGGTCGAGCTGCGCGTGGATGTGGGCGACGAGTTCGTGGCCAATATGCGGGCCGACGGCGTGATCGTGGCCTCGCCCACGGGCTCGACGGCCTACTCGCTCTCGGCCGGCGGCCCCATCCTGCACCCGAGCATCGCGGGCTGGGTGCTGGTGCCGATCGCCTCGCACACGCTCTCGAACCGGCCCATCGTGCTGCCGGATCTGGGCGAGGTGAGCCTGGAGATCGTGGCCGGCCGGGACGCCAGCGTGAACTTCGACATGCAGAGCCTCGCCAGCCTGCTGCACGGGGACCGCATCACCGTGCGGCGCTCGGCGCACAAGGTGTCCTTCCTCCATCCCAAGGGCTGGAGCTACTACGCCACCCTGCGCCGCAAGCTGCGCTGGTACGAAGGCGTGAGTTGAGCGCCGCCCTCCCCTGACCTCCAACGACCTCATTCGCCCGATGCTGCGCCGCCTGAGCCTCCGAGATTTCGTCATCGTGCCCGCGCTGGAGCTGGACTTCGGCGCCGGCTTTGCGGCACTCACCGGGGAGACCGGTGCCGGCAAGTCCATCCTGATCGACGCCCTGCAGCTGGCGCTGGGCCAGCGCGCGGACGCCGGCGTGGTGCGCGAAGGCGCCGCGCGGGCCGAGATCAGCGCCGAGTTCGACCGCCCCGCCACGCTGCTGGCCTGGCTGGAGGAAGGCGGCTTCGATCCGGACTCCGACACCCTGCTGCTGCGCCGCGTGATCGACGCCCAAGGCAAGAGCCGCGCATGGATCAACGGCAGCAGCGCCACCGTGGCCCAGCTGCGTGAGCTGGCCGACCACCTGCTGGACATCCATGGCCAGCACGCCTGGCAAGGCCTGACGCGCGCGGCATCGGTCCGCGAGCTGCTCGACGGCTACGCCCAGACGGACACGCGCGCCGTGGCCCAGGCCTTCAGCGCCTGGCGTCAGGCGCATGAGGCGCTGGCGCAGGCCCGCACCCAGCAGGCCACGCTGGCGAGCGAGCACGAGCGCCTGAGCTGGCAGCTCGGCGAGATCGAGCGCCTGGCCCCCGGCGAGGACGAATGGGACGGGCTCAACAGCGAGCACCAGCGCCTGTCGCACGCGCAGTCGCTGATGGACGCCGCCCGCCAGGCCCTGGACGCGCTGAGCGAGGCCGAGCTCAATGCCGAATCGCTGACGCAGCAGGCACTGGACGGCCTGCAGGACGTGCTGGGCTACGACGCGAGCCTGGCGCCCGCGGTGGAGGCGCTGCAGGGCGCGCAGGCCCAGCTGCAGGACGCCGCCCACACGCTGGGCACCTATCTGCATGGCGCCGAGCTGGAGCCCGAGCGGCTGCAGCAGCTCGACGAGCGCCTCTCGGCCTGGATGCAGCTCGCGCGGCGCTACCGCCGCCAGCCCGCGGAGCTGCCCGCGCTGCATCAGGAATGGAAGGCCGAGCTGGCCCGCCTCGACGCCGCCACCGATCTGGACGCCCTGGAGCGCCAGCTCGCCGCGGCGCGCAAGGACTACGACACCCAGGCCGGCCTGCTCGGCAAGGCCCGCAAGGCGGCCGCGCCGAAGCTGGCCGCGGCCGTCACGCAGGCGATGCAGCAGCTGGGCATGGCCGGCGGCGCCTTCGAGATCGCGCTGCTGCCGCAGGCCGAGCCGCAGAGCTTCGGCCTCGAATCCGCCGAATTCCTGGTGGCCGGGCATGCTGGCAGCACACCGCGCCCGCTGGCCAAGGTGGCCTCGGGGGGCGAGCTCTCGCGCATCGCGCTGGCCATTGCCGTCACCACCTGCCAGCACAGCGGCGGCGCCGGGACGCTGATCTTCGATGAGATCGACGCCGGCGTCGGCGGGGCCGTGGCCGAGACCGTGGGCCGGCTGATGAAGCAGCTGGGGCGCGACCGCCAGGTGCTTGCCGTCACGCACCTGCCGCAGGTCGCCGCCTGTGCGGACCAGCATTACGTCGTCTCCAAGGCCCTGAAGGACGGCAGCACCTGCTCCGACGTCCGCCCCGTGGCCGGCGAGCAGCGCGTGGCCGAGATCGCCCGCATGCTCGGCGGCGAGCGCCTGTCCTCGACCAGCCTCGCTCATGCGCAGGAGATGCTCGACCTGTCCGCACAGGCGCCGTCCGCTGCGGGCGCCGTCCGCCCCCGAAAGGCCAAGCCATGAAGCAAGCCAAGCCCGAAGCCCGCGAGCAGAGCGATGTGGTGCTGGTCACCGGCGTGTCCGGCGGCGGCAAGTCCATCGCCATGCACGCGCTGGAGGACGCCGGCTTCTTCTGCGTGGACAACCTCCCGCCCGAGCTGCTGCTGGAATTCCTGCGGCTGGAGCGCCAGCGCGGCAAGCGCCGGGTGGCCATCGCGGTGGATGTGCGCAGCGCGGGCTCCCTGCCCCACCTGCTGCCGCTGATCAAGCAGCTGCGCAGCGAGGGCGTCGCAATGCGCTCCATCTTCCTGGACGCCAACACCGAGACCCTGATGCGGCGCTTCTCCGAGACGCGCCGCCCTCACCCGCTGCGCCAGCATCCGGCCGGGCCCGGCGGCGCCAGCGACAAGGGCGAGGATGAGCACCGCGCGCTGCTGGACGCCATCCACCTGGAGCGCGAGCTGCTGGCGGCGCTGCGCGTCGAGTCCACGGTGATCGACACCAGCCAGCTGCGTCCTGCCCAGCTGCGCGCCTGGGTGCGCGACCTCGTCGTGGTCTCGGGCGATTCGCTGACCCTGGTCTTCGAGTCCTTCGCCTTCAAGCACGGCGTGCCGAGCGATGCCGACTTCGTCTTCGATGTCCGCGTGCTGCCCAACCCCTACTACGACCGCGAGCTGCGCCCGCAGACCGGCCGCGACGAGCCCGTCGCCCGCTTCCTCGAGGCCCAGCCCGAAGTGCGGCTGATGCTCAGCCAGATCAGCGCCTTCATCGCGCAGTGGCTCCCGAACTTCGCCTCGGACCAGCGCAGCTACCTCACGGTGGCCATCGGCTGCACGGGCGGCCAGCACCGCTCGGTCTATCTGGTCGAGACCCTGTGCAAGCAGTTCGCCTACCACGGCCAGGTGCTGAAGCGGCACCGCGAGCTGGACGCCAAGTGAGCGGCGCGGCTTCATGGGTGGTGTCATGGGCGGCATGACCTGGCTCGTCACCAAGTACCTGATCACCGCGGGGCTGGTGGTCGGCATCTCCGAGATCGCCAAGCGCAGCGAGCGGCTCGGCGGCCTCGTGGCGGCGCTGCCGCTGGTCACGCTGCTGACGCTGATCTGGCTCTACGTCGAGCGCCAGCCGGCCGATCGCATCGCCAACCACGCCTGGTACACCTTCTGGTACGTGCTGCCCACGCTGCCCATGTTCCTGGCCTTCCCGTGGATGCTCGGACGCTGGGGTTTCTGGGGCGCGCTCGGAGGCGCGGCCGTGCTCACGGTGCTGTGCTTCGTGCTGACGGCCTGGGCCGTGCGGCCCTTCGGCATCGTGCTGCTGGACTGAGGCGGAGAGGCGCGCCGGCGCGCCCTTCAAGGCCCGGCCGGCGCTCAGCGCAGGCTCATTCCGCGCGCGGGGCCTGCTCGCCCGTCGCCGCGGGCGCGTCGGCCAGAGCGCTGCTCAGCAGGACCATCGCGACGATCGAGACCCCCGGGACCAGCACCATCGCGATGCACCAAGGCCAGACGGCACGGCCGGCCCGCTGCAGCGCCACGCCCACATAGGCGATGTGCGCGATGGTGCCACCCGCCATGCCCAGCCCGCCGAACGTGGCGCGCAGCACGCCGCCCGACTCATCGCCCGTCAGCACGAGCCACAGGCACACCGCGATGACCAGCGCCGCCAGCAAGGCCGACTCGAGGGCGTTCTTGATCTGGGCATTCTGAGCGCTTGCGCTCGGGGTCGTGGCGCTCGGGGTCGTGGCGTTCATGGCAGTGCTCGGGCGATTCGAGGGGGCGACGGGCGGGGCGCAAGCATACGCGCAATCCCTTGCCCTGGCCACGCGTCCAACGCGCCAGGCGCCCCGGGAAACTCCCGATCACCCCAGCAGCTTCTTCAGCGGCGCCGGCAGCGCATAGCGGGCCAGATCGTCCCGGGCCACCCAGGTGCCGCGGCCCGGCTCGGTGCCGCGATCCAGCACCAGGCGACGGGGGTGCAGCACCCAGTCGAAATGCGTCAACGCATGGTCGACGCGCGGCAGCGGCTCGGGGGCCGTCGCCGCCAGGGCCTGCGCCTGCGCGAGCAGCTGCGCCTCGTCGTCGAAGAGCGGCAGGCTCCACAGGCCGGCCCAGACGCCCGTCGCCGGCCGCTGCTCCAGCCAGATCCGCCCTTCGTGCTCCAGCCACAGCCACCACTGCTCGCGCCGGCTGCGCTTGAGCTTGCGGGTCTTGATGGGGAACTGCTCGACCACGCCGCGCCGCTGCGCCTCGCACAGCCCCTGGACGGGGCACAGCAGGCACTGCGGCGAGCGCGTGGCGCACAGGCTGGCGCCCAGGTCCATGAGGCCCTGGGTGTACGAGGGCATGTCAGTGCCGGCCGTCGGCAGCAGCGTCTCGGCATGGCGCCACAGCCGCTTTTCCTGGGCGCTGGACGCGAGGTCCCCGTCGAAGGCGAGCAGGCGGCCGAGCACCCGCTTCACATTGCCGTCGAGGATGGCCACGCGCTCGTCGAAGCAGAAGGACGCGATGGCCGCGGCCGTCGAGCGCCCGATGCCCGACAGCTCGGCCAGCTGCGCGGCGGTGCGCGGAAATTCGCCGCCGTGCTGGTCCCGCACGGTCTGCGCGCAGCGGTGCAGATTGCGAGCGCGGCTGTAGTAGCCCAGGCCCTGCCACATCGCGAGGACCTCATCGAGGTGCGCGTCCGCGAGCGCCCGCACGGTGGGGAAGCGCTCCAGGAAGCGCTGGTAGTAGCCGAGCACGGTGCTCACCTGCGTCTGCTGCAGCATGATCTCCGAGAGCCACACGCGGTAGGGGTCGCGCGTCTGCTGCCAGGGCAGCGCGTGGCGGCCATGCTGGCGCTGCCAGGCCACGAGGCGCAGCGCGAAGTCCGGCGTCAGGGCGCCCACGAGGGCGCCCACGAGGGCGTCCAGGGCGTCAGGGGTGTCGGAGGAGGCGGTCGGCTTCGGCGCGGGAAGGGAAGGCATCGGGGCGGGATCGGGGGTCATGAGCGCGTCTGGCAGCGCGGGCAGAAGAAGGTCGAGCGCTGCCCCTGGACGATGCGCCGCACGGGCGTGCCGCAGCGCCGGCAGTCCTGCCCTTCGCGTCCGTAGACCTGCGCCTGCATCTGGAAGCTGCCGGCCACGCCGTGCGCGTCCTTGAAATCGCGCAGCGTGGTGCCGCCGGCCTCCAGCGCCTGCGCCAGCACCTGGCGCACGCTCTGAGCCAGGCGCTCGGCGCGCGGCCGGCTGAGGCGCCCGGCGGGGCTGGCCGGGTGGATGCCCGCCAGGAACAGCGACTCGCAGGCGTAGATATTGCCGGCGCCGACGACGATGTCGCCTGCCAGCAGCGCCTGCTTGATGGCGACGCGCCGGCCCTGCAGACGCGCGTGCAGGTAGGCGCCGGTGAAGCGCTCGTCGAAGGGCTCGAGGCCGAGGCCCGCCAGCAGCTGGGACACGGGCGGCACGGCGATCCCGCTCGACCACACCACCGCGCCGAAGCGTCGCGGGTCGTGCAGGCGCAGCAGACCGCGGTCCGTCTGCAGCTCGAAGTGGTCGTGCGGCCCGGCCGGCCCGAGGTCCTGCCCGAAGGCCAGCGAGCCGGACATGCCCAGGTGCAGCAGCAGCCCCTCCTCGCCGATGGGCAGCCAGAGATACTTGCCCCGGCGCTGGGCCAGGCCGGCCCGCTGCCCGACGAGGCGCTGCGGCTCGCAGCCCAGCGGCCAGCGCAGGGGCTTGCCCAGGCGCAGGGCCTGCACCGTCGCGCCGTGGAGGGCCTCGGCAAAACTGCGGCGCGTGACTTCGACTTCGGGCAACTCGGGCATGGGCGGCATGATACGCAGGCCGCCCCGCCCTGGCCGGCGCCCGGTCTTCCGCCGCCGCACCCCGTCTCAGGGTGCCCTAAGGGATGGGCGGCCGCGCGTGCCTAGAATGGTCCGGCAGCCACCCCGCGGTGGCTTGCGCCTTCTGGAGATTCCATGCCTCGTTCCCTGTTCCCGCTGCTTCGCCCGACCCGGCTGGCCCTGGCCTGCGCACTGGCGCTGGGCGCCCTCGCGCCGCTGGCCCATGCCGATGAAGCCCCGGAGGCCACCGCCGAGGCCGCCACGCAAGACAAGGCAGCGGTGCCCGATCCCGTCCGGAACTCCGGCATGGACGCGCCCATGTTCTATCAGTTGCTGGTCGGCGAGATGGAACTGCGCGCCGGCGAGCCGGGCGTGGCCTACCAGGTGCTGCTCGATGCCGCACGGCGCACCCAGGACGAGGCGCTCTACCGCCGCGTCGTGCAGATCGCGCTGCAGAACCGCGCGGGCGAGCAGGCCCTCATCGCCGCACGCGCCTGGCGCGACGGCCTGCCGGACTCGCTCGAGGCGCATCAGACGGCACTGCAGCTGCTGGCCGTCCTGAACAAGCCGACGGAAACGGCCGCGCCCCTGCAGAGCCTGATCAAGCTCGGCACGCCGGATCAGTCGCGCGCGCTGCTTCGCTCGCTACCCGGCCTCTTCGCCCGTTCGCCGGAGCCGCAGCGCGTGCTGGACACCCTCCTGCCCGTGCTGCAGACGGCCGCCCGGACGCCCGAGCTCGCCGCCTCGGCCCAGCTCTGCGAGGCCCGCCTGCAGCTGGCCGCCGGCCATGTGGCGCCGGCCTGGGCGCGCGTCGAGCAGGTGATCGCGCAGCCGGACGATCAACCCACGACGCGTGACGAGGCCCTGGGCCTGGCATTGGAGATGATGGACCGCCAGCCGGCGGCCGAGGTGCCCGTTCGCGAGGCGCTGGCCTCGCAGCCGGCCAACCACGGCCTGCGGCTCGCCTATGCGCGGGCGCTCGCCCGCTCGCAGCGCCTGGTCGAGGCCGCCGATCAGTTCCGCCACCTGACCGTGGAGCAGCCCGACCAGCCGACGCCCTGGTACGCCCTCGGCTCGCTCGAGCTCGAGCTGCGACACGCCGACCGCGCCGAGGCCGCCCTGCAGACCTTCCTGCAGCGCCTGGAGGACAGCGCCGGCCGGGGCGATCTCACCGACGCCGGGCGCGAGGCCCGTCAGCAGGCCTGGCTGCTGCTGGCCCGCGTGGCCGAGCAGCGCAAGGACTGGAAGACGGCCCAGGCCTGGCTCGACAAGATCGACGACGCCGCGCCGCGCACGGACCTCAGCTACCGCAAGGCGCTGCTGCTGGCCCGCCAGGGCCATCTGGACCAGGCGCGCCAGCTGATCCAGGCCCTGCCCGGCGACACCGACGAGGAGGTCCGCGTGCGCTTCATGGCGGAGTCGCAGCTGCTGCGCGACCTCCAGCAGTGGTCCGCTGCCTACGAGCTGCTCGGTCGCGCCACCGCACGGCTGCCTGCCGATGCCGACCTGCTGTACGAGCAGGCCATGATGGCCGAGAAGCTGGACCTGCTCGACGCCATGGAGCAGCAGCTGCGCCGCACCATCGAGCTCAGCCCGCGCCACTACCACGCCTACAACGCGCTGGGCTACTCCCTCGCCGATCGCAAGCTGCGCCTGGAGGAGGCCCGCGAGCTGATCGTCAAGGCCCTCAGCCTCGCGCCCAAGGAGCCGGCCATCGTCGACAGCATGGGCTGGGTGGAGTACCGCCTGGGCCGCCTGGACGAAGCCGAGCGCTGGCTCACGCAGGCCTATGCGGCGCGCCCCGATGCCGATGTCGCGGCCCATCTGGGCGAGGTGCTGTGGCAGCGCGGTCAGCAGGACCGCGCGCGATCCGTCTGGGCCGAGGGCCTCAAGCGCGAGCCCGGCAACGAGGCCATCGAAGAGGCCCGCCAGCGACTGAAGGCGGCGCCTTGATGACGCGCATGAGGTGGCCGCGGCCCTGGCGGCAGCTGGGCGCGGTCCTGCCCATCGCGGTGCTGGCCGCCTGCGCGCAACTGCCGCGCCAAGCCGCTGAAGGCCTGACGCCGGCCTCGCTGCCGGGCAAGGCCGCCTCGGCCGCCAGCTACAGCGGCAAGCTCAGCGTGCAGGTTCCGCCGCAGCCCGGCCAGCGCGTGGCGCAGGGCGGCAGCGGCAGCTTCGAGCTCACGGGCACGGCCGGCGAAGGCCAGCTGGCCCTCTCGACCCCGACCGGCTCGCTGCTGGCGCGCGTCATCTGGACACCCACCAGCGTCAGCCTGGAGCAGCCCCGCGAGCAGCGCAGCTTCGACAGCCTCGATGCACTGACGCTGGACCTGCTCGGTGAATCGGTGCCCGTCGCCGCGCTGTTCGACTGGCTCTCCGGCCGCCCCTGGACCGGTGCGGGCGCGACCGCCCTCGCCGCGCCCCTGGCCGGCTTCGAGCAGCTGGGATGGCGCGTCGAGACCGACCGCCTCGCCGAGGGCGTGCTCGTGGCCAGCCAGCTGGGCGGCCGCCATGCGACGCTGCGCGTGCGCCTCGCGAGCGAGGACTGAATCCGAACACATTGCCGGCATACTGCGGCGCCTGCACCCACGCCTTTTTGCGTCCCTCCCGCCCCCTCGCCCATGCAAGCGCTCTACGACGTCCCCGCCCCCGCCAAGCTGAACCTCTTCCTCCATGTGGTGGGCAAGCGGCCGGACGGCTATCACCTGCTCGAGTCCGTCTTCGTGCTGGTCGACTGGGCGGACACGCTGCACTTCGAGCGCCGCAGCGACGGCCGGCTGCAGCGGCATGACCGCGGCGACGCCCTCCCGCCGGACGACCTCTGCCTGCGCGCGGCGCGGCTGCTGCAGAACGAGAGCGGCTGCGGCCTGGGCGTGGACCTCCACATCGAGAAGCGCCTCCCCAGCGGCGCCGGCATGGGCGGCGGTTCCTCGGATGCCGCGTCGACCCTGCTCGCGCTGAACCGCCTGTGGGGCCTGCACTGGCCGCTGTCCCGCCTGCTGCCGCTGGGTCTGAAGCTCGGCGCCGACGTCCCCTTCTTCCTCGGCGGGCGCAATGCCTTCGTGCAGGGCATCGGTGAAGACCTGACCCCCATCACGCTGCCCGAGCGGACACTCGCCATCGTCAAGCCCGACGTCAGCATCCCGACCAAGGAAATTTTTTCGAGCCCCCTCTTGCAGCGCTCAGAATCTCTGGCTATAGTTGCGGTCTTTCCTGAGCACGGCAGCAAAAAAGGCACCGAGCCAAGTGAGGGCAACAGCAAGAATGTTGCTAGCGCTTCGCAAGATGCAAGAAAAACTGCTTCGCGAGTGGAACTGAACGCTGAAAGTTGTGCTAGAATCGCAGGCTTTCTGGAAATCGAAAAAAATTCCTTGCGGAATGATTTACAGAAACCCGCTGAGCAGTACAGCAGTCAAGTGACGCAGGCCCTCGCCCTGCTCGAATCGAGATTCGGCAACAGCCGGATGACAGGTTCAGGCAGTGCAGTGTTCGCGACTGTGAAAGCAGAAGCGAGTGGGAAAAATGGCATGTCGAACCAATCCATGGCGACATTACCGGAGCTGCCTCCGGGATGGGTTGGCAAGGTGTGCCGCAGTCTGGTCCAGCACCCGCTTCGCGGATGGGCTGAAGACTGAAGGTTACGAGGGTGCTGCAGCTCTGCAGTGTCCTGTGTAGGGGAGTCGCCAAGTTGGTCAAGGCATCGGATTTTGATTCCGACATGCGAGGGTTCGAGTCCTTCCTCCCCTGCCAAATTTCATTGCTTACCTCCCGGACCCGCTGGGTAGGCCGCGGGGCCATTGACTCAAAGGATGGCCTGTGCTGCTGAATACCGTCCTCTTCACCGGCAACGCAAACCCGGTGCTCTCCCAAGAAATCGCCACCCATCTGGGTCTGGAACTCGGCAAGGCTTCGGTCG
>JAYRMR010000073.1:0-14299 GCA_041912595.1 Burkholderiaceae bacterium
GCGGCGGATGAGCTCGTCGGTCAGGCTGGACTTGCCGGCGCCGCCGGTGCCGGTGATGCCCAGCACGGGGGTCTTGAGGCCGGCCGCCTGCTCGCGCAGGGCCTGGACGAGGCCGGCGTCGGCCTTCTCGTTCTCCAGGGCCGTCATCAGCTGGGCCAGGGCGCGCCAGGCGCCTTCGGTCTGGCCTTGGATGGCGTCGATGCTTGTGGGGGCGAAGCCGCTGATGTCCTTGTCGCAGCGCATCACCATCTCGCCGATCATGCCCTGCAGGCCCATGCGCTGGCCGTCCTCGGGGCTGAAGATGCGCACGCCGTGGTCGGCCAGGTCGCGGATCTCGGCTGGCACGATCACGCCGCCGCCGCCGCCGTAAACCTGGATGTGCTCGCCGCCGCGCTCCTTCAGCAGCTGCACCATGTACTTGAAGTACTCGACGTGCCCGCCCTGGTAGGAGGAGATGGCGATGCCCTGAGCATCTTCCTGCAGCGCGGCGGTGACGACCTCGTCCACCGAGCGGTTGTGCCCCAGGTGGATCACCTCGGCGCCCATGCCCTGCAGGATGCGGCGCATGATGTTGATGGCGGCGTCATGGCCGTCGAAGAGGCTGGCGGCCGTCACGAAGCGCACCTTGTGGGTGGGTCGGTAATCGGCGAGGGCTTTGAACTCGGCGGACAAATCGGTCATCGCGGGTCTCCTGCGGGGCCGGCCGGGGTGACGGCATGGGCCCGGTTCTATCAGCAACAAGGGCCTGATTCTAGGTGTTGCTTGACGTTTACGTAAACGTCAATCCTTCGCGTTCTGGCGAGGCTGGACCGGTGCGGCGGGCAAGGCCGGCGGCACGGCGGGCGCTCAGGGGCCCTGCAGCGAGGCGGGCGCCGTGGCCATGAAGCGCTGCTCGCCGGGTTCGCGCTGCTGCCATTTCTCCGCCAGGGCCATGAAGCGGGCGGCCGAGACGGGCCGCGAGAACCAGTGCCCCTGGAAGGCCGTGCAGCCCATTTCGCGCAGGCAGTCGAGCTGCCGGACGTTCTCGACGCCCTCCGCGACCACCTCCAGGCCCATGTCCAGCCCCAGGTGGACGATGGTGACCGCGATGCGGCAGGCGTCGGCGTCGTCCGGCAGGTCGTGCACGAAGGACTGGTCCACCTTCAGCTGGTCCAGCGGCAGGCCGCGCAGGCGGCTCAGCGAGGAGAAACCGGTGCCGAAGTCGTCCAGCGCCAGGCGGATGCCGTGGGCGCGCATGCGCAGCATCCGTTCGCGCAGCTGCTCGAAGTGGTCGGAATAGGCGGATTCCGTCAGCTCGAACTTCACCAGCCCGGCGCCGGCGAGGGCGGGCGGCACCGTGGCGATCAGCCGCTCGGTGGCGCTCTCGGACTGCAGCTGGTAGGAGCTGACATTGATCGAGATGGGAATGCCGTGCAGCGGCCCGCCGTCCTGCCAGCTGCTCATCAGCCGGCTGACCTGCTCCAGCAGACGCTGGCCGGCGGGCTCGATCAGGCCGGTGGCCTCGGCGATCGGCACGAACTCGGCGGGAGACACGAGGCCGCGCTTCGGGTGCCGCCAGCGCATCAGCACCTCGGCGCCGATGAGCTCGCCCTGCGCATTGCACTGGGCCTGGAAGAAGGGCTCGATCTCGCCGGCCGCGATGCCCCGTGCGAAGTCGAGCTCCAGCGCCGAGGCCTGGCGGGCGTCGCGCATCATGGTGACGATGCAGGCGTAGGTCAGCAGCGCGGTCAGCACGGCGACGAGGCCGACGCCCACCTGGCGCGTGTGGACGGGCACGGGGGGCACCGGCACGAAGCGCAGGTCGAAGGTCTGCAGCGCGACGAAGGCACCGAGGATCAGCACGGACATGAGGCCCAGCAGCCAGCCGGGCCGGTACTGCAGCAGGAAGTAGCTGCAGACGAAGAGCGGGATCAGGTAGAGCTGCGTGCTGCGCGGGATGCCGTCACCCGGCAGGTCCACCAGCAGGCTCAGCGCCAGCACCACGAACCAGGCGCTGATGCAGTAGAAAACGGACGCCGCGCGGGGCAGCCGGTGCTGCAGCAGGACCAGCGTGGCGGTCGATCCGGCGATAGCCAGGCCCGGCATCCAGGCGACCCAGGGGCGGTCGATGAAGAGGAAATGCGCGGCCCAGGGCAGCGAGCCGACGATGGTCAGCCAGGCCATGACCCGCAGCACGTGCTCGCGGCGGCGGGCGAAGGCCTGGGGCACCAGGCCCTCGTTGGCCTCGAGACGCAGCAGCCAGCGCAGGGCGCCCAGCCAGCGGCCTGAAGATGCGTGGATCCGTGTCAATGCTGGCACCTGGCCCTGAGGGCTTCTCATCGCCGCTCCCTGCTGCGCGTGGGGCGGGCGCACCGGGGCGCGCCCATGCCTGAGCGATTGTGCACGGCAGCGTCAGGCTTGCGTGGCGCCGGCGCCCCATCGACGCATGCAGGCGCCCCAGGTGGGCAATCTGCCACGGACCCCGGGGGCCCGGCGCGCCTCAGCGCATGCCGGCGAGGCGGAATCCGCTGACGAGCTCCGCGAGGCGGGTGGCCTGCTCGCGCAGGGATTCGGCCGCGGCGGCGCTCTGCTCCACGAGCGCGGCGTTCTGCTGGGTCGCGTGGTCCAGCTGCGTGACCGCCTGGTTGACCGCGCCGATGCCGTCCCGCTGCTCGCCCGTGCTGGCCGAGATCTCGCCGATGATGTCGCTGACCCGGTTCACGCTGGCCACGATCTCGTCCATGGTGCTGCCGGCCTCCTGCACGAGGCGCGAGCCCTGCTCGACCCGCTCGACGCTGGCGCCGATCAGCTGCTTGATCTCCTTGGCCGCCTCGGCGCTGCGCTGGGCCAGGTTGCGCACCTCGGACG
The DNA here is from genome assembly GCA_041912595.1 of Burkholderiaceae bacterium. GTDB lineage: Bacteria > Pseudomonadota > Gammaproteobacteria > Burkholderiales > Burkholderiaceae_C > Roseateles_B. The sequence goes on from JAYRMR010000073.1 coordinate 2,848, forward strand.
CCACCACCGCAAAGCCGCGGCCCTGCTCGCCCGCCCGCGCCGCTTCCACCGCGGCATTCAGCGCGAGGATGTTGGTCTGGAAGGCGATGCCGTCGATCACGCCGATGATGTCGCCGATGCGGCGCGAGCTGCTGTTGATCTCCTCCATGGTGCTCACCACCTGCCCCACGACGGCGCCGCCGCGCTGGGCCACCTCGGCCGCGGAGCCGGCCAGCTGGTTGGCGGTCGCGGCGCTGTCCGCGCTGTGGCTGACGGTGCCGGTGAGCTGCCCCGTGGCGCCCGCGGCCTGCTGCAGGCTGGAGGCCGTCTGTTCGGTGCGCTGGCTCAGGTCGAGGTTGCCCGAGGCGATCTCGGCGCTGGCCGTCTGGATGCTCTCCGTGCTGGCCCGCACCTCGCTGACGATGCGGTTCAATGCCACCCGCATCCGCGCCAGCGCCCGCTGCACTTCGCCGATCTCGTCCTCGCGGCTGCTGTCGAGCCGGCCGCTCAGGTCCCCGTTGCCGATGCGCTCGGCCTCGCCGACCAGCGCCTTGAGCGGCACCGCGATGGACCGCACCAGGGACCAGGTGCCCAGCGCCAGGGCGAGGACGATCACGCCCATGAGGGCCGCGACGCTCCACACCGTGCGCATGCGCTCGGCGCCCGCGCGCTCCTGCATGGCCTGTGCCCGGTCCGCCTGGATCTGCACGAAGGCCTGCTGCGCCTGCAGGTAGCTGTCGACGGCCTGCTGGATGCGGCCGAGCCCCTCACGCAGCGCCGGGGCGTCGCCCGCCGACTTGAGCTTGCCGACCTCGTTGCGCAGGCTGATGTAGGCCTGCCGCCGCTCGGCGATGGTCTGCATCGCCCGCTGCTCCTCCGGCGAGACCGCCAGCGCTTCCAGCTGCTTCTGGATCTCGCCGATCTGGCGGGACGTGGCCTCGATCATGGGCTTGGCGAGCGCATTGACGGCATCGTCGGTCGCGGCCAGCCCCAGGATCACCCGGGTGGCGTTGGTCTCGGTCATGCCGCGCCAGCGCAGGGACTGGCTCAGCTTGAGCTGCTGGTCCTGCTGCGACTTCATCGCCTCCTGCAGCAGATGCGACGTGCGCAACGCCGCGCCGATCGTCATCACGAGGGTGACCACCGCCAGCGCGATGACAGGAAACCACAGGCGGGTCGAGATCGACAGGTGCTTCATCAGAATTCCCCATGAATCGTGCGCCTCGCCGGGTGCGGGGCGCGGTTCCATTGCGAATGATGTGTCGGGTGCGCGTCATTGCCGCGCGAATCCCTGCTGGCATCTGAGGCATTCCCGCTACGAAGTGCCCCCGGACTGCTGGTAGGCTCCCGCTGTTTCCAGCGCAGCCCTCCCTCCCATGAGCTTTCTGGCCATCGACATCGGCAATACCCGCCTCAAGTGGGCGCTCTACGCATCGCCCCAGCCGGGTGCGGTCGTGCTGGCGCAGGGCGCGGTGTTTCTCGAGAACATCGAGCGCCTGGCCGAGGACGAATGGCGGCAGCTGCCCGTCCCCCGCAGCATGCTCGGGTGCAATGTGGCCGGCGACGCTGTGCGGCACCGGGTCGAGGAGCAGATCGAACAGATGGACCGCTGGGACGTCGAGCCGCGCTGGGTGCACTCCACGCCCCAGGGCGGCGGCATCGTGAACGGCTACGACCATCCCGGCCGCCTCGGCACGGATCGCTACGTCGCCCTAGTGGGCGCCCGCTCGCACGTGCTGCAGCGCGGCGGCCCGCGCGCGGCGCTGGTGGTCATGATCGGGACGGCGGTCACCGTGGACGCGCTCGACGCCGAGGGCCATTTCCTGGGCGGGCTGATCCTGCCGGGCCACGGCATCATGCTGCGGGCCCTCGAGAGCGGCACGGCGGGGCTGCGCGTGCCCACGGGCGAGGTGCGCAACTTCCCCACCAACACCTCGGATGCGCTCACCAGCGGCGGCACCTACGCCATCACCGGGGCCATCGAGCGCATGCACCGTCATCTGGCGCAGCGCGCCGGCCACGAGCCGCTGACGCTGATGACCGGCGGCGCGGGCTGGAAGGTGTCCCCCGCGCTGGAGATCCGCCACGAACTCGTCGAGAGCCTGCTCTTCGACGGCATCCTGGCCCTGCAGGCGCATCGCCTGGCGCTCTGAGCCGGGCCGGCGGCCCGGCCCCGGCCGCCGTTCAGTGTCGCGCGGGCTGCAGCCGCAGCAGGCCCAGGCCGGCCAGCCCGATCAGCGCAAAGGTCATCACCGTCACGGGCTGGGCGCGGCCGTTGAAGCCCATCAGGTCCAGCCACGGGAACACCGCCGCCTGCGTGGCCACGTACATCCAGAACAGGAAGAGCGCCAGGAAGGTGCGGGCGCCGCGCGTCCAGTGACCGAGGGCCGCGGCCGCGCTGCTCAGCATCAGCACGCCGCTCAGCAGGGCCAGGGCCTGCAGGGACGCATGCAGGCCCCAGCGCAGCAGCACCGGCCCGCTGAAGAGCAGGCCCAGCAGCGCGGCGCTCGCCAGGGGACGCAGCCCGCGGCGGCGGGGGCCGCCCGGCAGGGCGCCGGCCAGCGCGAGGGTGCCGGCCTGGTGGTCCTGAGCGCCGATCCCGCAAATCAGCAGCCCCCAGATCCCCGTGATGGCGATCATGAGCGGCCCCAGCTCGGCCAGCGGCAGCGTGGCCCCGAGCACCAGCAGCACCGGCAGCGCCAGCAGCGCCGCCGGCTGCCCGACCAGGGCCACGCAGGCATCGGCCAGCACCTGGCCCGGCCAGCCCGGCACGCGGGCGCACAGCGGCAGGAGCCGCCCGGCCAGCCGCGCCACGGGGCGCAGGCCGGCCTGGATCCATCGTGTCCAGCGTGAGCCGGCCCGGGCCGTGCCTCGCTTCACGCGGTCCGGGTCATAGCGATGGAACAGCGCCAGCGCCGGCAGCAGCGGCAGCAGGGCGATCAGGGCCGACAGCAGGCGCAGGCCCACCAGGGGCGCCGACCAGACGCCGTCCGGCAGGTGGCCCACGCCGAGGCTCGGGTCGAAGTCGGTGCCGCCGATGGCCACGCTGCTGGTGCCCATCAGCTGGGCCAGGCGGGTGGCAATGGCGGACATGCCGGAGATGTCCAGCGCCTGCAGCGGCTGCAGGGTCTGCGTTCCCTCGCCGAGCGTGAAGGGCAGGGTGGCGAACTGCCCGATCCACACGGAGAAGAAGAGCAGGTCCCCGCGGCGGTGCATCAGCGGGGCCCAGGCGTCGCACAGCAGGGCCATGCTGGCGCCCATCAGCAGGGTCGGACCCATGCCGAGGAGCCACATGGCGAGGTAGGGGCCGGGCATCACCGGGCCTTCGCCGCGCAGCAGCTGCAGCACCACGAGCGTGAGCAGCGCCAGCGCCGCCAGCGTCATCAGGAAGGCCATCGAGCCCAGCCAGCGGCCGAGCAGCAGCCAGCGACCGGCCACGGGGGCGCTGGCCAGCAGGGGCGCCACGCCACACTGCAGATCCTGCTGGCTGCGCCCGCGCGCCACAAAGAAGCCCAGCAGGCCGAAGAGCAGATTGACCAGCAGCCCGCCGCCGACGGCCAGCGTGGCGCTGTCATAGGCCATGCGCTGCTCGCGCACGGCAAAGAGCGTCATGGTGCCGGTGTTGTCGGGGATCATCAGCCAGGTGGCCACGATCACCAGCCCCAGGATCACGAGGCTGGAGGTGCGGCGCGCGCGCAGCTGCCACTCGTGGCGCGCGAACTCGATCAGGAGCGAGGCCGGGGTGCTCATGCCGCGAGCCCCAGGGGAGCGGTGTCGGCGTAGCGCTGGGCCATGAGCGCCTCCTCCAGGCTGGGCGGCGTGGCCTGGGCCTCGGCGCAGGGGCGTTCGGCGTGGGCCATGCGCACCTGGATCAGGTGACCCTGGCGCTGGGTCTGCAGCACATGCACGTGGCGGCGCAGCGCCTCGTAGTGGCCCGGCTCGAGCAGCGCTGTCCAGACCTGACCCTCGGCCGCCGCGACGAGCGCCTCGGGGCTGCTGAAGGCCAGCAGACGGCCCTGCCGCAGGATGGCCAGGTGCGTGGCCATGTTCTCGATGTCCGAGACGATGTGCGTCGAGACGATCACGAGCCGCGAAAAGCCCAGCTCCGACAGCAGCTGGCGGAAGCGCAGGCGCTCCTCGGGGTCCAGGCCGGCGGTGGGCTCGTCGACGATCAGCACGTCCGGATCGCCCAGCAGCGCCTGCGCGATGCCCAGGCGCTGGCGCATGCCGCCCGAGAAGCCCGCCGCCATGCGGTCGGCGTGCTCGTGCAGATTGACCAGCTCCAGCAGCTGCTGGATGCGGCGGCCGTCGCGCACGCCCTTGAGTGCGGCGAAGTACTGCAGGAACTCGCGCGCCGTCAGCTGCGGGTAGACGCCGAAGTCCTGCGGCAGGTAGCCCAGGCGGCGGCGCATCAGCTCGGGGCGCGCGACGATGTCCTGCCCGTCGAGCAGGAGACGGCCCTGGCTCGGCCGCGTGATCGTGGCGAGCATCTGCATCAGCGTGGTCTTGCCGGCGCCGTTGTGGCCCACCAGCCCGACGAGGCCGGCGCCCAGTTCCAGGTTGAGGCCGTCGATGGCCCGGTGGTCGCCGAAAGTCTTGACCAGGTCTTGAATGCTGAGCATGCCGCCGCCTCCTCGCGATCGTGTGAATCTGGCGCGCAGCGTAGCCGGGTGTCGCCGCGAAGGCGTGCGCCTTCAGACGGACCGGCGCAAGCGGCGGACAGTCTGCAGCAGCGGGGGATGGCGGATCAGTCCGCCGGGGGCGATGGCGGCCGGAGGTGGCGGACCTCCTCGCGCAGGGCGGTGAGCTCCTCGTGCACGGAGCGCAGCTGCGCGTGGAGGTCGCGCAGGATGTCCTTCTCGACCTCGCGCTCGGTGCTCTCCACCCACATGGCGGCGATGGCGGCCGTCACGAGCGAGAGCACGGCGTAGCCCAGCAGCACCACGAAGACGGCGAAGATCTTGGCGGCGGCCGTGGTGGGCACGATGTCGCCATAGCCCACCGTCGCCGCGGTGGTGAAGGCCAGCCACATGCCGTCGGCGGGCGTCTTCACGCGGGGTTCGAGGACCCAGAAGCCCACGCCGCAGAAGAGCAGGACCATCAGCGCCAGCAGGAGCAGGTAGCCCAGGCCGCCGCGGGTCACCCAGCTCTTGAGGGCCCACACCATGCGCAGCAGCGTGAGCAGCGAGACGAAGAGCCGGCCGGCCAGGGCGAGGGCGGACTCGGCGCTGGGCGGCAGCAGGGCGGAGGCCAGCAGGCCCACGACCAGCACCATATCCAGTGCATTGCTGCGCAGGTACTGCTGCGGATGCGCGCACAGCCGCCCGACACGCCACAGCGAGAGGCTCACCATCGCCGCCGCCGCCAGGTAGATCGCGATGGCGACGGGCGTGGGCAGGCTCTCGATGAGCTCGATGTAGAAGGCCGGGATGGTGCACAGCAGCACCACGAGGACCGGCCAGCGCCAGCGCTGTTCGGCATGGGTGGCGGCGGCGTTGAGCTGGCTCGGGCGTGCGAGACCCCAGCTGCGGGTGCTGATGCGATGCGGCATCCCCCGAGCCTAACGGCCGCCCGGCCCGCCCGGCTTGATGGCCGTCAAGCCGGCGGAGCCGCCTTCAGGGGACCCGGCTCAGAGGATGAAGCGCGAGAGGTCCTCGTTGGCGGCCAGCGCGGCGAGGCGCTCGTCCACCGCCGCGGCATCGATGCGCACCGTCTGACCGCTCATGTTGGGGGCGTCGAAGCTGATGGGGTCCAGCAGCCGCTCCATCACCGTGGCGAGGCGGCGGGCGCCGATGTTCTCGGTGCGCTCGTTGACGTCGCAGGCGATCTGCGCGAGGCGGCGGATCCCGTCCGGCAGCAGCTCGAGCGTCACGCCCTCGGTGGCCAGCAGGGCCTGGTACTGCTTGACGAGGCTGGCGTGGGTGCTGGAGAGGATGGCCTCGAAGTCGTCCACGCTCAGCGAGCCCAGCTCGACGCGGATGGGGAAGCGGCCCTGCAGCTCGGGGATGAGGTCGCTCGGCTTGGCCAGGTGGAAGGCCCCCGAGGCGATGAAGAGCATGTGGTCGGTCTTGACCATGCCGTACTTCGTGGACACGGTGCTGCCCTCGACGAGCGGCAGGAGGTCGCGCTGCACGCCCTGGCGCGAGACTTCAGCCCCGCTGCCTTCGGCGCGGCTCGCCACCTTGTCGATCTCGTCGATGAAGACGATGCCGTTCTCCTGCGCGTTCAGGAGGGCCGCCGCGCGGATCTCCTCCTCGTTGACGAGCCGGGCGGCTTCCTCGTCGACCAGCAGCTTCATGGCCTCGGCGATCTTGAGCTTGCGGCTGCGCTTCTTCACGGTGCCCATCTGCGAGAACAGACCCTTGAGCTGCTCGGTCATCTCCTCCATGCCCTGCGGGCCGAGGATCTCCATGGACGGCTTGGGCTCGGCCAGTTCCAGTTCGATGTCCTTGTCGTCCAGCAGGCCCTCGCGCAGGCGCTTGCGCATGACCTGGCGGGCCGTGTTGTCCGGTGCGGGCGCCGGTGCGGCCGCGGCGGTGAAGCCGAACTCGCTGCCGCTGGTGCTGCTGCGGGCCGGCGGGACCAGCACGTCGAGGATGCGTTCCTCGGCGGCGTCCTCGGCGCGTGTGCGCAGGCGGCGCATCTGCAGTTCGCGTTCCTGCTTGACGGCGATCTCGACGAGGTCGCGCACGATGCTGTCGACGTCCTTGCCCACATAGCCCACCTCGGTGAACTTCGTGGCCTCGACCTTGATGAAGGGCGCGTCGGTGAGCTTGGCCAGGCGCCGGGCGATCTCGGTCTTGCCGACGCCGGTGGGGCCGATCATGAGGATGTTCTTGGGCGTGATCTCGCCGCGCAGCTTCTCGTCGACCTGCTGGCGGCGCCAGCGGTTGCGCATGGCGATGGCCACGGCGCGCTTGGCCTCCTGCTGGCCCACGATGTGGCGGTCGAGTTCGGAAACGATTTCTTGCGGGGTCATGGACATGGGGTGTCCTCGTTCGGTGCGGTGGGCGTCAGGCACGGGCGACGCCGTCCAGCGTCTCGATCGTGTGGTTCTGGTTGGTGTAGATGCAGAGGTCGCCGGCGATCTCGAGGGAGCGCTTGACGATGTCCGCCGCCTCCAGCTCGCTGTGCTGCAGCAGGGCGCGCGCGGCGGCCTGGGCGTAGGCGCCGCCGGAGCCGATGGCGACGATGCCCATCTCGGGCTCCAGCACGTCGCCGTTGCCGGTGATGATGAGCGAGGTCTCGGCGTCCGCCACCGCGAGCATGGCTTCGAGGCGGCGCAGCACGCGGTCCGTGCGCCAGTCGCGCGTGAGTTCCACGGCGGCCCGCACCAGGTGGCCCTGGTGCTTCTCGAGCTTGGACTCGAAGCGCTCGAACAGCGTGAAGGCATCCGCCGTGGCGCCGGCGAAACCGGCGAGCACGCGCTCCTTGTACAGCTTGCGCACCTTGCGCGCGCTGGCCTTCACGACGATGTGGCCCAGCGTCACCTGACCGTCACCCCCGATGGCGACCTGGCCGTTGCGGCGCACGCTGACGATGGTGGTCCCGTGGAACACCGGATCTTGGGAAGCGGATGCAGTCATAGCCATTCCAGCTGAGGGCGGGAAGGGCATTTTCAAGCCGGCAGCGGCCCGTGCGGGCAGTGCTTGAGGTCAGGGGAGGGGGAGGGATGACGGTCGCCATCGCGCTGCAATGCGCATTCTCATGATGCGTAATGCGTAATGCGTAATGCGTAATGCGTGATGGTTGATGCCTGCCATGCCTGCGCGAAGCGGCGCATCGCCAGGCTGCGGGCATGGGGGATTGCTCCGTGTCCTCCGTCCCGCTGCGCGGGCCTCCCCCTTAACCTGCGCAATCCCCCATGCCCACAGCCCGGCTCAGGCAAGGGTGTCGCTGTGCCGCGAGCAGCGGATACGTGGCACGAATTGACCGGTCCTCAACGCGCCCCACGCCCCACTCCACCCGACAAAGAGCACTCGGCGCAGCCGGTGCTCGCCCCGCGCGAACACCGCCGATCCGGCTTTGCCGGGCGGTCGGTGTTGCCCCCTTGAGGGGGCGGCCGAAGGCCGTAGGGGGTGGTCAGACCGTCCTGACTTTGACCCGCGCGTGCTCGTTGATGCCCATGGCGCCGAAGAACAGGGCCACGAGGCGGTGGGTGTCCTTGAAGACGACGTTGCGGTTCTCGCTGCGGCGGCTCAGCACCCAGTTGAGGAGGTCGCCGGCCGCCATGAAGTCCAGGCGGATCAGGGCGGGGCAGGAGACCTCGACCAGCGTCGCCGCGCCCAGCTCGCCGCTCATGAGGTTGAGCGTCTCGCTGATGTCGCCATGCAGCTGGCCGCTGAGCTCCAGCTGCACCGCCTGGCCCAGCTTGGTCTGCTCGCCGAGGCTGGTCTCGAGGAAGGTGCTCTGGGCGTCGAGGGCCTGCTGCTGGGTGGTCGTCGTCGGGCCCTGGGTCGAGAGGCTGCTGCCGCTGACGCGGACCAGGCACTTGGCCTTCTCCCACGATGGCGGCGAAACCTCGTACGTGACGCAGTAGTCGATCGCGGCCTCGTCGAACTGGTCCGGCCGGTTGACCAGGCGCAGCGCTTCCATGCGCAGCATCCACAGCGCCGGATCGACGTCGCGGACGCCGACGGGGGCCATGTCCTTGAGCACCTGCAGGAACTGGTCGCCGGCGAGCCAGCGGATGTCCAGCACCTGGCGGGACCAGTCCTTGAACACGGCCTGCAGGCGGGCGCAGCCCTCGGTGTCGAGCTGCTGCAGGTCCTTCCAGTCCAGCACCCAGGGCATGGGCGAGGACTCGCAGCGCGCGCGCATCTGCTGCACGGCGTCGGCGTCCAGGTAGGACGGGGACGACCAGCACACGGCGCCCGGGCTGCCCTTGGGCGGGCGGACCTTGCGCTGCTGCTCCGCCACCATCTTGGGCATGGAGAACCACTGCGGCGCGGAGAGCCCGAACTGCTGGGCGTACTCCAGGGCCAGGGCCTCGAACTTGCTGTGCTGGCCGGTGGCCCGGTAGAAGTCGAAGAGCACCAGCCAGGTCTCGGCGTGCAGGTTGCGGCTGCCGCCGGGCTGCGTGAGCTCCGTCAGGCTGCGCTCGCAGGTGTCGTTGTCGGCATTGGCGAAGGCGATCACGGCCTCGTCGAGCTCGGCATCGTGCACCAGCTCATTGACCTCGACGGCGGCGCTCTCCGTCATGCGGAAGCTCAGGCCCGGGGTCATCGGCATCAGGGCCGGCAGCTCGCTCGGCGGGCCTTCGACGGGCGGCGGCAGCTTGGTGTCCACGACGGCCGCGGCGGGCACGGGGGCATTGCTGGGGCGCTCGCGAGGCGAGGGCGGGGCGCTGCGGGGCAGGGCCTCGGCCGCGGGCCCGGCGGGAAGTTCGGTGTTGGGCGCCGCCGGCATGGTCGGCGCGAAGGCCGCGGCGCGGGTGCTGGTCTCGAAGAAGCCGGACGAGGGCGGCGACGGCGCGCGGGCAAAGCTCTCGCCCACCATCTGCTGCTCGATCTCGTCGATCTTGGCCTTGACCTGCAGGTCCACCCGCTGGCCCATGTCGCTGTTCAGGCGCTCCACCTCGTCCATGCGGGAGGACGAGGCGCCCAGGGCCGCCAGCTGCTCGGGCGACAGGCCCTCGCGACGGATGCGGCGCAGCATGTCGAGCTCGCGCTTGCGCACGAAGTCGTTGCGGCGCTTGCGCTCGACCATGGCCCGCAGCTCGGCCTTGGCGGCGTCGGCCTGCGGGTCGTCCTGGCGCGAATTGATTTCAGCCCAGTCGGTGGTCGGGTTGGCGACGAAGCGCGCGACCTTGCGGAAGAAGCTCTCGCTGTCCTTGGGGTCGGTCATGCGTTTCCTGCTGGGCTGGGGCTGGGGGCCTGGACGGGGCGGTCAGGGGGACTCAGTCCCCGAACATCTTCTGCTTGAGCTCGCGACGCTGCTGGGCTTCCAGGGACAGCGTGGCGGTCGGGCGGGCGATCAGGCGGCCAAGGCCGATGGGCTCGCCGGTCTCGTCGCAATAGCCGTAGTCGCCGGAATCCAGGCGCTGCAGCGATTGCATGATCTTCTTCAGCAGCTTGCGCTCGCGGTCGCGGGTGCGCAGCTCGAGGGCGTGCTCTTCCTCGATCGTGGCGCGGTCGGCCGGATCGGGGACGATGGAGGTGTCTTCGCGCAGGTGCTCGGTGGTCTCACCGGCGTTGGACAGCAGACTTTCCTTGAGTTCGTTCAGCTTGGCGCGGAAGAACTCGATCTGCTTGTCGTTCATGTACTCGCTGTCCGGCATGGCCAGGACTTCGGCGTCGGTCAGTTCGTTGCCTGGCTTGGATTTCCAGGCGTTCGCGAGCTTGGGGTCGGCTTTCACGGCAGGGCGGGGCGTTTCAATCAAAGGGCTACTCGAGGACCGCGCAGGCGGCTTGGGGGGGGCAAAGCGATCAGCGAAGCGGTTGGCGGGGGCCGGAGCCTCCGCCACCACGGTGTCGGTGTCGCCGGATGCAGCGGCACTGGCCTTGGCGGCGGATTTGCTGGCCTTGGGTGCCGACCGCGCAGCGGCCGGAGCCGGGGCAGCGGTGGATTTCGGGGCCGGGGTCTTGCTCACGTTCAGTCTCCTCGCAGGGTGTTTATACCTGCTTCAAAGGGCACATTCGCCAACGGGACCAGTTCTGGGGACCAGCTTCGCCACACTTTTGCCGACCCGGCTGTCCTGCCTTTGCGGGGCAGTTCCCCGCGGGAAGCTCCAGGAAGCTCCAAGAGGGGCGGCACCAGGGTCGGCGCCAGGGCCCGAGCCGGGGTCGATGCCCGGCTCAGTTTTGGGCGCCGCGGATTGTAGCCACAGCACGCGGCGCCCAACTGACAGAGTGTGTCACTAGGCGAGACAGCCTTCCAGTCCCTGCAGCAGGATCTCCTTGGGCAGGTCGATGCCGATGAAGACCATCTTGCTCTGCTTCTTCTCGCCAGGCATCCAGCGGGGGCCCAGGTCCGAGCCCATCAGCTGGTGCACGCCCTGGAAGATCACCTTCTTGTCGGTGCCCTTCATGTAGAGCACGCCCTTGTAGCGCAGCATCTTCGGGCCGTAGACCTGCACGATGGCGCCCAGGAACTCCTCCAGCTTGGCCGGATTGAAGGGCTTCTCGGCGCGGTAGACGAAGGACTTCACGTCATCGTCGTGGGCATGGTGGTGCGGGTGCTCGCAGTGCTCGCCGTGCTCGTGATCGTGGTCGCAGTGCTCACCATGGTCGTGATGACCGTGGTGGTGGTGGCCGTGGTCGTCCGCCTTCAGGAAGTCCGGGTCGATCTCGAGCTTGGCGTTCAGGTTGAAGCCGCGCAGGTCGAAGACGCGGCCCAGCTCCACCTCGCCGAAGTGCACGCGCTGCTGCGGCGCGCGCGGGTTCATGTGCTTGATGCGGTGGGCCAGGGCGTCCACGGCGGCCGGGTCGCAGAGGTCGGTCTTGGACAGGAAGATCTGGTCCGCGAAGCCGAT
>JAYRMR010000074.1:0-14282 GCA_041912595.1 Burkholderiaceae bacterium
AGGCCCTTGTAACGTTCCAGCATGGCCGGAACCTGTTCGCTTTGATCCGGATGGATCAGCAGAACGATCTCGTAGTGACGCATAAACACTCCTTGTGGATTCCAGCCTGGCCGTCGGGAATGACAGCCCGGCTGAGGAAGCCGAACCCCAGCGTCTTCTCTGGGTCCGGCAAGGGAAAGCCCGCGATTGTAGGCGAAAAGTGCGTCAAGACGCAATGGCGGCCATATCGGAACGTAACGAACGCTGCGCGCCAGAACGCAGAAATCACGCCAGAACCCAGGAATCACTGCGTCCGAACGCAGGCAGCGCTGCACTGGAACGCAGTGAGCCCCGCAATACCAGTGTTTATCGACCGTCGCCCCTTTTCCCGATTCATGGCGATCTAACGCGCGACAGATGCCCCTCTTCGCCTGCTCAGGGCTGCGGCGGCCGGTGCAGCCGCGCGATGCGCTCCCGCACCTCCTGGCTCGGCGGCGGCGTCAGCCAGCTCACCAGCACCATGGCCAGCGCGCCGGCGGGAATGCCGAACACCCCCGCGGAGATCGGCTGGATGCCCCACCAGGTCTCGGCCGGCCCCGGCACCCCGAGGCTCAGGCGCAGCATGGTGCTCGCATGGACCATGTAGTAGACCGTCACGCACAGGCCGGTCAGCATGCCCGCCAGGGCGCCCTGCTTGTTGGCGCGCCCCCAGAAGATGCCCAGCACGAGCGGCGGCACCAGCGTCGCCCCGGCAAGCGAGAACGCGGCGGCGACCATGAAGAGGATGTCCGCCGGCTTCTGCGAGGCGATGGCCGCCGCGCTGAGCGCCGTGGCCAGCAGCAGCGCCTTGGACAGCGTCACCCGGCGCGTGGCCGAGGCGCGGGGGTTCACGCCGCGGTAGTAGACGTCGTGCGTGAGCGCGCTGGAGATGGTCAGCAGCAGCCCATCCGCCGTCGAGAGCGCCGCGGCCAGCCCGCCCGCCGCCACCATGCCGGAGATCACGTAGGGCAGCCCGGCGAGCTCCGGGGTGGCCAGCATGATGATGTCCCCGCCGATGCGCAGCTCGGCCAGCTGCAGGATGCCGTCGCCATTGATGTCGGAGATGGACAGCAGCCCCGGATCCACGCGCATCCACTGCCCGATCCAGCCCGGCAGCTCGGCGATGGGCGTGCCCACGAGGCCGTTGAAGATCTCGTACTTGACCATCACGGCCAGCGCCGGCGCGGTGAAGTACAGCAGCGCGATGAAGAAGAGCGACCACGCCACGGAATAGCGCGCCTCGCGCACGGTGGCGGTCGTGTGATAGCGGATCAGGATGTGCGGCAGGCCGGCCGTGCCCACCGCCAGGCAGAAGACCAGGGCGAGGAAGTTGCGCCGGGAGCGCTCGAAGGTCTCGCGCTCGTCCAGCGTGCCCTCGGGCTGCCCCGCGAAGGGCTGCGCGTGCGGCGGCATGCCGGCCAGCGGCAGCGCCAGCTGCTCGTCCTGCTGGCGGGCGCGTGTCCAGCGCTCCGTGGCCTCGGCGGGCGTCTTGGGCAGCGCGGCCCGCTGCTTCTCGGCCTGCTGGACCTGCGCCAGCGTGGCCTCGCGGGCCTTGAGCTCGGCGATGCGGCGGGACGCCTCCGCCCGCTCGCGGGCCAGCGCCTGCTCGGGGTCCTGCAGCTTGCGCTCGTAGTCGCGCGCGCGGCTCGCGAAGAACTCCCGCACGGTGATCTCGCGCGGATCCTGCACCAGCTCGCGCTCGCGCTCCGTGATGCGCTGCACCTGGTAGCCGTAGACCGCCTGCGGCAGCGGCACGCCGGTCTGCTTGACCGAGAGCCAGACCACCGGCACGAGGTAGGCCAGGATCAGCACGATGTACTGCGCCACCTGCGTCCAGGTCACGGCGCGCATGCCGCCGAGGAAGGAGCACACGAGCACGCCGCCGAGGCCCACGAAGACGCCGATCTCGAAGGTCAGGCCCGTGAGCCGCGTGGTGATGAGCCCCACGCCGTAGATCTGCGCCACGACGTAGATGAAGGAGATCACGATGGCCGCGGCGGCGCCGAAGAGCCGCACCCACTGGCTGTCGTAGCGCTGCCCCATGAAGTCGGGGATGGTGAACTGCCCCAGCCGCCGCAGGTAGGGCGCCAGCAGCAGGGCCACGAGGCAGAAGCCGCCCGTCCAGCCCAGCACGAAGGCCAGGCCGCCGTAGCCGCTGAGGTACAGCGTGCCCGCCATGCCGATGAAGGAGGCGGCGCTCATCCAGTCCGCCCCGGCCGCCATGCCGTTGTAGAAGGCCGGCACGCGCCGCCCGGCCACGAAGTACTCCTCCGGGTCCGTGGTGCGCGAGATGATGCCGATGCCCGCGTAGACCAGCACCGTCACCGCCAGAAAGCTGAAGCCGATCCAGCTCTTGGGCATGCCCCACTGCTCCAGCAGCGCCAGCAGGGCCACGAAGAGCACGAAACCCAGCGTGAAGCCCGCGTAGATGCGGTTCAGGCGAGGCAGCAAGGGGCGGGAAGGCATGGCAGCAATGATGCGCGAGCGCGGCCGTCGGCCGCATCAAGATCAACCCGGCAGCGATCCGTTCAGACGCCCGACCCCATATCGGAACGCACGAGTCACGGGCATCGCGCCCCAACCGGACGCGCAAGCCGCCGGCATCGCGCCCCAACCGGACGCGCAAGCCGCCGGCATCGCGCCCCAACGAGACGCGCAAGCCGCAGGCGTCGCGCCCTCAACGAGACGCGCAAGCCGCAGGCGTCGCGCCCTCAACGGAGCCTCAGGGTCCGGCTTTGCCGGCCCTAGAGGCTCGCCCCCCCTGGGGGGGCCGGCGAAGCCGGCAGGGGGGGGTCAACGTTTCGCCAGACGTTGCCAGGTATCGATGACGCTGTCCGGGTTCAGGGACATCGACACGATGCCCTCCTGCGCCAGCCAGTCCGCGAAGTCCGGGTGGTCGCTGGGGCCCTGGCCGCAGATGCCGATGTACTTGCCGGTGGCGCGGCAGGCCGTGATGGCGCGGGAGATCAGGGCCTTCACGGCGGAGTCGCGCTCGTCGAAGTCGCCGGCCAGCAGCTCCAGGCCGGAGTCGCGGTCCAGGCCCAGGGTCAGCTGGGTCAGGTCGTTCGAGCCGATGGACATGCCGTCGAAGTGCTCGAGGAACTGCTCGGCCAGGATGGCGTTGCTGGGCACCTCGCACATCATGATCAGGCGCAGGCCGTCGGTGCCGCCGGCGGCCGCGCGCTTGAGGCCGCGCTCGGCGAGCATCTCCACCACGCGCTCGGCCTGACGGACGGTGCGCACGAAGGGCACCATGATCTCGACGTTGGTCAGGCCCATGTCATTGCGCACGCGCTTGAGGGCCTCGCACTCCATGGCGAAGGCGTCGGAGAACTCGCCGCTGATGTAGCGCGAGGCGCCACGGAAGCCCAGCATCGGGTTCTCTTCGTCCGGCTCATAGCGCGAGCCACCGATCAGCTTGCGGTACTCGTTGCTCTTGAAGTCGGAGAGGCGAACGATGACCGGGCGCGGGAAGAAGGCGGCGGCGATGGTCGCGATGCCCTCGGCGAGCTTGTCCACGTAGAAGGCGCGCGGCGAGGCATGGCCGCGGGCGACCGACTCGACGGCCTTCTTCAGGTCGGCGTCGATGTTCGGATAGTCCAGGATGGCCTTGGGGTGGACGCCGATGTTGTTGTTGATGATGAACTCGAGGCGGGCCAGACCCACGCCGCTCGAGGGCATCTGCGCGAAGTTGAAAGCCAGCTGCGGGTTGCCGACGTTCATCATGATCTTCACCGGGCAGTAGGGCATCTCGCCGCGGTGCACCTCGGTGATCTCGGTCTCGAGCAGGCCGTCGTAGATGTGGCCGGTGTCGCCTTCCGAGCAGGCCACGGTGACCAACTGCCCGTCCTTGAGCGTCTCGGTGGCGTCGCCGCAGCCCACCACGGCCGGGATGCCCAGCTCGCGGGCGATGATGGCCGCGTGGCAGGTACGACCGCCGCGGTTGGTGACAATGGCGCTGGCGCGCTTCATCACCGGCTCCCAGTTCGGGTCGGTCATGTCGGTGACGAGGACGTCACCCGGCTGCACGCGCTCCATCTCGGAGATGTTGTGGACCAGGCGCACGGGGCCGGTGCCGATCTTCTGGCCGATGGCGCGGCCCTCGGCCAGCACCACGCTGTGGCCCTTGAGCTTGTAGCGGTGCTCGACCTGGCCCTCGGCCTGGCTCTTCACGGTCTCGGGGCGGGCCTGCAGGATGTAGAGCTTGCCGTCGACGCCGTCGCGGCCCCACTCGATGTCCATGGGGCGCTGGTAATGCTGCTCGATGATCAGGGCGTACTTCGCCAGCTCGGTGACCTCGTCATCGTTCAGCGAGTAGCGGTTGCGCTGCTCAGGGGCGGTGTCCACGGTCTTGACCAGCTTCTTGGTCGCGGCCTTCTCCTCGGGCGTGCTGAACTCCATGCGGATCAGCTTGGAGCCGAGGTTGCGGCGGATGACGGCGAGCTTGCCCTTGGCCAGCGCCGGCTTGTGCACGTAGAACTCGTCGGGATTGACGGCGCCCTGCACCACGGTCTCGCCGAGGCCGTAGCTGGAGGTGATGAAGACCACGTCCTTGAAGCCGGACTCGGTGTCGATGGTGAACATCACGCCGGCCGAGCCGAGGTCGGAGCGCACCATGCGCTGCACGCCGGCGGACAGGGCCACCTCGCTGTGCTCGAAGCCCTTGTGGACGCGGTAGCTGATGGCGCGGTCGTTGTAGAGGGAGGCGAAGACCTCCTTCATCTTGTGCAGCACTTCCTCGACGCCATGCACGTTCAGGAAGGTTTCCTGCTGGCCGGCGAAGGAAGCGTCGGGCAGATCCTCGGCCGTGGCGGAGGAGCGCACGGCGAAGGTGGCATCGAGGTTGTCGGCGGTCAGCGCGGCGAAGGACGTGCGGATGGCCGCCTCGAGGTCCGCCGGGAAGGGCTGCGCCTCGACCCAGCCGCGGATCTCCGCACCGGCCTCGGCCAGCGCGCGGACGTCGTCGGTGTTGAGATCGGCCAGGCGTTGCTGGATGCGGGCATCCAGGCCCTGGAACTTCAGGAATTCGCGGAAGGCGTGGGCCGTGGTGGCAAAGCCGCCGGGCACGCGCACGCCGGAAGCGGCGAGCTGCGAGATCATTTCGCCGAGGCTGGCGTTCTTGCCGCCAACGACCTCGACGTCGCTCATTCTCAGATTCTCAAACGGGACGACCAGGGCGGCCGCGTCGAAGCGAGAGGACATGGGAAAACTCCGTGATGTTGTGAAACCGGGGTTCCCACGCCGGGCGCAGCGGGCTCGCGGGGGGCGAGCGGCGCGTCCTTCGGCGCAGCACTGGCAGCAGACTTCACCCGAATCAAGGCATGCGCGGCTCCACCATTTCTGGATTCTGCTTGGAGGAGGAGCGGCTGCATGGCGCTTGCGTGCGGTTGGGTGTGGCGGTCCAGCGATCGAATGCGGCCGATTCTACGGGCATCAGCTTCTATGATGGAACACCACGAAACCAGGTTTCCGGAGAAACAGGACATGCCCAATCGCACCGTGTATTTCGTCTCGGATGGCACCGGGATCACCGCAGAAACCTTCGGGAACTCGATCCTGGCGCAGTTTGGCGGCAAGCCCCGCCATGTGCGGCGCCCCTTCATCGACACCGCCGACAAGGCCAGGCAGGTGGTCCGCGAGATCAATGACTTGTGCGATAGCGAAGGCCAGCGGGTCATCGTCTTCGCCACGCTGGTCAACACCGAGGTGCTGGACGTCGTGCGCGCCCAGTGCCGCGGCCTGCTGCTGGACATGTTCGGCACCTTCATCGCCCCGCTGGAGGAGGAGCTGCAGATCAAGTCCAACCACCGCGTGGGCCGCTTCTCGGACGTGGCGAAGAGCCAGGAGTATCACGACCGCATCGAGGCCATCAACTTCTCGCTGGCCCATGACGACGGGCAGTCCGCGAAGAACCTGGACACGGCGGACGTCATCCTCGTGGGCGTGAGCCGCTGCGGCAAGACGCCCACCTCTCTGTACCTGGCCATGCAGCACGGCATCAAGGCCGCCAACTACCCGCTGATCCCCGAGGACTTCGAGCGCGGCAAGCTGCCCTCGACGCTGAGCCCGCACAAGCGCAAGTGCTTCGGCCTGACGATCGACCCGGAGCGCCTCTCGCAGATCCGCAACGAGCGCCGCCCCGGCAGCAAGTACGCCGACATCCTCAACTGCCGCTACGAGGTCAACGAGGCCGAGACCATGATGAAGCGCGAGGGGATCTCGTGGCTGTCCTCGACGCACAAGTCCATCGAGGAAATCGCAACGACCATCCTCCGAGACATCCGCCCTGACCGCTTGATCTACTGATCTGCAAGGCCCGCGTGGCCAGTGGGATCCCGGCTACGAACTGACCTTCGCTCACCACAACAAGGAAAGGCCCGCTGCAACGCAGCCGGGCCTTTCCGCCCAGAGCGACGCACGCGGATCCGGCTTTGCCGGGCCGCCGTGCGTGCCCCCCTGGGGGGGCGCGCGAAGCGCGTAGGGGGGGGGGTCAGCGCAAGCGCTGTCGGGCGCTTTCGTAGAGGCAGATGCTGGCGGCGCTGCCGACGTTGAGTGATTCTTCGCCGCCGGGCTGGGGGATGCCCACGGTCAGGGTGCAGCGCTGCATCAGCTCGGGCTGGACGCCCTGCCCCTCGTGGCCCATCACCCAGGCGCAGGGGCTGGGGAGCTGCACGCGGTGCAGTTCGGCCTCGGCGTGCGAGCTGGTGGCGATCAGGGGGAGCTGGAGGCGGTCGAGGTCGGCCGGCTGCAGGCCCTCGACGAGGCGCAGGCCGAAATGCGCGCCCATGCCGGCACGCAGCACCTTCTGCGACCACAGCGCGGCCGTGCCCTTGAGCGCGGCGATCTGGCGGAAGCCCATGGCCGCGGCGCTGCGCAGGATGGTGCCGACATTGCCGGCATCCTGCAGGCGGTCCAGCACGACGGTGTCCATGCCGGGCCGCAGCGACGCATCGGACGGCAGCGCCATCTCGAAGCCCATGCGCGCCGGGCTCTCCAGGCCGCTGAGGCCCTGGAACAGGCTCTCGTTGACGACCAGCACCAGCGGCGCCTGCTCGGCCAGGGCCAGCAGGGACGGATCCTGGCAGGCACCCTCGGTGATCACCGCCATGGACGGCGTGCAGCCGCGCTGCAGGGCCGCCCGCGCGAGGTGGTCGCCTTCCAGCCAGACGCTGCCGAGCTTGCGATAGGCCGTGGCCTCCTGCGCGAGCTTGCGCAGGCGCTGGAGCTTGGGGTTGTCGCGGGCGCTGATGTGCTGGAGCTGGGGCTTCATTCGAGGAGTGCTTTCACGGGGCCGAAGCTGCGGCGGTGCCAGGGCGTGAGGCCGTGCTCGCGCAGGGCCTGCAGGTGCTCGGCGGTGGGATAGCCCTTGTGCCCGGCAAAGCCGTACTCGGGATGGCTCTCGTGCCACTGGACGCACAGGCGGTCCCGGTGGACCTTGGCCAGGATGGAGGCGGCCGAGATGGCCTGGACCTTGGCGTCGCCCTTGACGATGGCCTCGGCCGGAATCTTGAGCGTGGGCAGGCGGTTGCCGTCCACCAGCACCTTGGCGGGCTTCAGGCGCAGGCCCTCGACGGCGCGGCGCATGGCCAGCATCGTGGCCTGGAGGATGTTGAGCTCGTCGATCTCCTCGACGCTGGCCTCGGCGATGCAGCAGCACAGGGCCTTGGCGCGGATCTCGTCGAAGAGATGCTCGCGGCGCTTCTCGGTCAGGACCTTGGAGTCGGCCAGGCCGGCGATCGGGCGCTGGTCATCGAGGATCACGGCGGCCGCCACCACGGGCCCGGCCAGCGGCCCCCGGCCGGCCTCGTCCACGCCGGCCATCAGGCCCGGCGCATCCCACAGCAACCCCAGCTGGTGCGGCGGCTCAGGACGCGAGGACTTGCGCGATGGCATCGGCGGCCCGCTGCGCGGTGTTGCAGCGCAGGGTCAGGTGTTGCTCATGGAACGTGGCGATGGCCGCGTCACGGCGCGCCGGGTCGTCCAGCCAGGCCAGACCCTCGCGCGCGAGGGCCTCGGGCGTGCAGTCGTCCTGCAGCAGCTCGGGCACGACGAAGCGCCCGGCCAGCACATTGGGCAGGCCCACCCAGGGCTGCAGGCGCTTAGCCCGGATGCGCCACCAGTTCAGGGCATGCAGGCGGTAGGCGATCACCATGGGCCGCTTGAACAGCGCGGCCTCCAGCGTGGCGGTGCCGCTGGCGACGAGCGTGATGTCGCAGGCGGCCAGGGCCTCGTGGGACTGGCCCTCCAGCAGCGTGAGGTCCAGATCCGGCGCATGCTTGCGGACCAGGGGCTCGACCAGCGCCTGCAGGCCCGGCACCACCGGCATCACGAAGCGAAGCTCGGGGCGGACCCGGCTCATCAGCACGGCGGCCTGCAGCAGGGGCTCGGCGATGTAGCGGATCTCGCTCTTGCGGCTGCCGGGCAGCAGGGCCACGACGGTGTCGCCCTCCCCCAGCCCGAGCTTGGCGCGGGCCGCTGCCTTTGGCGGCTCCAGCGGGATGACATCGGCCAGCGGGTGACCCACATAGCTCGCGGCGATGCCGGCCTCCGCCAGCAGCGCGGGCTCGAAGGGGAAGAGGCACAGCACGTGGTCCGTCGAGGCGCGGATCTTGTTGACGCGCTCGGCGCGCCAGGCCCAGATCGAGGGGCAGACGAAGTGGATGCTCTTGATGCCCGCTGCCTTGAGCTTGGCCTCGAGCGCGAAGTTGAAGTCGGGCGCGTCGATGCCGATGAAGGCGCGCGGCGGATCGGCCAGCAGGCGCTCGCCGAGCGCCTTGCGGATGCCGAGGATCTCGCGCAGGTGCAGCAGCGCGTCGACATAGCCGAAGACGGAGAGCTTGTGGTGCGGCCACCAGGCCTTGAAGCCCTGGGCCGCCATGCGCGGGCCGCCAATGCCCGCGGCCTGCAGGCCCGGCCAGCGCTCGCGCAGGCCCGCCAGCAGCAGGCCACCGAGCAGGTCGCCGGAGGCCTCGCCGGCCACCAGGCTGAGGCGGGGCGCGGCCTCAGTCATGCTCAGCGGATGATGCCGCGCGTGGCGGTGTTGAGGAAGTCCAGCATCAGCTGGATGGTGTCCTTCGCGGCGGCCTGCTCGCCCTGCAGCGCCATCATCTCCATCTTCGCCTGGTCGACCGTGAGGCCGCGGCGGTAGAGGATGCGGTACATCTGCTTGACGGCATTGAGCTGCTCGGGCGAGAAGCCCCGGCGCTTGAGGCCTTCGAGATTGAAGCTGCGGGCCTCGGCCGTGTTGCCGGCGGCCATGATGAAGGGCGGCAGATCCTGGAAGAGGATGGAGCCCATGCCCGTCATGCTGTGCGCGCCGATGTGCACGAACTGGTGCACCACCGTGAAGCCGCCCAGGATGGCCCAGTCGCCCACATGCACGTGGCCGGCCAGCTGCGCGTTGTTGGCGAAGATGGTCCGGTTGCCGACGACGCAGTCATGGGCCAGGTGGACGTAGGCCATGATCCAGTTGTCATCGCCCAGGCGCGTGATGCCGGCGTCCTGCGCGGTGCCGCGATTGAACGTGCAGAACTCGCGCACGACGTTGCGGTCTCCCACGATCAGTTGCGTGGGCTCGCCGGCGTACTTCTTGTCCTGCGGCGCGGCGCCGATCGAGCTGAACTGGAAGAACTGGTTGTCCCGCCCGATCGTCGTCGGGCCCTCGACCACGCAATGCGGGCCGATGCGCGTGCCGGCATCGATCTTCACGCCCGGCCCGATGAGGGTGAAGGCCCCCACCTCGACCGAGCTGTCCAGCTCGGCCTTGGGGTCCACGACGGCGGTGGGATGGATCTTGCTCATCGACAGCGTTCCAGAGTAATCGGCGGAAGGGGCGGCGCGCCGGGCTTCAGGCCTCGATGCGGCGCATGGTGCACATCAGCTCGGCCTCGCAGGCGATGTCGTCGCCCACATAGACCTTGCCGGTGTACTTGAAGATGGACGCCTTGGCGCGGTCCAGGGTCACGTCCAGCACGAGCTGGTCACCCGGCTCCACGGGGCGCTTGAAACGGGCGCCGTCGATGCCCGCGAAGTAGCAGACGGTCTTGTCGTCCAGCTCGGCATCGAGGCTCACCAGCGTCAGCACCGTGGCCGCCTGGGCCATGGCCTCGAGCATCAGCACGCCCGGCATCACGGGGCGATGCGGGAAGTGGCCCATGAAGTAGGGCTCGTTGATGGACACGTTCTTGAGCGCGCGGATGCGCTTGCCCTTCTCGATCTCCAGCACGCGGTCCACCAGCAGGATGGGGTAGCGGTGGGGGATCTTGGCCAGGATCTGATGGATGTCCATCTTGGTGTCGGTAGCGGTCGCGGTCGTCATTCTTTTCTCTCTAAGGCGCGCAAACGGTCGCGCATGGCATGCAACTGTCTCAGGGTTGCTGCATTCTTTTCCCAGCTGGCATTGTCGTCGAAGGGGAAGACGCCGCTGTACTGGCCCGGCTTGCTGATGGTGCGGGTGACCACGGTGGCGGCGGACACATGGACGTGGTCCGCCAGGCTGAGGTGCCCCAGCACGATGGCGCCGCCACCCACGGTGCAGTGCGCACCGATGCGCGCGCTGCCCGCCACGCCGGCGCAACCGGCCATGGCCGTGTGGGCGCCCACGTGGACGTTGTGGCCGATCTGGACGAGGTTGTCGAGCTTGACGCCCTCCTCCAGGACCGTGTCGCCGAGGGCGCCGCGGTCGATGCAGCTGTTGGCACCGATCTCGACGTGGTCGCCGATGCGCACGGCACCGAGCTGCTCGATCTTTTCCCAGCGGCCCTGGCTCGGCGCGAAGCCGAAGCCGTCCGCACCGATCACCACGCCGCTGTGCACGATGCCGTGGGCGCCGATGTGGCAGTCGAAGCCGACGGTGACGCGCGGCGCGAGGCGCGTGCCCGCGCCGATGCGCGCGCGAGCCTCGATCACGCAATGGGCCCCGATGCGCGCGCCGTCGCCGATCACGGCGCCGGCCTCGATCACGGCCAGCGGGCCGATGTCCACGCCCTGCCCCAGTTGCACGTCCTCGGCGATCACGGCCGACGGGTGGATGCGCGCCGGTGCGAGCGGCCGCACGCGCCGGGCCCACCACTGGGTCAGGCGGGCGAAGTAGAGGTAGGGGTCGGGCGTGACGATCACCGCCGCGCCCGGCTGGCGGGCCGCGGCGGCCTCGGCGAGCGCCGGAGCGACGATCACGCAGGCGGCCTGCGTGGTCTGGAGCTGCGACTGGTAGCGCACGTTCGCCAGGAAGGCGATGGCGCCGGCGTCCGCCGTCTCCAGGGAGGCAATGCGGCGGATGGGCGTTTCGGGCGCACCAAGAAGATCGCCGCCCAAGGCGGCGATCAGTTCAGCCAGGGTGACGGCGGTATCCAATCACTTCTGGGCGTTGAGCGCGTCGATCACCTTCTTCGTGATGTCCACGCGGTTGCTGACGAAGCTGGCGTCCTGGAGGATCAGGTCGTACTTCTCGTTGTCGAAGATCTGCTTGACGATGCGGTTCGTGCGCTCGATCAGGGCCTGGAGCTCCTCACCGCGGCGCTGCTGCAGGTCCTCGGAGTACTCGCGCTTCTTGCGCTGCAGGTCCCGGTCCTGTTCGGCGAGGTCACGCTGGCGGCGGCCGCGGTCGGCCTCGGACAGCAGCGTGGAGTCCTTGTCGAACTTGTCGGCCGTCTGGCGCAGCTTCAGCTCGGCGTCCTTGATGTCCTTCTCACGACGGCTGAATTCCGCTTCCAGCTTGGTCTGCGCGACCTTCGCGAAATTGCTTTCGCGGGTGACGCGCTCAAGGTTCACGTACCCGATCTTGAGTTCCTGGGCTTGCAAGGACATCACCGGCGCGGCCACCAGGGCCAGCGCGCACAGCGATTTCATCAAGGTGCTCTTCATCAGAATGCAGTCCCGACTTGGAATTGGAATTTCTCGATTCTATCTTTCGCTTCCTTGCGGATCGGCTTGCCCATGCTGAGCTTCAGCGGACCCATGGGGGACATCCAGCTGATGCCGATACCGGCGGAGACCCGGATCGAGTCCAGGGAGACCTTGTACAGCGGGCTCTTGGTGTCCCACACATTACCGGCATCCACGAACGTGAACAGGCGGAAAGACTTGTCGTTGCCAGCCCCTGGAACGGGGATGTAGAGCTCCGCGTTGACATTGGCGCGCAAATTGCCGCCGATGTTGGAGCCCGTCAGGTCGACGGGGCCCAGCGAGTTGGCCTCGAACACGCGCACGGAGCCCAGGCCGCCGGCGTAGTAGTTCTTGAAGATCGGGTACTTGCGGCCGCCGAGACCCATGCCCCAGTCGAGCTGGGCGTTGAACATCCAGCTGAACTTGTTGGTGATGGGGAAGAACTGCTGCCACTGCAGGCTGGCGCGCGCGTAGCGGGCGTCGCCCAGGGCGCTCATCTCGAGGTTCACGCGCTGGTACTTGCCGGCGGTGGGCGAGATGATGCTGTCCCGCTGCTCGTTCTGCCAGCCGATGGTCATCGGGATGGCCAGGCTGTTGTTGCCCTGCTCGAGCACCTGCAGCTTGTACATCAGCGGGATGCCGGCGTTGGTCGAGATGTGGGTCTTCTCGACGCCCAGGCCGAAGAAGACGGTGTCCAGCTCCGAGAAGGGCACGCCGAAGCGCAGCGAGCCGCCGTAGGTGGCGAATTCGTAGACGTCACCGAAGCTGTTGTAGGGCTTGCTGGTGCGATAGAACACGTCGATGCCGCGCGAGACGCCGTCCACGGTGTAGTACGGGTTGACCGTCGAGACCGAGAGCGCACGGCCGGTCTTGGCGGTGTTCACCTCGAGGCCCAGATAGCTGCCCGAACCCAGCACGTTCTCCTCGCGGATGGAGCCGGTGAAGGAGATGCCCTGCTGGCTGCTGTAGCCCGCGCCGACCATCACGTTGCCGGTGGGGCGCTCGGTCACGGCGATGGTGACGTCCACCTGGTCCGGTGCGCCCGGGACCTCGTTGGTGTCCACCGTGACTTCCTTGAAGTAGCCCAGACGCTCCACGCGGTCACGCGAGAACTTGATGCGCGTGCCGTCGTACCAGGCGCCTTCGAACTGGCGGAATTCGCGGCGGATGACTTCGTCCCGCGTGCGGGTGTTGCCCGACACGAGCATGCGGCGCACATAGACGCGGCGACCGGGGTCGACGGTCAGCGTGACCTGCACCTGGCCGGTGGTCTTGTCGATCTCGGGGCGGCTGTCCACGCGGGCGAAGGCGTAGCCGAAGGTGCCGAGGTAGTCGGTGAAGGCGCGCTTGGTCGCGGAGACCGCATCGTCCCGGTAGGTCTGGCCCGGGCGCACGGCCACGAGGCGCTTGAACTCCTCGTCGCGGCCCAGGAGCTCGCCTTCGAGCTTCACACCCGTCACGGTGTAGGGCTGGCCTTCCTTGACGGTGACGGCGATGTTGATGCTCTGCTTGTCCGGCGAGATGGTGACCTGCGTGGACTCGATCGAGAACTCGAGGTAGCCCCGGTTCAGGTAGTAGGAGCGGATCGTCTCGAGGTCGGCATTGAGCTTGGTGCGCGAGTAGCGGTCGCTCTTCGTGTACCAGGTCAGCCAGCCGGTGGTCGTCTGCTCGAGCAGGCCCAGCAGCGTGCTTTCCGAGAAGACCTTGGAGCCGAGGATGCGGATCTCGCCGATCTTGGCCGGCTCGCCTTCCGTCACGGTGAAGGCGACGTTGACGCGGTTGCGCTCGAGCGGGGTGATGGTGGTCGTGACCTCGGCGCCATACAGGCTGCGGGTCAGGTACTGGCGCTTGAGCTCCTGCTCGGCGCGGTCGGCCAGGGCCTTGTCGAAGGGCTTGCCCTCGCCGATGCCGATGTCCTTCAGCGACTTGGTGAGCGCCTCGGTGTCGAATTCCTTGAGGCCGACGAAGCTCACTGCGGCGATCACGGGACGTTCGTCGATCACGACGACCAGCACGTCACCGTCGATGTTGATGCGCACGTCCTTGAACAGGCCGGTCGCGAACAGCGCGCGCAGTGCGGCGGCGCCCTTCTCATCGTTGTAGGTGTCGCCCACGCGGAAGGGCAGGCTCGCGAAGACCGTGCCGGGGTCGGTGCGCTGCACGCCCTCGACCCGGATGTCCTTGAGCACGAAGGGGTCGACGGCCCAGGCATTGCCCGCCTGCAATGCAGCAGCGAGCGCGAGGGACAGGACGGAGGGGCGGATGCGCGCGCGCTGGAACAGGTGTGGAGACATGCAGGTGAGAGATCAGTGCAGACCCAGCTTGCGGGTCACGTCGTTGGAAAGGGCCAGAGCCATCATCAGCAGCATCAGGAAGAAACC
>JAYRMR010000075.1:0-14236 GCA_041912595.1 Burkholderiaceae bacterium
GCTCCGATGACGTCATCGAACAGATCACCAAGCACCTGAACCGGCTGATCGAGGTCGTCAAGGTCGTGGACCTCACCGAGGGCAACTACACCGAGCGCGAGCTCATGCTCATCAAGGTGCGGGCCGTCGGCAAGGAGCGCGAGGAGATGAAGCGCACCGCCGACATCTTCCGCGGCCGCATCATCGACGTGACGGAGAAGACCTACACCATCGAGCTGACCGGCGACGCCAGCAAGCTCGATGCCTTCATCGACGCCATCGACCGCACCGCCATCCTGGAGACCGTGCGCACCGGCGCCAGCGGCATCGGCCGCGGCGAGCGCATTCTGCGCGTCTGACCTGTCCCCTGGCGACAGGCCTTTGCGGCCTGCCGTCGCCCTGCAGGCCATGAGCCGGTGGGGCAGCGAACCTGGCTCGGTGTGGCCCCGGCACGAGGTTCGCAAGCGCAAGGGGCCCGAACATTGATTGCAAAGTTTTTCTGGAGACCGACATGAACGTTTACTACGACAAGGACGCCGACCTCAGCCTCATCAAGGGCAAGAACGTCACCATCATCGGCTACGGCTCACAAGGCCATGCCCACGCCCTGAACCTGAACGACAGCGGCGTGAAGGTCACGGTCGGCCTGCGCCGCGGTGGCGCGTCGTGGTCCAAGGCCGAGAACGCCGGCCTGAAGGTCGCCGAGATCGCCGAGGCCGTGAAGGCCGCCGACGTGGTCATGATCCTGCTGCCGGACGAGCAGATCGCCGACGTCTACAAGCGCGAAGTCGAACCGAACATCAAGCAGGGCGCCTCGCTGGCCTTCGCTCACGGCTTCAATGTGCACTACGGTCAGGTCACGCCCCGCGCCGATCTGGACGTCTGGATGGTCGCCCCCAAGGCCCCCGGCCACACCGTGCGCGGCACCTACAGCCAGGGCGGCGGCGTGCCGCACCTGATCGCCGTCTATGCCGACAAGACCGGCAAGGCGCGTGACCTGGCGCTGTCCTATGCCTCGGCCAATGGCGGCGGCAAGGCCGGCATCATCGAGACCAACTTCCGCGAAGAGACCGAGACCGACCTCTTCGGCGAGCAGGCCGTGCTGTGCGGCGGCGCCGTCGAGCTGATCAAGGCGGGCTTCGAGACCCTGACGGAAGCCGGCTATGCGCCCGAGATGGCCTACTTCGAGTGCCTGCACGAGCTGAAGCTGATCGTGGACCTGATCTACGAAGGCGGCATTGCCAACATGAACTACTCGATCTCCAACAACGCCGAGTACGGCGAGTACGTCACCGGCCCGCGCGTCGTGACCGAGGCCACCAAGGACGCCATGCGCCAGTGCCTGAAGGACATCCAGACCGGTGAGTACGCCAAGAGCTTCATCCTGGAGAACAAGGCCGGTGCGCCGACGCTGCTGTCGCGCCGCCGCCTGACGGCCGAGCACCCGATCGAGCAGGTCGGTGAGAAGCTGCGCGCGATGATGCCCTGGATCAAGAAGAACCGCCTGGTCGACCAGTCGAAGAACTGATCGGCGGATCCGTCAAAGGATCCTCACCCGGCATTAGAGAGCCGCGTCGCCTTCGGGCCGGCGCGGCTTTTTTATGCCGGCGCATGCGCTATCCTCCCTGCCCATGACCGATTCCAAGCAGCCGGCGCACCTCGACGACGAGGATGACGCCGAAGTCCTGACCCCGGTGCGCCCGCGCCGCAAGGGCATCTACATCCTGCCCAATCTCTTCACGCTGGCGGCTCTGTTCGGCGGCTTCTACGCCATCGTGATGGCCATGCACGGCCGCTTCGAGCAGTCCGTCTACGGCGTGTTCTGTGCCATGGTGCTGGACAGCCTGGACGGCCGCGTGGCCCGCATGACCAACACCCAGAGCACCTTCGGCGAGCAGATGGACAGCCTCTCCGACATGGTGTCGTTTGGCGCCGCGCCCGCGCTGATCACCTATGAGTGGGCCCTGCAGGGCCTGGGCAAATGGGGCTGGTTCGCGGCCTTCGTGTACTGCGCCGGGGCCGCATTGCGCCTGGCCCGCTTCAACACCAACATCGCGGTGGTCGACAAGCGCTTCTTCCAGGGCGTGCCGAGCCCTGCCGCCGCCGCGCTCGTGATGGGCCTGATCTGGGTGGTGGAGGACGCCGGCTACCACGCGCCCGCCGCCTCGACGGGCCTGGCCTGGCTGGCCTTCGGCTTCACGCTCTATGCGGGGCTGACCATGGTCACGAATGCCCCGTTCTACAGCTTCAAGGACATCAGCTTCAAGCGCTCGGTGCCCTTCGTGAGCGTGGTGGCCATTGCCCTGGGCATCGCGCTGATCAACCTCGATCCGCCGAAGGTGCTGTTTGGCCTGTTCTGCGTCTACGGCCTGTCCGGTTATGTGGTCTACGGCTACAAGCGCGTGAAGGGCAAGCCTGTCAGCGTGATCGCCATCTCGACCGACGAGCCCGATGAAAAGGGCCTTCACCATTGACGTAGGCAGCTGGGGTGCCGCCACCGGGCCCCGTGCTACATTCGACCACCATGAAGACGCTGACCGTCATTGCCGCTCTGCTACTAGCCATCGGGCCCTTGGGCACGAGGCAGTCGCGCGTCTGAACGTCACCGTACTTCCACCCCAAGAGCCCGCCGAGCACCTGCTTCGCGGGCTTTTTGTTTTTCCGGCCACCCCCTTCCGAATCACCTCTTTCACGTTTCACGGAGACCCTCATGGCTGACAAGCTCATCATCTTCGACACCACCTTGCGCGATGGCGAGCAATCGCCCGGCGCCTCGATGACGAAGGACGAGAAGCTGCGCATCGCCCGGCAGCTCGAGCGCATGCGCGTGGACGTGATCGAGGCCGGCTTCGCCGCCGCCAGCAATGGCGACTTCGAGGCGGTCAAGGCCATCGCCGACGTGATCCGCGAGAGCACCGTCTGCTCGCTGGCCCGTGCCAACGACCGCGACATCGCCCGAGCCGCCGAGGCGCTCAAGGGCGCGGCCCGCTCGCGCATCCACACCTTCATCGCGACGAGCGAGCTCCATATGGAGAAGAAGCTGCGCATGACGCGCGAGCAGGTGCTGGAGCAGGCGCGCCTGTCCGTGCGTTTCGGCCGCAATCTCACGGACGACATCGAGTTCTCGCCCGAGGACGGCTACCGCTCCGACATGGACTTCCTCGCCCGCGTGTGCGAGGCCGTGATCGCCGAGGGCGCGCGCACCATCAACATCCCCGACACCGT
The DNA here is from genome assembly GCA_041912595.1 of Burkholderiaceae bacterium. GTDB lineage: Bacteria > Pseudomonadota > Gammaproteobacteria > Burkholderiales > Burkholderiaceae_C > Roseateles_B. The sequence goes on from JAYRMR010000075.1 coordinate 3,205, forward strand.
GGGCTACGCCATCCCCGAGCTCTACGGCAACTTCCTGAAGACCCTGCGCGAGAAGGTGCCCAATTCCGACCTCGCCATCTGGTCCGTGCACTGCCACAACGACCTGGGCATGGCCGTGGCCAACTCCCTGGCCGGCGTGAAGATCGGCGGCGCACGCCAGATCGAGTGCACCATCAACGGCCTGGGCGAGCGCGCCGGCAACTGCTCGCTGGAAGAGGTGGTGATGGCGGTCAAGACGCGCCGCGACTACTTCGGCCTGGACGTCGGCATTGACGCCTCGCAGATCGTGCCGGCTTCCAAGCTCGTGTCGCAGACCACCGGTTTCGTGGTGCAGCCGAACAAGGCCGTGGTGGGCGCCAACGCCTTCGCCCATGCCTCGGGCATCCACCAGGACGGCGTGCTCAAGGCGCGTGACACCTACGAGATCATGCGTGCCGAGGACGTGGGCTGGAGCGCCAACAAGATCGTGCTGGGCAAGCTCTCGGGCCGCAACGCCTTCAAGCAGCGCCTGCAGGAGCTGGGCATCGAGCTGGAGTCCGAGGCCGAGATCAATGCCGCCTTCCAGCGTTTCAAGGACCTGGCCGACCGCAAGAACGAGATCTTCGACGAGGACATCATCGCCCTGGTGATGGACGAGTCGGTCATCCAGGACAACGAGCACTACCGCCTGCTGTCCCTCGCCCAGCGCAGCGAGACCGGCGAGCGCCCGCATGCGCGGGTGGTCTTCTCCGTCGGCGACAAGGAGTTCAAGGCCGAGAGCGACGGCAACGGCCCGGTCGATGCCTGCCTGCAGGCTATCGAGTCCGAGGTGCAAAGCGGCGCGGAAATGATCCTCTATTCCGTCAATGCCATCACCAGCGGCAGCACAGAATCGCAGGGCGAGGTGACGGTGCGGCTGCAGCACGCCGGCCGCGTCGTGAACGGCGTCGGTGCCGATCCGGATATCGTCGTGGCGTCAGCCAAGGCATATTTGGCGGCGTTGAACAAGCTGCAGAGCAAGACCGAGCGCGTGGCGGCCCAGGGCTGAGTCCCGCGGACCCGGGCCTGATCCCCAGGCCCGGACCGTGCTGGGCGTCTCGAACGTGAACTTTAAGAGCCGCGGCTAAGTTTTTGATCTTGCCCGGGTTTTGAGCTTCACCTAAACTGGTGGCGACCTTGTTGGGGGCTGGCGTGAGTACTGTTGTAAAGACCTTGGGTGTCAAGACCTTCCTGGGCGCTGTGGCTGGCAGCGCGTTCGCCCTGACCGTTGCCCTCGCGCTGGCGCTGGCGCCGCAGGGGGCGGAGGCCGCCACCGGCAACACCGGAAAGAACGGCGGCAAGACCGGTACCAAATCCGCGAGCAAGGCCGCCGCGACCCCCAAGGTCGCGTCCAAGAACCTCCGCAAGGCCAAGCCGGCGTCCGTCGTGCGCAAGGCCGCCGTGGTCGCCACGCCGGCGAGCCCCACCTTCGGCCAGATGTATGGCCTGCATTCGGTGGACGACCCCCTGGACCTCAAGAGCAGCGTCGCCCTGGTCATGGACCAGGACACCAACGAGGTCCTGCTGTCCAAGAACACCCAGGCGGTCCTGCCCATCGCCTCCATCACCAAGCTGATGACGGCGCTGGTGGTCGTGGAGGCCGGCCAGTCGCTGGACGACAAGATCACCATCTCCGACGAAGACCGTGACACCGAGAAGGGCACGGGTTCGCGCCTGGCCGTCGGCACGACGCTGACGCGCGCAGAAATGCTGCACCTGGCGTTGATGTCCTCGGAGAACCGCGCGGCGAATGCGCTCGGGCGCCATTACCCCGGCGGGCTGACGGCCTTCGTGGCCGCCATGAACCAGAAGGCGCAGGCCCTGGGCATGACGGACACCCACTACGTCGAGCCCACGGGCCTGTCCAGCCGCAACCAGTCCAGCGCCAAGGACCTGGCCGCCCTGGTCAAGGTGGCCCACGAGGTGCCGCTGCTGCGCGAATACTCGACGACGCGGGATGCCACCGTGGCGCTCGGCCGCCGTCAGGTGGCCTTCCACAACACCAATGGCCTCGTGCGCTCGGGCAGCTGGGACATCGGTCTCCAGAAGACCGGCTTCATCAACGAAGCGGGCCGCTGCCTGGTCATGCAGGCCAGCCTGGCGGGCCGCAAGCTGATCATGGTGCTGCTGGATTCCACCGGCAAGTACTCCCGCATCGGGGACGCCGAGCGCATTCGCAAGTGGCTCACCAACGCCGGCGCCACGTCCTCGGGCGGCGCACAGCCGCAGGCGCAGATGACCCTGGACAAGGCCGGCTGACGCTGCGCGCCCGCCGAAAAGGCCAACGCCCGGACCGCGAGGTGCCGGGCGTTGTCGTTTCTGGCCCGGCGGCGGGCTCAGCCGCGGTAGCCGAGGGCGGACGAGATCTGCGCGGCGGTGTCCTTGAGCCGACCGAGCCAGGCTTCCTCGAGGCGATCCGCCGGGGCCGAGATGGACAGGCCGGCGACGAGCTTGCCCTGGTCGTCGTAGATGCCGGCGGCCATGCAGCGCACGCCGAGCTCGAGCTCTTCGTCGTCACGGGCGACGCCGCGCTGGCGCACCGTGGCCATCTCGCGCTCGAGGGCGGCGATGTCGGTCAGGCTGTTGCGCGTGTGGCCGGCCAGGCCCGTGCGCGTGGCGTAGGCGCGCACGCGCTGCGGGTCATCGCTGGCGAGAAAGAGCTTGCCCACCGAGGTGAGGTGCAGCGGGGCGCGGCCGCCGACCGCGCGCACGACCTGCATGCCGGAGCGCTCCGAGTAGGTGCGCTCGATGTAGACGATCTCGTCCCCCTGGCGCACCGAGAGATTGACCGGCTGGTGGGTGAACTTGTGCAGCTCGCGCATGGGCTCCAGCGCGGCGTCCCGCACGTCCAGCCGGGCCTTGACCAGGTTGCCGAGCTCCAGAAGGCGCATGCCGAGGCGGTAGGCGCCGGCTTCCGGGCGATCGACGTAGCGGCCGATGGCGAGATCGTTCAGGATGCGGTGGGCCGTGGACGGGTGCAGGCCGGTGGTTTCGCTGATCTGCTTCAGGGAGACCGGGTCCTGGTGGCTGGCCAGCACGTCCAGGATGGCGAAACTGCGTTCCAGCACCTGGATGGCGGGGGTCTGTGCCTCATTGCTCTTCATGCCGACCATTGTGCGGCATGGCAGCAATTTTTTGCATGGCGAAATTGGAGGCCGGTCTCAGTGTGTGGCGCGGGGCGCGACAGCCTGCAGCTCGGCGTGCAGCCCCTGGGCCGCCTGGCGGCCGGCGCGGACGGCGCCTTCGAGCGTGGCGGGGTAGGGGCCCTCGACGTAGTCCCCCGCGGCCCACAAGCCGGGCGCGATGCGGGCGGCGGGGCGCTGCAGGCCAGGCGTGCAGGCGAAGGTGGCCCGCTTTTCCGTGATCACCCGCTCAAGCCGGCACTGGCGCAGCTGCGGCGCCTGCCGGGCGACCTGGGCGAGCGTGGCCTGCGCGCAGGCCGCGAGGCCGTCCGGCCCGCGATCCAGCCAGGCGCCGGCACCGCTGATGACGGCGGCGAAGCGGCCAGGGGCGAGGTCCAGCGCGCCGTGGTCGAAGAGGTATTGGGCGGGCTCGCTCGGCGACTCCCGCAGCGAGACCATGGGGAAGGGCAGCTGCCCCTCGGCCCGCAGGTAGACCGTCACGATGGGTTCGTAGCGCAGCGCCGCGGCCTCGGCCGACCAGCGGGCATCGAGTTCGGCCACTTGCCGGGCCGCCTCCCGGGCCGGGCAGGCGAGCACGACCGCGTCGAAGGCTTCGGGCGCGTCGTCGGTCCCGGCCGCCCCGACCATCCGGACGGTCCAAAGGCCGTCCGGCTGGCGACCGAGCCAGGCCCGGCGGCCCAGCTGCACGCGGGCGCCGCCGGCCTCCAGGGTGGCCAGGGCCGGCGCGGGGAGCAGCGCGGACAGCGGCTGGCGCGGCAGCAGCAGGTCGGCGGAGCCGCGCCCGCTGAACAGCGCATCCTTCAGCACCCGCAGGAAGACGCGGGCGCTGGCGTGCTCGGCGGGGGTGTTGAGCGCGGCGACGCACAGCGGCGCGATGAGCTCGTCGTAGGGCTGGCGGTGCAGGCCCTGGCACAGCTCGCGCACGGTGAAGGACTCGCGGCAGCGAAAGCCGGCCAGTGTCCAGCCGAGGCTGTGGCGGAGCACGCTCCACCGGGCGGCCCAGGACCAGTGCCGCGCCCGCAGCACGGCCCAGGCGAAGGCCGGCTGCGGCGGGCCCGGCGGCAGGCGCAGGCCGCGGCCGGCGGCGTCCGTCAGCTGCAGCGGGCTGCGCCGGAACAGGCGTTCTTCCGGGAGGCCCAGCGAGGCCAGCAGGTCGAGCGTCTCGGTGTAGGCGCCGATCAGGATGTGCTGGCCGTTGTCCAGCGGCGGCTCCGCGTCGTCCGGCGGCAGGCTGCGCGCGCGCCCGCCGGGGAGGGGCGCCATCTCGAACAGGCTCAGCGCGTGACCCTGGGCCTGCAGCGCGAGGGCAGCGCTCAGGCCGGCCCAGCCGGCCCCGATGACGGCGATGCGGGCCACGGCCTCAGCGCCCGCGCCAGTTGGTCTTCATCGCGATCCACACCTTGCGCAGCGGGGTCAGCGAAATCTTCTGGTGCAGGACGCGGAACTCCTCGGCTTCGAGCTCGCGCAGCAGGGCGCGGTAGATGTTGGCCATCATCAGCCCGGGCTTCTGCGCCTTGCGGTCGGCCTCGGGGAGCAGGGCGAAGGCCTCGTCGTAGCAGCGATGGGCTCGCTCGGCCTGGAACTGCATGAGCGCCGTGAAGCGATCGCTGTAGCCCCAGGGCGCCTGGCGCAGCAGGATCTCGTTGGCCTTGACGCCGAACTGCTGCAACTCGTTCACCGGCAGGTAGATGCGGCCGCGGCGGGCGTCGTCGCCCACGTCGCGGATGATGTTGGTCAGCTGCAGCGCCAGGCCCAGCTTGTGGGCGTAGGCGATGGTCTGGGCCTCGGTGCGGCCGAAGATGCCCGACGCGACCTCGCCCACCACGCCCGCCACCAGGTGGCAGTAGCGCTGCAGGCCCGCGAAGTCGAGATAGCGGCTCTGGTCCAGGTCCATCTGGCAGCCGTCGATCACGGCCAGCAGGTGTTCGGCGCGGATGTCGTAGTCCGCCGCGTGCGGCATCAGCGCCTTCATGGCCGGGTGGCTGGGCTGGCCGGCAAAGGCCGCCAGCACTTCCTTGCGCCACCAGGCCAGCTTGGCCCCGGCGACGCCCGGGTCGTGGATCTCGTCCACCACATCGTCCACCTCGCGGCAGAAGGCGTAGAAGGCGGTGATGGCCGCCCGGCGTGGGGCGGAAAGGAACTGGAAGGCGTAGTAGAAGCTGGAGCCGCTGGCGGCGGCGCGCTCCTGCGCGTACTGGTCGGGCGTCACGCGGCGGCTCCTTGCGCGGGGCGCATGCGCAGCGCGCGCCACAGCAGGGGGGCGAGGTCCAGGGCGCCCAGCTTGGGGCGGCGAACAAGGGAGGCGTGATCCATGCCCTCGATTCTCTCAAGAATGCGCAGGCCGCCCTGGACAACCAGTCGCAGCTCCCAACCTGCCCGTCCGGGGAGGGCATGCACCAGCGGCGCCCCGCTCATCATCAGCTGCCGTGCCCAGGCGCACAGCTCGGCAATCAGGGCGCGGGCGGCGGGGCCGTCCTCGCAGCGCAGCCAGGCCTGAACGTCGAGACCATGGCGCTCGAGGTCGGTCTGCGGCACGTAGCAGCGGCCGTTGGGCCCGTCGCGGGTGAAGTCCTGCCAGAAGTTGATCAGCTGCAGCGCGCTGCAGATGGCATCCGACTGCGCCAGCGCCGTCGCGCCCTGCACGCCGTACAGATGCAGCAGCAGGCGCCCGACCGGGTTGGCGGAACGCTCGCAGTAGTGCAGCAGCTCCTCGCGGCTGGCGTAGCGGGTCTTCACGAGGTCCTGCTCGAAGGCATCGAGCAGGGCTTCGAGCAGCGGCGCGGGCAGGGCGTGCCGGCGCAGTTGCTCCGCCAGCGGCTCGAACACCGGCCGGGCCCAGCGCGGCGACGGCGCCTGCCCCGCCAGGCAGGCGTGCAGGTCGGCGCGGTAGGCCCGCAGGTCGGCCTGGCGTTCGGCCGTGCCCGCCGGACCTTCGTCGGCCAGATCGTCCGCCGTCCGGGCGAAGTGGTAGATCGCCACCACGGCAGGCCGCAAGTGTGGGGGGCACAGCCAGGAAGCGACAGGAAAGTTCTCGTAGTGCTCTATGCTCACGGCCGGCATTGTGTCCGCAATGTCCGCCCGGCCGGAGGAGCTCGGGCGCGCCCACTCCGGGGTTTGACAAGCCGGGAGGGGCTCAATACATTACTGACCGGTCAGTCAGTTACTGCGCGGCCGCCGCGTCGGCGTGCCGCCGTGCCTTGCCGCACGATCCGTCATGAAGAGGTCTTCGATGCCCAAATTCCGGAATTCCCGACTCCCCGCCCTGCTGCCCGTGATGGTGGCGCTGCTGCTCAGCGCCTGCGGCAAGCAGGCGGCAGCCCCTGAACCGGAACGCGCCGTGCGCACCCAACTGATCGAGTCGAGCTCTGCCGGCATGACCCGCGAGTTCGCGGCCGAGATCCGCGCCCGCACCGAGTCGCGCCTGTCCTTCCGGGTGGGCGGCAAGATCCAGCAGCGCCTGGTGAACCTGGGCGACAAGGTCCGCGCCGGGCAGGTGCTGGCCCAGCTGGACGCCCAGGACCTGCGTCTGGGCTCGGAGGCGGCGCAGGCGCAGATGATCGCCGCCCGCACCAACCGTGACCAGGCGGGTGCCGACTACCGCCGCTTCATCGAGCTGCACCAGCAGGGCTTCATCAGCGCCGCCGAGCTGGAGCGCCGCGATGCCTATTTCAAGGCCGCCCAGGCCCAGCTGGACCAGGCCAAGGCCCAGGCCAGCGTGCAGGGCAACCAGGTGGCCTACGCCGCCCTGGTGGCCGATGCCCCGGGCGTCGTGACCGGGGTCGATGCCGAGCCCGGCATGGTCGTCGGGGCCGGCATGCCGGTGCTGCGCGTGGCCCACGATGGTCCGCGTGACGTGGTGTTCTCCGTTCCCGAGGACCAGGTCGGCAGCCTGCGCGCTGCCGCCAGCCAGCCCGGCGCCCTGCGCATGCGGCTGTGGGGCCAGCAGGAGGCCCAGCCGCTGCAGCTGCGCGAGGTGTCGGCCGCGGCCGATCCGGTGACCCGCACCTTCCAGGTCAAGGCCGACGTCGGCAAGACCGACGTCAAGCTGGGTCAGACGGCCGCCGTGCTGTGGGAGCTTCCGCGCCTGGGCAATGTCGTCAAGCTGCCGCTGAGCGCCATCCTCGAGCGCGGCGGCAAGAGCCAGGTCTGGGTGCTGGATCCGGCCGCCATGACCGTCCGCGCCCAGCCGGTGCAGATCGGCGGGGCGGACGGCAACACCGTCGTGATCGCCGGGGGCCTGCAGCCGGGCCAGGAAGTCGTGACCGCCGGCGTGCATGTGCTGACGGACGGCCAGAAGGTGCGTCGCTACGCGGGGGATGCCGTGCCGGCCGCCACCGCATCGTCGGCCGCCGCTGCCGCTTCGCGCTGAGGAGGCCCGCCGTGTCCATGAGCTCCAAACCGGGCCACGCTGGCTCCCGTTTCAATGTGTCGCGCTGGGCGCTCGAGCATCCGGCCCTGACGCGCTACCTGATGATTGTGCTGATGGTGATGGGCTTCGCGGCCTACTTCCAGCTCGGTCAGGACGAAGACCCGCCCTTCACCTTCCGCCTGATGGTGGTCCAGGCCTTCTGGCCGGGGGCCACCGCCATGCAGATGGCCGATCAGGTGACGGACAAGATCGAGAAGACGCTCCAGGAAGTGCCTTACTCCGACAAGATCCGCTCCTACACCAAGCCCGGCGAGTCCCTCACGATCTTCCAGCTGAAGGACAGCACGCCGCCCAAGGATGTGGCCGAGGTCTGGTACCAGGTCCGCAAGCGCATCAACGACATGCGCTACACCCTGCCGCAGGGCGTGCTGGGCCCCGTCTTCAATGACGACTTCGGGGACGTCTACGGCTCCATCTACGCCCTGAGCAGCGACGGCTTCAGCCGCGAGGAGACCCGCGTCTATGCCGAGCGCGTGCGCCACCAGCTGCTCAAGGTGAAGGACGTCGCGAAGGTCGAGATCTTCGGCGTGCAGGCGGAGAAGGTCTACATCGAGATCTCGCAGAAGCGCCTGGCCGAGCTGGGCCTGGACTTCACGCAGGTCATCAACCAGATCGGCGCGCAGAACGCCGTCGAAGGCGCCGGCGTGCTCAATGCCGGCAGCACCAACCTGCAGATCCGCGTGCAGGGCCAGCTGGACGACCTGAAGGCGCTGCGCGACTTCTCCATCCGCGCGGTCAATCCCTTCACCGGCGCCGCCAGCCAGTTCCGCCTCGGCGACATCGCCGAGATCAAGCGCGACTACGTCGACCCGCCCAGCACCATGGTGCGCCACCAGGGCAAGCAGGTGCTGGCGCTGGGCGTCTCGATGGCCAAGGGCGGCGACATCATCGCCATGGGCCAGGCGCTCAAGGCGCAGCTCGCCGACGTGCAGAAGAGCCTGCCGGCCGGCATGGAGCTGTCGCAGATCCAGGACCAGCCGTCCTCGGTGTCGCGCTCGGTGAACGAGTTCGTCCATGTGCTGATCGAGGCCGTGGTGATCGTGCTGGCGGTCAGCTTCATCAGCCTCGGCCTGCACACGCGGCCGCTGCGCATCGACATCTGGCCGGGCCTCGTCGTGGCCGTGACCATCCCCCTGGTGCTCGCGATCACCTTCGTGACCATGTTCTATTGGGGCGTCGGGCTGCACAAGATCTCGCTGGGCTCGCTGATCATCGCGCTGGGCCTGCTGGTGGACGACGCCATCATTGCGGTCGAGATGATGGTGCGCAAGCTCGAGGAGGGCTACGACAAGATGCACGCGGCGACGTTCGCCTATGACGTCACCGCCATGCCCATGCTGACCGGCACGCTGATCACCGCGGTGGGCTTCCTGCCCATCGGCCTGGCGCGCTCCACGACGGGTGAATACACCTTCGCCATCTTCGCGGTGACGGCGGCCTCGCTGGTCATCTCCTGGGTGGTGTCGATCTACTTCGTGCCCTACCTGGGCTCCTTCCTGCTCAAGACCAAGGCCGGCCACGGCGGCGAGGCGCACGAGCTCTTCGACACGCCGTTTTACAACCGCTTCCGTGCCCTGGTGCGCTGGTGCGTGGAGAACCGCTGGAAGACCATCGGCATCACGGTGCTGCTGTTCTTCGCGGGCCTCTTCGGCATGACGCGCGTGCAGCAGCAGTTCTTCCCGGATTCCAGCCGTCCCGAGATCCTGGTGGACCTGTGGCTGCCCGAGGGCTCGACCATCCAGCAGAGCGAGCAGATGGCCAAGCGCTTTGAGGCCCGCATGCTCAAGGAGGAGGGCGTTGCCAGCGTCACGACGTGGGTGGGCAGCGGCGTGCCGCGCTTCTACCTGCCGCTGGACCAGGTCTTCCCGCAGTCCAACGTCAGCCAGGCCATCGTGCTGCCCAAGGACCTGACCACCCGCGAGACCCTGCGCAAGCGCCTGCCCGAGCTGATGGCGACCGAGTTCCCCGAGGTGCGCACGCGGGTCAAGCTGCTGCCCAACGGGCCGCCCGTGCCCTATCCGGTGCAGTTCCGCGTGATGGGCGAGGACCCGCGCGTCGTGCGCCAGTGGGCGGACCAGGCCAAGGAGCTGCTCAAGGCCAACCCGCACATGCGCGGCGTGAATGACAACTGGAACGAATCCGTCAAGGCGCTGAAGCTCGATGTGGACCAGGACAAGGCGCGCGCCCTCGGGGTGACGAGCCAGAGCCTGGCCCAGGCCTCGCGCACCATCCTGTCCGGCAGCGTGATCGGGCAGTACCGCGAGGGCGACAAGCTCATCGACATCGTCCTGCGCCAGCCGCTGGAGGAGCGCAACGCCATCACCGACCTCGGCAACGCCTACATGCCGACCACCACGGGTCGCGCCGTGCCGCTGACGCAGGTCGCCAAGGTCGGCTTCGAATGGGAGCCGGGCGTGATGTGGCGCGAAGGCCGCAACTACGCCGTCACCGTGCAGGGCGACGTCGAGGAGGGCATGCAAGGGGCGACCGTCTCCGCGCAGGTCTGGCCGCAGATGCAGGCCCTGAGCGCGAAGATGCCGCCGGGCTATCGCATCGAGGTGGCCGGCGCCGTCGAGGAAAGCAGCAAGGGCCAGGGCTCGATCGCGGCCGGCGTGCCGGTGATGCTGTTCATCATCTTCACGCTGCTGATGCTGCAGCTGCAGAGCTTCTCGCGCGCCATGCTGGTCTTCCTGACCGGCCCGCTGGGCATCGCGGGCGTGGCGGCGGCCCTGCTGCTGCTGAACCGGCCCTTCGGCTTCGTGGCCCTGCTGGGCGTGATCGCGCTGATGGGCATGATCATGCGCAACTCGGTGATCCTGATCGACCAGATCGAGCAGGACCGCGCCCGCGGCGTGCCCGCCTGGTCGGCCATCGTGGAGTCGGCGGTGCGACGCTTCCGTCCGATCGTGCTCACGGCGGCCGCGGCGGTGCTGGCGATGATCCCGCTGTCGCGCAGCGTGTTCTGGGGCCCGATGGCCGTCGCCATCATGGGCGGCCTGATCGTCGCGACCGTGCTGACGCTGCTGGCGCTGCCCGCCATGTACGCCGCGTGGTTCCGCGTGATGCGCCCGGCGGAAGCCAGCTCGCGCTTCCCGACGCCCTCGCGCTTCTGAGGGCAGGGCGGCCTCCCGCCGCTGAATCGGAGGGCGGAACCCCGCCGCCGGCCACGAGGCGCCCCGCCGGGAAACCGGCAGGGCGCCTTTCTCTTTTGGGGGAGGGGACTGCGGCTAACCCCTAGGTCCGGGAAATGCCCATATTCACGGCTACAATCACCGGTTTGCCGAAATGCCACGAGGTTGAGGTGGCTTGGGGTTTTCGGACCCTGATGCCACGGCAGCCTTGAAACCACTCGCGCGGGTGGCGAAATTGGTAGACGCACCAGGTTTAGGTCCTGACGCCTTCACGGGCGTGTCGGTTCGAGTCCGACCCCGCGCACCAGAAT
>JAYRMR010000076.1:0-13495 GCA_041912595.1 Burkholderiaceae bacterium
TCCGCGGCCACCGCCGCACCTACATCGGCTCCATGCCGGGCAAGGTGCTGCAGTCGCTCTCCAAGGTGGGCACGCGCAATCCGCTGTTCCTGCTGGACGAGATCGACAAGCTGGGCATGGACTTCCGTGGCGATCCGTCCTCGGCGCTGCTGGAGGTGCTCGATCCCGAGCAGAACCACACCTTCGCCGACCACTACATCGAGGTGGACTTCGATCTGTCCGACGTCATGTTCGTGGCCACGTCGAACTCGCTGAACATCCCGCCGGCCCTGCTGGACCGCATGGAGGTGATCCGCCTGTCCGGCTACACGGAAGACGAGAAGGTCAGCATCGCCGAGCGCTACCTGCTGCCCAAGCAGCGCGGCAACAACGGCGTGAAGGACGAGGAGCTGGAAGTCACCGAATCCGCCATCCGCGGCGTGATCCGCTACTACACCCGCGAAGCCGGCGTGCGCTCGCTCGAGCGCGAGGTCTCCAAGATCTGCCGCAAGGTGGTGAAGGGTCACCAGCTGAAGAGTTATGAGGGCAAGGTCGTGATCACGGAGGACAACCTCCATGACTTCCTCGGCGTGCGCAAGTACGACTTCGGCCGTGCCGAGAAGACCAACCAGGTCGGCCAGGTGGTCGGTCTGGCCTGGACGGAAGTGGGCGGCGACCTGCTCACCATCGAGGCCACGGCCATGCCGGGCAAGGGCAACATCATCCGCACCGGCTCGCTGGGCGATGTGATGAAGGAGTCCGTCGAGGCCGCCCGTACGGTGGTGCGCTCGCGCGCCAGCCGCCTGGGCATCAAGGACGAGCTCTTCGAGAAGCGCGACGTCCACGTGCACGTGCCGGATGGCGCCACGCCCAAGGACGGTCCGAGCGCGGGCATCGCCATGACCACGGCCTTCGTGTCTGCACTCACGGGCATCCCGGTGCGTGCCGGCGTGGCCATGACGGGCGAGATCACGCTGCGCGGCGAGGTCACGGCCATCGGCGGTCTGAAGGAGAAGCTGCTGGCGGCGCACCGCGGCGGCATCAAGACCGTGATGATCCCGGAAGAGAACGTCAAGGACCTGCAGGACATTCCGGAGAACGTGAAGAACCAGCTCGAGATCGTGCCCGTGCGCTGGATCGAGCGCGTGCTCGAAGTGGCGCTGGAGTCCCTGCCCAAGCCGCTGCCTGAAGAGGAAGCGGTGCCGGCCAAGACTGCGGAAGAGGGCGCCAAGCCCGCTGCCGCCGCGGGCGACGCCATCAAGCATTGAGACTTTGATGAAATGCCCCGCGAACTCTTGCGCGGGGCATGAATTTCTGTCTATAATCTGAACTTCAGCGCAAACGACGCGACACTGAAATTCTGGCGAAAGCCAAAAGGACAAGTCTTCGCAAACGTGTGTTGATCTCTAATCAGAGTCCATGCGGGAATAGCTCAGTTGGTAGAGCGCAACCTTGCCAAGGTTGAGGTCGCGAGTTCGAGCCTCGTTTCCCGCTCCAAGGATTTTGAAAGCGAATTTAAAAGGGAGGCCCCGGCTTCCCTTTTTCGTCAAGGTCACCACCAAGGACCTTGTCGTGGATTGTGATGGCGCGGTAGCAAAGCGGTTATGCCCCGGATTGCAAATCCGGTTAGTCCGGTTCGACTCCGGACCGCGCCTCCAGAGTGACATGCGGGAATAGCTCAGTTGGTAGAGCGCAACCTTGCCAAGGTTGAGGTCGCGAGTTCGAGCCTCGTTTCCCGCTCCATCATTCAATCCGAACGCAGGCTGTCACCAAAGCAGTCGGCACCATGCGGGAATAGCTCAGTTGGTAGAGCGCAACCTTGCCAAGGTTGAGGTCGCGAGTTCGAGCCTCGTTTCCCGCTCCAGTTTTGATGCGCTGGATGTTTTTCATCCGGTCCATGCGGGAATAGCTCAGTTGGTAGAGCGCAACCTTGCCAAGGTTGAGGTCGCGAGTTCGAGCCTCGTTTCCCGCTCCAGTCTTGACCCAGGGGAAGCAGCGATGCTTCCCCTTTGTCGATTCAGCGCTGCCCTGTTTGGTGGAGCCCCTGCCTGCCGAGCCGGTCCGCGCTGATAATGCGCACCGTCAGTGACCGCCGCCCGGGTGGTGAAATTGGTAGACGCAGCGGACTTAAAATCCGCGGCCCTGAACGGGGCGTAGGGGTTCGATTCCCCTCCCGGGCACCAGATCCTTGCTCAGCAATCAGCCGACCTCGCGTCGGCTGTGTCGTTTCTGGCGAGCCGCCTCAGATGTCGATCTGCCTCGCCACCTGCGGTGCCTGCAGCGCCAGCGTGGCCAGGCGGGACAGCGGTGCGGGGTCGCCGGTGCTTTCCAGCCGAACGCTGGGCGCGCTGGCCGGCAGTTCCAGTGCTGCCCAGCGCTTGTGGGCCTGTCGGGCGACGGCGCCTTCGGTGTTGAGCACCGTGATGTCCGGCCCCAGCAGGGCCTCGATCCGATCCTGGATGAAGGGGTAGTGCGTGCAGCCCAGCAGCACGGTGTCGGCGCCGCTGGCCTTCACGGCGTCGGTGTAGGTCTTCAGCAGGTCCTGCAGGCGCTCGTCGTTCAGGTCGCCGGTCTCGATGCGATCCACCAGCCCCGGGCAGGCCTGGCTGTGCACGTGGACGTCGCCGCCGTGCGTGGCGATGAGCTGCCGGTAGCGCTCGCTGTTCACGGTGGCCTGCGTGGCCATCACGGCGATGCGGCCGTTGCGGGTGGCCTGCACGGCCGGCTTGATGCCGGGCTCGATGCCCACGATGGGCAGGGCGGGCCACCGGGCGCGCAGGGCGGCCACGGCGTGGGCGGTGGCGGTGTTGCAGGCCACGACGATCAGCGCCGCGCCGTGTGCGATCAGGTGCTCGCCGATGGCCAGGCAGCGCGCCAGGATGGCCTCGGTGCTCTTCGGGCCATAGGGCGCATGCCCCGAATCCGCCACGTAATGCAGCGGCGCATCCGGCATCGTGGAGCGCAGCGCTCGCAAGACGGTGAGCCCGCCTACGCCGGAATCGAAGACGCCGATGCACGGCGGCACGGCGGCCTCGGTGGCGAGGGCTTCTGGGGCAGGGGAGGTCGCGGCCATCATCAGGGAGCGGAGTCTAAATGCTGCTTGCCAAGGCCCGGATCTTCATGTCTAAAATAGAACGATCGTTCGTTTTATTTTTCACCTTGATGGACGTGCGACGTGCAGGGCTTCGCGGATGGGCGCCAGACCCCCGTAGAATCCTGATTAACGTTTACGTCAATTCGCCTGGAGTGCTTCGATGAAGGTATTGGTTCCCGTCAAACGAGTCGTCGACTACAACGTCAAGGTGCGCGTCAAGAGTGACGGCACGGGCGTGGACATCGCCAATGTGAAGATGTCCATGAACCCCTTTGACGAGATTGCCGTCGAAGAGGCTGTGCGCCTGAAGGAAAAGGGCGTCGTCACCGAGGTGATCGCCGTGTCCTGCGGCGTGACCCAGTGCCAGGAGACCCTGCGCACCGCCATGGCCATCGGCGCCGACCGCGCCATCCTGGTCGAGACCGACGCCGAGCTGCAGCCGCTGGCCGTGGCCAAGATCCTGAAGGCCCTGGTCGACAAGGAGCAGCCCCAGCTGGTGATCCTCGGCAAGCAGGCCATCGATGATGATTGCAACCAGACCGGCCAGATGCTGGCCGCGCTGACCGGCCTGCCGCAGGGCACCTTCGCCTCCAAGGTCGAAGTGGCCGACGGCAAGGTGGCCGTGACCCGCGAAGTGGACGGCGGCCTCGAGACCGTGTCCCTGAGCCTGCCGGCCGTGGTCACCACCGACCTGCGCCTGAACGAGCCGCGCTACGTCACGCTGCCCAACATCATGAAGGCCAAGAAGAAGACGCTCGACGTCGTCAAGCCGGCCGACCTGGGTGTGGACGTCGCTCCCCGCATCAAGACCCTGAAGGTCGAGGAGCCGCCGAAGCGCAGCGCCGGCATCAAGGTGCCGGATGTGGCCACGCTGGTGTCCAAGCTCAAGAACGAAGCAAAGGTTATTTGACCACCCCTACGCGCTTCGCGCGCCCCTCAAGGGGCGAGCCCGCAGGCCCGGCGAAGCCGGATCCTCGGGCTCCACTCGGGAAGTCAAATCAAATGCAGATTGATGCTGTGCGGCGACTGATTTCGCCGCACTGATGGAGATAGAAGACATGACCGCACTCGTCATTGCCGAACACGACAACGCGTCCATCAAGGGCGCCACGCTGAACACCGTCACGGCCGCTGTGGCCGCTGGTGGTGACGTCCATGTGCTGGTGGCTGGCCACAATGCCGGCGCCGCTGCCGCCGCTGCCGCGCAGATCGCCGGCGTGAGCAAGGTGCTGCACGCCGACAGCGCCGCCCTGGCCGAAGGCCTGGCCGAGAACCTGGCCGCCCAGGTGCTGGCCGTGGCCTCGGGCTACAGCCACCTGCTGTTCCCCGCCACCGCCTCGGGCAAGAACGTCGCGCCGCGCGTCGCCGCCCTGCTGGACGTGGCCCAACTGAGCGACGTCACCAAGGTCCTCAGCGCCGACACCTTCGAGCGCCCGATCTACGCCGGCAACGCCATCGCCACCGTGCAGTCGGCCGACGCCGTCAAGGTGATCACCGTCCGCTCGACCGGCTTTGACGCGGCCGCCGCGACCGGTGGCAGCGCCGCCGTGGAGTCCGTGGCTGCCGCCGCCGATAGCGGCAAGAGCAGCTTTGTGGGCCGTGAAGTCACCAAGAGCGACCGCCCCGAGCTGACCGCCGCCAAGATCATCGTGTCCGGTGGCCGCGCCCTGGGCTCGAGCGAGAAGTTCAACGAGGTCCTGACGCCCCTGGCCGACAAGCTGGGCGCCGCCCTCGGCGCCTCGCGCGCCGCCGTGGACGCCGGCTACGCCCCCAACGACTGGCAGGTCGGCCAGACCGGCAAGATCGTCGCGCCGCAGCTGTACGTGGCCTGCGGCATCAGCGGTGCCATCCAGCATCTGGCCGGCATGAAGGACTCCAAGGTGATCGTCGCGATCAACAAGGATCCGGAAGCCCCGATCTTCTCGGTGGCCGACTACGGCCTCGAAGCCGACCTGTTCACGGCCGTGCCGGAACTGGTCAACAGCCTCTGAGCCGCCCAACGCAGCCTTTAGCCTGAAGCAGGGCGCCGGAACTCACGGTTGCGGCGCCCTTCGTCCATCTGGAGACAAGACGATGACTTACCGCGCCCCCGTCAAGGACATGATCTTCACCATGCAGGAGCTCGCCGGCCTGCAGCAGCTGACCGAGTCGATCCCCGAGTTCGCCGACTACGGCGTCGAGACCGCCCAGGCCGTGCTGGAAGAGTGCGCCAAGCTCAACGAGGACGTGATCGCCCCGCTGAACTTCGAAGGCGACAAGAACCCCAGCTACTGGAAGGACGGCCAGGTCTTCACGACCCCGGGCTTCAAGGAAGCGTTCAAGCAGTTCGCCGAGGGCGGCTGGCAGGGTCTGCAGCACCCGACGGACTTCGGCGGCCAGGGCCTGCCCAAGACGATCGGCGCTGCGTGCGGCGAGATGATCAACAGCGCCAACATGAGCTTCGCGCTGTGCCCGCTGCTGACGGACGGCGCCATCGAGGCCCTGCTGACCGCGGGCAGCGACGAGCAGAAGGCCACCTACATCCCCAAGCTGATCGACGGCAGCTGGACGGGCACGATGAACCTGACCGAGCCGCAGGCCGGTTCGGACCTCGCCCTGGTGCGCACCCGCGCCGAGCCGCAGCCGGATGGCACCTACAAGATCTTCGGCACCAAGATCTTCATCACCTACGGCGAGCACGACATGGCCGAGAACATCGTTCATCTGGTGCTGGCCCGCGTGGCCGGGGCGCCGGAGGGCGTAAAGGGCATCAGCCTGTTCCTCGTGCCGAAGTTCCTGGTCAACGCCGACGGCTCGCTGGGCGCCCGCAACGACGCCCACTGCGTGTCCATCGAGCACAAGATGGGCATCAAGGCCAGCCCGACGGCCGTGCTGCAGTTCGGCGATCACGGCGGCGCCATCGGCACGCTGATCGGCCAGGAGAACCGCGGCCTCGAGTACATGTTCATCATGATGAACGCGGCCCGCTTCGGCGTGGGCGTGCAGGGCATCGCCATCGCTGACCGCGCCTACCAGAAGGCCGTGCAGTACGCGCGCGACCGCGTGCAGTCGCGCCCGGTGGACGGCTCGGTGGCTGGCAGCGCCGCCATCATCCATCACCCGGACGTGCGCCGCATGCTCATGGCCATGCGCTCGCTGACCGAGGGCTGCCGCGCGATGGCGCTGGTGGCTGCGTCCGCCTACGACGCCGCCCACCACCACCCGGACGCCGAGACCCGCAAGCAGAGCCAGGCCTTCTACGAGTTCATGGTGCCGCTGGTGAAGGGCTACAGCACCGAGATGAGCCTCGAGGTGACCTCGCTGGGCGTGCAGGTGCACGGCGGCATGGGCTTCATCGAGGAGACCGGCGCGGCCCAGTACTACCGCGACGCCAAGATCCTGACCATCTACGAGGGCACGACCGCCATCCAGGCCAATGACCTGGTGGGCCGCAAGACCCTGCGCGACGGCGCCCAGATGGCCAAGGCCGTGGCAGGCCAGATCGAAGGCACGGAAGCCCTGCTGGCCCAGCGCGACAGCGCCGCCGCCAAGGCCATGCTCAAGCAGCTGGCCTCGGCCCGCAAGGCCTTCATCGAGTCGGCGGAATTCATCGCCGGCAGCGGCAAGGGCAATCCCAATGCGGCCTTCGCCGGCTCGGTGCCCTACCTGATGCTGGCAGGCAATCTGGTCGCCGGCTGGCAGCTGGCCCGTGCGCTGATGGTGGCCGAGGACAAGCTCGCCGCCGGCGAGGACGCGGCCTTCATGCAGGCCAAGATCGCCACGGCGCGCTTCTATGCCGAGCACATCCTGCCGCGCGCCCTGGCGCAGCGTGATGCCATCGTCGAGGGCGCCGACAGCGTCACGGCCCTGGCCCTGGAAGCCTTCTGATCGAGTTCTGATCGAGGCTTCGCCCGCTGGCAAGACCTGACCCCGCACCGCCGGTGCCAGGTCTTGCCGGCTCCTTCTTCCTCTCGTTGATCCGTCTTTCCGGAAGGACTTGGAATGACCGTGCCTGCCCTGTTGAAGCGTCTGCGCCTGCCCGTCATCGGCTCGCCGCTGTTCATCATCAGCAACCCCAAGCTCGTGATCGCCCAGTGCACGTCGGGCGTCGTGGGTTCCATGCCGGCGCTCAACGCGCGCCCGGCCGCGCAGCTGGAGGACTGGCTGGCCGAGATCACCGAGGCCCTGGCCGCGCATGACCGCGCGCATCCGGACCGCCCGGCCGCGCCGTACGCCATCAACCAGATCGTGCACAAGAGCAATGACCGCCTCGAGCACGACATGGCCGTGTGCGAGAAGTACAAGGTGCCGCTGGTGATCACGTCCCTGGGCGCCCGCGAGGACGTCAACCAGGCCGTGCATGCCTGGGGTGGCCTGGTGATGCACGACATCATCAACAACAAGTTCGCCCACAAGGCCATCGAGAAGGGCGCCGACGGCCTGATCGCCGTGGCGGCGGGGGCAGGCGGCCATGCCGGCACCAAGAGCCCGTTCGCCCTGATCCAGGAGATCCGCGAGTGGTTCGACGGCCCGCTGGCGCTGTCGGGCTCGATGGCCACCGGTGACGCCGTCCTGGCGGCACAGGCCATGGGTGCCGACTTCGCCTACATGGGCTCGGCCTTCATCGCGACCGAGGAGGCCCGCGCCGCCGAGGCCTACAAACAGATGATCGTGGCCAGCAACAGCGACGACATCGTCTACAGCAATCTCTTCACCGGCGTGCACGGCAACTACCTGCGCGGCTCCATCGTGGCCGCCGGCATGGACCCCGAGAGCCTGCCGGAGTCCGATCCGAGCGCGATGAACTTCGGCGGCGACTCCAAGAAGGCCTGGAAGGACATCTGGGGCTGCGGCCAGGGCATCGGCGCCATCCGCGAGGTGGTGCCCGCCGCGCAACTGGTGGACCGCCTGGAGCGGGAGTACCGCGCCGCGCGAGCCCGCCTCGCGCTGGGCTGATCAGGCCTCGGGCGGCTGGGGCTCCAGCGAGCAATCGCAGCCCTGGCCCGCGCCGATCCAGCGGCGCACCAGCCAGCCCCGTAGGCCGCGGGGCTTCGCGCCCAGGGCGCCGCACACATAGCGCCCGCCTTCCCATCGAAGTGCCACGCACGCGCCGCTCAGGCGCCGGCTCAACAGCATGCCCAGCGGGCAGGGCTCGGCGAGGCAGCAGACGCCACAGCCATTGCAAGGTTCGCCGACCGCCGGCTTGCGCGGTGCGTCGGGGTGGATCTCGATGGTGCGAGCGGCGCTCATGCCCGATTCTTGCACCGTGCTCGCTTCCCCCGACGTGGCGCCCCGGCACTGACGGCTACAGTGCGCGTCTTTGTCGAGATGGCTGTGGCGCCCGCTCCGGGCGTCGCTGCGAGGGGCGAGGGAGCGGATGTCAAACGGATTGCGATGCAAAGTGGGGCGGCGTGTGCCCCGCTGCTTTCATGGGCTCATCAGCCTGGCGCTGCTGCTGAGCCTGGGGGCGTTGAGCCGCGTCGCCGAGGCCGGCTCCTGGCGATGGCACGGGGGGCACCGGGTCGAGCAGGAACAGCTCCAGACGTCCTTCGGGCTGCGTGTCCTGCTGGTCAACGATCCGACTCTGGACCGTGCCGAGCTGACGGTGCATGTGCCTTACGGCAGCTACGACGAGGGTGAGACGTTCCCGGGGCTGGCGCATCTGCGCGAGCACCTGGTGGCTTTCGATCCGGTCGCCGCGGACGAACCGGCCCTGGTGCCCTGGATCCAGCAGCAGTTCCAGGGGGAGCACTGGTTCAAGACCCGCGACCGCGACACGCTGTATTTCGCTGCCGTCGAGACAAGGCAGGCGCCGGCGCTGTGGCAGCGGATGCGTGCCGCGCTGGCGGCGCGCGAGTACAGCTTGCAGGGCGTGCAGCAGCAGATCCGCGTCATCGACGGGGAATGGCAGCGCTTCCGCGGCCAGGACGGCCAGATCCTCGAGCAGTTGGAGGGCCAGGCCGCCACCCGCCGGCATCCCGTCAGCCGATTCCGGTCCGGGCACCTGCAAAGCCTGCCGCTGTCCGCATCACCGTCCATTGCACAAGCCGCGTCGACGCTCAGTCGCTGGCAGCATGACGAGTCCCGGATGAGTCTCGTGCTCATGGCGCCGGCGCCGCTTCAGACCCTGCGGGCCTGGTTGAACCTGGGGCCGGCCGTGCGTGCGCCCCTGCCCACGCCGGCGACGGCGGACTCGGGCGAGCCGGCTGCGGGTTCGCAGCCGGCCGGACCCGTCTGGGCCCCCGCGGCAGCGGGGCGCCTGCTGCGTGCGCCTGGGGGAACCGGCGATGCCGTCCTGTGGTGGCTGTGGGCCCCCGCGCTCGGCGATCCGGCGGACCGGCTGCATGTCCTGGCCGCGCAACTGGCGGCCGATGCGCCCGGGAGCCTGGCGTCCGTGCTCAAGGCCGCGGGCCTGGTCACGCAGCTCGCGTCCGACGCCCGTCCTGGCTACTACGGTGAGCGCGATCGACTGCTGGTCAGCCTCTCGCTGACGGAGGCGGGGCAGGCCCAGCTACCCGCGCTGCAGGAACGTCTCTGGGCGGCGGTCGCTGCCTGGGCTGAAGGGAAGGCGCCCACGCCCGCGACATGGGCGGCTTGGCGGCAGCAACGGCGGCAGGCGACGGCACAGCAGCTGCCCAGTCAACGTGCCTTCGCGGGCTTCGAGCTGGCCCACGCGATGGCCCGGTGTTCAGGCTCGGGGGTGTTCTCGGGCTGCGAGCGGCTCGGGGGGGCATGGCCTGCAGCCGCGCTGCGGGCCGCCATGAACCGGCAGGATGTCGTCGCCTGGCTGCTCCCGGCGGCGCCAGCGGCCCGTCGGGCCTGGGCCGCGGCCTGGGCGGAGGGCGGGGAGGCGGGCTGGGAAGACTGGCCTGTCGCGCCGGCCCGCGCGACGGCGGCCGCCGTGCCCGTGCGGCCCCTGTCGGTGGCGCGGCGGGCCCTTCAGGCCGGGCAGACCTGCCGTGTGTCAGCGGATCCTGCGCAGCCTTGGGAGGGCCTGGCCGCCGCCACCATCGAGCTCCGTGGACTGCCGCCCGAGGCGGTGGCGACGCTGCTCCTGCGCGCCGAGCACGCGGTTCAGCAGCTGGTGTCTCTGCGTCGGTATGCGGCTCAGGAAGGCACCCGGCCGGAGTGGAGCCTCCAGGGGACCCTGCTGCAACTGGTGTTGACGGGACGGCGAGCCGGCCAGGAAGAGGCCCTGGGCGCCTGGGTGAAGGCGCTGAACGCACCCCTCGAGGCCGGCGGTCGCCCTGGGGCTTCGGTGACCGCCGCCGTGAGCGCCCGGCTTGCAACCTGGCCCGGCGGGCAGACCTACGACCATCTGCTGCTGGCCATGCGCCAGGCCCTGGGCGCGCCGGCCCTCGATCCTCGCGCCGCATTGGCGGCGTTGCAGCCCGACCGCGAGCCGACCGCAGGCCTCGACCCGGCGCTTTCCCTCGACGCGTCACGGCTGCGACTGTTTCTGACCGATGCGCCCGGCGCAGCGGGTCGGCCTTGCCCGGCCAACGCCACATCGCCCGCAGCGGGCTTGCCGGCGCCGGGCCAGCATCGGGTGACCGTGCCGGCCGCGCTCGAGCACAGCGTCTTGCTCCAGCGCTGCGAGGTGGCCGGCCTCGATCGATTCTGGCAGACGAGGGCCTGGCGCCCGGCGCTGCAGCGGGCCCTGCGCCGTGCAGCCGGGGAGGGGGCGGATGCGCTGACCTTCGTCTCCGCGCCGACCTTCGTCGTGAAGGGCTGGCAATGCTGGGGTCTTTCGGCGGACAGCCAGACCCTGCACGGTGAGCCCCTGGTGCAGGCCGCAGAGTCGAGGCTGCAGGCCGGCCGGCTCGTGCTGGCGCAGGCGCGTGCCGGCGATCCGCAGTGGCGAGGCCAAGCCGCACCGGCGGCGGCCTGCTCCCTGAGCGGGGCATGGCAGTGGTGGCGGGAGGGTCAGGTCTTGCCTGCGGACTGGCGCCCGCGCTGCCTCCGTGCGCTGGATGCTCCGCAGAACGCCTGGCTGGCGGATCCGACCTTCGCCCCCGCGGGCGACCCGTCCTGGTCCCGCTGGGTGGATGAGGATCGCTAGTCCCGGGCGGGGCATTAAAAAAGGGCGCACGAGGCGCCCTGATGGCCGGAGCCCGGGTCGCGTCAGCCCTTCACGCCCAGTTCGCGCAGGCGCTCTTCCAGATAGGCGTGCGCCGTGTAGCGATCGCTCAGCACCACCTCGTTGCGCGGGTGCAGGAAGAGAGGCAGGGAGATGCGGCTCTTCTTCGCGCCATCGCCCACGGGGTTCACCACGCGGTGGATGGTCGAGGGGTAATAGCCCTGCGAGGCTTCCTGCAGCATGTCGCCGATGTTGATGATCAGCATGCCGAAGTCGCAGGGCACGTCGACCCAGCTGCCGTCCTTGGCCTGGACCTGCAGGCCGGGCTCGTTGGCGGCGGGCAGGATGGTCAGCAGATTGATGTCGCCATGCGGCGCGGCGCGCAGGGAGCCGGCGGGCTCCTGGCCGGTCAGCGGCGGATAGCGCAGCACGCGCAGCAGCGTCTGGCTGCTGTCCTTGATCATGTTCGACAGCGGCTCGCGGTAGTTCTTCGCGATGTCGGCCGGCGTGTGCTTCTCGACCCACGACAGCAGCTCGGCGGCCAGGCCGTTGGCCAGGCCGTAGTACTGCATCGCATCGTCCTTGAGGCTCGGCGGGATGCGGCCCCAGGGGTAGATGTGGAAGTACTCCTTGATGTCCTTCTGGGTGAAGCCCTTGGCCGTCTCGGAGATCTCGGTGGAGAACCAGCCGTCCTGGGTTTCCTTGGAGAAGGCATAGGCCGCCTTCTCGTCCCCGTTGAAGAAGCCCAGCCAGTCGCCGTAGATCTTCTCGACCAGCGGCTGGGGGATCGGGTGGTTCACCAGGACGCCGAAGCCGGTTTCATGGAGGGAACGGGTGAAGCGCTCGGCGGCATCCGGGGCGCGGTAGTCAACAACGCTGACTTGCATGGGGGAGGTCCTTTTCTCTTCCCGTCGCCCGGCCATTCAATCGCGGGGCCGTGGCGCGCGCGGGAAGTCTAGGCGATGCCCCCTGAATTCGCAAACGTTTGGCCTGTGGCGACCGCGCCGAGCCGCCAGCCAACGGGCAAGAGCTGACCCTCGGCGGCTCGTGCAAAAGCCTCAGGACTGCGCACAAGTTGCCGAAGATCAATGCGACAGGCGCATTGGTGGCAGATGGCAAGGGTGTTACAGTCCGGTTCCCTGTGATGAGGATTTGTGCCAACTGCCCGATGGGCCTCGGCGGATCCTCAGGTCCTTCCCGTCCCCTTTTCTGGCAACAGCAAAGGCGGGTCGCAATCCGCCAACCGGTCAAGCCGTGTCGCGGAAGGTTGTCCAACCAGCCAACAGCTTCGGAAACCGAGGCAAGAGGTGAGCGAAATGATGCAGCAATACAGGTCGAATTCGTACCTGTTCGGGGGCAATGCGCCCTATGTCGAAGAGATGTACGAGGCTTACCTCGACAACCCGGGTTCCGTGCCGGACAACTGGCGCGCCTACTTCGACGCCCTCCAGCACGTCCCTGCCGTGGACGGCACCGACTCTCGCGATGTGGCCCATGCGCCCGTGATCGAGTCCTTCGCCCAACGCGCCAAGGCCAACGCCTTCGGCAACAAGGCCTCCAGCGCCGATCTGGCCGTGGCCCGCAAGCAGGTGCACGTCCAGTCCCTGATCGCCGCCTACCGCTTCCTCGGCAACCGCTGGGCCGAGCTCGACCCGCTCAAGCGCGGTGAGCGTCCCAAGATTCCCGAACTCGATCCGGCCTTCTACGACCTGAGCGAGTCCGACATGGACATCGCCTTCTCCGCCGCCAACACCTACTTCGGTGGCGAGACCATGAGCCTGCGCCAGATCGTGCAGGCCCTGCGCGAGACCTACTGCGGCACCATCGGCGCCGAGTTCATGCATGGTTCCGACCCGGCCGAGAAGCGCTGGTGGCAGGAGCGCCTCGAGAAGCAGCGCGGCAAGCCCAGCTTCGCCGCCGAGGACAAGAAGCGCATCCTCGACCGCCTGACCGCGGCCGAAGGCCTCGAGCGCTATCTGCACACCAAGTACGTCGGCCAGAAGCGCTTCTCGCTGGAAGGCGGCGAGAGCTTCATCGCCGCGATGGACGAGCTGATCCAGCGCGCCGGCGAGAACGGCGTGCAGGAAATCGTGATCGGCATGGCCCACCGCGGCCGCCTGAACGTGCTCGTGAACACCCTGGGCAAGATGCCCAAGGACCTGTTCGCCGAGTTCGAACACAAGGGTGCCCACGACCTGCCGGCCGGTGACGTGAAGTACCACCAGGGCTTCTCGAGCGATGTGTCCACGCAGGGCGGTCCCGTCCACCTGAGCCTGGCCTTCAACCCCTCGCACCTGGAAATCGTGAACCCGGTGGTCGAAGGCAGCGTGCGCGCCCGCCAGGACCGCCGCGGCGACACCGCC
>JAYRMR010000077.1:0-10935 GCA_041912595.1 Burkholderiaceae bacterium
TCGCACTGCGTGCTGTCCCGCCAGGCGGGAATGAGCCCCTTCGGGCGGCCGTGCGGTGTGCATCTGGGGCACCCTTCGCACTGCGTGCTGTCCCGCCAGGCGGGAATGAGCCCCTTCGGGCGGCCGTGCGGTGCTCATGCCCGCCCTCCTCGCATCAGCTGCCGGTTCTCGATATCGATCCGCAGCACGACGGCCAGCGCCACGCAGTTCATCAGGATCGCCGAGCCCCCGAAGCTCAGCAGCGGCAGCGTCAGGCCCTTGGTCGGCAGCGCGCCGAGGTTCACGCCCATGTTGATGAAGGACTGCGCGCCCATCCAGATGCCGATGCCCTGCGCGTAGAGACCGGCGAAGACTCGGTCCAGCGCGATGGCCTGGCGGCCGATGTGGAAGATGCGGCGGGTCATCCAGAAGAAGCCGAAGATCACGATGGCCACGCCCACGAAGCCCAGCTCCTCGCCGATCACGGCCAGCAGGAAATCGGTGTGGGCCTCGGGCAGGTAGTGCAGCTTCTCGAGGCTGCCGCCCAGGCCCTGGCCGAAGAACTCGCCGCGGCCGAAGGCGATCAGCGAGTGCGTGAGCTGGTAGGCCTTGCCCTGCGCGTACTTCTCGTCCCAGGGATTGAGGTAGGCGAAGATGCGCTCGCGGCGGAACTCGCTGAAGGTGATCATCAGCACGAAGGCGCCGATCAGCACTGCGACGATCAGGAAGAACATCCGCCCGTTGACACCGCCCAGGAAGAGGATGCCCATGGCGATGGCCGCGATCACCATGAAGGCGCCCATGTCCGGCTCGGCCAGCAGCAGCACGCCCACCACCGCCAGCGAGACGGCCATGGGCCAGACGGCCTGGAAGAAGTTCTCCTTCACGTCCATCTTGCGGACCATGTAGCTCGCCGCGTACATCGCGATGCCCAGCTTGGCCAGCTCGGACGGCTGGAAGTTCATCACCCCGAGCGGCAGCCAGCGCCGCGCGCCGTTCACGCCCTTGCCCACATGCGGGATCAGCACGGCCACCAGCAGCACCAGCGCCGTCACGAAGAGCCAGGGCGCCACCTTCTCCCAGGTGCTTACCGGCAGCTGCACGGTGATCAGCCCGGCGACGAGGCCGAAGCAGATGGCCACGATGTGCCGGGTCAGGAAGTGCGTGGGCAGGTACTTGGCGAAGCGGGGGTTGTCCGGCATCGCGATGGAGGCCGAATAGACCATCAGCAGGCCGAGCGCCATCATCGCCAGCACGACCCACAGCAGCGTGATGTCGAAGCCCTGCAGCCGCGTGGGCTGGCCGGCGGACGTGGAGACCCAGTCGCGCACCGGCACGGCCTCGGCAGCGCCGGCGTCGCGGCCGCCCCGCGCACCCCGCGCAAACAGGCCCCGGACCTTGTCGCCCAGATTGAGGAACGCGTCGGCGGACATCAGGCCAGGCCCTCCTCGTTCGCGAGGGACTCGACCGTGGCCACGAAGACCTCGGCGCGGTGCGCGTAGTTGCGGAACATGTCCAGAGAGGCGCAGGCCGGGCTCAGCAGCACGCTGTCACCGCCCTGGGCCTGCTCGAGGCACCAGCGGGTGGCGGCTTCCAGGGTGTCCAGGGTCTGGACGGGCACCTCGAGCGCATCCAGCGTCGCGGCCAGCGCGGGCGCGTCCCGGCCGATCAGGGCGACAGCGCGGGCATGCCGGGCCAGGCCCTCGCACAGCGGCGAGAAGTCCTGCCCCTTGCCGTCGCCGCCGAGGATCATCACCAGCTTGGCAGGCGCGCGGTCGGCGCCCAGGCCCAGGATGGCCGCCACGGTGGCACCGACGTTGGTGCCCTTGGAATCGTCATAGAAATCGACGCCGCGCACGGTGGCGACGTACTCGACGCGATGCGGCTCGCCGCGGTACTCGCGCAGGCCGTGCAGCATGGGCGCCAGCGCGCAGCCGGCGGCCGAGGCCAACGCCAGTGCGGCCAGGGCGTTCGCCGCGTTGTGACGGCCGCGCACGCGCAGGGCGTCGGCGGGCATCAGGCGTTGGAGGAGGATCTCTTCCGGCTCATCTTTGCGACGTTTCACCGTGTCATCCGACTCGCGGGCGCGCACCAGCCAGGCCATGCCGCCTTCGACCACCAGGCCGTAGTCGCCGGGGTGCGTGGGCGCATTCAGGCCGAAGCGCACGACCTCGCGCGACACGAGCTTGGTCGGCCGACCGCGGCCCTGCTTGACGGGCACCGGCGCGGGCACCATGGCCTCGACCTCGGCGTCGTCGCGGTTGATGATCATCAGCGCCTGCTGGCCGAAGATGCGGGCCTTGGCGCGCGCATAGGCGGCCATGTCGCCGTGCCAGTCCAGGTGGTCCTGCGTCAGGTTCAGCACGGCGGCGGCGGTGGGCTCGAAACCCACGACCGTGTCGAGCTGGAAGCTGGACAGCTCCAGCACCCAGACCTCGGGCAGGTGCTCGAAGACCGGCGGCTTCGGGGGCGGCGGCTTGATGGGCAGGGGCTGCTCGTCCAGCAGCGCGGCGACGGCCTCGAGCGTCGAGGGCTCGTCGGCGGCCGCGGCCTCGATGGCCGGGGCCGTTGCTTCATCGACCGCGGCCTCGATCGGTGCCTCGGGGGGCAGCTCGCTGCCGGCTTCCAGCGGCAGCGTGTCTTCGGCAGCGGCCTCGGGGGGCACGTCGGCGTCGGCGTCGGCGTCGGTCTCAGTCGCAGTCACGGCCTCCAGCTCAGCCACGGCCGGCACCGGCTCCAGGTCCATCGCCGCACCCAGCAGGCCCAGCATGCTGGGGCCGATGTTGCCGGCCACGGCCACGCGCTTGCCCGCGCGCTCGGCGAGCAGCGCGGTCATGCAGGTGGTGGTCGTCTTGCCGTTGGTGCCGGTGATGGCCAGCACGGCGGGTGCATAGCGGCGCTCGGCCTTCAGGTCGGCCAGGGCGCGGGCGAAGAGGTCCAGCTCGCCCTGCACCGGAATGCCGGTGGCCTTGGCGAGCGACAGCAGCGGCACCAGGCGGCCGTCCAGCGGGGACAGCCCGGGGCTCTTCAGCACGAGGTGCACGCCGTTGAGCGCCGACTCCGGCAGCTCGCCATGGAAGAACTCGGCCGCCGGCAGCTGCTCGCGCAGGGCCGCCAGCTGCGGCGGCTGCTCGCGCGAATCCCAGACCTGGACGCGCGCCGCGCCATGCTTCGCGCCCCAGGCGGCCATGGCCAGGCCGGAGTCTCCCAGACCCAGGATCAGCAGGCTCAGGTCCTTGAGGTGGCGCATGGGCTTACCTCAGCTTCAGGCTGGACAGGCCAATCAGGCACAGCAGCATGGTGATGATCCAGAAGCGCACGACAACCTGCGTCTCCTTCCAGCCGGACTTCTCGAAGTGGTGGTGCAGCGGCGCCATCTTGAAGATGCGGCGGCCCTCGCCGAACTTCTTCTTCGTGTACTTGAACCACGTCACCTGCAGCATCACCGAGAGCACCTCGGCCACGAAGACGCCGCCCATGATGCCCAGCACGATCTCCTGGCGCGTGATCACGGCCAGCGTGCCGAGGCCACCGCCCAGCGCCAGCGCACCGACGTCACCCATGAAGACCTGGGCGGGATGGGTGTTGAACCACAGGAAGGCAAGACCTGCCCCCGCCAGCGCGCCGCAGAAGATCAGCAGCTCGCCGGCCCCGGGGATGTAGGGCAGCAGCAGGTACTTGGCGTAGACCGTCGAGCCCGTCAGGTAGGCGAAGATGCCCAGCGCCGAGCCCACCAGCACGACCGGCATGATGGCCAGACCGTCGAGGCCGTCGGTGAAGTTCACGGCATTGCTCGTGCCCACGATGACGAAGTAGGACAGGCCGATGAAGCCGAAGACGCCCAGCGGGTAGCTCACCGTCTTGAAGAAGGGCACCATCAGGTCGGCCCGCGGCGGCAGCTCCGTCGAGAAGCCGCTCGAGATCCAGCGGAAGAAGAGCTGCACCACGCCGAGGAAGCTGGTCTCCGACACCGAGAACGCGAGGTACAGCGCGGCGAAGAGGCCGATCAGCGACTGCCAGAAGAACTTCTCGCGGCTCTTCATGCCCTCGGGGTCCTTGTTGACCACCTTGCGCCAGTCATCGACCCAGCCGATGGCACCGAAGCCCATGGTCACGAGCATCACCACCCACACGAAGCGGTTGGACCAGTCGAACCACAGCAGCGTCGAGATGCCGATGCCGATCAGGATCAGCACGCCGCCCATCGTGGGTGTGCCGCTCTTGGCCAGGTGCTGCTGCACACCGTACTCGCGGATCGGCTGGCCGATCTTCATGGCGGTCAGGCGGCGGATCACCCAGGGGCCGAAGGCCAGGCCGATCAGCAGCGCCGTCATGGCGGACATCACCGCGCGGAAGGTGATGTAGTTGAAGAGCCGCAGGAAGCCCCACTCGGGGAACATTCCGGCCAGCCACTGCGCCAGACTAAGCAGCATGTGCGCCTCCTTGGTCTTGGGTCCCGGCCAGGGCGGCCACCACTCGTTCCATGCGCATGAATCTCGATCCCTTGACGAGCACGTTCTTGACTTCCGGTGCGGCGCCCAGCGCCGCGATGAGCTCGTCCACCGTCGCGAAGGTCCGGCAGCCTGCGCGGCTGCCCGCCCCTCCCGACGCCTCGAAGGCCGCCGCCGCATGGGCCGCCGCCGGGCCGGCGCACCACAGCGCAGCCAGGCCGCGCTCGGCCGCATAGGCCCCCACCTCGCGGTGGAATTCCGGGCCCTGGTCACCGACCTCGCCCATGTCACCCAGCACCAGCCAGCTGCTGCCGGGCAGATCGGCCAGGACCTCGATGCCCGCCCGCACGCTGTCCGGGTTGGCGTTGTAGCTGTCGTCGATCAGGGTCAGGTCTTGCCCGGCCCGCTGGATCCGGCGCAGGGCCGAGCGACCCTTGACGGGGCGGAAGGCTTCCAGCCCCTGGACGATGGCCGCCAGCGGCACGCCGGCCGCGAGGCCGCAGGCGGCCGCGGCCAGGGCGTTGCGCACGTTGTGCAGGCCTGCGACGGACAGCACCACCGGCGCGTCGCCGGCGGGCGTGTGCAGCTCCAGCGCCCAGTGGCCGGCATCGACCCACTGCGCGCGACCGGTCACATCGGCCGGCCCCTGCAGCGCGAAGCTCAGCTGGGCGCGATCACCGGCCAGCGCGTGCCAGATCGGCGCGCAGGCGTCCTCGGCCGGGTACACGGCCACGCCGTTGGCCGGCAGCGCACGGATCGCCTCGCCGTTCTCGCGGGCCGAGGCCTCGACGGTGCCCATGTATTCCTGGTGCTCGCGCTGGGCGTTGTTGACCAGCGCCACGGTGGGCTGGGCGATGGCCGCCAGGGGGGCGATCTCGCCCGGGTGGTTCATGCCCAGCTCGATCACGGCGGCGCGGTGGACGCGCGTCTCGTCCTGGCGCAGGCGCAGCGTGGTGAGCGGCACGCCGATCTCGTTGTTCAGATTGCCCTGCGTGGCCAGCGCGTCGTCGCCCAGCCAGGCGCTGAGGATGCTGGCGATCATCTGGGTGACCGTCGTCTTGCCGTTGCTGCCGGTCACGGCGATCACCGGCAGCTGCAGGCGCGCGCGCCAGGCCTTTGCGAGCAGGCCCAGCGCCGTCTTGGCGTCCGGCACCTCGATGCCCGGCAGGCCGGCGGCCTCGAGCCCGCGCTCGGCCAGGGCCGCGGCGGCGCCGGCCTCGCGGGCCTGGGCGAGGAAGTCGTTGGCGTCGAAGCGCTCGCCACGCAGCGCCACGAACAGGTCGCCGGGCTGGAGGCTGCGGGTGTCGGTGTGCACACGCTGCAGCAGCGTCGCGCCCTCCCCCACGAGCCGCGCCTGCGGCAGCAGCGGCTGCAGCAGGGCGTGGGCCTCGGCGAGGGTCATCAGGCGGGCAGCGCTCACAGGCCGGCCCTCTCGATCAGCGCGGCGCGGGCTTCCTCGACGTCCGAGAAGGCGTGACGCTGACCCTGGATCTCCTGGTAGTCCTCGTGGCCCTTGCCGGCCACCAGGATCACATCGGCCGGCGTCGCGGCCAGCACAGCCTCGCGGATCGCCACGCGGCGGTCCACCAGCGCCGTGTACGGCGCGCCGGCGGGCAGGCCCGCGACGATGTCAGCCAGGATCTGCGCCGGGTCCTCGGTACGCGGGTTGTCGCTCGTCACGACGACCTGCCCCGCGAGGCGCGCGGCGATGGCGCCCATCAGCGGGCGCTTGCTGCGGTCGCGGTCACCGCCGCAGCCAAACACGCACACGAGCTGCCCGCCGCGTGCGGCCGCCAGCGGGGCCAGCGCGGCCAGCGCCTTTTCCAGGGCATCCGGCGTGTGGGCGTAATCGACGACCAGCTGCGGCAGCTCGCGGCCATTGCCCACGCGCTGCATGCGGCCGGGCACGGGCGTCACGAGGCCGGCCACCGGCACGATCGCGGCCAGCGTGTGACCCAGCGCGCGCAGGCCGCCGATCACGGCCAGCAGGTTGGCGACGTTGTACTCGCCGATCAGGCCGGTCTCGACGAGCTGATCCGCCGCCCCCTGCTCCTTGAGCGTGAAGGCGAGGCCGCCGGCGCGGTAGTGCAGATCGTGGGCCGAGAGGCGCGCGTCGGTGCGGTTCAGGCCGTAGGTCCACAGGGCCAGCGAGCCCTGCGACTGCAGCTCGCTCGCCAGTGCGGCGCCCTGCGGATCGTCCACATTGATCACCGCCGCCTGCAGGCCGCTCCAGCCGAAGAGCTCGCGCTTGGCCTCCCAGTAGGCGGCCATGGTGCCGTGGTAGTCGAGGTGGTCCTGCGTGAAGTTGGTGAACAGGGCCACGCGGACCTGCGTGCCGTCCAGGCGGTGTTCCTTGATGCCGATGGACGAGGCCTCGATGGCGCAGGCGCCGAAGCCCTCGTCGCGCATGCGGGCGAAGGCCTGCTGCAGCATCACGGGGTCAGGTGTTGTCAGGCCGGTGTACTCGATGGCCGCGGCCTGCGCCGTGCCCGGAATGGGCGGCACGCCCACGCCCAGGGTGCCGATGACGCCGCAGCGCTGGCCCAGCAGGGTCAGGGCTTGCGCGGTCCACCAGGCGGTGGAGGTCTTGCCGTTGGTGCCGGTCGTGGCGACCACCGGCAGCGTCTGGCTGGGCTGGCCGTAGTACTGGGCGGCGATGGCGCCGGTGCGGCTCTTCAGGCCCGGCAGCGAGGCCACGCGGGCGTCCACGAAGCCGAAGGCCTCGACGCCGTCCTCCTCCACGAGGCAGGTCGCGGCGCCGGCGGCCAGCGCGGCGGCCACGTAGGCGCGGCCGTCACGCGCATAGCCCGGCCAGGCGATGAAGGCATCGCCGGGCTGCACGAGGCGGCTGTCGGTGCGCAGCGCGCCCGTGGTCCATTCCTGGAGCCAGCGGGCGGCAGCCTCGGGGGATTTGAGTCGGGTCAGCATGGCTCAGAAACTTTCTTCCACGGCCTCGAGCTTTTGGCTCGCGACGATCTGTGTCTTGACGTCCAGGTCCGGCGGCACGCCCATCAGGCGCAGCGTCTGGGCCACGACCTGGCTGAAGACCGGGGCGGCCACGGCACCGCCGAAATAGACGCCGTTGCTCGGCTCGTCCACCATCACCGCGACCACGATGCGCGGCTTGCTGATGGGGGCGAGGCCGACGAACCAGGAGCGGTACTTGTGGCCGGCGTAGCCCTTGCCTTCCTGCTTGTGCGCGGTGCCGGACTTGCCGCCGATGCTGTAGCCCGGAACCATGGCCGCGGGGGCCGTGCCGCCGGGCGCGGCGGCCGTCTGCAGCATGGTGCGCACCTGCTGGGCGATCTCGGGGCGGAACACGCGCAGGCCGCTCACGGGCTCGCTGCTGGCGCGCTTCATGATGGTCACGGGGATGACCTCGCCGTCACGGGCGAAGGTGGTGTAGGCACGGGCCAGCTGGAACAGCGAGGCCGAGAGGCCGTAGCCGTAGCTCATGGTGGCCTGCTCGATGGGCCGCCAGCTCTTGTAGGGCCGCAGCTTGCCGGTCATCGCCCCGGGGAACTCCAGCTGCGGACGCTGGCCCAGGCCGATGGCCGTGAACATCTCGTGCATCTCGCGGGCCGGCATCTGCATGGCGATCTTGGCCGTGCCGACGTTGCTCGACTTCTGGATCACCTGCGCGACGGTGAGGTCGCCGTAGGGGTGGACGTCGGTGGGCGACCAGCCGGCGATCATCACGGCGCCGCGGGCCGTGTTGATGATGGTGTCGGGGCGCACGCGGCCGGTCTCGAGGGCCAGACCGATGGTGAAGGGCTTCATCGTCGAGCCGGGCTCGAAGACGTCGGTCAGCGCGCGGTTGCGCAGCTGCTCACCCAGCAGGTTCTGGCGGTCACCGGGGTTGTAGCTGGGCCAGTTGGCCAAGGCCAGGACCTCGCCGGTCTGGACGTCCAGCACCACCACGGAGCCGGCCTTGGCGCGGTGCTCGGCCACGGCGTCGCGGATGCGCTGGTAGGCGAAGAACTGCACCTTGGCGTCGATGGAGAGCTGGATGTCCCGGCCGTTGCTGGCGGGGACGCGCTCGCCCATGTCCTCGACCACGCGGCCCAGGCGGTCCTTGACCACGGCGCGGCTGCCGTCACGGCCCTGCAGCTCCTTCTGGAAGGCCAGCTCGATGCCTTCCTGGCCGCGCTCTTCCAGATTGGTGAAGCCGACGATGTGCGCGGCGGACTCGCCTTCCGGGTACTGGCGCTTGTACTCGCGGTCCTGGAAGACGCCCTTGAGGTTGAGTGCCTTGATCTTCGCGGCGGTGTCGTCGTCGGCCTGGCGGCGCAGGAAGACGAAGCGGTTGGCGGGATCCAGGCGCTTGTCAAGCTCCTGCGGGCTGACCTTGAGGATGCGGGCGAGCTCGCGGCGCTTCTCGGGGTCGGTGTCGACGTCCTTGGGGAAGGCCCAGATGGAGGGCACGGCCACGCTGGAGGCCAGCACCTGGCCGCTGCGGTCCTTGATCTGGCCGCGGCTGGCGGGCAGCTCGAGCGTGTGGGCGTAGCGGGCCTCGCCCTGGCGCTGGAAGAAGTCCTGGGCGATCAGCTGCACGTAGACGGCACGGCCCAGCAGGCCGGCGAAGGCCAGGCCCACGAGCGCGACGATGAAGCGCGAGCGCCACGGCGGCGTCTTGGCGGCCAGCAGCGGGCTGGTGGCGTAGTTGACGCCGCGAGGGCTCAGCGCATTGCCGCCCGTGCGCTTGCCGCTCATGGCTGCACTCCGGCGGCGGCCGAGGCGGCACGCCCGCCCAGCTCGACGGTCTGGGTGATGGCAGGCGAGACGGCGCGCATCTTCAGGCGCTCGCGGGCGACCTGCTCGACGCGCAGATTCGTGGCCTGGGCATGGCGCTCGGCGAGCAGGCGCTGGTGGTCGGCCTCGAGCTTGCGGCCCTCGTTCTGCGAGCGGTCGACCTCGGTGAAGAGACGGCGCGCCTCATAGCTGCTGCGCACCAGGTAGTAGCCCGAAACCATCACCGCAGCCAACAGCACCAGCGTGATGCGAGACCACATCAGCGGCCTCCCTTGCGCTTGGCGGGTTTGGCCGGTGCGGCGGGGGTCTCGACCAGCGGCGCGTCCGTGCGCTCGGCCACGCGCAGGATGGCGGAGCGCGAGCGCGGATTGGCCTTGATCTCGGCCTCGCTGGGCTTGATGCGACCCAGGGCCTTGAGCACCAGCGGCTTGGGCGCCGCGAACATGGCGCGGCGGTCGACGACGTCCTTGCTGTGCTGGGCGATGAAGTTCTTGACGATGCGGTCTTCCAGCGAATGGAAGCTGATCACCGCCAGGCGACCGCCCGGGCGCAGCAGGCGCAGGGCCGACTTCAGCCCCTGCTCGAGCTCCTCAAGCTCGGCGTTGACGAGTATCCGTAGAGCCTGAAATGTGCGCGTTGCAGGGTCCTGGCCCGGTTCGCGGGTTTTGACCGCACCAGCCACGACTTTGGAAAGCTCGGCGGTTGTTCGAACAGGGCTCCCGCCTTCCCGGCGAGCCACAAGCGCCTTTGCAATCGGGAGAGCAAACCGTTCTTCGCCATAGTCGCGTATCACCTCAGCAATCTGGCGCTCGTCGGCACGGGCCAGGAAATCCGCGGCACTCTCGCCGCGGGTCGTGTCCATGCGCATGTCCAGCGGGCCGTCGAAACGGAAGCTGAACCCGCGCTCGGGGTTGTCGATCTGCGGGCTCGAGACGCCCAGGTCGAGCATCACGCCGTCGATGGCGTGCACGCCGATGCGCTCGAGCTCGTCGGCCATCTGCGCGAAGGGCGCGTGGCAGATGCAAAAACGCGGGTCCTCGACCCGCGTCTCGCCTGAGGTGGCGGCCGCGATGGCCTCGGGGTCCCGGTCGATGGCGATGAGCCGCCCCTGCGGCCCGAGCCGGCTCAGCAGCAGGCGCGAATGCCCGCCCCGGCCGAAGGTGCCGTCCACATAGACGCCGTCCGGCTGGTGCAGCACACCCTCCACGGTCTCGTGCAGCAGGACGGTGGTGTGGGTGAACGGTGCGGGGGAAGTGGTGGCGCCCATATCAGAAGCTGAAGTCCTTGAGCGCGTCCGGCAGTTCGGACTGCATGACCTGGGCCTCGTGCGCGGCATAGGCCGCGGCGTCCCAGAGCTCGAAATGGCTGCCCATGCCCAGCAGCATCACGTCCTTCTGGAGGCTGGCGCTGGCACGGAGTTCGGGGGCGATCAGCACGCGGGCGGCGCTGTCGATCTCGACGTCCTGGGCATTGCCCAGGAAGACGCGCTTCCAGCCGGCGGCCGACATGGGCAACGCGGCGATGCGGTCACGGAAGGTTTCCCAGGCGGGACGGGGGAAGACCATCAGGCAACCCTCGGGGTGCTTGGTGATGGTCAGCTGGCCGTTGCACAGGCCCTGCAGCAGTTCGCGGTGGCGTGTAGGGACGGTCAAGCGCCCCTTGGCGTCCATCGCCAAGGCACTCGCCCCTTGAAACACGTAATTCGCCACAGCGACCCACAATCTGACAATTTCTCCCACTTTACTAACCGACT
>JAYRMR010000078.1:0-9963 GCA_041912595.1 Burkholderiaceae bacterium
GCTACATCGGCAACGGCGTGGTGGTGGATCCGGCCCATCTGGTGTCCGAGATCGAGCGCCTGGAGAAGGCCGGCGTGGACGTGCGCTCGCGCCTCTACATCAGCGAATCCTGCCCGATGATCCTGCCCTTCCACGTGGAAGTGGACAAGGCCCGCGAGGCCCTGCGCGAGAGCAGCGGCAGCGGCAAGATCGGCACCACGGGCAAGGGCATCGGCCCGGCCTATGAAGACAAGGTGGCCCGCCGCGCCCTGCGTCTGCAGGACCTGAAGCACCCCGAGCGCTTCGCCAAGAAGCTGCGCGAGCTGCTGGACCTGCACAACCACGCGCTGACCGGCTACCTGAACGCCAGCGCCCTGGAATTCCAGCCCATCTTCGACAAGGCCATGGCCCTGGCCGAGCAGGTCAAGCCCATGCTGGCCGACGTCGGCTACATGCTGCACAAGGCCCACAAGGCCGGTGCGAACATCCTGTTCGAGGGCGCCCAGGGCACGCTGCTGGACATCGATCACGGCACCTACCCCTACGTGACCTCCAGCAACTGCGTGGCCGGCAATGCCGCCGCCGGTGCGGGCGTCGGTCCGCAGATGCTGCACTACATGCTGGGCATCACCAAGGCCTACACCACCCGCGTGGGTTCGGGCCCGTTCCCGACCGAGCTCGAGTGGGAGAAGGAAGGCACCGTCGGCTACCACCTGTCCACCGTCGGCCAGGAGCGCGGCACCGTGACGGGTCGCGCCCGCCGCTGCGGCTGGCTGGACGCCGCTGCCCTCAAGCGCTCGATCATCATCAACGGCATCACGGGCCTGTGCCTGACGAAGCTCGACGTGCTGGATGGCCTCAAGGAAATCCAGATGTGCGTCGGCTACGAGCTGAACGGCCGGCAGGTCGACATCCTGCCGCTGGACGCCGACGAGATCGTGGCCTGCAAGCCCGTCTACGAGACCTTCCCGGGCTGGACCGAGAGCACCTTCGGCGTCACGAACTGGGATGCGCTGCCGCTGAACGCGCGCCGCTACCTGGAGC
The DNA here is from genome assembly GCA_041912595.1 of Burkholderiaceae bacterium. GTDB lineage: Bacteria > Pseudomonadota > Gammaproteobacteria > Burkholderiales > Burkholderiaceae_C > Roseateles_B. The sequence goes on from JAYRMR010000078.1 coordinate 1,024, forward strand.
GCGTGCAAGAGGTCATCGGCGCGCCGATCGACATGGTGTCCACCGGCCCGGACCGCGAGCACACCATCCTCCTGCGCCATCCCTACCAGGGCTGAGCCCCTCTCAACGATCACCTCGCATTTGGAGTAAGCATCTATGTTGACCGACGACGGCAAGCACCTGTACGTGTCCTGGGACGAATACCACCTGCTGACGGAGCGTCTGGCACTCAAGGTGCATGCCTCCGGCTGGGAATTCGACCAGATCCTGTGCCTGGCCCGCGGCGGCGTCCGCCCGGGTGACGTGCTGTCCCGCGTGTTCGACAAGCCGCTGGGCATCATGTCCACGAGTTCCTACCGCGCCGAGGCCGGCACCATTCAGGGCCGCCTGGACATCGCCAAGTACATCACCATGCCCAAGGGCGAGCTGGCCGGCCGCGTGCTGCTGGTGGACGATCTGGCCGATTCGGGCGTCACGCTCAAGGCCGTGGTCGAGCGCCTGCGCGGCATGCCCTCGGTGAAGGAGCTGCGCTCCGCCGTGATCTGGACGAAGTCGGTCTCGACCTACACGCCGGACTACTACGTCGAGATGCTGGAGACCAGCCCCTGGATCCATCAGCCCTTCGAGATCTACGACGACATGCGCCCCGACGCGCTGGCCAAGAAGTTCTCGGTCTGATCCTCTGCCCCTTGCTGCGCGACCGCGATTCATCGCCGTCGCGCACGCCACCCGGCGCGCCGCCCCGTCCCGTGACGGGCGACGCGCCTTTTTCATGGCCGCTCGCGCCGCGTGGGTCGGGTGCTGCCGCAAGGAAGGGGCAGGGCTCAGCGCGGGTGTGGGGTCAGGTGTTGCGCGGCCCTGTTGTGCGGCCCTGTTCCGCGGCCCTGATCCGCGAGGTGTTGCGCGAGGTGTTGCGCGAGGTGTTGCACATTGTCCCGGGAGGGCGGCCGCGCCGGCATCGCGCTTGTGTGTTGGCGGTGCCCCAAAGCAAAATGGCCGCAGGTCTTTCGAGCTGCAGCCATTCGGAGTCGACGGCCTCCAGACGGAGGCCACAAAAACAAAAGCCAGCTCTGCAGAACAGAAGCTGGCTTTTGCAAGCATTTGGTGCCCAGGAGAGGACTCGAACCTCCACGGAGTTACCCGCTAGTACCTGAAACTAGTGCGTCTACCAATTCCGCCACCTGGGCAAGGTTTCCAAGCTTTTTGTTCAAACCGGATCACATGAACTATGATCTCTCTGAACGAATTGCCTGGCCGTTTCAGGAAAGCTGAGATTCTATCATCAAAAATTTTAAGAACACAAGTGGTCCCGGCAACAATGCCGGTTCTCAGGCAGCGCTGCTGAGTGAAGTCGAGGGCGTGGTGCAGGGGCACCGCGACGGTCATGGCTTCCTCATCCCCGACGACGGGCAGCCCGACCTCTACCTGTCCTCCCAGGAAATGCACGCCGTGATGCACGGCGACCGCCTGCGGGCGCGCATCGTGCGCTACGACAAGCGCGGTCGCCCGGAAGGCCGGGTGCTGGAGATCCTGGATCGCAAGAAGCGCCCCATCATCGGCCGCCTGCTGCTCGAGTCGGGCGTCTGGCTCGTGGCGCCGGAAGACAAGCGCTACGGGCAGGACATCCTGGTGCCGAAGAACGCCATCGCCAACGCGACGGCGGGGCAGGTGGTGGCGGTCGAGCTGACCGAGCCGCCCTCGCTGTACTCGCAGCCCGTGGGCCGCGTGACCGAGGTGCTGGGCGAGATCGACGATCCCGGCATGGAGATCGAGATCGCCGTGCGCAAGTACGAGGTCCCGCATCGCTTCAGCGCCGAGACCCTCGCGCAGGCCGCCAAGCTGCCGGACCGCGTGCGTGCGGTGGACATGAAGAACCGCGTGGACCTGCGCGATGTGGCGCTGGTCACCATCGACGGCGAGGATGCCCGCGACTTCGATGACGCGGTGTACTGCACGCCGCACAAGCAAGGGCGTGGCAAGACGGCGTTCAAGGGCTGGCGCCTGCTGGTCGCCATTGCCGACGTCAGCCATTACGTGAAGCCCGGCGAGGCGCTGGACCTCGATGCCTACGAGCGTGCCACGTCGGTCTACTTCCCGCGCCGCGTGATCCCCATGCTGCCGGAGAAGCTCTCCAACGGCCTGTGCTCGCTGAACCCGGACCAGGACCGCCTGTCCATGGTCTGCGACATGCTGGTCACGGAGGAGGGCGAGACCTTTGCCTACCAGTTCTATCCGGCGGTCATCTGCTCGCACGCGCGGCTCACCTACAACGAGGTGGCTGCCGTGCTGGCGAACACGCATGGCCCCGAGGCCGCCCGCCGCAAGGAGCTGGTGCCGCACCTGCTGAATCTGCACGAGGTCTACCGGGCCCTGCTGAGCCAGCGCCAGCGCCGCGGCGCGGTGGACTTCGACACGGTCGAGACGCAGATCGTCTGCGACGACAACGGCAAGATCGAGAAGATCATCCCGCGCACCCGCAATGACGCCCACCGGCTGATCGAGGAGGCCATGCTGGCCGCCAACGTCTGCGCGGCGGACTTCATCGCCGGGGGCAAGCACCACTCGCTGTACCGCGTTCACGAGGGCCCGACGCCCGAGAAGCGCACGGTGCTGCAGGCCTATCTGCGCGCGCTGGGCCTCGGCATGGGGTTGTCGGACGATCCCTCGCCGGGTGAGTTCCAGGCCATCGCCCAGGCCACCAAGGACCGCCCGGATGCCACGCAGATCCACACCATGCTGCTGCGCTCCATGCAGCAGGCGATCTACACCGGCGCCAATGCTGGGCACTTCGGCCTCGCCTACCAGGCCTACACGCACTTCACGAGCCCGATCCGCCGCTACCCCGATCTGCTGGTGCATCGCGTGATCAAGGCCATGCTGGGCAACAAGCGCTACCAGCTGGACGCGGCCAAGATGGACGTGCCCATGCCGCCCAAGCGGCCCGGCAAGGCCAAGCCGATCAATCCGGCATCGGCCAGCACCGAGGTCGAACGCTGGGAAGTGGTGGGGGCGCACTGCAGCGCCAACGAGCGCCGGGCCGACGAGGCCTCGCGTGACGTCGAGGCCTGGCTCAAGTGCCGCTACATGCGCGAGCACCTGGGCGAGGAGTTCAGCGGCACCGTCAATGCGGTGACGAGCTTCGGCCTCTTCGTGCAGCTGGACGCGCTCTTCGTCGAAGGTCTGGTCCACATCACCGAGCTGGGTGGCGAGTACTACCGCTTCGACGAGGTGCGCCAGGAGCTGCGCGGTGAGCGCACGGGCATCCGCTACGCCACGGGCGCGCGGGTGCAGGTGCAGGTCAGCCGCGTGGACCTGGACGGCCGCAAGATCGACTTCCGCCTCGTGCGGGAGACCGACGAGCTGCGCCCGCCCGCCCGTCCGGCTCGCGACAAGACCGGCCAGGCAGTGCCCCGCCAGCCGACGGACAAGCTGGCGGATGTGCAGCGCCAGGACCGCGAGGTCAAGGCCAGCGGCAAGCGCGCGCGCTCCGGCAGTGCCTCCCGCGGCGGCAGCGCCGCGCCGGTGTCGCCCGTGAAGGCGCGCAAGGCGGCGGCCCGGCAGGCCACGGAGCCCGGCAAGGCGCGCAAGCGCCGTTGATGCCGGTCGTCGGAACTCGCCGGGCGCTCGCCCGGCAGTTCCGCTTCAGGGCTTCAGGGCAGCGGCGGCTGCAAGGCGTGCATCTGCTCGATGAGGTCGGCGGCGCGCAACGGCGCGCGCGCGCCCTGGGCCGCCTCACCGTGGCGGGCCACGCTGCGTGTGGCGATCTCATGTGGCGCGTCACCTGACTGCTGCGCCCACAGCCCGCCCATCCACCCCGCCAGCACGTCTCCCGTGCCCGCGCTCGCGAGCGCGGCGTTGCCGCTGCCATTGAGATGCAGCGGCTCGCCCGGGCTGGCAATGAGCGTGCCGGAGCCCTTGAGCACCACCGTGCAGTCGAAGGCGGCCGACAACGCCCGCGCGGCGCCCAGCCGGTCGTTCTGCACCTGCGCGACCGTGTGGCCGAGCAGCCGGGCGGCCTCCAGCGGATGGGGCGTCAGCACGGTCTGAAGCCCCTGCGCCCGCCGGCTCGCGAGCGCTTGCCGCGCCGGCTCGTGCGTCGCGACGCTGTTGAGCCCGTCGGCATCGAGCACCAGGCGGTGAGCGTGCTGGAGCAGCGGCAACAGCAGGCCGGCGGCTTCGAGGGCCGTGCCGGCGCCGCAGCCGGCCACGAGGGTCAGGTCTTGCCAGGCGGCGCTGCCGTCGAGCCGGCCGGCGCTGCCCTCGGGCCAGTCCATGAGTTCGGGCCGGCGATGCGCCGCCGCTCGCGGGGCCTCGTCATGACCGAGGCTCAGCGACTTCACGAACACCTTGCCCGCGCCGGCCGCCAGCGCGGCGCAGGCGGCCAGCTCGGCCGCGCCCTGCATGTGGGCGGCGCCGCCCACGACCAGCACCTGGCCGTAGCTGCCCTTGTGGCTGGCGTGGACGCGGGTGCCCGAGGCCGATGACGAGCCCGGATCGCCAGGCGCGATGAGCCAGCCGGCATCGCCGGCCGGGGCGTGGTGGCCCAGTGTGTCGAGCCAGACCCGTCCCGCGAGGTCGCGACCTTGCGCCGTGAAAAGGCCCGGCTTGAGGCTCAGCAGGCACAGCGTGTGATCGGCCCGGACGACGGCGCCGGGGCGGCCGTCGGTGTCCGGACCGGGCTGGCCGGTGTCGCCCTGCAGGCCGCTGGGCAGGTCCACGCTGAGCACCGGCGCGTCACCGGAGCCCAGTGCCGCAATGGCCTCGGCGAGGGCGCCCTGCGGTGCTCGTAGGACGCCGAGGCCCAGCAGGGCGTCGATGAAGAGATCGCAGCCGGCGGGCGGATGGGGCGAGTGACGGAGGTGGACGCGCGCGTCCGGCGCCGCGGTCAGCGGGGTCAGCGCCTCGAGGGCCCATTGCGCGTCGGCCGGCAGCGGCCGGCCGGCATTCAGCAGGCTCACGTGGACGTCCAGCCCTTGGCGGGCGAGATGCCGCGCGGCCACCAGGCCGTCGCCGCCGTTGTTGCCGGGCCCGCAGGCCACCCAGACGCGGCGGGCATGCGGGGCGATGGCCAGCGCGAGCCGGGCCACTGCGAGGCCGGCGCGGGCCATCAGCGCGTGGGCGGGCGCGGCCGCGAGGGCCTCGGTCTCCAGCGCGCGGCAGCCCGACGTGCTGAAGAGGGGGTGGCGGCCGCCATGCGGGAGAACCTCGATCATGCGGCCACTCTAGCTCAGCCCCGCCGCGTGGCGGCGAAGGGGGTGAGGTCCAGGCCGGGGTCGCGACCGCCGATCAGTGCGGACACGACCTGGGCGGCGCCCGCGGCCATCGCGGCGCCCTGGCCGCCATGGGCGAGGTTCAGCCAGATGCCCTCGGCGCCACTGGCGCCCAGCAGGGGCAGGCCATCGGCACTCATCAGGCGGCTGCCTTGCCAGTACTGGACCTGCTGGGGCTGGATCGCACCCGGGAACCAGTCGTGCAGCACGGCATGCAGGGCCTCGAAGCCCTTGTCGCCCCGGCTCGGCGGCTGGAAGCTGGCGCCGCCGCTGACGCGCACGCGCTGGCCCAGCCGGCTCAGGATCACCTGCTGCGCGTCGTCGATGAGATTCGCGCGAGGGCCGAGGTCCGGGAAGGCCTCGAGCTGCCGCAGCGGCGCCGTCAGGGTGCGGCCCCAGACCTGGCGCAGCGCGGGTTTCAGGCCCAGCTGATGCAGCAGCGGGTCCTCCGGCTGTGCGCCGCAGACGACGACGGCATCGAAGCTGTGCGTCTGCACTTCGCGCGGGCTGGGCAGGGTGGCGGGGCCGGCGGCACTGGCCGCGTCCTGCCGCGGACTGACCGCCGGCAGCCCGGCCTGCGGCGCGGGGCCGTGGGTGAGGGCGGGGCGCTTGCCGGCCTGCAGCTGGCGGACCTCGGTGTGGAAGCTGAAGTGCACGCCCAGGCGCTGTGCCGCCTGCTTCAACAGCAGGCACAGCTCGCGGCCATTGGTGGCCTCGGCCTCGGGCAGATGCCAGCCGCCGTGCAGCGGGGTGTCCGGATTGAGGCCGGGCTCCTGCTGGCGGCATTGCTCGGCGTCCCGCCAGGCATGGGACACGCCCGCCTGCTGCCAGGATTCGGCCAGCGCCTGCGCCTGGCGGGCCTGCGCCTCGCTGCGCACCAGGAGCAGCAGACCCTCGCTGCGTTCGTGGTCCAGCTGCAGCTGGCGTCGCAGCACGGTCGAGCGGGCGAGGCTCTGCTGGGCCAGGGCCCGCAGGGTCGCGGCGGTGGTGTCGTCGCGCCGGTTGCGGGCCTGGCGCGCGGCCCAGCGCCAGCCGGGATGGCTCAGGCTCGATCCCTGCAGCGCCAGTGGCTGGCTGCCGCACAGGGCACCCCAGACGCCGCTGAGCGCGGGGGCGCTGAGCCCGCCCTGGGCGAAGCTCGACTCCGAGGCCACGCTGCCGCTGCGTTCGAACACGACCACGGCGTGCCCCTGGGCGGCCAGCTCCAGGGCCGCGTGGATGCCGGTGATGCCGGCGCCGATGATGGCGACTTCCATTCAGGACCTCGCCATGGTGAAGGAGGGGAATGCCGCGCCGTCAGCGGCGGTCATGCGGTGCGCCAGAGGCCCGTGGGCAGCGCAGGGGAAGGGGGCGAAGTTCAATCGTGCTATACTCTTTGGGTTTTGCCGGATAGTGCAAGCCATTCAAGGGGGCTTCTTGCCCTGACTTGATCCGCGCTTGCTGCAGGAGCCGGCACCCTTTTCGTGGGGTTGTCCCATGGGCGGGTGCTAGGCGGATCAGGCAAATCAATCGCAAACCGGCAATCGAAAGGTGTCGTGTCGTGGTGGCTCAATGAGCGGGCCTTTTTTGCCCTGAACCGCGACGCGATTCGAGCCGGATTTTAGAACCAACCTTCGGAGTTACTCATGTCCGTGACGATGCGCGAAATGCTGGAAGCCGGTGTCCACTTTGGTCACCAAACCCGCTTCTGGAATCCCAAGATGGCCCCCTTCATCTATGGCCATCGCAACAAGATTCACATCATCAACCTCGAAAAGACGCTGCCCAAGTTCGAGGAAGCCCTGAAGTTCGTGCGCCAGCTGTCGGCCAAGCGCGGCACGATCCTGATGATCGGCACCAAGCGTCAAGCTCGCGAGATCGTCGCTGCTGAAGCCCAGCGCGCCGGCGTGCCCTTCGTGGACCAGCGCTGGCTGGGCGGCATGCTGACCAACTTCAAGACGGTCAAGGGTTCGCTGAAGAACCTGAAGGACATGCAGGCTCAAGTCGAGAACGGCACCCAGCCCGCCATCAAGAAGGAAGCGCTGATGTTCCAGCGTGACCTGGCCAAGCTGGAAAAGAACATCGGCGGCATCCAGGACATGGCTGCCCTGCCGGACGCCCTGTTCGTGATCGACGTCGGCTACCACAAGATCGCCATCGCCGAAGCCAAGAAGCTGGGCATTCCCGTGATCGGCGTGGTTGACACCAACCACTCGCCCGAAGGCATCGACTACATCATCCCCGGCAACGACGACTCCGCCAAGGCAGTCGCCCTGTACGCCAAGGCCGTGGCTGACGCCGTGCTGGAAGGCCGTGCCAACAGCACCGCCGAGCTGGTGCAGGCTGTTGCCGCCGACGGCGACGAATTCGTGGAAGTGAACGAAGGCGCCTGAGCCCTTCGGCACTTGCTCACCAGGGGCTGATTCAGCCCCTTTTTTCCACGCTGAATCTGTATCTCGCGGAGCCGACGCGTCGGCTCCCGTTTCCCAACGGAGATTGAAATGGCTGCAATTACCGCAAGCATGGTCGCCGAGCTGCGCGCCCGTACCGACGCTCCCATGATGGAGTGCAAGAAGGCCCTGACTGAAGCCGAGGGTGACCTGACCCGCGCCGAGGAAATCCTGCGCGTCAAGCTGGGCAACAAGGCTGGCAAGGCGGCTTCCCGCATCACCGCCGAAGGCGTGGTGGCGGCAGCTGTCGTCGGTGGCGCCGGCGCGCTGCTGGAAGTCAACTGCGAAACCGACTTCGTGTCCAAGAACGAGGCCTTCCTGGCCTTCGTGAACGCTCTGGCCGGCCTGGTGGCCGAGAAGAACCCCGCTGACGTCGACGCCCTGTCGGCACTGCCCCTGTCCCAGGAAGGCTTCGGCCCGACCGTGGAAGACGTGCGCAAGGGCCTGATCGGCAAGATCGGCGAGAACATGACGATCCGCCGCTTCAAGCGCTACGAAGGTGGCAAGCTGGTCTCGTACCTGCACGGCACCCGCATCGGCGTGATGGTCGAGTTCGACGGTGACGACGTGGCTGCCAAGGACGTCGCAATGCACGTCGCCGCCATGAAGCCGGCCGCCCTGTCCTCCGCCGAAGTGCCGGCCGAGCTGGTCGCCAAGGAGCGCAAGATCGCCGAAGAGAAGGCTGCCGAGTCCGGCAAGCCCGCCGACATCGTCGCCAAGATGGTCGAAGGCTCGGTGCAGAAGTTCCTGAAGGAAGTCTCGCTGCTGGACCAGGTCTTCGTGAAGGCCGCCGACGGCAAGCAGACCGTCGCCGCCATGCTGAAGGACAAGGCCACCGCGGTGAAGAGCTTCACCCTGTACGTGGTCGGCGAAGGCATCGAGAAGAAGGTCGACGACTTCGCAGCTGAAGTGGCCGCCCAGAAGGCTGCCGCCGAAGCGGCTGCCGCTGCCAAGAACGCCTGAGCGTCTTTTGGCCGGGCTGACGAGCCCGGTCTGCCGCTCGGCGTGACCTGGGAATGAGGGGGAGACCCCGATTTCCTCGAATCACTGCGACGGCTGGAAACAAAGGGCGCCTCTGGCGCCCTTTACACTTGCGCCTGCGGTCGGGGAGGAGCTCTCCCCGGCATCGCGGCAACCCACCACCCACGACGAGGACACAATGCCCGCGCACAAACGCATCCTGCTCAAACTTTCCGGTGAAGCCCTGATGGGCGATGACGCCTACGGCATCAACCGCGCCACCATCGTGCGCATGGTGCGCG
>JAYRMR010000079.1:0-9456 GCA_041912595.1 Burkholderiaceae bacterium
CGCCGGGCGCGCCGGGCGCGCCGGCCCCGGCCGGCACGGCCGCCGCCCCCGCAGGCCAGGCGCCCGCGCGCGCCGCCGCCTGAGCCCGCCGACCGGAGGCCCGCCGTGGACCAGGAGCTCGCCGCGCCCGACGACAACGCCGCGCCCGAGGCGGCGGTGCTGGCCCTCTCGGCCCTGATCGACGAGGCCGAGGCCCTGCAGGCCGCGCATCTGCCGGCGCTTCGCCAGCTCGCGCAGGGGCTGGACCTCGGCGCCATCGACCTGCCCGAGCCGGCCCGCCCCACCCGCGCGCCGGCCCAGCTGGGCGTGCTGGCCAGCCTCTACCTCGTGCAGGAGCTGGAGCCCATGATCCGGGCCAGCGAGCGCATTGCCGCGCTGTGGAGCAGCGGGGCCGTGAGCGTCGCGCTGCCCAAGCTGGAGCCCCTGCTGAAAAAGCTGTGGAAGGAGCGCCGCCAGCGCCTCTCGGGCGACGAGCGCCGCGCCCTGCTCGCCCAGGCCTTCGACCCGCAGGACTTCGAGCCCGCGCTCGCCCGCCTGTGCGACGCCCTCGTGGTGCTGGCGGACAACGCCGGCCAGCACGATGTGCGCGAGGAGGTCGGCCTGCAGCACGCGGCCCAGGGCCTGCTGGAGATCGCCGCGAGCCGGCTCGAGGGCATGCTGCTGCAGGCGGCCGACGAGCTGCTCGGCCAGCTGCGCAGCGCCCTGCAGCTGCTGGGCGACCGCACGCTGCAGACAGCCTTCGGCGTGCGGGACCTGCACGGGCTCGTCCGCGCCGCGCTCGTGCATGAGCGCGAGCTGCTGGGCGACCTGCGCCAGCGCTACGACCGCGCCCGGGCCGGCAGCCAGGTGCTGATGTGGCTCGCGCAGGCTGCACAGCAGGGCTTCGCCATCGCGCCGGCCGATCCGGCCCTGCAGACGCTGATCGCCGCCGCCGAACGCTGGCGGCTGTCCGCCCAGGGCCCGCGCCCCGCCGTGATGAACCTCGCCGTGCTGGAGGCCGCGTGAGCACCGCGACACTGGAGCGCCCCGCGACCCGGCCGGCCGCCCCCGCGTTGGGCGTGACGCCCGACGCCCCGCCGCCCTGGCTGCGCGCCGCCGTGCGGCAGCAGCTGGCGCGGACGCAGGCCTACGCCACGCTGGCGCCGGAGCAGCGCCGGGATCTGGCGCAGGCCATGGTCAAGGTCTCGCACCTCGTGGCGCTGAGCCTGCAGGAGGAGCAGGAGGCCGAGCAGGCCATCCGGCAACGGCAGCGGCAGGCGCCCGCGCAGCGCGCCGCGGTGCAGAGCCTCGACGCGCAGCCCGACTTCGGCACCGCCACGCGCCAGATCGGCCAGACGACGCGCGACACGCTCAATGCCATCAGCTTCCCGCGCTTCGTGACGGACCTGCTCAATGGCGTCTTCCGCGCCATGAACGACTCCAACCAGACGCAGCTCCAGCAGTACCTGCAGCTGCTCAACGCCGTCTCGGGCTCGGCCCAGGGCTTCGAGCAGCTCGCCACGCACGAGACGCAGGCGCGCCAGTGGCTCGTCGACCATTTCCCGGACCAGCTGGAGATGGACGCGCCCGAGGCCCCCGACCCCGAGGACCGCCCCGCCCCCGGCGAAACGCCCGACCCCGACGACGCGCCCGAGGTGCCGCGCCTGCGCCTGCGCCCCAACGCGCACATGCCCGAGGCCGACACGCTGCGCGCGGCCTTCGGCCTCGGCCCGAACGAGCCCGTGGAGGCGGCCAACCCGGAGGCGCTCGTGCCCTTCGCCCGGCGCCAGCTCGCCCGCCAGCGCCAGCAGATGCTCGCCACGATGGTGATGATGGGCATGAACCGCATCGTCATCGACGCCGGCAAGATCAGCGCGGCCATGCGCTTCCACATCGACACCCGCAGCGCGGCCTCGCAGGACCGCGGCAGCCAGTTCGGCATGCAGAACCGCGTGAAGGCCGGCGGCAGCTTCGGCATCGGCGCCTGGGGCGCCAGCGCCGAGGTGGAGAACACCATCTCCTACGTCAACACCGAGCGCAACCAGCGCACCGAGGAGATCAACACCGAGGCGGAGCTGAACTCCTCCGTCGAGCTGCACTTCCACACGGATGCCGTGCCGCTGAACCGCCTGGCCGCGCAGGCGCAGGCGGACCGCATCCGCAATGCCAGCATCAATCCCAGCGCGGAGCTCGAGACGGCGCACCTGAATGCCCGCCAGCAACGGCGCGAGGGTCAGCGTTCGGGGGACGAGGCCCGCCGCACCAGCATGAACAGCGGCGTGGGCGGGGTCAGCCAGCCGAGCATGCGGGATGCGCCGCTGCCGGTGCCGGCGCCGGGGAGCACGGGTGGGGGCACCGGGTCGGGAACGGGGACAGGGACGGGCGCGGATGCAGGGGCTGGGTCTGGTGGCGGCAGCGGAACGGGTTCGGGTTCCGGCACGGGGACCTGACGCCCGCCGACGCGACCTCGGTCACGGCAAATGTCGCCCGGCTGACGGTTCGCATTCGCATCGGCCGCAAACGTTTCCATTTTCTGACGACTGCCTGACGGTAATTCCGCACACGGGCATGCTGACAAACGCGCGTTTGCTGACAAACACACGGTTGGCGGCTTGGCAGAAATCAAGGCGTCGCTCCCATCCCTAGACTGCTTGCAACGCATCCGCCGGGACCGCCACCGCGTGTCCACCCCCTTTGCAAACGACGCCATGCCCATGCAGCACCGACACCGCCCCGCCCAGCCCCTCGCCCTGATCGTGGGGGCTCTCGCCCTGCTGGGCCTGAGCGCCTGCAGCACACTGCCGACCACCGCCCCGGCCCAGCAGAGCATGGCCGACGCGAATGCCGAGGGTCTGCGCAAGGTCCAGGCCGTCGAGCCCATCCAGGGGCCGCTGACGCTGGAGCAGGCCCAGGCCCGCGCGCTCAAGTTCAACCTGGACCGCCGCTCCCGGCTGCTGGAGGAGGCCCTGGCCTTCCAGCAGTACGAGGTCAGCCGCTTCGATCTGCTGCCCCGCCTGGTGGCGCAATCCGGCGGGAACTGGCGCAGCAATGACCGCATCAGCCAGAGCCGCAACTCGGAGGACGGCGCGCTGTCGCCCTCGCGCTTCGTCTCGCAGGACCGCAGTCATACGCTGGTCGGCCTGGACGCCAGCTGGAGCCTGCTGGACTTCGGTCTGGGCTACTACGGCCAGCGCCAGCAGCTCGCACGGGTCCAGATCGCCGCCGAGAAGCGCCGCAAGGCCATGCACCTGCTGCTGCAGGACGTGCGCACCGCCTACTGGCGGGCCGTCAGCGCCCAGCACCTGCGCGGTGACGTGCAACGAACGCTCGAGCTGGCCGAGGAGGCCCTGCGCGACTCCCGGCAGGCCGAGCAGGAGCGCCTGCGCAACCCCGTCGATGCCCTGCGCTACCAGCGCCAGCTGCTGGAGAACCTCCGGCTGCTGGAGTCCGTCGACCAGGAGCTGAGCGCCGCCCGCCTGGAGCTGGCCAGCCTCGTCGGCGTCACGCCCGGCACGCCCGTCATGCTGGCCGAAGGGCAGCTGCAGGGCGTCGAGAAGGCCCTGCTGGAGCGCCCGCTGGAGCAGCTCGAGGCGAGCGCGCTGACGCAGAACCCCGACCTCATCGAACAGCACCACAACGGCGAGATCGCCCGCGAGGAGGTGCGCCGCACGCTGCTGCGCCTCTTCCCCAACCTCAGCTTCAACTACGGGCTGAAGTACGACTCGGACAGCTACCTCGTGCACCGCAACTGGAGCGAGGCAGGCCTGCAGCTCTCCTTCAATCTGTTCAATGTGCTGACCGGAAGCAGCCAGCTCAAGCTCGCCGAGGCCGGCGTCGCCCTGGCGGACCAGCGCCGCCTGGCCACCCAGATGTCGGTGCTGGCGCAGGTCCACCTGGCGCGTCTGCAGCTCTTCAATGCGCAGAGCCAGTTCCAGCGCGCCGATGCCATCTTCGAGGCCGACCGCCGCATCGCCGAGCACACCCGCAACCGCGAGAACGTGCAGCAGAGCAAGCTGGATCGCGTGGCCAACGAGACCTCCGCCATCCTGAGCCTGCTGCGCCGCTACCAGGCCATGGCCCAGGTCCAGGCCGCCGGCAGCCGCCTGCTGGCCACCGTCGGCGAGGAGCCGGCGCTCGGCAGCGTGGACGAGCTCAGCGTGGACCAGCTCGCCGCCCTGATCGGCCGCCAGCCGACCGCCCTGGGGAGCCAGCCGTGAGTCGGCCCGCCCGCCTCCTGTTGGCGGCCCTGGCCTGCGCCGCGCTGGGCAAGGCCGTCGCGCAGGCGCCCGCAGCGTCTCATGCCACGCCCGCCGCCAAACCGACCGCGCCTGTGCCCGCCTCCGCCGCCAAGCTCACGGGCCTCGAGAAGCAGGACATCCGCGCGCAGCTCATGCCGCGTCGCTACACCAGCCTCGCCGCCGAGATCGGTGCCAAGGTCCAGCGCCTGCCGGTCGCCGAGGGTGCGAGCTTCAAGCAGGGCCAGCTCCTCGTCGCCTTCGACTGCAGCGTGCAGCAGGCCCAGCACGCGCGGGCGCAGGCCGAGTTGCAGGGCGCGGACCAGACGCTGCATGCCAACGAGCGCCTGGCGCAGCTGAACTCAATCGGCCAGCTGGAGCTGGACATGGCCCGCGTGGCCCAGGGCAAGGCCCGGGCCGAGCTCAAGGCCACCGAGGCGGTGCTGGGCAAGTGCGGCATCGCCGCGCCCTTCGCCGGCCGCATCGCCGAGCAGAAGGTGCGCGAGCAGCAGTTCGTGCAGCCCGGGCAGGCGCTGCTGGAGATCATCGACGACAGCCAGCTCGAGCTCGAATTCCTCGTGCCCTCGCGCTGGCTCGCGTGGCTGCGCGTGGGCGCGGCCTTCGACGTGCTCATCGACGAGACCGGCCGCAGCTACCCCGCCCGCTTCATCCGCATCGGGGCCCGCGTGGACCCGGTGAGCCAGTCCGTGAAGGTGGCCGCCGCCATCCAGGGCCGGCCCGCCGAGCTGATCGCCGGCATGAGCGGCAAGGTCCTCATCCAGCCGCCCTCCCCCTGAATTTCCATTTCCCCGGCCCCCGCGCGCCCTGGGGCGCACCGACCGTCGAAAGTTGTCCATGACGAAAAAGCCCACCCTGTCCGTGCAACGAGTCCGCCGCCACCCGCTCCGTTCCGCCGCCCGCCCCCTGGCCCTGGAACAGCGCTTCATGTTCGACGGCGCCATGGTCAGCGCGGCCCACACCGCGCTGAAGGCCGTGGCGGACGACGCTGGCGGCAGCGTGGGAGAAGGCCGCAGCGCACAGGCCGCGCCGGTGGACCTCAGCGCCACGCGCCACGCCGTGGACCAGCGCCTGCAGACCTTTCTGCAGTCCGATGCCGGCCAGGCGCAGCTCTTCGCGCTGTTCAACGGCGGCCAGACCACGCCCGGGGTCGAGTGGTCGGCACGGGCCGCGCAGCTGGGCCAGGCGCTGAAGGACGGCCGCCTGGACGTGCGCATCGAGTGGCACAGCAGTGCCGAGATGCAGGGCGCGCTCGCGGCCTTCACTGCGCAGGGGCCGACGGGCGAGCCGGTGATCTTCCTGAACGCCGACTGGGCCCGCCATGCCGACAGCGCCTCGCTCCAGCGCGTGCTGCTGGAGGAGACCGGCCATCGCATCGACGCCTGGCTCAACGGCGCGCACGACACTGCCGGCGACGAGGGCGAGGCCTTCGCGGCTGCGGTGCTCGGCCAGCCGCTCGACGCCGCCGCGCGGCAGCGCATCGCCGCCGAGGACGACCACGCCACGCTGCAGATCGGCGGGCGCACCTATGCCGTCGAGGAAGCGGCCGTCACCTTCTCGCAGGTCTACCTCGGCACGCCGGCCTCGCTCAGCGAGGAGGCCAGCGCGCTCAACAACGTGTCGGTGCTGAGCGGAACGGGCTTCCAGTTCAGTTCGGCCAATCCGGGCGACCCTTACTTCAGCGGCAACAACGTCTCGGGCTACCTGAGCTACACGGACGGCAGCGGCAGCCATTCCATCTACGGCGTGCTGAGCCGGCAGTTCAAGACCAACGGCGTCACCAACGGCTTCTACTTCTATGCCTCGGGCGACGACGGCGTCATCGGCACCGGCGACGCTCACGAGGCCGCCTACCTGCTGGTCGTCAATCCCGCCAAGTTCACCGTGGGCGGCAGCTACGGCACCAGCAGCGACCCCGTCGACACGGCGCTCAACAACTACATGAACAACTACACGCCCCCGGCCGCGCAGGCGGACGTGGGCACGGCCGTTGAAAAGGGCGGCGTCAGCAACGGCAGCGGCGGCAGCAATGCCAGCGGCAACGTGCTGGGCAACGACGCCGGCAGCGCCACGCTGAGCGTCACCGCCGCCGGCCGCAGCAGCGCCGGCACGGCCGTCACCTCCACCCTCGGCGCCGGTGGTACCACCATCACGGGCCTCTACGGCACGCTGACCATCGGCAGCGACGGCGCCTACAGCTACCAGGTCGACAACAACAACACCGCCGTGCAGGCCCTGCGCACCAGCGGCAACACGCTGCAGGACAGCTTCACCTACCAGATCACCGACAACCACGCCCCGGCCGGCAGCTCGACCACCACGCTGAAGATCACGATCCAGGGCGCGAACGACACGCCCACCGCCAGCGCGGACGTGGGCAACGCCAAGGTGAGCATGCTGACCGATGGCACGGCCTACTCGGGCACCGACACCCTGGGCAGCAAGGCCATCGGCAATGTGCTGGGCAATGACACCGACGTCGACAAGAATGGCGAGACCCACAGCGTGGCGGGCCTGACGGCCTCGGGCACGCTCAGCAGCTATGTGCCGGGCGGCGCCACCACCAGCCTCAGCTTCACGGGGAGCAACGGCAGCTTCTACAAGTCCGTGGCGGTGGGCGACTACCTCTACACCACCAAGATCGGCAGCAGCTACAACCTGCTCCGGACCGCCGGCGGGGCGACGATCCAGGTGACGAGCAAGCAGGTCAATGCCGACGGCACCTACTCGATCGGCCTGAGCGGCGCCATCGACCACTACGGCGCCAGCACGGCCTTCACCATCACGGCCGGCAGCACCAAGGTCGACTTCTATCCGGACGCCTCGCGCGATGGCAACGCCAGCCTGCCCAGCGGCAAGGAGGCCACGGTCAACACCAGCACCGCGGTGAACTACTCGCAGATCACCCTGAGCGGCACCAGCGGCAACGTGGTGGTGGGCATGACGGCCAGCGGGACCAACATCCCGGCCGGCGCCAAGGTCACGGCGGTGTCCGTCAGCGGCGGGGCGACGACCGTCACGCTGGATGTGCTGCTGAGCAGCGCGCCGAGCGGCACCATCGACTTCCTGGCCGCCGGCGGCGTGACCGTCAACGGCGCCTATGGCACCCTGCAGCTCAACAGCGACGGCTCCTACACCTACACGCCGCTGGCCGACTCGACCGGCGGCAGCGCCGGCACCGAGGTCTTCACCTACACCATGCAGGACGCGGGTGGCCTCAAGAGCACCTCCACGCTCACCATCCAGGTGCAGGCCTCCAGCAGCAGCGACCCCAATGCCAAGGACGACACCGTCACGGGCACCGAGACCGGCGCCTCCGCCGGCGTCAATCCGTCGGGCAATGTGATCACCGGCACCATCAGTGCCGGCAGCGGCACCGGCGCCTCGGACGCCGCGGGCTCCGGCGCCACGCTGGGTGCCAACCCGGTCACCGCCGGACGCGTTGGCAGCGCTGCCGTCTCCACCGGCATCACCGCCGGCAGCTATCAGGACTTCGTCGGCGCCTACGGCACGCTGCGCCTCTACTCGACGGGCGCCTACACCTACACCATCGACAACGCCAATCCGCAGGTCGATGCCCTGAACACCGGCGCGTCGCTGAGCGACACCTTCTTCTACACGATCACCAATTCGCTGGGCAAGACCGACACCGCGGCTCTGACCGTGACCGTCAACGGGGCCAACGACGCGCCCGTGGCCGTGGCTGATCAGTTCCAGGGCGTCGAGGACACGCCGCTCGTGATCAACGTCGCCGACCTGCTGGCCAACGACAGCGACGTGGACAACAGCAGCCTGACCCTCACCGGCGTCTCCGGTGCGACCGGCGGCGCCGTGGTGATCAATGGCGACGGCACCCTCACATTCACGCCCACCGCCAACTTCAACGGCACGGCGAGCTTCACCTACACGGTGAGTGATGGCAGCGCCAGCCGCACCGCCGTCGTCAGCCTGCTGATCGCGGCCGTCAACGACTATCCCGTCGCCAAGGGCAACACCTATGCGGCGGTGCAGGACACGCTGCTCACCGGCCGCAACGTCATCACCAACGCGGACGGCACCTGGGGCACGGACAGCGACGTCGAGTCCAGCACCAGCGCGCTGCAGATCAGCCGCGTCAACGGCAGCAGCTTCGTCGCCAATGGCAGCGATGCGGCTCACCTGGCCGCCAATGGCTGGATGCAGCTCACGCTGAGCAACGGCACCCTGTTCATCAAGCAGGACGGCAGCACCGAGTACCTGCCCGCGACCGGCAACACGAGCGGCGACAGCTTCACCTACACCGTCACCGATGGCAGCGGCGAGTCGGATGCCGCCACCGTGCAGGTCAACGTCAGTGCGGTGGTGACGCCCACCGTGGCGGTCAACAACGTCACCGTCAGCGAGGCCTCGCCCTACGCCGTGTTCGAGGTGACGCTGAGCCAGGCTAGCGTCGGTGCCATCAGCTTCACGCCCTCGCTGAGCAGCAGCTCAGCCACGGTGGGCACGGACACGGGCTCGACGCTTGAGTACTACGACGGCACGAGCTGGGTCTCGGCTTCGGGTGGCATCACGCTTTCCGCCGGCACGACGTCCGTGCTGGTGCGCACGTCCATCAACAACGATGCGACTTACGAGGGCTCGGAGAGCTTCACGCTGTCCACCGGTGCCATCACCGGCTCCGTGACCAACGCCTCGGGCGCAACGGGCACCGGCACCATCAAGGACGATGGCAGCAGCACCAACGTCTTCAATGCCGGCGACCACAGCGCCACGCCCTCCACCGGCGCGGCCAACGACGATCGGCCTGTGCCGACCGTCGCCGTCAACAACGTCACTGTCAGCGAAGCCTCGCCGTATGCCGTGTTCGAAGTGACGCTGAGCCAGGCTAGCGTCGGTGCCATCAGCTTCACGCCGACGCTGGGCAGCGGCTCTGCCACCGTTGGGGCCGATACGGGCTCGTCGATCGAGTACTACGACGGCAGTAACTGGGTCTCCGCCTCCGGTGGCATCACGCTGGCCGCAGGTACGACCTCCGTCTTGGTGCGCACGTCCATCAACAATGATGCGACCTATGAGGGCGCGGAGAGCTTCACGCTGTCGACTGGCGCCATCACCGGTTCCGTGACCAACGCCTCGGGCGCAACGGGCACCGGCACCATCAAGGACGATGGCAGCAGCACCAACGTCTTCAATGCCGGCGACCACAGCGCGACGCCCTCCACCGGTGCAGCCAACGACGATCGGC
>JAYRMR010000080.1:0-5213 GCA_041912595.1 Burkholderiaceae bacterium
ATGCTGGCCACGGTGATGAACTCCCTGGCCCTGGCCGACACCATGCGCCAGGAAGGCATGACGGCCCGCGTGATGTCCGCCATCAGCATCGAGCAGGTGGTCGAGCCCTACGTGCGCCCCAAGGCACTGCAGTACCTGGAAGAGGGCAAGGTCGTCGTCTTCGCGGCCGGCACCGGCAATCCCTTCTTCACGACCGACACCGCCGCCGCGCTGCGCGGTGCCGAGATCGGTGCCGAGATCATGCTGAAGGCCACCAAGGTCGATGGCGTCTACACCGCCGACCCGAAGAAGGACCCGACGGCCACCCGCTACGCCCGCATCAGCTTCGACGAGGCGATCACCAAGAATCTGCAGGTGCTGGACGCCACCGCGTTCGCCCTGTGCCGCGACCAGAAGCTGCCCATCAAGGTCTTCAGCATCTTCAAGGCCGGCGCGCTCAAGCGCGTGGTCATGGGCGAGGACGAGGGCACGCTGGTCCACGTTTGAGCGTCCTGGCGCGTTGAGCCCGGGTCCATCCCTGAACAAGGTTGAGCATCATGAGCATTGCTGACATCAAGAAGAACGCCGAGGCCAAGATGGCCAAGACGGTCGAGTCCTTCAAGACCGAACTGCAGAAGATCCGCACCGGCCGGGCTCACCCGGGCATCCTGGACCAGGTCCACGTGGATTACTACGGTTCGCCCGTGCCCATCTCGCAGGTCGCCAACGTGAGCCTGCTGGACGCCCGCACCATCAGCGTCCAGCCCTGGGAAAAGGGCATGGGTCCCAAGATCGAGAAGGCCATCCGCGAGTCGGACCTGGGCCTGAACCCCTCGGCCCAGGGCGACCTGATCCGCGTGCCGATGCCCCCGCTGACCGAAGAGCGCCGCCGCGACCTGACCAAGGTCGTCAAGAGCGCCGGCGAGGACGCCAAGGTGGCCGTGCGCAACCTGCGCCGCGACGCCAACGAGCAGGCCAAGAAGCTGCAGAAGGACAAGGCCATCACCGAGGACGACGAGCGCCGCTCGCAGGACGAGGTGCAGAAGCTGACCGATCGCGTGATCGGCGACATCGACAAGCTGATCACGGCCAAGGAAGCCGAGATCCTGGCCGTCTGAGCCCGCACGCGTCGTGACGGATCAGAGCAAGGCGGTCCCCCGCCATGTGGCCATCGTCATGGATGGCAACGGCCGCTGGGCGAAGAAGCGCTTCCTTCCGCGCTTCTTCGGCCACAAGCAGGGCGTGGACGCGCTGGTGCGCATCGTCCAGGCCTGCATCGATCGCAACATCGAGCACCTCACGGTGTTCGCCTTCTCCAGCGAAAACTGGAAGCGCCCCTCCGACGAAGTCTCGGGCCTGATGGGCCTGGTGCTGGCGGCGGTCTCGCGCTACCTGGCCCGCATGGGCGCGATGGGCGTGCGCATCCGCATCGTGGGCGATCGCGACGCGGTCTCCGAGAAGCTGCGCAATGCCTGGAACGAGGCCGAGTCCTCGACGCTGCACAACAGCAAGCTCACGCTGAACGTCGCCTTCAACTACGGTGGCCGCTGGGACATCGTGCAGGCGGCGCGCGCGGCGCTGGTGGCCGGCGTCAAGCCGGAAGAGCTGACGGAAGCCAAGCTGTCCGAGTTCATGGCCATGAGCTACGCACCGGACCCTGACCTCTTCATCCGCACGGGCGGTGAGGTGCGCATCAGCAACTTCCTGCTGTGGCAGTCGGCCTACAGCGAATTCGTGTTCTCGGATTGCCTCTGGCCGGACTTCGGCGAGGCCCAGCTGGACGCCGCCATCGCGGCCTTCCGCGAACGGGACCGCCGCTTCGGCGGCGTGAAGACGGACACGGCGCTGGAGGCCTGAGTGCTCGGAACCCGCATCATCACGGCCATCGTGCTGCTGGCCATCCTCCTGCCGGCGCTGTTCGCCGGCTCGCCCTGGCCGTTCGCGGCCGTCACGCTGGTGCTCATCGCCGCCGGGGGCTGGGAGTGGGGGCGGCTCAACGGCCTCGCCCAACCGGCCGCGCTCGCGATGGGCGCTGCGCTGGCGGGCCTGTGCCTGTTCACGCTGCTGGGCCCGGGCCTGGCCGCGGTGCCGGCCGGGCTGTGGTGGGTGCTGGGCGGGGCCTGGGTGCTGGGATCGGCGCACGCGCTGCGCCTCGGGCCCGCCGGCTGGCCGCGCCTGCCGCGGGCGGGGCGTCTCGTGCTGGGCTTCGTGCTGCTGTGGGGCGCCTGGGCGGCGATCGCCACGGCGCGCGGCATCGGCCTGAACTTCATCCTCTCCGTCTTCTGCCTCGTGTGGGTGGCGGACGTCTTTGCCTACTTCGGTGGCCGCACGATGGGTCGGCGCAAGCTGGCCCCGGCCATCAGCCCCGGCAAGAGCTGGGAAGGCGTCTGGACCGGCATGGCCGCGGTGCTGCTGCTGGGCCTGGCCTGGACCTTCGGCCTGGAGCCCCGCCTGCCGACGGACACCCCGAGCCTCTACGCCCGCCTGCTGACGGGCCTCGGGCTGCCGCTGGGGCTGCTGGCGCTGGTCTTCCTGTCCGCCATGAGCGTGATCGGCGACCTCTTCGAATCCCTCATCAAGCGCGCCGTCGGGGCCAAGGACAGCAGCCAGCTGCTGCCGGGCCACGGCGGGGTGCTGGACCGTGTTGATGCCTTGCTGCCGGTGTTCCCGCTGGCCCTGGCCCTGAACTCCCTCGTCGCATGAACACCTCCCGCCGTCAGCGCGTCTGCGTGCTGGGCTCGACCGGCTCGATCGGCACCAACACGCTCGACGTGCTGGCCCGCCATCCCGAGCAGTTCGAGGTCTTCGCCCTCAGCGCCATGAGCCGTGTGGACGCGCTCCTGGCGCAGTGCCTGCAATGGCAGCCGCGCTTTGCCGTCATGCCGGACGCCGTGGCGGCGCGCGAGCTGCGCCGCCTGCTGGCCGAGCAGGGCAGCCGCACCGAGGTGCTGGACGGCGCCCAGGCCCTGAGCGACGTCGCCGCCCACCCGGACGTGGATGCCGTGATGGCCGCCATCGTCGGGGCCGCCGGCCTGGCCCCCTGCCTGGCCGCCGCCCGCGCGGGCAAGCGCCTGATGCTGGCCAACAAGGAGGCCATCGTCGTCGGCGGGGCGCTCTTCATGCAGGCGGTGGAGCAGGGCGGCGCGACGCTGCTGCCCGTGGACTCCGAGCATTCCGCGATCTTCCAGTGCCTCCCCGAGGACCGCAGCGCCTGGGCGCAGCGCATCGACCACATCGTGCTCACGGCCTCCGGCGGGCCCTTCCGCCAGCGCGACCCGGCCACGCTCGCCGACGTCACGCCCGAGCAGGCCTGCGCCCATCCCAACTGGGTGATGGGCCGCAAGATCTCGGTCGATTCCGCGACCATGATGAACAAGGCGCTCGAGGTGATCGAGGCGCGCTGGCTGTTCAATCTCAAGCCCGAGCAGATCCGGGTGCTGATCCATCCGCAGAGCATCATCCACTCGATGGTGGTCTGCCGCGACAACTCCGTGCTGGCCCAGCTGGGCACGCCGGACATGCGCGTGCCCATCGCGTATGCGCTGTCCTTCCCGCAGCGCATCGAGTCCGGTGCCTCGCGCCTGGACCTGCTGGCGGGCCGGGACCTCAGCTTCGAGGAGGCCGACGAGCGTCGCTTCCCGGGGCTGCACCTGTCCTGGCAGGCGCTGCGCGCGCCCGAGGGCGCGACGGCCGTCCTCAATGCCGCCAACGAGGAGGCCGTGGCGGCCTTCCTGGACCGCCAGCTGCGCTTCGACCACATCCACGCGGTCAATGCCGGCGTGCTGGCGTCCGTGCACCCCGAGGCCGGCCAGTGCGATTCGCTCGACGGCCTGCTCGCGCTGGACGCCCGGGCGCGCCAGGCGGCCCGTGAGCGCATCGCGCAGCTGAGGGCCTGATGCTGGAGCTGCTGGCCTTCCTCGTCGCGCTGGGGGTGCTGATCCTCGTGCACGAATACGGCCACTTCAGCGTGGCGCGGGCCTGCGGCGTGAAGGTGCTGCGCTTCTCGCTGGGCTTCGGTCCCGTCCTGTGGCGCCGCCAGCGATCGGCCGACGCGACGGAGTTCACCCTGTCGGCATTGCCGCTGGGCGGCTATGTGCGGATGCTGGACGAGCGCGAGGGCCCCGTGCCGGCCGAGCAGCGCGCCCAGGCCTTCAACAACAAGCCGCTGCGCCAGCGCGCGGCCATCGTCGCGGCGGGCCCCGTGGCCAACTTCCTCCTGGCCATCGTGCTCTTTGCGCTGCTGGCCATGCTCGGGCAGCAGGAGCCGCTCGCCGTGATGGGCTCCCCCAGGCCGGGCGGCCTGGCCGAGCGCGCCGGCCTGCGCGCCGGTGACCGCGTGATGGCGCTGGCCCGCGAAGGGCAGCCCTGGCAGGAGGTCGTCTCGCTGGCGGACCTGCAATGGCCCGTGATCGAGGCCATCACCGAGCAGTCGGTGCTGAATCTGCAGATGGCCGACGCCCAGGGCCGCGGCCGTCGCGAGGTGCGCCTCGACATGCGCGAGCTGGGCAGCCGCGAGCCGGACATCGCCACGCTGGGCCGGCTGGGGCTGGGCGGGCCCCTGCGCGAGCCGGTCGTCGGCCAGGTGGAGCCGGATGGCGCCGCTGCGCGCGCCGGCCTGCGGACGGGCGATCTCGTGCTGGACATCGACGGCGTGCGCGTCCAGGACGCAGCCCAGCTGGTGGGGCTGATCCGGGCCTATGCCCAGGCGCCGGGGCAGGCGCAGCAATGGCGCATCGAGCGCCAGGGCCAGGTCTTGCCCGTGGCGGTGCAGCCCGACATCGACATCGACGGCGATGCCCGCATCGGCCGCATCCGCGCGGCCGTCGGCGCGCCGGCACAGACGGTGCTGGTGAGCCATTCGGCCGCAGACGCCCTGTTCATCGGCCTTCGCAAGACCTGGGAGCAGTCGGCGATGACGGTCAAGGTCTTCGGCCGCATGCTCATCGGCCAGGCCTCGCTCAAGAATCTGAGCGGCCCCATCACCATCGCGGACGCCGCCGGGCAGGCCGCGCGGGTGGGGCTGCATTCCTATCTCGCGCTGCTGGCCATGCTTAGCGTCGGCTTAGGCGTCCTGAACCTGCTGCCGCTGCCCATGCTCGATGGGGGACACCTGATGTATTATCTTTTCGAGGGTCTGAGCGGCCGCCCCGTGTCCGAGTGGTGGCTGGAGCGGCTGCAGCGCGCCGGTTTCTTCCTGATGCTGCTGATGATGGCTCTGGCCCTTTCCAACGACG
>JAYRMR010000081.1:0-5019 GCA_041912595.1 Burkholderiaceae bacterium
ACGAAGTGTTCTGGGGCAAGCGCATTCGCACGCACTCCTGGCAGTTCCCGCAAGGGGGCATCAAGCATGGCGAAACGCCCGAGCAGGCGATGTTCAGAGAGCTCCACGAAGAAGTGGGCTTGAGGTCCGAGCATGTGCGCATCATTGCGCGCACGCGCGACTGGCTGCGGTATGAGGTGCCCGAGCACTACATCCGCCGCGATGCCCGCGGGCACTACCGCGGGCAGAAGCAGATCTGGTTCCTGCTGCAGCTCACCGGCCGCGACAGCGACATGAATCTGCGCGCGACCGACCACCCCGAGTTCGACGCCTGGCGCTGGAACGACTACTGGGTGCCGCTCGACGCCGTGATCGAGTTCAAGCGCGGCGTCTACCAGATGGCGCTGACGGAACTCGCGCGCTTCCTGCCGCGCACCAGTCACCACAACCGCTACCTGCGCGCCGGCATGCGACCGCAGCAGCACCGGCAGGACCACGGCCCCGGCCGCGGGCCTTCGTCGGCCAATGACGAGCATGCGGCCGAGCCGCCCCTCGGCCCCAAGGACGCCGCGGAACACTGACCCCTTCGCGCGGCACCCAGAAAGACAAAGGCCCGCCAGTTTCCGGACGGGCCTTTTTCATGCGGGCTCGACAGCCCCGCGGCTCAGCGCAGGACCAGGTTGTCGCGGTGGATCAGCTCCGGCTCCGCGGCGTAGCCCAGCACGCCCTCGATCTCGAAGGAGGGCTTGCGGGCGATCAGGCGCGCCTCGGCGCTGGAGTAGTTGGAGAGCCCACGGCCCAGCTCGGCGCCCGCCGGGTCCCGCACGGCGATCACGTCCCCGCGATGGAACTCGCCCTGCACCTCGCGCACGCCGATCGGCAGGAGGCTCTTGCCCTCCTCACGCAGCTTCAGGGCCGCGCCGGCGTCCACGACGACCGCACCGCGCATCTGGAGGTGGTCCAGCATCCATTGCTTGCGGGCGGCCTGCTTGGCCGTGCTGGCCAGCAGTGCGGTGCCGATGGCTTCGCCGGCTGCCAGGCGCAGCAGCACATCGGGTTCGCGGCCCCAGGCGATGACCGTGCTGGCCCCGCTGCCCGCGGCGCGCTTCGCCGCCAGGATCTTGGTGATCATGCCGCCGCGGCCGATGCTGGATCCGGCGCCGCCGGCCATGGCCTCGAGCTCGGGCGTGCCAGCGATGGCCTCGTCGATGAAACGTGCGGACGGGTCCTTGCGCGGGTCGGCCGAGTACAGCCCCTTCTGGTCCGTCAGGATGACGAGAGCATCCGCCTCGACCAGGTTGGCCACGAGCGCGCCGAGCGTGTCGTTGTCGCCGAACTTGATCTCGTCGTTGACGACGGTGTCGTTCTCGTTGATCACCGGCAGCACGCGATGCTGCAGCAGCGTGAGCAGCGTGGAGCGTGCGTTCAGGTAGCGCTCGCGATCGGCCAGGTCGGCATGTGTCAGCAGCACTTGGGCACTGCCCAGTCCCTGCTCGCGCAGCTTGCTCTCGTACATCTGCGCCAGGCCCATCTGGCCGACGGCCGCCGCGGCCTGCAGCTCATGGACTTCCTTGGGACGCGAGGCCCAGCCCAGGCGCTTCATGCCTTCCGCGATGGCGCCGCTGGACACCATCACGACCTCGCGGCCCTGCTGGGTCAGCGCGGCCAGCTGGCGGCACCAGTTGCCGATGGCCTCGGCGTCCACGCCCCGGCCCTCGTTCGTGACGAGGCTGGAGCCCACCTTGACGACGATGCGTCGCGCGTCGCGGAGCACGGCATTCATGAGGCGCTGGCCTCGCCGCCCTCACCCTCCGCCGTGAAGCGCACATCCGGCTCCACATGGTGCTTCTGCTCGGCTGCCACGTGGTCGTAGATCGCATGGATCAGCGGCTGGCAGCCCTCGCGCGTCAGGGCGGAGATCTCGAAGACCGGGCCCTTCCACTTGTAGCGCTTGACGAAGTCCTTCACGCGCTTGGCGCGCTCTTCCTCGGGCACCATGTCCAGCTTGTTGAGGACCAGCCAGCGGGGCTTGTCATACAGCGCGGGATCGTACTTCTTCAACTCGGCCACGATGGCCTTGGCCTCGGCCACGGGATCCACTTCCGGATCGAAGGGCGCCAGGTCCACGACGTGCAGGAGCAGGCGGGTGCGCTGCAGATGGCGCAGGAAGAGGTGGCCCAGACCGGCCCCTTCCGCGGCCCCTTCGATCAGGCCGGGGATGTCGGCCACGACGAAGCTCTTCTCGGGCGCCACACGGACAACGCCGAGGTTGGGGTGCAGCGTCGTGAAGGGGTAGTCGGCGATCTTCGGGCGGGCGTTCGACACCGCCGTGATCAGCGTGGACTTGCCCGCATTGGGCTGGCCCAGCAGGCCGACGTCGGCCAGCACGCGCAGCTCCAGCTTCAGCTTCTTGGCCTCACCCGGCCAGCCCGGCGTCTTCTGCCGCGGTGCGCGGTTGGTGCTGCTCTTGAAGTGCAGGTTGCCGAAGCCGCCGTCGCCGCCCTTGGCGATCATGATCTTCTCGCCCGGCTCCAGGAGCTCGGCGATCACGGCGCCGGTTTCGACGTCCGTGATGATGGTGCCCACAGGCATGCGCAGCACGATGTCGTCGGCGGCCGCGCCGTATTGGTCGGAGCCGCGGCCGGCCTCGCCGTTGCGCGCCTCGTGGCGGCGCGCGTAGCGGTAGTCGATGAGGGTGTTGAGGTTCAGGTCGCCCACGGCATACACGCTGCCGCCACGACCGCCGTCGCCACCGTCCGGCCCGCCGAAGGGAATGAACTTTTCGCGGCGAAAGCTTGCACAGCCGGCACCACCATTGCCGGCCACGATGTCGATGGTGGCTTCGTCTACGAACTTCATGTCTTGCTTCTCGGGCTCGCGGAAGGAGCCATGGTAAGGCAGGCCCGCTGCGGGGCCCTCACCTGGGTTGCAGCCGAAAAAACAAAGCCCCGGGCATGCCGGGGCTCAGTCTGGGCAGTGTGGCCGGCTGCTGCCACCGCACTGCCTCGGTCAGGTCAAAAGACTCAGACCGGCGTCACGACCACGGTCGAGCGGTTGGCTTCGCCCTTGGTGGTGAAGGACACGGTGCCGTCCACCAGAGCGAACAGGGTGTGGTCCTTGCCCATGCCGACATTGGTGCCGGCGTGGAACTTGGTACCGCGCTGACGCACGATGATGGAGCCGGCCGAGATGGCCTGGCCGCCGTACACCTTCACGCCCAGCATCTTCGGTTTGGAATCGCGGCCGTTTCGGGTTGAGCCGCCGCCCTTTTTCTGTGCCATGGATTACTCCTTGAACTGTTGCGAGAGCGAGGGATCAGCCGTTAACCGCGCTGATTTCCAGCTCGGTGTAAGTCTGGCGATGGCCTTGGCTCTTCTTGTAGTGCTTGCGACGACGCAGCTTGAAGATGCGCACCTTGTCGTGCTTGCCCTGGGCCACGACAGTGGCCTTGACGCTCGCGCCAGCAACCAAGGGAGTGCCGATCTTCAGTTCAGCGCCGTTACCCACAGCGAGAACTTGATCGATCACGATCTCTTGGCCAACTTCCGCAGCAATCTGTTCTACCTTGATCTTTTCGCCAGCAGCAACCTTGTATTGCTTGCCACCGGTTTTTATGACCGCGTACATATCAGCCCTTTCAATGAAACCGCCTGGCACCTCGACCACCACGCATGAGGGCCACCGCAAGCGGCCACCCTGATGCGCCTGGGAATGCACAGGCACAAATCCCGCACGCAATGCGCGCAGAGCCGGCGACTATAACATGATTGCTTTCCCTGATTCAAGACCCCTGCTCTCGACGTGGGCAGCCGCCGACGCCCTGGAACTCGCAGGGGCGCAAGCCCGACGAGCCCATCCAGGCTTCCTATAATCCCAGCTTCGCCCAATAGTGAGCCCAGAGTGCACGCCCTGTCTGCCTCGTCCCCCCTTCAAGAGGTTCTTGCCGCGCTGGACGCGGACATGCGCGAGGTGGACGCCGTCATCGGCCGTCGCCTGACCTCCGATGTCGCCCTCGTCAACCAGATCGCCGGCTACATCGTCCACGCCGGCGGCAAGCGCATGCGCCCGAAGCTGGTGTTGCTGTTCGCCAATGCGCTGGGCTTCCAGGGCGCCGAACGCTTCGAGCTGGCCGCTGTCGTGGAATTCATCCACACCGCCACGCTGCTGCATGACGACGTCGTCGACGAGTCCTCCCTGCGCCGCGGCAAGCAGACTGCCAACGCCCTCTTCGGCAATGCCGCCAGCGTGCTGGTGGGCGACTTCCTCTACTCGCGCGCCTTCCAGATGATGGTCTCGACCAATCGGATGCGTGTGCTGGACGTGCTGGCCGAAGCCACCAACATCATTGCCGAGGGCGAGGTCCTGCAGCTGATGAACATGCACGACCCCGACATCTCCGTCGAGGACTACCTGCGCGTCATCCGCTACAAGACCGCCAAGCTCTTCGAGGCCAGCGCCCGCCTGGGCGCCGTGCTGGCGGACGCCAGCGCTGAGGTCGAGGACGCCTGCGCATCGTACGGCCGCGCACTGGGCACGGCATTCCAGCTGATCGACGACGTGCTCGACTACGAAGGCGACACCCAGGCCCTGGGCAAGAACGTCGGTGACGACCTGCGCGAAGGCAAGCCCACGCTGCCTCTGCTGGTCGCCATGGAGCGAGGCACCGCCGAGCAGCGGGAGCTGATCCGCCACGCCATCCAGCACGGCGAGGTCGAGCGCCTGCCGGACATCATCGAGATCGTGCGCGCGACCGGCGCCCTGGAGGCCACCCGCGAGGCCGCCCGCCGCGAGGCGGAACACGCTCGCGAAAAACTTTCTCTGCTACCCCTTAACAAGTGGCAAGAAGCTCTGCTAGAATTCGCCTTTCTGTCGGTGAACAGATCTTCTTGAAGAGAAATTTTCAGAGCGACCCGTAGGCATCGAGAGAAGCATCAAAGACAAATCGGGGTGTAGCTTAGCCTGGTAGAGCGCTACGTTCGGGACGTAGAGGCCGGAGGTTCGAATCCTCTCACCCCGACCAGACAAAAAACGGAAAAGCCC
>JAYRMR010000082.1:0-4824 GCA_041912595.1 Burkholderiaceae bacterium
GTTCCGCAAGGATCGGGGGTTTTGCTTTTGGGGGATTCAAATCGCGATTGCTTGCGGGTGCTCGGGATGCATTTGCACTGCATTTACCAGCGAGTGCCTCTGAAAGGGTCCCGCAGCGCCGAGCTGCCTCAGCGACTCAGCCGCACCCCCCCCTCGTCCGCCTCCACCTGACCCGTCTTGCTCAGGCCTGCCACCAGGCCCTTCGTCCAACGGGCCGCATCCGGCTCGCCAGCCTGCTCTCGCGTGGGCTGCGCGCAGGCGAGTTGTGCAGGTGATGCTTCCGACTGCTCAACGATTGCAGGCCCGTGCCCCTCGTGTCAGGCAAGGGGGCGTCCTTGGAGACGATCGATTGGACTGCCTGCGAGCTGTCCTTCATCCCGGCATTTCATCCTGCAGGAGCGCAGGTCACGCAGCCGTGCCTGCGCTTCGTCGCTTTGTGCTGGCACAAGCGGCTATGACTTCAGATACTGTGAGCACACAATCTGACAGGGCTGGTGGGATCCTATGAACCAAGTGCAGCAAGCCAAAAGCACGGGCCGCGTCCGCGCAACGCTGGCGTTGGCCGCGATGGCGGTGCTGGTCTTGTTCACGCCTGCCCAGCCTGCAGATGCCAGTGAAGTCGTCAAGCTGACGCGACTGGTGCTCACCGGCAAGCGTTCGGTGGACGCGAGCAAGACGCTCCCGACCCCGGCGCCGGTCGAGCGCCTGCCCAAGGTCAGTATTGATGGCTTGCGAATGGATGAGAATCCCACGCAGGTGGCGGGCCAGCTGCGCTCCGGTAGCCGCCCGAGCTGATAGCCGCCGTATCCGCTCGCTCGAGCGGAGCCGCCGTGGCCGGCGGGGCCTGTTGAAAGACGATCAATACCGGCTACAGTGTTGGGCTCTGCCCCTGTCACTGACGCCTGATGCCCAAGCTCACTTCCCTGCCCGCCACCGAATTGTCCGGGGGGGCCACGACGTCCCTCGAGGCATCCGCTCGGTCAGGGCCTGGTCTCGCAGAGAAGTTCCTGGTGTCTGTCGGGCCGTCCGCCATCGATGGTCTGGGCGTCTTCGCCGCCGAACCGATTCCAGCCCGCCGCAAGATCGGTGAAATGCGGGGCGAGGTGATTTCCGTGCGAGAGGCTCGCCGGCGAATCAAGGGGCGCGCCCGGATCCATATGGTGGAGGTCAGCGAGCGCAGCGCCATCGACGCCACGACGTCGGATGGCCCGCTCCGCTACATCAACCATTCCTGCGCCCCGAATGCCGTGCTCCGCATCCGGCAGGGGCGGGCTGAGTTCTACGCCATGCGTGACATTGAACCCGGCGAGGAACTGACGGCCGACTACGGTGAGAGCCATCACGAGGGGCGCCTGCGCTGTGGTTGCGGCGCGCCGAACTGCAAAGGCCGGCTTTGACACGGCGTGAGGCGCAGGCGCTCCCCAGTTAAATTGCGGGGCCAGCGCTCAAGATGCGGAGATCCTGTGCAGCGAAGAGCGCGTCATCCACGAGCGCGGACACCGGAATCCCGAGCGGCTCGTCATAGGCCTGCTGAAGATAGCCCTGCAGAGCGGGTCCTGGCGTCAGCGTCAACGCGCGGACGACGGCCAGCAGCTCCGATGCTTCGTGTGTGAGCGCCTGCTCGCCGGCAGAGGCGACGAAGCCGCTGGCCCAGGCTCGCGCGGCTGGGGGCACACCGCCACCGGACGCTGGACGATCCGGCAGAGCTTGTGCCCACGGCAGCACCTCGGCGAGAGGCAACGCGTCGGGATCCCCCGTCAGCGCGGCGACTTCCAGACGCTCCTGCAACAGGTGCCAGTACTCCTCCAGGGCCGTCATGAACTCGTCGAGCAGTTCCTGCTCCATCAGCGCTTCGGACCAGTGCTCGCCCCAGTGTGTATCCATGGCGCCTACCGGGTCCGCGGCCCGACCCACGCAAAGCGCGCCGCCCAGCCATCCCTCAAAGTAGTCGGCCGTCAGCCGTGCAGCGCCAGGCAGGCTTGGCAGCAGGGCCAGCAGGGACTCCAGACGATTCTGTGCGAGGGGGAAGGTCATGGCGGAAGATGGCAAGAATGATGAGGGACCGGCACTGAGGAGGAAGGGGCACAGTCCCTTTCGCCGCGGTGGGCGTCAATAAAAAGGGGTCTCGCAAGAGACCCCCGGGATGCCGACATGGGCGGGTGAGGCCGACTCAGAGCCGTTCCGCGACCCAGGCCTGCACGCTGGCCAGTGCGCTCGGCAGCGACTTGGCGTCCGTGCCGCCGGCCATGGCCATGTCAGGCTTGCCGCCGCCCTTGCCGCCGACTTGCTGGGCGACGAAGTTGACCAGTTCCCCGGCCTTCACCTTGCCGATGCTGTCAGCGGTGACGCCTGCGGCCAGTTGGACCTTGTCGCCGTCCACGGCCGCCAGCACGATGGCGGCGGTCTTCAGCTTGCCCTTGAGCTTGTCCATGGTCTCGCGCAGGGTCTTTGCGTCGGCGCCGACCAGCGTGGCCGCCAGCACCTTCAGGCCCTTCACGTCCACCGCCTGCGTCAGCAGCTCATCGCCCTGCGCGGATGCCAGCTTGCTCTTGGCGGCAGCCAGTTCCTTCTCCAGGCTGCGGACCTGGTCCAGCACGCCGGCCACCCGATGCGCCAGCTCCGCCGGGGCGGCCTTCAGGCTGCCGGCCAAGCCGTTCACCGTGTCTTCCAGCGACTGCAGATAGGCGAGGGCGTTCTCACCCGTCACGGCTTCCACACGGCGCACGCCGGCGGCCACGCCGCCTTCCGCCACGATCTTGAACAGGCCGATGTCACCGGTAGCCTTCACGTGGGTGCCGCCGCACAGTTCCTTGGAGCTGCCGATGCTCAGCACGCGCACGGTCTCGCCGTACTTCTCGCCGAACAGCATCATGGCGCCGCTCTTCTGGGCATCGTCCAGGGCCATCACCTCGGCCTTGGCCCCGGCATTGGCCAGGATCTCGGCGTTCACGATCGCCTCGACCTTGCGGATCTCCTCAGACGTCATCGGCGCGTTGTGCGCGAAGTCGAAGCGAGTGCGTTCGGCGTTGACCAGCGAGCCCTTCTGCTGCACGTGGGCGCCCAGCACTTCGCGCAGGGCCTTGTGCATCAGGTGGGTGGCGCTGTGGTTGCGGACGGTCTTGGCGCGGGCCTCGGCATGGACCTGGGCCTTGAAGCTGTCGCCGACCTTGACCGAGCCTTCCATGACGCGGCCGTGGTGGCCGAACACGTCGGCCTGGATCTTCAGGGTGTCTTCCACCACCACGCGGGTGCTGGCATTGCGCAGCTCGCCGCTGTCGCCGGCCTGGCCGCCGCTCTCGGCGTAGAAGGGCGTGTGGTCCAGCACGATGACGGCATCGTCGCCGGCCTTGGCTTCCTGGACGGACACACCGTCCACATAGACGGCCGTGACCTTGCTAGTCTCGCAGACCAGGTGCTCATAGCCGTGGAAGGCGGTGGCAGCGCCGCTGTACTCCAGCCCCTGGGCCATCTTGAACTTGCCGGCGGCGCGAGCCTGCTCGCGCTGCTTGTTCATGGCGGCGTCGAAGCCGGCCTGATCGACGGTCACGCCGCGCTCGCGGCAGACATCGGCCGTCAGGTCGACCGGGAAGCCGTAGGTGTCGTGCAGCTTGAAGGCGGTGTCGCCATCGAACTGCTGCTCGCCCTTGGCCAGCGCCGCCTCGAGGATCTCCATGCCGTTGGCGATGGTCTGGAAGAAGCGCTCTTCCTCCTGGCGCAGCACCTCGGTCACGCGGGCCTCGGCCTGGCGCAGCTCCGGGTAGGCCTCGCCCATCTGGCGGACCAGCTCGGCGACGATCTTGTGGAAGAAGGGCGTGCGGGCGCCCAGCTTGTAGCCGTGGCGGATCCCGCGGCGGGCGATGCGGCGCAGCACATAGCCGCGGCCTTCGTTGCCGGGGATGACGCCGTCCACGACGGTGAAGCTGCAGGCGCGGATGTGGTCGGCGATGACCTTCAGCGAGGCGCTCGTCTTGTCGCAGTCGCCGGCACCGGCGCCGTCCACCGCGGCCTTGGCGGCGGCAAGCAGCGCGACGAAGGTGTCGATCTCGTAGTTCGAGTGCACGTGCTGCAGCACGGCCGCAATGCGCTCCAGGCCCATGCCGGTGTCCACCGAGGGCTTGGGCAGCGGGTGCATCACGCCGTCTTCCGTGCGGTTGAACTGCATGAAGACGTTGTTCCAGATCTCGATGTAGCGGTCGCCGTCTTCATCGGGGCTGCCGGGCGGGCCGCCGGCCACGTCCGGGCCATGGTCGAAGAAGATCTCGGTGCAGGGGCCGCAGGGGCCCGTGTCGCCCATCATCCAGAAGTTGTCGGACATGTAGCGGCCGCCCTTGTTGTCACCGATGCGCACGATGCGCTCGGCGGGCACGCCCACCACCTTGTTCCAGATCTCGTAGGCCTCGTCGTCCTCGGAGTAGACGGTCACCCACAGCTTGTCGGCCGGCAGCTTGAAATGCTGGGTCAGCAGTTCCCAGGCGTAGCTGATGGCGTCCTTCTTGAAGTAGTCGCCGAAGCTGAAATTGCCCAGCATCTCGAAGAACGTGTGGTGGCGTGCGGTGTAGCCGACGTTGTCCAGGTCGTTGTGCTTGCCGCCGGCGCGGATGCACTTCTGGGCCGTCGTGGCGCGGCTGTAGGCGCGCTTGTCGAAGCCGAGGAACACGTCCTTGAACTGGTTCATGCCCGCGTTGGTGAACAGCAGCGTGGGGTCGTCCCCCGGCACCACGGGGCTGGAGGCGACGATCTGGTGTCCCTTGGATTCGAAGAACTTCAGAAAGGTCTGGCGAATGTCTGCTGCTTTCATGCGGCCACTTTCATTGCGGGCGTGGG
>JAYRMR010000083.1:0-4534 GCA_041912595.1 Burkholderiaceae bacterium
ACCCGCCGAGCAAGCCTCAAATCACCGAAGCCCCAGGAGAATTCACCATGGCCGTTCAGCAAAACAAGAAGTCGCCTTCCAAGCGTGGTATGCACCGTTCGCACAATGCCCTGACCAATCCGGGCACCGCTGTCGAGCCGACCACCGGCGAAGTGCATCTGCGTCACCACATCAGCCCCAACGGCTTCTATCGTGGTCGCAAGGTCCTGAAGACCAAGGCAGACGCCTGATTGATCTGCCGGGCGCCGCAAGGTGCCTCAGTCAATGACCTGTCTGTGAAAAGCCCGGCTCGCTGCTTGATGCGTCGCCGGGCTTTTGTGCTTGAGCTCTCGCAATGAGGGGCTCGTTACAGGGTGTGTCCGCTTGCTCCTGTCACGGGGCTCGCGTAAGGTGCGCGGCTTGCGCAAGCAATGCCGACCGTGCGGTCGGCGATGCGCCCAGTTCCGGTCGGAAACCTGATGTCCTCTCCTGAATCGAATGCGCCTGTGCCCGCTTCCGGTCTGATCCGCCTGGCGGTCGACTGCATGGGCGGCGATCACGGCCCCAGCATCACGCTGCCGGCCTGCCGTGCCTTCCTGGCGGCCCACCCGCAGGCCGCACTGCTGCTCGTGGGGCAGCCCGAGGCGCTGAAGGAGGCGCAATCCTGGCCTCGCTGCGAGATCGTGGCGGCCAGCGAGGTCGTCTCGATGGACGACCCCGTCGAGGTGGCGCTGCGACGCAAGAAGGATTCGTCCATGCGCGTCGCCATCCAGCAGCTGAAGTCGGTGGACGGCGCAGCGCCCCGTGCCGAGGCCTGCGTGTCCGCCGGCAACACCGGCGCGCTGATGGCGGTCTCGCGCTATCTGCTCAAGACGCTCGACGGCATCGACCGTCCGGCCATCGCCAGCGTCATGCCCAACCAGACCGGCGGCTTCACCACCATGCTGGACCTCGGGGCCAATGTGGACTGCAGCGCCGAGCATCTCCTGCAATTCGCCGTGATGGGCAGCGCCCTGGTCAGCGCCGTGGAGGGCAAGCCCGAGCCGCGCGTGGGCCTGCTGAACATCGGCGAGGAGATGATCAAGGGCAACGAGACCATCAAGCGCGCCGGCGAGATGCTGCGCGATGCCGATGCCGCCGGCCAGATCAACTTCCACGGCAACGTGGAGGGCAACGACATCTTCAAGGCGACGGTCGACGTGGTCGTCTGCGACGGTTTCGTGGGCAATGTGGCCCTGAAGACCGCCGAAGGCCTGGCCTCGATGATCTCCACCTTCATCCGTACGGAGTTCAGCCGCAACGTGCTGACCAAGCTCGTGGCGCTGATGGCCATGCCCATCCTGAACCGCTTCAAGAGCCGCGTGGACCACCGCCGTCTCAACGGTGCGGCGCTGCTCGGCCTGCGCGGCCTGGTCTTCAAGAGCCACGGTTCGGCGGATGCTGTCGCCTTCGAGACAGCGCTGAACAGGGCGTATGATGCCGCCCGCAACCGGCTGCTCGACCGGGTACACGACCGCATCATCGCCACGCTGGGTCTTGACACCAAGGCCACGCCCGCCTTGTCTGCCACGGCGGACGCCGGCCCGGCGGCTGATGCAGGAGACAAGGCGGCCACGGCCGTCCACGCTGCATGACTACAAGTTCCTCTCAGACCGCCCCGCGCTACTCCCGCATCCTCGGGACCGGCAGCTACCTCCCCGAACAGCGACTGACCAACGCCGAGCTGGCCGCCCAGCTGGCGCGCGATGGCGTCGAGACGTCCGACGAGTGGATCGTCGAGCGCACCGGCATCCGCGCCCGCCACTTCGCGGCGCCGGACCAGACCTCCAGCGACCTCGCCCTGCCGGCAGCCCGTGCGGCCCTGCAGGCGGCCGGCGTCGCCGCCGAGGAGATCGACCTCATCATCGTCGCCACGTCCACGCCGGACATGGTCTTCCCCTCGACCGCCTGCCTGCTGCAGCAGAAGCTGGGCATCGCCGGCTGCGCCGCCTTCGACGTGCAGGCCGTGTGCTCCGGCTTCGTCTATGGCCTGACCGTGGCGGACGCCATGATCAAGAGCGGCGCGGCGAGCAAGGCGCTGGTGATCGGCGCCGAGACCTTCTCGCGCATCCTCGATTTCAAGGACCGCACCACCTGCGTGCTGTTCGGTGACGGCGCCGGCGCCGTGGTGCTGGGCGCCAGCGAGACGCCCGGCATCCTCGCCAGCCAGCTGCACGCCGATGGCCGCCACGTGGACATCCTGTGCACCCCGGGCACCGTTTCCGGCGGCCAGGTGCTGGGCCACCCGCTGCTGAAGATGGACGGCCAGGCCGTGTTCAAGCTGGCCGTGGGCGTGCTGGAGAAGGTCGCCCGCGCCGTGCTCGAGAAGGCCGGCAAGACCGATGCCGACATCGACTGGCTGATTCCCCACCAGGCCAATATCCGCATCATGCAGGGGACTGCCAAGAAACTGAAACTGCCGCTTGAGAAACTGGTGGTGACGGTGGATCAGCATGGCAATACCTCGGCCGCGTCGATTCCGCTGGCGCTGGATGCCGCCGTCCGTTCGGGCCAGATCAAGAAGGGCGAGACCGTCATGCTGGAAGGCGTGGGCGGTGGCTTTACCTGGGGCGCGGTCCTGCTGGACCTCTGATTCCCCGCTCCACTGCACAAGAAAGAGACGAGACGATGAGCGCGAGCTTTGCATTCGTGTTCCCCGGCCAGGGGTCGCAGACCGTGGGCATGCTGGACGCCTGGGGCGATCACCCCGAAGTGCGCCGCACCCTCGAGGAGGCGTCTGCCGCCCTGGGCGAGGACGTCGGCGGCCTGATCAAGAACGGCCCCAAGGAACAGCTGGACCTGACCACCAACACCCAGCCCGTGATGCTGACCGCCGGCATCGCCTGCTACCGCGCCTGGCTGGCCGAGACCGGCCTGAAGCCCGCCGTCGTGGCCGGTCATTCGCTGGGTGAGTACAGCGCCCTGGTCGCCGCCGAGGCGCTGAGCCTGGCCGATGCCCTGCCGCTGGTGCGCTTCCGCGCGCAGGCCATGCAGGACGCCGTGCCGGTGGGCGTCGGCGCCATGGCCGCCATCCTGGGCCTGGACGCCGCCGCCGTGCGCGAGGGCTGTGCCGCCGCCGCGGCGGCCGTGGGCGAGCCCGTCGAGGCCGTCAACTTCAACGATCCCAAGCAGACCGTCATCGCCGGCACCAAGGCCGGTGTGGACAAGGCCTGCGAGGTGCTCAAGGCCGCCGGTGCCAAGCGCGCGCTGCCGCTGGCCGTCTCGGCTCCTTTCCACTCCAGCCTGATGAAGCCGGCCGCCGACCGCCTGCGCGAACGCCTGGCGACAGTCGAATTCAAGCCGATGGCCATTCCCGTCATCAACAACATCGACGTGGGCATCAGTGCCGATGCTGACGCGCTGCGCGATGCCCTGTACCGTCAGGCCTTCGGCCCGGTGCGCTGGGTGGAGATCGTGCAGGCCATCAAGGCGCGCGGCATCGGCCATGTGATCGAATGCGGTCCGGGCAAGGTGCTGGCGGGCCTCGCCAAGCGCGTCGACGCCGAGATCCAGAGCGCCACGGTGCTCGACCCCGCCAGCCTGGCCGAAGCCCGCACCCTGCTGGGCTGAACCACCACGTCAGACGAGATCCATCACCATGAGCGACACCATCAAGGGCCAGGTGGCCCTGGTCACCGGCGCCAGCCGCGGCATCGGCCGCGCCATCGCCCTGGCCCTGGCCGAGAAGGGCTACACCGTCATCGGCACGGCCACCAGTGAGTCCGGCGCCGCCGGCATCTCCGAAGCCCTGGCGCCCCTGGGCGGCCGCGGCATCGTCCTGAACGTCAATGAGGCCGCTGCCTGCGACGCCGCCGTCGACGACATCGTCAAGACGAATGGCGGCCTGCACGTCCTGGTCAACAACGCCGGCATCACCCGCGATACCCTCGCCATGCGCATGAAGGACGAGGACTGGGACGCGGTCATGGACACCAATCTCAAGGCCGTGTTCCGCATGAGCCGCGCCGTGATGCGCACGATGATGAAGGCGCGTTTCGGCCGCATCATCAACATCACCTCGGTGGTGGGCGCGTCCGGCAACCCGGGCCAGGCCAACTATGCTGCCGCCAAGGCGGGCGTGGCCGGCATGACTCGTTCCCTGGCGCGCGAGCTGGGCAGCCGCGGCATCACCGTGAACTGCGTGGCCCCCGGCTTCATCGCCACTGACATGACCGAAGTCCTGCCCGAGGCCCAGAAGGCCGCGCTGCTGGGCCAGATTCCCGCCGGTCGCCTGGGTGAACCCCGGGAGATCGCCCATGCCGTCGCCTTCCTGGCGTCGCCCGAGGCCGCGTACATCACCGGCACCGAGCTGCACGTCAACGGCGGCATGTTCATGAATTGAGTTAGTTCCCGCTGTATCCACCCTTTTGTGGCTGCGGACCTGCGGGTCGGCGGCCCACCGGATTCCCCCGGCCGGTGAAGGATCTTCTGAGTGCCCGGACACGCTCGTTCGGGGCCCCGCTAGGGGTGTCACTCTAGAAGCCTTAGAATCCCGGGTTGTTCCTTTGCAAACCCC
>JAYRMR010000084.1:0-3966 GCA_041912595.1 Burkholderiaceae bacterium
TCACGCGCGAGGCGCTGCGCGCCATGACGACGTCGCCCGAATCGGTGGCGATCTCCAAAGACCTCAAGAAGCGCGGCTGGAGCTTCGTCGGCCCCACGACGGTCTACGCCTTCATGCAGGCCATGGGCCTGGTCAACGACCACATCGAAGGCTGCGCCACGCGCGGCAAGGCGCTGGCGGCGCGGGCGGCGTTCAAGCGCCCCTAAGCCCGGGGCGGACTGGACCCACCGCTCGTCCAGTTGAGTATCCAGCAGTGGTTGCCGCCGCGCTCGCTCAGGGCAGCGGCGTGCATCTGAACTCCAGGGTTTTCACATTCAGGGCGGCCAGGTGGTAGCTGTAGGCTTCGGTCATGCCTCGCCGGAAGGGCAAGCCCCCTGCCAGCGCGGGCTCGACGGGCACGGTGGGGCCCTCCAGCCGGATCCACACACCGTCCTGCTCGCGCAGCTGCTTCAGGCTGGACTCCATCAGGCGTGCGTGGTGCACCTGATGGCCGACCTTGAATGAGACGGGCGTCCCCTTGGGCAGTTTCATGAGCTGCGCCAGGTTGAGCACCCCGGCAGGCAGGGTCTGCGACGCCTTGGTATCCGGTTGCGGGCCGGACCGGACCGTCGAAGGCGCGGGCTGTTCGCCGTCGGTGGCGTCCAGCTGCGCCTTCAGCGTGTCAAGCCCTACGGTCAGGGCGAGGCGGACGGTGTCCGTCCGCGCCAGGCGCCCCAAAACCTCCTCGGCGGTGACCCCAACCTCTTGCAGCAGGGCCTGTTTGTCCTGCGGCGCCATCGTGCAGTCCAGCACGGCCCTGAGGATGGCGGCGGCGTTGCGCGAGCGTCCCCACATCATGGCCGCGCGCGTGGCTGTCATGCCGTCATGCGTCGACCCGGCCAGGACGGCTTTGTCGTCCGCGGAGAGCTTGGGGTCCGAGAAGATTTGCCGCAGATGGTGGTAGAGCCTGTCCGTATTGCGCTCACCGCCTTTGCCCAGGCGGGCATCCTCGATCGCCAGGCTGTGGACGGCGGGGCGTCCGTTTCCGTTGCAGGCCATCAGCAGTTCGAGCCGGTGGGGCCGGGTCAACGTGTCCGCCCGCGCATCCAGAATGGCCTGTGTCTGCTCCCGCGCCACGTCAGGGCGCGTTCGCAGCGCATGTTCCAGCTGGTCCATCGACCGCAAGCCTCTGGCCGTCGGCTGCACCGACTGCGAGCGCAGCACGGTCTGGCGTTGCGACGCGGGCAACTGGTCGTCCCTGGCGGTCAGCAGCGTGCGGTAGTAGGCGCCGATGGTGGCGCCGTCACGGACCATGGCCATGGTGGGCGCGTACTGCGTGTGCATGCCGCCGGCGGGCGCGTCCCGGCCCGCCAGAATCCGCAACCGCTCGTGCGGCGCCAACCGGTCCATCGCGATCACGCTGAGCATCCATTTGCGCAGCTCGGGCGCCGTCTGCGTCTGCATGGCCCAGTGCACATAGTGGGGGCTCAGCTTTTCGGCGGGGTTCATGAATTCCGGCACGGTCAATGCCTCCTGACGGGGCGCGCGCACGCCCTCGCCGGGCAGGTCGCGCCAGCGCGTCAGCGCGAAGATCCTGGGCTCGCTGCCGCCATAGGCCTGAAGCGCATGGACGCTGAACCATTTGTCCAGACCCATGCCTTTCAGCCGGTCTGGCGAGGTCTCCACCAGGCGCAGGTGGTGGGCGGTCAGGTTGGGGTCGTACACGGTCACGACGTACTCGGGCGGCTCCGCGCCGCGCTGCTTGACCTGAAGCTCCACCCCGATGGCATGGTTGCCCGTCATCAGGCTGAGCTGCCGTACGCTGCCGGGGGCCATGCCCTCGAAGCCTTTGGCCAGCGCATCTCCGAAGCCGGACGCCGAAAACACGGCCAGGGGTTGCTGTTGCACCAGCCAGTCGAAGTCGTCCTCGGTTGTCTGGGGTACCTTCTGGCTTATGGCTTCTTTGGAGTCCAGCTTTCCGGCGTAGGTGAACTTCTCGGGAGCAGGCTGTTTCTGGTCGAGTTTCTGGCCGATATAGGCAGCCCGCTCCGCCAACCAGTGCATCGTGAGGTGGCGGCACACGATGTTCTGCCCGGTCTGCCATTTGCCTGCGCCGTTGAGCTGGGTCTGGAACGCCAGCGTCTGGGGATCGATGCCCTGTCTGGCCGCCTTGTATTCATAGTCGAGCGGTTCGCGCACGTAGATCTGACCCGGCAAGGTCCTGTAGTCGCTCCAGCGCTTGCCGTCCGTGTGCGTGACTTCGGCCTTGTGTCTTGACACGCCCGCAAAATCGGCGCGCACCTGAACGCCGGCCTGTGCGCGGATGAGCAAGGGCTCCCGGGGTGGCGCGCCCGTGATCGTGATGTGCGTGTCCGCGGGCCAGTTCGTCAGGTCCAGCTCCCTGCCGCCTTCATGGGCGATGTGCACTTCGTAGTCTGCTGACCCGCTGGGCGGCTCTGCGGCGGGCTCCTGCGCGCCGCTGGGGCGGCGCGATGTCATCGTTTCGATGAAGTATTCCTCCGTGCAGTGGCGCAGTGCGGGAAGTTCCTCGCCGCCTGTGGCCAGCACGGGTTGATGCTGGCCGGGCGCGTCGCTGACCAGCAGCGTGCCCTTTGGCGCCTGGACCGTGAGCGGCATGCCAAGGGCCGTCTGAACTTTCACCGTTATGGGGGGGCTCGGTTCCGCGCAGCCGGGTGGTGCCTCGTCCCCCGTTGGCTCCAGGCCGCGCAGGTCCACACTGTGCACCACCGTGCCGTCGGCCTCCCAGTCCACAAAGCCGTCCGCTTCGGCGGATTTGCTGTCGGACGGCAGTGGGGGGATACCGGTCAACACGACCGTGCGCAGTGTGTCCAGCTGGCGCAGGCCGGTCACCGCAGCCCGCATGCGTTCGGGGGCCAGGGACGGCAGGCACACCTGCCGGATCCCGTTGCCACCTTCGGCGCTGGCATACCGCTGCAGCAGTTGCCAGCCTTCCGTGTCCAGGCCAGCGATCCACGACGCTGCGCTGGCATGCCTCAGATCCAGTGCGCCACTTGAAGAATTCAATCGCGAAAGAATCAGGGCCGACGCGGTGTCGCCGGCATCGTCGCCCATCGTGCTGATCAGGTGATCATTGAAAGCTTCCGCAAGTTCTTCGCGGGAATCCGGGGCCGGTGCGCGGCTGAGTGGTGGCGGCCCATCTACCGATGACTTGCGATCGATGGGTGTGCCTGAAACGGGGCCGGTGGTGAACTGCATGACCGCATGCTGCGCGTGCGGCCCATGCGGTGGCATCCATCAAAGGTCTCGCCAGCGCTGGCCGGTGCCCGGCTTATACGTTGGCATGGTTCGCCCGCCGGTGGTGCTGTACAGGTCAGCCCCACACCTCTTGCGCCGTCTCCACCACCAGCCTGAGCTTGTTGCGCTGGTCTTCCACGGCAATGTTGTTGCCATGCACCGTGCTGGAAAAGCCGCACTGCGGGCTCAGCGCGAGCTGTTCCAGTGGCGCATACCTGGCGGCCTCGTCGATGCGGCGCTTGAGCTCGTCCTTGCTTTCCATGGCGCCGAACTTGGTGGTGACCAGGCCCAGCACCACGGTCTTGCCCTTGGGCAGGTAGCGCAGCGGCTTGAAGTCGCCCGAGCGGTCGTCGTCGTATTCCAGAAAGAATGCGTCCAGGTTCATCTCGGACAGCAGGGCTTCGGCCACCGGTTCGTAGTTGCCGGCGGCGGCGTGCGTGCTCTTGAAGTTGCCGCGGCACAGGTGCATCGCCAGCGTCATGCCGGCGGGCTTTTGCGCCACGACCTTGTTGATGAAGGTCGCGTAGCGGTGCGGCAGCTCGTTGGGGTCGTCGCCGCGCTGACGGGCGGCCTCGCGCATCTTCTCGTCGCACAGGTAGGCCAGGTTGGTGTCGTCCATCTGCACGTAGGTGCAGCCGGCGGCGGCCAGGCTGCGCAGCTCGTCGCCATAGGCCTTGGCCACGTCGTCATAGAACACCGGGTCCAGCTCGG
>JAYRMR010000085.1:0-3432 GCA_041912595.1 Burkholderiaceae bacterium
ACACCATGCCGGAAATCCGCGTGATCGCCCCGGGCCGCACCTACCGCGTGGACAGCGACGCCACGCACTCGCCCATGTTCCACCAGGTCGAAGGCCTGTGGGTCGGCGAGAACATCAGCTTCAAGGACCTGAAGTCGGTCTACCTGAACTTCATCACGGCCTTCTTCGAGACCGACGCCCTGCAGCTGCGCTTCCGCCCGAGCTACTTCCCCTTCACCGAGCCCAGCGCCGAGATCGACATCATGTTCGAGACCGGTCCGCTGAAGGGCCGCTGGCTGGAGGTCTCCGGCGCCGGCCAGGTGCATCCGCAGGTGATCCGCAACATGGGCCTGGACCCGGAGCGTTACATCGGCTTCGCCTTCGGCTCCGGCATCGACCGCCTGGCCATGCTGCGCTACGGCGTGAATGACCTGCGCCTGTTCTTCGAGGGCGACCTGCGCTTCCTGAGCCAGTTCAAGTAAGCCCGCCT
The DNA here is from genome assembly GCA_041912595.1 of Burkholderiaceae bacterium. GTDB lineage: Bacteria > Pseudomonadota > Gammaproteobacteria > Burkholderiales > Burkholderiaceae_C > Roseateles_B. The sequence goes on from JAYRMR010000085.1 coordinate 470, forward strand.
TGCCCTTATCGCAAGCATCGCAAGAACACCACCGAACACGCTGACGAGAATCCCATGCAATTCCCTGAGTCCTGGCTGCGGGCCTTCTGCAATCCGTCCCTGAACACCCAAGAGCTGGCGTCTCTGCTGACCATGTCCGGCATGGAAGTCGAGGAGCTGAGCCCGGCGGCGCCGCCGTTCAGCGGCATCGTCGTCGCCGAGATCCTGGAAGCCGAGCAGCACCCGAATGCCGACAAGCTGCGCGTCTGCAAGGTCAACGCCGGCCCGGCCTTCAATGGCGGCGAGCCGCTGCAGATCGTCTGCGGCGCGCCCAATGCGCGCGCCGGCATCAAGATCCCGTTGGCCACCGTCGGCGCCGAGCTGCCCCCCGGCGAGGACGGCAAGCCTTTCCTGATCAAGGTCGGCAAGCTGCGCGGCGTCGAGAGCTTCGGCATGCTGTGCTCGGCCCGCGAGCTCCAGCTGAGCGACGAGCACGGCGGTCTCCTTGAGCTGCCCCTGGATGCGCCGGTCGGCCAGAACATCCGCCAGTACCTGAACCTGGACGACACGCTCTTCACGCTGAAGCTCACGCCCAATCTGGGCCACGGCCTCTCGGTGCTGGGCGTGGCCCGTGAGGTCGCCGCGCTGACGGGCGCGCCGCTCACCCTGCCGGCCATCACGCCGGTGAAGCCGGTCGTCGACCAGACCGTGCCGGTCCGGGTGGAGGCGCCGGACCTCTGCGGCCGTTTCGCCGGCCGCGTGGTGCGCAACGTCAACCACAAGGCCAAGACCCCGGACTGGATGGTCCAGCGCCTGGCCCGCTGCGGCCAGCGCTCGGTGTCGGCCCTGGTGGACATCTCCAACTACGTCATGTTCGAGCTGGGCCGCCCCTCGCACATCTTCGACCTCGACAAGATCGACCGCGAGCTGATCGTGCGCTGGGCCAAGGCCGGCGAGCAGCTCAAGCTGCTGAACGGCAACACCGTCGAGCTGGACGAGAAGGTCGGCGTGATCGCGGACGCCAGCCGGGTCGAGTCGCTCGCCGGCATCATGGGCGGTGACCACACGGCCGTGTCCGACGACACCCGCAACGTCTACATCGAGGCCGCCTTCTGGTGGCCCGAGGCCGTCATGGGCCGCGGCCGCCGCTACAACTTCAGCACCGACGCCGGCCATCGCTTCGAGCGGGGGGTCGATCCCGAGAGCATCGCCGAGCACATCGAGCGCATCACGCAGCTCGTGCTGGAGATCTGCGGTGGCGAGGCCGGTCCGCTGGTGGACCAGCGCGTCAACATGCCCGCGCCCAAGCCCGTGACGCTGCGCGTGGCGCGTGCGGCGAAGGTGATCGGCATGCCGGTCACGCAGGCGGACTGCGCCGGCGTGTTCCGCCGTCTGGGCCTGCCCTTCACCGAAGGCGAGGGCACGCTGACCGTCACGCCGCCGAGCTGGCGCTTCGACATCAGCCTCGAGGAAGACCTCATCGAGGAAGTCATCCGCGTGATGGGCTACGGCCAGCTGCCGTCGACGCCGCCGCTGGCGCCCGTCGTGGCCAAGACCCGCTCGGAATCGCGCCGTGGCGTGCACGCCCTGCGCCACGCCGTGGCCGCGCGTGACTATTTCGAGACCATCAACTTCAGTTTCGTCGAGGAGCGCTGGGAGCGTGAGCTGGCCGGTGAGGAGAACCCGATCCGCCTGCTGAATCCCATCACCAGCCAGCTCTCGGTGATGCGCACCAGCCTGATGGGCAGCCTGCTCAACGTGCTGCGCCACAACCTGGCCCGCAAGGCGGGCCGCGTGCGTGTGTTCGAGATCGGCCGCGTCTTCCTGCGTGACGCCGCGGTGCAGACGGGCGCCTCGAGCGTGGCCGGCATCGCCCAGCCCATGCGCCTGGGCGGCCTGGCCTTCGGCCCTGCCGATCAGCCGCAATGGAGCCAGCGTGACCGTGCCGTCGACTTCTTCGACGTGAAGGGCGACCTCGAGGCCCTGTTCGCGCCGCGCCAGCTGCGTTTCGTCGCGGCCGAGCACCCCGCGCTGCATCCGGGCCGCAGCGCCCGTGTGGAGCTCGACGGCCAGCCGATCGGCGTGGTCGGCGAGCTGCACCCGAAGTGGCGCCAGGCCTACGAACTGCCCCAGGGCGCCGGCGCGCCCGTGCTGTTCGAGCTCGAGCTGGATGCCGTCCTGGCCCGCACGCTGCCGGTGGGGCAGGGCGTGCCGCGTCAGCAGGCCGTGCTGCGCGACATCGCCGTGATCGTCTCGGAAACCGTCACACACGAATCCTTGATGCAAACCATCGGCACGGCCGGAGATGCCCTGGTACGCTCGGCGCGTCTTTTCGACATCTTCAAGCCGGCGCAGCCCAGCGGCGACCTGAAGGAAGGCGAGCGCAGCATGGCGATCCGTCTGGAACTGCTGGACGAAGAAGCCACGCTGACGGACGAGCGCATCGAACAGGCCGTGGCCACGGTGCTGGCGGCCCTGGGTGAGAAGCTGGGCGCGCGTCTGCGCGCCTGAGGAGGAGCTTTCGCATGAGCACGGACGAGATGAAACCGGCAGGGGGGCCCTTGCTGCTGCCCAGCCTGGAGACGCCCACGCTGACCAAGGCGGAGCTGGCCGAACTGCTGTTCGACAAGCTGGGCCTGAACAAGCGCGAGTCCAAGGACATGGTCGAGGCCTTCTTCGACATCATCCATGACAGCCTGGTGCAGGGCCGTGAAGTGAAGCTCTCGGGCTTCGGCAACTTCAACATCCGTCGCAAGGCGCCGCGCCCGGGCCGCAACCCGCGCACGGGCGAGTCCATCCCCATCAAGGCGCGCAACGTCGTGACCTTCCACGCGAGCCACAAACTCAAGGGGGTGGTGCAAGGGGATGTTCCCGGCGACGAGGACTTCGAGTAGAGTCTGACCTCCCCACCTGAAGCCCTTGATTTCAATGGACAAAGCGCTTCCCGCCATTCCCGCCAAACGCTACTTCACCATTGGTGAGGT
>JAYRMR010000086.1:0-2508 GCA_041912595.1 Burkholderiaceae bacterium
CGGCGGCGATACCGGATCGGCCAGCCAGTGGCCGCCGTGAATGAAGTAGCCGCGCTCGGCGTTGGGATCCCACCAGCGGCGCAGCGGGTCGGTCCATTCGATGCCGGGCATCAGCGCGTGGTCGGTGATCTTCAGCACCGGCGTGGCGATGAACGCCGCCGCCTGGTGCGACTTGAGTGTCGGCTTGTCGAAATCCGAAGGCAGCACGAGCGCGGAGCCCAGGGAAATATCGTTGGCCAGCGTCGATTCGGCGTGCATGCGATAGGTCAGGCTGCCGCCGGAGTTGATGGTCATGCGCTCGGGAGCGTACCCGCTGTCGCGCAGGACTTGCGTGCAGCCCTTGAGCATGGACTGCACGTGCGCCCAGGCCTTGTCCTGCATGCCCAGCGCGGTCGGCAGCTTGCCGACGTGCGCCTCGTAGGCCATGAGGCCGGACACCTGCAGCTGCGGGTACTTCTTCGCGACGGCCAGCACGGCCTTGAGGTCGGCCGGTGTCGCCAAGCCGCCGCGATGCAGGCCGACGTCCAGCTCCAGGCTGATGCGCAAGGGCGTCTGCACCACGTTGGAGAGGTCGCCGTAAGCCGTCAGCCGGTCGGGATGGTCTACCAGCCACTGGATGCGGGGCAGGAACGCGCGGTTGCGTTCCTCATAGAGCCAGTGGCGCACCGCCAGTACCGGCACCGGCTTGCCCATCAGGATGTCGGCGTCCGGCCAGGCGGCCAGGATGCTGTCGAGCATCGGGAGGTTGAAGACCATGAAACGGCGGGTCTTGAGCGCATCCGCCGCCTGCGTCAGCAAGGGCAGGCTGGGCAGCGACTTGACCACCAGGCGTGCGGGCAACTGTTGGGGGCCGGCGGGCAAGGCTGCCCGCACCTGCTCGATGTTGTGCGCGAAACGCGCCTGGTCGACGATCAGCGTCGGCCTCGCCAGTTGCGCCTGCGTCAGCGCGGCGGACAGGCGGCGGAAATAGTCGTCGTGACTGCCGCCGTGATCCTTCGGCTTCAGGGCCACGGTCGCGGCGGCGGCCAGGCCGCCCAGCAAGACAGTGCGACGGCGCATCAGGCTTCTCCCCACACGCGTTTCAGGAAGGGATTGAGCAGCTTGCCCTGCGGGTCCATCTGCTTGCGGATTGCCGCGACCTCCTTCCACTTCGGATACAGCGTGGCGAAGTCCGCCGCGCCCAGCGAGTGCAGCTTGCCCCAGTGCGGGCGGCCGCCGTGCTTGCGCAGGATCGGTTCGATCAGCTCGAACATGTACTTGTGATCGTCCTCGTAGTAGGTGTGGATCGCGATCGAGCCGGATTCCCGCTGGTAGAACGGCGAGAGCCAAGCGTTGTCGTCGGCCTGGATGACCCGCGCCTCGATCGGGAAGAAGACATCCGGGCACTTGCTCTCGATGGTGGCGATCACTTCCTTCAGGGCCGCCAGCTGGTTGGCCAGCGGCAGGTGGTATTCCATCTCCTTGAAGCGGACCGAGCGCTCGGAGGCCATCAGCTTGTGGCTGTAGTCGATGGCGATTTCGGAACCGTGATCGTCCGCCAGCGACTGCGCCACCCGCTTGCGCAAGGCGGGCGACCAGCTCAGCCAGTCGCGCAGTTTCTTGAGGTCCATCAGCGTGTCCATGTCCTTGTCCGGCCCGCGCGGCGTCGCCGCGGCCGTGGTCGGGTTGTGCAGGATGCGCGCGGCGATGCCAGTGAACGGGATGTAGAAAAACTCGGCGTTGCGGTTGGTCCGGTACAGCGACGGCCACTCCTCCAGAAGCTGGGCCACGGGCACCACGTCCACGCGGCGCTCGGTGCGTTCCAGCGGCCAGTTCTTCAGCGTGTATTCGGTGACGATGCCGAACGAGCCCATGCCCACCAGCGCGGCGTGGAACAGGTCGGCGTTCTCGGTGGGACTGCAGAGCAGCTCTTCGCCAGCCAGCGTCATCAGCCGGAAGTTCAGCACGCGGCCGTGCAGCGCGGGCAGCATCAGCCCGGTGCCGTGCGTACCGGTGGCGATGGCGCCGGCCAGCGTCTGCTTGTTGATGTCGGGGATGTTCAGCATGTCCTGCTGGATGCCCTCCAGCAGCACGCCCAGCTGTTGCAGGCGCGTACCGGCGCGCACGGTGGCGGTGACCGCCTTTTCGTCATGGGCGACCAGGCCGTTCAGGTTGTCCAGGGCCAGCAGCGTGCCCTCGGTGGCGCACTGGCCGTTGAACGAGTGCCCCGCCCCGACCGCACGGATCGGCGGCGGCGCGGAGCCGAGCAGTTGCTTCAGCTCGTCAACCGTGGCGGGCGCGGCGCGGTTGACGGGATAACTGTGCTCCATCCCGGACCAGTTCTGCCACAGCGTGTGGCCCTTGCTGTCCTGCAGGGGGAATTCCTCGACTTTGGGATGCTTGCCGCAGCCGCCCAGGGCCAGTCCGGCGCCGGCGGCGACGCCCATGCCGACAAATTGACGACGATTGATCACGGGATGTCTCCTCAGGGGGCTTTGGGGGCGGCAGCCATGTAACGGATCAGGGCTT
>JAYRMR010000087.1:0-2503 GCA_041912595.1 Burkholderiaceae bacterium
TGCGCCAGCCAGCGCATGATCACCTGATGGCGGGCGATCACCTGCTGGCGGTAGATGCCCAGGTTCTGGCGCGCGCGGGCGTTCGGCCCGCCCTGCGGCCCGCGCGTCACGACCAGACCCCACGTGATCAGGGGGCCCACGTCGCCCGGCCAGCAGGTCTGCACCGGCAACTGGCCCAGATCGACCTCGGCGCCTTCCAGCACCACCTCCTGGCAGGCCGGCGAGCGCACGACGGCCGGCTTCATGTCCCACACCGCCTTGGCCATCTGTAACAAACGACCCGTATCCTTGAGGCCCTTGGGCGGCTCCGGCTCCTTCAGCCGGGCCAGCAGCTGGCCCACCTCGCGCAGCTCGTTCACCTCGGTGGCGCCCATGCCGAGCGCAACCCGGCGCGGCGTGCCGAACAGGTTGGCGAGCACCGGAAACTTGTAACCGACAGGCTGTTCGAAGAAAAGTGCCGGACCGCCCGCGCGCAGCACGAAGTCGCTGACCGCTGTCATTTCCAGCCGCGCCGAGACTGGCTCGCGCACGCGCCTGAGCTCGCCGGGCTTCTCCAGCCCGGCCATGAAGTCGCGCAAATCCCGGTACTTCATACGAAATCGTAATTAGAGGCGAGTTTCATAGTCTTGACCGGTTATTAAACGGCTTCCTAGAATTCGCGCCGTTCGCACCGCTTCGGGATAACCCCAGGCCCACGGTGCAGGGATAGAGAAGCAGCGCAGCTGCTGCCAGCATCGGACCGGAGTCCGATGAACCGCCGGGAAGCCGCGCAAGACGGCATCCGAGAACCGGCCCAGGATTATCACCGTCGCCTCCCGGCCCACGCCGGGAGCACGCCCCAGGCGGGGCCGGCGGCCGCGAAGAAAGGAGTGACATGACGACGCTGAAGCGATGCCTCACGCGTGCCCTGCGGGTGCGCGATGCCATCGGCGAGTCGGCCACGGTGTTCCTCAAGGACGTCGGCCAGGGCTTGCTCGAAGTCAGCCACAACATGCTGGCGCTGATCGGCCTGCTGATCGTGGCGGCCGCGCTGTTCGGCTACGGCAAGCCCGAGCTGCGCCACGCCGTCGAGACCGAGGCGCTGGGCTGGCTGCAGGCGCGCCACGAGGCACGCGCCGAGCCCGCCGAGTTGCTGGCCCAGCAGCTGAGCGAGCCGGAGGCGATCGCACGCGCCACCGCCGCCGACCCCAAGGAGCTGAACCGCCAGCAGGCCGCGGTGGCGATGTGGCTCTCGCGCCGCTACCGCGTCGCGCCGGAGCCCATCAGCCGCCTGGTGCAGGAGGCGTGGACCGTCGGCCAGCGCGCCGGGCTGGACCCGACCCTGATCCTCGCCATCATGGCCGTCGAGTCGAGCTTCAACCCGTTCGCCCAGAGCGGCGTGGGCGCCCAGGGTCTGATGCAGGTGATGACCAAGGTCCACGACGACAAGTACGAGGCCTTCGGCGGCAAGCACGCGGCCTTCGACCCGGTGAGCAACCTGCGCGTCGGCGTGCAGGTGCTCAAGGAGTGCATCGCGCGCGCCGGCAGCCTGGAAGCCGGCCTGCGCTACTACGTCGGCGCCGCCAATCTGGAAGACGATGGCGGCTACGTCGGCAAGGTGCTCGCCGAGCAGAACAACCTGCGCCTGGTGGCCTCCGGCAAGACGGTGTCGCACAGCGTCGCGCTGGTGCCGGTGTCGCTGCCGGCCGCGGCCGCCTCGGGTGTGCAGCGCGGCCAGCCGCAGCCGGCCAAGGCCGAGCCCGCGACGGACGAGCGTCCCGAGCAGGTCGCCCTGGCGCACTGAGGCGGGCGGATAGCGGCCCGGGGCGAAGCGCCCCTCCGCTACACTTGCGCCACCGCGCGACTGGCGATGCGGCCCCGCCCTGGGGCCTGAGGTGGTGTACCACCGGGAAGCGCGGTCGGTGCCCGACGCTCGTGGGCATCGGATCCGCCGTTCGCCTGGGCAGCCCTGCGGCCGCGTCACACGCGGCACGCACCGGGACCTTCTGCTGTCAAGGACTGCCGTCACCATGTTCGACCGTACCGCCTCCACCGTCGCCAACGTCGACCCCGAGATCTGGGCCGCCATCCAGCGCGAGAACCAGCGCCAGGAAGACCACATCGAGCTGATCGCCTCGGAGAACTACGCCTCGCCGGCCGTGATGGCCGCGCAGGGCTCGCAGCTCACCAACAAGTACGCCGAGGGCTACCCGGGCAAGCGCTACTACGGCGGCTGCGAATATGTCGACGTGGTGGAGCAGCTCGCCATCGAGCGCGCCAAGCAGATCTTCGGCGCCGAATTCGCCAACGTGCAGCCGAACTCCGGCTCGCAGGCCAACCAGGGCGTGTTCTTCGGCCTGCTGCAGCCGGGCGACACCATCATGGGCATGAGCCTGGCCGAAGGCGGCCACCTCACCCACGGCATGCCGCTGAACATGAGCGGCAAGTGGTTCAAGGTGGTCAGCTACGGCCTGAACGCCAAGGAAGAGATCGACTACGACGCGATGGAGCGCCTGGCGCACGA
>JAYRMR010000088.1:0-2291 GCA_041912595.1 Burkholderiaceae bacterium
AGGCCGGCCAGGGAGCCGGGCAGCGTGAAGATGTCGGCGAGGTAGGCCTTGACCGGATCGTCCGCGCCTTCGCCCGCCTTCCAGGCCACGCTGGGGGCCACGGGGCCGGCGATGACGTCGCAGTGGCGGAAGGCCTGCTGGAAGTCGTCGGCGATCATGCGGCGCAGCTTCTGGGCCTGCAGGTAGTAGGCGTCGTAGTAGCCATGGCTCAGCACATAGGTGCCGATCATGATGCGGCGCTTGACCTCGGCGCCGAAGCCTTCGGCACGGGTCTTCTTGTACATATCCAGAAGATCCGTGTAGTTGGCGGCGCGATGACCGAACTTGACACCATCGAAGCGGCTCAGGTTCGAGCTGGCCTCGGCCGGGGCGATGATGTAGTACACCGGGATCGCCAGCTCGGTGCGGGGCAGGCTGACCTCGACCAGCGTGGCGCCGAGCTTCTCCAGCTCGGCCAGGCCCTGGCGCACTGCGCCGTTGACGTCGGCGGACAGCGCGGCGGGGAAGAACTCCTTCGGCAGGCCGATGCGCAGACCCTTGAGCGGCTGCGCGGCGGAGGCGCCTTCACGGGCGGCCAGCATTTGCGCGTGGAAGTCCTGCGGCGGCTGGTTGATGCTGGTGGCGTCGCGCTCGTCGAAGCCGCTCATCGCGGACAGCAGCAGCGCGCAGTCCTCGGCGGAGCGGGCCATGGGGCCGGCCTGGTCGAGGCTGGAGGCGAAGGCGATCATGCCGTAGCGCGAGCACACGCCATACGTCGGCTTGATGCCGGTGATGCCGGTGAAGCTGGCCGGCTGGCGGATGGAGCCGCCGGTGTCGGTGCCGGTGGTGGCGGGCACGAGGCGCGCCGCCACGGCCGTGGCCGAGCCGCCGGACGAGCCGCCGGGCACGCGGGTGCGGTCCCAGGGGTTCAGCGCGGGGCCGTAGGCGCTGTTCTCGTTGGCCGAGCCCATGGCGAACTCGTCGCAGTTGAGCTTGCCCAGCGAGAAGGTGCCGGCCGCGTTCAGGCGGGCGACGACGGTGGCGTCGAAGGGGCTGCGGTAGCCGGCCAGGATCTTCGAGCCGGCCGTGGTGGGCATGTCCGCGGTGACGTAGATGTCCTTGTGCGCCAGCGGGATGCCCGCCAGCGGGCCGGTGTTGCCCGAGGCTAGGCGGCGGTCGGCCTCGGCGGCGCGCGCCAGGGCGCCGTCGGCGTCCACATGCAGGAAGGCGCCCAGTTGCGACGCGCCGGTAACGCGTGCAAGAAGGTGTTGGGTGAGTTCGGTGGCGGAGAAGGCCTTGGCGCGCAGGCCCTGGCCCAGTTCGGCCACGCCCATGTCGTGGAGAGACTTCATTCGATGACCTTGGGGACCAGGAACAGGCCGTCCTCGACGGCGGGAGCGCTGCGCTGGTTCAGCTCGCGCTGGTTGCTCTCGGTGACGGCGTCCTCGCGCAGGCGCAGCTGGACGTCCTGCACGGCGGAAAGCGGCGTGTAGAGCGGCTCGACGCCGCTGGTGTCCACCGCGCTCATCTGCTCGACGATCGAGAAAAAGCCATTGAGCTGGCCAAGCAAGGCGCCTTGCTCCGTCTCGGAAAGTTCGAGGCGGGCGAGGTTGGCGATGCGGCTCACGTCTTCCTGGGTCAGGGCCATGGGCGAGTCCGGGGTTTGTTGGAGGTCCTGCGCAGCGGGCCGCAAAAAGCGACGCCCCGCGCGATGCATTGCCGCTTACAGACTGCAAAAACAGCGGCTGTCAGGGGCTAGTCAGGGGTCTAAACAAAGGGGTGATCGAGTATTATCTCCGCTTATCTCCATGGTAACGGGGCTGCAGGGCCGCCAAGGCCCAGGCAGCCTCGTTGCACATGGTGCGAACACCCCCGTGCAGCCGCTGGCGCCCGTCGCTTCGGCTGCATTCGTTTGACGCCCGCCGCCCCTCCTGAGGCCCCTCTTGAGTTTTGCCAGTGCCGTGCCCGCGTGACCCCAGCCGCCGCCCGGCCTGAAGCCCCAGCCCCACACCATGTTTTCGTCCCTGCGCCGCTACTTCTCCACCGACCTGGCCATCGACCTCGGCACCGCCAACACGCTGATCTATGTGCGTGGCAAGGGCATCGTGCTGGATGAGCCCTCCGTCGTCGCCATCCGCCACGAAGGCGGCTCCAGCGGCAAGAAGACCATCCAGGCCGTCGGCCGCGAGGCCAAGGCCATGCTGGGCAAGGTGCCCGGCAACATCGAGGCCATCCGCCCGATGAAGGACGGCGTGATCGCCGACTTCGTCATCACCGAGCAGATGATCAAGCAGTTCATCAAGATGGTGCAT
>JAYRMR010000089.1:0-2214 GCA_041912595.1 Burkholderiaceae bacterium
TGCACCTGCAGGGCCTGACGAACGCGACCGTGGTGCGCAACGAGGGCTGGCTGTTCCAGCAGGCGGGCAAGTACCTCGAGCGCGCCGACCAGACCTCGCGCATCCTCGACGTCCGCCACGCGACCTTTCCGGCCAAGGGTCCGCCGGCGCCCGTGAACCAGGCGGGGGCGCTCGAGTGGGCGGCGGTGCTGCGGTCGTGCAGCGCGTGGGACGCCTACCGCTCCCTCCACGGGGCGGACGTGCAGCCGGCGCTGGTGGCGGAGTACCTGCTGCTCACCCCGGACTTTCCCCGGTCGGTGCGGTTCTGCGTGCAGTCCCTGAACACCACGCTGCGGGGCATCTCGGGGACGGCCCCGGACCGGTTCGCCAACGACGCCGAGCGCCTGGCGGGCCGCCTGCTGGCCCAGCTGCAGTTCACGACCACGGCCGAGATCTTCGCGACCGGCCTCCACACCTATGTCGACGAGCTGCAGACCAAGCTGAGCGACATCGGCACCGCCCTCTTCCAGGCCTATATCTTCCAATCGTTCCAGACGCTCGACACGGAGCAGCTGCAGCAGCAGGAAGAACAGCAGCAACAGCTGACGCCCGGAAGATGAAGCTGCAGGTCCACCACCGCACCCACTACGCCTACGGCGCGCCCGTGCGGGACAGTTTCAACGAGGCCCGCCTCCAGCCGGCGACGGCGGACGGTCAGGTCTGCCACAGCTTCGTGCTCACGGTGGTCCCGCCGACGCGGCTCACGCACTACCTCGATTTCCAGTTCAACTGCGTCCACCTCTTCGACCTCACCGAGCCCCACGCGGCGCTGACGGTCGACGCCACGTCGGTCGTCTCCACCGCCAGCCGGGCCCTGCCCGCGGATCAGGCCACCACCGACCTGGCGGCGATGGAGCGGGCCTGCGGCCTGCTGGAGCGCTGCCACGATTTTCTCCAGCCCAGCCGGTTTGCCGACCCGAGCCCCGAGGCCCGCGCGCTGGCGCTCGCGGCCACCGCCGGCCGGACCGACACCTGGGCGGCGGCACAGGCCGTGATGGCGTGCGTGCACCGGGACTTCACCTACATGCCGGCGGCGACGCACGTGCACACGCACATGCGCGACGTCCTGAAGCTCGGACGCGGGGTCTGCCAGGATTTCGCCCACGTGATGATCGGCGCCTGCCGCGCGCTGCGGATCCCGTGCCGCTACGTCAGCGGCTACCTTTACAACGGACCCGCCGACCAGCTCCGCGGCGCGCAGGCCAGCCACGCCTGGGTCGAAGTCTACCTGCCGGAGCTGGGCTGGCGCGGCCTGGACCCGACCAACAATTCCCAGCCGGACGAGCGCTACGTGAAGGTCGCGGTCGGCCGCGACTACGGCGACGTGCCGCCGATCAAGGGCACCTACCGGGGCACCAGCGAGCACAAGATGACCGTGGAAGTCCTGGTGACGGCCCTCGACCCGGTGCCGGTCGCGTAAGTGTTTCGGGCTCGCCACGGAAGCCGGGGCCGCCAGCGTTCCGTCACCTTACCTTGCATGACGGATACCCCTGCCGCCATCGCAGCACCGGCGCCTGCTGCCCGCCTGGAGTCGGTCGACCTCCTGCGCGGCCTCATCATGGTCATCATGGCCATCGACCACGTGCGGGATTTCTTCCACTTCGGCGCCATCCAGGGGGTCGACCCGCTGGACCTGGCCCGGACGACCGCGCCGGTGTTCCTCACGCGCTGGATCACGCATTTCTGCGCGCCGATCTTCTCGTTCCTGGCCGGCACAGGCGTCTGCTTCGCGCTGGCGCGGGGCAAGAGCCGGGCGGAGATGAGCTGGTTCCTGGTCACGCGCGGCGCGTGGCTGATCTTCCTCGAGCTGACGCTGCTGATGTGGTTCGGCTGGATGTTCAAGATCACCCTCGATTCCTACGTGCTCGCGACGCTGTGGTCGCTCGGCTGGGCGATGATCGTGCTGGCGGGCCTGATCTGGCTGCCCACGGGCCTGGTGGCGGCGCTGGGCCTGGCGCTCGTGCTCCTGCACAACGCCTTTGACGGCGTCGCCCCGGCGGCGTGGGGCGCGTGGGCGCCGGCGTGGCAGATGCTCCACGCGGGCGGGTTCTTCGATCTCGGGAAGATCCACTTCTGGGCGTTCTATCCCCTGATCCCGTGGCCGGGCGTGATGGCGCTCGGGTACGTCTTCGGCTCGCTGTACCGCCTCGACGCGGCGGCGCGCCGCCGCCGCCT
>JAYRMR010000090.1:0-2056 GCA_041912595.1 Burkholderiaceae bacterium
GCCACCCTACTGGCGGCGACGCTGGCGCTGGTGGTCTATGCCAGCACTTCGCTGGAGGAGCGGCTGATCTTCGACCGGCTCGCCATCCGCGGAGGTGAATGGTGGCGGATCTGGACCGGGAACTGGGTTCATTTCAGCCTCAGCCACCTGGCTTGGAACCTGGTGGTGTTCCTCGCCGCCGGGATCTGGCTGGAGCGCATCTCCCCGGGTCCGGCGCGCTGGTTCCTCGTGCTCGGGCCGCTGGTCATCGGTTCCACGCTGTATGTCGCGGACCCCAGCCTGATGCGCTACGCCGGGCTGTCCGGTCTGGCGGCGGGGGTGCTGGCGCTGCTGGCGTTTGAGCAGCTGGCCCGGAAGGTTCCGGATCCGTGGTTCTGGTGGGGCGTGCTGGTGCTGCTGGTGCTGAAGATCGTCATCGAGTCCCAGCTCGGGCAGTCGCTCTTCGCCCGGTTCAGCCAGCCGGAAATCCGCACCGCGCCCTGGTCCCATGTCGCGGGGGTCGCGGCGGCGCTCATGGTCCACTGGCCGCGCCGCCGGATTTTGCGTCGCCAGCCGGCGGCCCGCTGATTTGCTCCCGTTCCATGGGTTTTTTCGATCGCTTCCTGTCCAAGTCCAGCCCGGCGGAAAGCCCGCCCGCGCCGGCCGAGCCGACGGCCTCGGGCGGTGGCGTGCTGCCGCAGCTCGTGGCCGCCCGCGAGCGCCTCGAGGCCAAGGACCTGCCGGGTGCCCTCGCGATCTATGAGCAGGTGCTGGCCTCGGCCGGCGACCGGGCGGATGTGCTCGTGACGATTTCCGGCGACCTGGGCGTCACGGGTCATGTGCACCAGATCGTGGAACTGGTCGCCCCGCGCTACGACGCCGAGCGCCACGGACCGGCCACGGGGCTGAACCTGCTCCAGGCCTACCTCGCCCTGCGCCAGGCGGACGCCGCCCAGCACGTCCTCGACATCCTGTTCGCGCTGCAGCGGCCGGAGCTGGAGGACCGGCTCCACGGCTTCTCGAATGCGATCGCGGAGCTGATCCACACCGGCGCCCCGCCGGTCGACGCTCCGGCTCCCGCGGCTTCCGCCGAGACGGCGACCGCGGCCGAGGAGGCGCCGAAGGTCAATTTCGTCAGCCTCAGCCGGCCCATCTGGTCCTACGGCCTCGAGCCGCTGTCCGCCCAGATCCTCCCGGCCAAAGGCGAAAAGCTCCGGCGCGTCGCCTTCACCCAGCTGGCCCTGCTGGGGGTGCCCAACCTCGCCGAGCTGATGGTCCGGCCGGAGACCGACGAGGCCCGCCTGACGCGGGCCATCCCACTGTGGCTGGCTGAGACGTTTTATTTTTCCGCGCATTATTCCCCGATCGCGGTGATCGGCGTGATGGACCGAAAGCACCACGTGGTGGTCGGGGCCGAGTGGACGACCGAGAACCTCCGCCAGCTGGCCGAGACGACGGAGGGCGGGCTCGATTACATTTTCACCGGGGCGCTCACGGTGACCGGCGGCGACCACGAGCTGGTGCTGCGGGTGTGGGAGGTGAAGAAGTTCCGCGAGCGGAAGACGATCAAGCTGCGGTGGACGCCGGCGACCGCGGACAGCGAGCTGAAGCAGCTGCACGAGCACATCCGCGGCTTCATGGAATGGAGCCCGGAGAGTTCCGGCCTGACCTACACCCCGCCCTCGCATCCTGCGGCCTGGCTCGCGACCCTTGGCTCGTCGCTGAGCCTCTTCTTGGCGGACAAGGAGCTGCTGGCCCGCGAGCAGCTCGTGCTGCCTGCCGCCGTGGTGAATGCCGCGGCCGAGCAGGCCGTGGGCAGCGAGGCCGCCTCGCTGGCCTGGCTGACCCTGAGCGCCGCCGCGCGGCGGCACCAGCTCGTGGGGCCGCTCGCCGAAATCCAGCTCCGGCCGACGCCGCTGGTGAAGCAGGCCCGCGAGGCGCTCGCCTGATTCCCGCACGGCGCGGAAAAGATGGCGGCGCGGCGGATTGCCCGTACGCTTCCCGGTCCCATGCATCCCTCCACCTCTGATCTGCGCATTCGCGCGACCAAGCCGCTGATCGCCCCGGCGGTGCTGGA
>JAYRMR010000091.1:0-1930 GCA_041912595.1 Burkholderiaceae bacterium
GGTCCTGATCAAACTCTTCAACACTCAGCACACGGCGCTGGAGAAAACCGTCTCGCACAAGACGCGGCAGGAACGCGCGCAGTTTCTGCGGCGCTTCTTCCGCGACCTGAAGCAGAAGGCGGGCTTCAAGACGGTGCCGGACCCGCGCAACCTCGGGCAGAAGCACATCCACGCGATGGTGCAGGTCTGGCAGCAGGCGCACCTGGCACCAGCGACGATCCAGACCTACCTGAGCTTCCTGCGGGGGCTGGCGATGTGGATGGGCAAGCACGGCTTCGTGCGCAAGCCGGGCCACTACGGCCTGAGCCTGGAGGAGTACCAGCGCCACGAGTCCGCCCAGCGGGACAAGAGCTGGACCGCCCAAGGGATCGATGCGGAGGCGGTGATCGCCGAGGTGTGCAAGTTCGACCTCCGTGTCGGCGCATCGCTGCAGCTGATGTCGGCCCTGGGGCTACGGCGCAAGGAGTCGGTGCAGTTCCGGCCATTCCAGCATGTCATGCCGTTCAGCGAGACCGGGCTGCCAGAGAACCGGCAGCAGGCGGATCGATATGCATGGGTCAAGGGCAAGGGCGGCCGGGTGCGCTGGATTCCCCTGGACAGTCCGGTTCATCTGGCGGCGCTGGAGTTTGCCCAAGGCGTGGTCGACGGTCGCGACGCCCACATGGGCGATCCGCGTCGGGACCTGAAGCGTAACCTGCGGCGGCTGGACTACGTCCTGGAGAAATTCGGCATCACTCTGCGCAAGCGGGGCGCGACAGGTCATGGCCTGCGCCACGAGGTGTTGAATGATGCCTATGAAGATATCACTGGGGTGCCGTCCCCGGTCCGGGGTGGCGGGCCGGTATCACCGGAACTGGATCGGGCGGCGCGGCTGGCGGTGTCGCAACTGGCGGGGCATGCGCGCGCAAGGGCCGCAGGTGCCTACATCGGCACGATCATCAAGCCAAGTGGCCGGCCGGTTGGCTCGCCCGAGCCGAAGGGCGACGATGACGACGGGGCGGCCGTGCCGGTGTGAGCGGTGTCCGGACAAGGCGGTGCCGGGCGGGAACGATTGCGCCGCCCGGCATCGCCTTGCGGCGTGCCTCACGCCGTCACGGCTGGCTCGCCGGGCACCCTGCGCGTGTCGTCCGCTGCCGCTTCGGTTTGCCTGGTCTGGGCGGTGTTGATGCGCAGGCAGGCGGGCAACCAGCCCGTGCCGGCCACCGTCTGTTCCGCCCCCGTCACCACGGCATCCTTTTTGAGCGCGGCCAGCGGGCTGGCCGCATTGGCATCGACGGCCTCGGTGACGACCTCGAGGACACGTGCCTTGGAGACGTGGTTGAAGTAGGACGCCCCCGTGGCCGTCCACCATTGAGTCATGTCCAGCCCCAAGGCCCGCGCCAACGCCTCGTTGCTTTGCCGCTCGGGCTCAGTTCCATAGATGCCCGTGACGGTGACCGCAACGACGAAGGTCAGCAGGCGCAGCGCCGTCGCCTGCTCCTGCGCGAGCAGCCACGGGAAGATTTCCTCCAGGTTCTCCGGCAGCCGCTCGGCCCACGCGGTGCGCTCGGCCTGAAGCTTCGCCCAGGCGGCACTGGCCCCCATGTCCTCGGCGGCGGAGCGAAGGTCGGATTGGCTGTCGGTCGCGCTGATGGCGAAGACGTTCTCCGAGCGGCAATAGTAGAGATCGTTGCCCCGGAAAATCTTCTGCGCCAGATGTGCGGTGATCGCGGCCAGCGCCACGTCGGGGCGGTCGAGCAATTCGGCCTGGACGGCGGCGACCCGGTGGGCGGTGAGGCAACGCACCAGCTTCTCGGAATGCACCGGGCGGGTCTTGGGCGACGGCAGCGACACCAGTGGTTCGTCGGTGCCGTTTTCGGCGGCTTGGCGGGCGGCCTGGACCATGTCGCTGCGATCCTCGGGGCGGATCAAGCCGTACTTCACCGCAACG
>JAYRMR010000092.1:0-1856 GCA_041912595.1 Burkholderiaceae bacterium
GGGTGCACGCGCTCATTGGTCTCGGCGAGGGCGCCGTCAGCGCGCTCGTGCTGCTGGCGATCGCGCGCACGCGGCCGGACCTGCTGGAGGACTCGGCGGGCCGCCCGGCCCAGCCGGTGGGACGTTTCGTCGGGCTAGGCCTGCTGGCCGGCCTGGGGCTCGCGCTCTTCGTGGCTCCGTTCGCGTGTCCGTGGCCCGACGGACTCGAGTCGATCGCGAATCGCCTTGGCTTCGCCCAGCGGGCCGCCGCCCCGCTGCTGCCCTCGCTGGCGGCCGACTACCGCTGGCCCGGCTTGAGTTCGCCCGGCGTCGCGCTGGCCGTGGCCGGCGCGCTCGGGGTGGTCGTCGTGTTTGCCCTCGCGCTCGGCTTCAGCCGGCTGCTGGTGCCGAATGCCAGCCGCCCGGAAAAGGCCGGCACCTGAGGCCGGAGCGCCGCCATGACGGAACTGATTCCAACCGTCTATCCGACCGACCGGGCGGTCTACCGCTGGCCCGCCGGCGTGAAGTTGTCCGGGGCCCTCGTCATGGTGGTCGGCACGGCCCTGGCCCCGATTTCCTGGCGGGCCTGGTTCGCGGGGGTTGCTGCGGTGCTGGCGCTGGTGGTCCTCGCCGGACGCCTGCCGCTGAAGTCGCTCCTGCTGCGCCTGCTGGCGCTGTCGCCGTTCGTGGCGGGGGTGGCGGTGGCCGCGGCCCTGAACCCGGCCGGGGCGGCCGACTGGCGGGTGCTGGCGCTGCGGAGCGGGCTGTGCCTCGCCACTGTGCTGGTGCTGGCGCAGACCACGCCGTTCGCTGAGCTGCTGGCCGTGCTGCGCCGCGTGCACGTGCCGGCGCTGCTGGTCACGACGCTGGCACTGATGCACCGCTACCTTTTTGTCCTCGGTGACGAGTCCGAGCGCATGCATCGGGCCCGGGCGAGCCGCACCTTTTCCGGCGACCGCCGCCTGGTCTGGTGGACGGCCGCCACCGTGGTGGGGCAGCTGTTCGTGCGCGCTTCGGAGCGCGCCGAGCGGGTGTACGACGCCATGTGCGCGAGGGGGTGGCGATGAAACCGGCCCTCGAAATCCAGGATCTGCGCTACGCCTACCCGGACGGCACGGTGGCGCTGCATGACGTCTCCCTGAGGGTGGAGTCGGGCGAGTGCGTCGGCCTGCTGGGCCCGAACGGCTCGGGCAAGTCCACCCTGATCCGGCACCTCAATGGCATCCTGCCCGAGCGCCTCACGGCGGTGGGTGGCGGCGTGGCCGTGCTGGGTGAGACCCTGACCCGCGAGAACGTCGGCCAGGTCCGGCGCCAGCTCGGGCTGATGTTCCAGGACGCCGACGACCAGCTGTTCTGCGCGACGGTGCGCGAGGATGTCGCCTTCGGTCCCCAGCAGCTCGGCCTGGCCCCCGCCGAGGTCGCGGCCCGCGTGCAGCGGGCGCTGGAAGAGGTGGGCCTCGTCGAACTCGGTCACCGGCCGCCGCATCACCTGAGCACCGGCGAGAAGCGGCGGGCGTGCCTCGCCGGCGTGCTGGCCTGCGAGCCCTCGATCCTGGTCCTCGACGAGCCGACCAGCGGGCTCGATCCGCGCGGCCGCCGGGAGCTGATCACGCTGCTGCGGCAGGTGCGGGCGACGAAACTGATCGCGACCCACGACCTCGAGCTCGTGGTCGAACTCTGTCCCCGGTCCATCATCCTCGACGGAGGCCGGGTCGTGGCCGACGGCCCGACCCACCAGCTCCTCGACGACGAGCCGCTGATGCTCGCCCACGGCCTGGAACGCCCGCACATCCTGCAGCATCGGCATCCGCACTGACGCAGGTATCTCTTTGATTCCGGAATCCGGATTCCGAATTCCGGACTAGGTATGCTGCGCG
>JAYRMR010000093.1:0-1839 GCA_041912595.1 Burkholderiaceae bacterium
GGATTATTGAATCCCGGCAGCCAGTGGATCATCAGCCCCACGCCGGTCACAACCGACACGAGCACTGCCACCACCCGGCCCCAGACGGGCATCGTGGACTGGCGAAAGGCGAAGAGCGCCACGCCGAGCAGCGCCACCCAGGCAAGGCCGGCGGGCCGAACGATGCCCGCGACCAGCCCGGCGACGGCCGCCGCGCCCAGGAGAACCAGCCAAGCCCAGCGGCGCCAGGATGGCGCGGTGGCGCCACCCAGCCAGAGGGCCAGGACCGAGAGCGCCAGCAGCCCGTAGGTTGGAATCACCGCGGCATCCTGGGCCAGCGCGGGGGACTAGGCCATGCTGTTTTTCTGCGCGGGAAGGAAGCGGGCGGGGTTGAAAGTTGAAGGTTGAAAGCTGAACAGGCCCGCCGGCGGAAGCCGCCGCACAGGCGCCACGCTCCGTCCAAGGCCGGATCGGATCCACCGCCGGCCTTTCAACCTTCAACCATCAACCTTCAACTTCCCTCCGCCTCACAGCCCGAGCAGGCGCTTCACTTCCTGCTCGAGTTTCGGGCCGCGTGCGTTGGTCGACACCAGCTTCCCCTCGCGGTCGAGCAGGAACATCGCCGGGATCGCCTGGATGCCATATTTCTTCCCGTAGACGTTCTGCCAGTAGAGTCCATCGTAGTACTGCGGCCACGGCATCTGGTTCTCGACGGTGAACGCGAGCAGCTCGTCGGCCGACTTCTGCCGCTTGGCCGGATGCGCCGGGTCGTGGGCCTGGTCGAAGGAGATGCCCGCAATCTCAAAGCCCTTGTCGTGATACTTCTCGTAGACGGCCTTCACGTTCGGCAGCTCCTTGAGGCACGGGCCGCACCAGGTCGCCCAGAAGTCGACGAGCACGACCTTTCCGCGCCACTGGGCGAGGTCCACGGTCCGGCCGCCGACCGCCGTGAAGCTCAGCTCCATGGGTTTCTCCATCAGCTCGGCCAGCCGCATCTTCGACTCGGCCAGGGCCTTGATCTTCGGATTCGTGCTGCCGACAAACGACCGCCATTCCGCCGCGGCCTGCTTCAGGTCGCTCGACTCCACGAGGTAGAAATAGTCCCGCACCAGCCCCGCGGCGTCCGCGGAGTCGGGATGATCCCTGAGGAAGGCGTCGAGCTTGCCGCGCAGCGTCACGATGCTGGCGGATTTGCCCGCCGCGAGGGCGTCGTCGTACGCCGTGAACTCCTCCTCGAGCTGCATCTTGGCCTGCATGGCGGCCAGCGCCCCCGGACCCTCGGGCGTGGCCCGGATCGCCGCGAGCATCCGCTCGGCGTTCTTGTTCGCCGGGTCGAGCTTCAGGGACTTCTCATAGTTGGACAGCGCCTGCGCCCGGTCGCCCTGGCGCACATAGGCCTCGGCCAGGCTGTCGTAGACGTTGCCGGACTCCGGGAAGAGCTCGACGTTCCACTTCAGCACCGCCATCGCGTCGTCGAGCCGGCCGCGCTGGAGGTAATGATAGCCGAGCATGTTCAGCTGGTCCTCGCTCACATAAGCGTCGCCGAACGACGCGGCCTTCAGGTCGGCGTACTGCTTCTGCGCCGCCAGGAGCCCGCCGTGGTCAATCGCGTCGCGCAGCACATCGGCCAGCGCGCGCTCCTTCACGTCCACCAGCTCCACATCGAAGCGCAGGGTCGAGTTGGCCGGGATCTTGCCGCGGGCCTTGTCGCCGTAGGCCAGCGCCGGCGGGACCACCAGCGTCGCCTCGTCGCCCACGTGCAGCAGCGCAAACCCCTCGTCCCAGCCCTTGATGACCTGCTTGCGGCCCAGCGTGAACACGAACGGCCGGGGGCGGCCCTTGGAGGAGTCGAACACCGTG
>JAYRMR010000094.1:0-1838 GCA_041912595.1 Burkholderiaceae bacterium
TTCTGGAACGACTGCTCCTCGCCGGCGCGGCGGCTGCCGGCCGTGCGCTGGCGCAGGACGTACGGCGCGCACGCGCCCTGGTCGAATTCCTCCTCGCAGGTCGACGCATAGGCGGCACCGGCGACCAACGTGAAGCGGTGCGTGCCCTGCTCGCTGACCCAGCGGCGGCCGCTCGGCTCGGCGAAGGCGGGAGTGCGCCAGGTGCAGGTGACGGAGTAGGGGCCGTCGGCGGCGAACCGCACGCGGTCGATCGCGACGAAGCAGCCGTCGCCGGCCTTGGACCAGAACAGGTGGCGGGTCCACTCGGCGTGATGGTAGTCGGACAACCGCGTGACGATGAGGCCGGCCGGGGCGTAGTCCGCGATGGCGCAGCGCTCGCCGACCGGCGGCATGAGCGAGTCGTTGCGGCCGTCGCTGATGAACAGCCCGTTCTTGTCGTTGAACGAGTGCCGCGAGGTGTTCTGGACGAGCCAGACGTGGCCGTGCTGGTAGAAGCGGACGATCGCATTCGTCGCCTGCATGTGGCCCTGCCAGCGGAAGCCGCCCTGATAGCCCTGGATCATCAGGTAGGCGTCCGATCGCTCGTACCCGGCGCGCAGCACGATCTTGTCGAAGCCGCGGGCCTGCGGGAGGCGGTTGAGGCCGATGCCCTCGGCGACCTCCCAGGTCTCGATCGCGTTCACGAGGTGCCCGGCGGGCTCGATGTGGACGGGCGGGTTGGTGGTGATCGACTGGATGTGGTCCGAGATCGGCAGGCAGCGAATGGTCTCGCCCGCGACCGGCGGCACGGGCACCAGCTCCGGGCCGGTGTCGAATTTCTGGAGGAACACCGGATAGAAATGCAGGAACGAGCAGCGCTGCGGCACCGCGAGATTGGGCAGCTTCTGGAGGATCCACTTCAGGCGCCCGTCGCCGTAGTAGAAGGCGCTCGCGGCCGTCTGAACCGTGGCCTCCTGCTGGGTGTACATGCCCTGGCTTTCGCCGTAGCCGCCCTGGCCGGCGCCCGCGCCGTTGTTGTCGTGGAGCGCCAGGCAGCGCTCGGCGACCAGGCGGGCGCTGCCGCTGGTGAAGAACCCGTGACGCTCCTGGCCCAGCGCGTAGCGGAAGAGGGTCGCGAGATTGTTCAGGCAGCTCTCGTCGTCCTGATCGTCGAGCCGCGCGGCCGCGAGCGCGTCGAGGAACGAGGCGCACTCGGTGATCCATTTTTCGCACGTGGCGCGCAGCGCCGGCGTCGGCTTCGCCTGGTCGCGGAGATAGCGCGCGATGAGAAGGAACTCATAGGTGCCCTTGCCCTGGTGCCGGTGGCCGAGCGGCGGCCGGCCCGTGCGCATGCGCCACCACTCGTCCTGGTTAGCGAGCGCCGTGAGCATCAGCAGGTGGTCGGTGCGGAGGATCTCCTCGTCGGTGAGAAAACCGCCTGCGACGAGCAGCGGGATGGCCCGCATGAAGCGCTCGGCGAGATAGTGCCAGTCGCCATAGCCATCGACCATGACCCCGTTGAGCCAGCGCAACTGGTCGCATGCGACCTTGGCATAGCGCGTGTCGCCGGTCCACGCCCACATCAGCGTGTAGGCGCCGATCAGGCGGATCGGCTCGGTGATGAACATGAGCCCGCGGCCCCGCGAGGCCTGCAGGGCGGCGGAGTCGTCCAGCGAGGTGTACGGCCAGGCCGCCAGCTGCGCGGCCAGCGCCGGGGCCAGCTCGACTTCCAGCAGCCAGGGCACGGTGGCGGCCGGTCCGGACTGCCCGATCACCGCGACCAGCCGCTCGACGGCGCGCTCGACGCCGCGCAGCGAGCTGCCGCCGGCCAGCAGGAGGTTGGTCCCGGTGCCGTACGG
>JAYRMR010000095.1:0-1827 GCA_041912595.1 Burkholderiaceae bacterium
AGTTACCCCGCTCAGGACCAGAGGCAGAGATTTCCCCCGTCAAGCCCGCCCGCCGCCTCGTTGCGCGCCGCTTCGCGACAATAAATGCGCCTTACCGCAATCTCCCGGGCGCGCAAGTGCCACCCGCAATCCTCCGCCAATCGCCGCGCTTTCGCGCCGCCCGCTTGACCGCCCTACCCGCTTGGCGTCAACTACGCTCTCCCGAGGGCCGTCCTGGCCCCGCTCCATCGCGGAGCAAAAGGCGTCGCAGTCGTTACCTGCCCTTGAAGCGCCGGTCTCGAACCGGCAATGCCGTCTCCCTTGAGGCGGCGGTCCCGAGGACTTTCTCGTAGTGCATGTCCCTGGCCTGGCCAGCGTTCTATCGCTGGGCGCTCCCTGAAGCGCGCCACGGCCAACAGAGCACCCGGCCGGCACCCGATGCCGTGCCCCTGTTCCCGCCATTCTTTGAGCACGCGTTCCACGCAGCGCGCGGTCGTGTTTGCCCCCTTGGGCTCCCCGCGCGCCTTCGCTCACAAGCTCGACACTGCCCTGGACTTTCGGTCAGGGGCGGACCCATGCGAGTGGATGGCGCTACGACTCCAGAACCGATCCACCAGATGGCGCGAGGCTAGACCTCGCCGCCGATGCCCAAGCCACGCCCCAGAGGCCGGCCGGCATCACCACCCCCATGGCTGCAGAAATGCACGGATGGGCCGGATCAACCCGTTTCGTTTTTAAGACTGACCGAGTTGGCGAACGCGGACGCGCTGGCCGACAACCCCCCTGGGTAGGTGCCGCGATGCTTGTGGTCGCGCGCGGTGCCGAAGTCTTTGACCACTGACCGGTGCGGGCAACGGAATCCGTCCTGCCGGGAACTGCCCGGGATTCCACCTTTTATCGCCAACATCGGCTTGCCGTTCGGGCGGCGGGCCTTCGACCATGGAGCCATTACCATGTCCGACGCCATTCTTCGCCGTACTTCTCGCCGCCGGGTGCAGGAACCTGCCAGCCCCGGTCGCTCGAGCCAGCAGCAACCCGCTCGCCCCCAGGGTTGGGCGGGCAAGACCCCCCAGGAAATCCTCGCCCGCTACCAGCCGGGCAAAGCGCCGCCGCTCAAGGTGCTGGAGGTCCTGATCAAACTCTTCAACACCCAGCACACGGCGCTGGAGAAAACCGTCTCACACAAGACGCGGCAGGAGCGTGCGCAATTCCTGCGCCGCTTCTTCCGCGACCTGAAGCAGAAGGCGGGCTTCAAGACGGTGCCGGACCCGCGCAACCTCGGGCAGAAGCATATCCACGCCATGGTGCAGGTCTGGCAGCAGGCGCATCTGGCGCCGGCGACGATCCAGACCTACCTGAGCTTCCTGCGGGGGCTGGCAATGTGGATGGGCAAGCACGGCTTCGTGCGCAAGCCGGGCCACTACGGCCTGAGCCTGGAGGAGTACCAGCGCCACGAGTCCGCCCAGCGCGACAAGAGCTGGACCGCCCAGGGGATCGATGTCGAGGCGGTGATCGCCGCGGTGTGCGAGTTCGACCTCCGTGTCGGCGCCTCGCTGCGGCTGATGTCGGCCCTGGGGCTGCGGCGCAAGGAGTCGGTGCAGTTCCGGCCGTTCCAGCACGTCATGCCGTTCAGCGAGACCGGGCTGCCAGAGAACCAGCAGAAGGCGGATCGATATGCATGGGTCAAGGGCAAGGGCGGCCGGGTGCGCTGGATTCCCCTGGACAGTCCGGTTCAACTGGCAGCGCTGGAGTTTGCCCAAGGCGTGGTCGACGGTCGCGACGCCCATATGGGCGATCCGCGTCGGGACTTGAAGCGTAACCTGCGGCGGCTGGACTACGTCCTGGAGA
>JAYRMR010000096.1:0-1509 GCA_041912595.1 Burkholderiaceae bacterium
CTTCCTGGCTGGTCTGGCTGCCCGGCCTGGTGGTCGGCCTGAATGTCACCGCCCAGGCGTTCGCCGAGCCCGGCGACGAGGTGCTCACGCTTTCGCCGGTCTACCCACCCTTCATGACCGCGCCCAAGAACAGCGCCCGGGCCTCGGTCCGCGTGCCGTTCGAGCTCCGTGACGGCGCCTGGACGATCAACTGGGCCGCCCTGGAAAAGGCGGTCACGCCGCGCACCCGGCTGTTCTACCTCTGCAACCCGCACAACCCGCTGGCGCGGGTCTGGCGCCGTGACGAGCTCGCCCAGCTGGCCGGCTTCTGCGCGCGGCATAACCTGATCCTCTGCTCGGACGAGATCCACTGCGACCTCATCCTCGACCCGGCCCTGCGGCACTTTCCAACGGCGCTGGTCGCGCCGGAATTCGCGCCGCGGACCATCACGCTGATGGCGCCGAGCAAGACGTACAACGTGCCGGGCCTCGGCACGTCGCTTGCGATCATCCCCGACCCCGCCCTGCGCGCGCGTTTCGTGCGGGCCACGGCGGGCATCGTGGCGGAGGTCACCGCGCTCGGGTTCACGGCCTGCGAGGCGGCCTACCGGGACAGCGAGCCCTGGCGGCAGGCGCTGCTGGGCTACCTGCGGGGCAACCGCGATTTTCTCGTGGAGTTCGTCCGGCGGGAACTTCCCGGCATCAAGATCGAGGCCCCGGTCGAGGCCACCTACCTCGCGTGGCTCAACGTGGCGGCCCTCGGCCTGGACGATCCGCTCGCCCACTTCGAACGCCATGGCGTCGGCCTGAGCGACGGGGTGCCTTTCGGCGCCGCGCGGGGCCACTATGTGCGGATCAACTTCGGCTGCCCGCGGGCCACGCTGGCCGAGGCCCTGCGCCGGATGAAGGCGGCCCTGGCTGCACGCTGATTCCTGTGCGACGTCGCCTCCAAGTGCTGCTGACCTTCCTGGTCCTCGTCGGCTGGTTCCAGGCGTGGTGGCAGCATGCGCGCCTGCCGGAGCGGGTGGCGACCCACTTCAACGCCGTCGGCCAGCCCAACGGCTGGATGACCCGCGACCAGCATCTCGTGTGGCAATGCGTGGCCTTCGCCTTTGTCGGCCTGCTCATGCAGGGGCTCGTCTGGCTGCAGGGGCGCCTGCCGGCGGAGTATGTGAATCTGCCCCATCGCGACTACTGGCTGGCTCCGGAGCGCCGCGCGGCCACGCAGGACTGGCTCAGCTCGCTGCTGCTCATCAGCGGATCGCTGCTGGTGGTGTTCTTCCTCGTGCTCTTTCACCTGGTTTACCGGGCCAACCTCGCGGCCTCCCCCAGCCTCACCAACTGGGTCTGGCCGCTCGGCCTGCTGCTGACGGCGGCCATCCTGGGCACGGTCTTT
Source organism: Burkholderiaceae bacterium (assembly GCA_041912595.1). Lineage (GTDB taxonomy): Bacteria > Pseudomonadota > Gammaproteobacteria > Burkholderiales > Burkholderiaceae_C > Roseateles_B. The sequence goes on from JAYRMR010000096.1 coordinate 1,376, forward strand.
TTCGTGCTCCGGCGCTTCAGCCGCCGTCCGGCCAGCTGAGCTTCCGAGCCATGCGGATCGGGCCGTACGAGCTTTCGTCAAACCTCTGTCTCTCGCCGCTGGCGGGCTACACCAACCTGCCCATGCGCGAGACG